>JAOBWK010000072.1 GCA_025463305.1 Ilumatobacteraceae bacterium
ACAGCGCTGCGTTGGCGGCGTCGTCGTCGAGGTAGCCGGGGCTGAGCGCGGGGCCACGGCAGCCGGGCTGACCGCGACCGGTGTCGGTGACGTCGACACCGTCGTCGAACAGGCGCACCTCCATCTCGGCGGCGATCTTCCCGGCGGTGTGCAGGCGGTGGTCGGCGTCGTCCTGCAACGTCGTGCCCGTCAGCAGCCCCGTCTCGTTGGAGCCGTAGAACTGCAGGACGGTGGCCCCGGTGAGCTGCTCGAAGTCGAGCGCGCGCAGGTACGGAACGGGCTCGCCGCCGGTGAACATCACCCGCAGCGACGAGAGGTCGACGGTGGCGGCGCCGGCGTCGCGGTCGGGCTGCAGCGCGGGCTCGCCGAGCAGCATGATGAACTGCGTGCTGACGCAGCACAGGGTGGTGACACGCTCGCGCTCGATCAGCTCGAGGGTGCGCGCCGCGTTGAAGCGCTCGAACGTGAGCACCGTTGCGCCGAGCACGAGCGGTGTCACGTGGCTGGTCCACACGCCGAACCCGAACGGTGCCGGCACGGCGGCGCAGAACACGTCGTCGCCGGTGAGCGCACCGTTCTCGACGGCCTTGCGATGGAAGTACATCCAGCGGTTCTGGAAGTGGGTCACGCACTTCGGCATGCCCGTCGTGCCCGATGTCGAGTTGACGAGGAACAGGTCGTCCGGCCCGATCCGGCGCTGCTGCTCGACGTCGGGCTCGAGCGCCGTCGCCTCGACCGGTTTGCCGTCGACGAGCACGCTGGTGTCAGCGTCAGTGGCGAGCGCGATCTCGAAGCGCGGCACGACGATGTGGTGGTCGATCGCGAGCCCGGACCCGCGCAGGCCGGCGACGAACGCCTCCTGCTCGGCACCGCGGTGCTCGGCGTGGGTGACGATGCGGCGCGCGTCGGTCTTGGTGAGCAGGTGCGTGATCTCGCGGTCGCCGGCGCGGGCGCCCATCCCGATCACCGTGACACCGGCGCGCTCGGCGCCGACGAACACGGCGTGGATGGTGGGCCCGTCGGGCAGCATCACCGCGACGCGGTCGCCCGGTTCGGCGCCCGAGGCGACGATCGCCGCGGCCACCCGGTCGGCGGCGACATCGAGCTGGCGGTACGTGAGCGAGTGGTCGGGGGTGACGTATGCGACCTTGTCGCCCTGGTCGGCGGCATGGGTGCGCACGTGATCCGACACCGTGAGATCGCCCCACCAGCCGTTGGCCCGGAACCGTGCGGCATCGTCGGGGTCGACGATGTTGCGGAACGTGCTCGGTGCGGCGCTCATCCCGCTGCCGCCACGCGCGGGACGGATCGAGACGTCGATTCGACGCGCGGTTCGAAGCGCGGTTCGAATCGCGGTTCCAGGATGAGGCGTACGGCTCGTTCCATCTTCACGCCGACATCGTGGATCGGGAAGCGGCCGTTGGTCCAACCCATCAGCGACGAGTGCCACACCTGGCTGATCAGATCGATCAGGCCGTCGCGCACATCGTGGTCGAGATCGAGCAGCAGCGGCTCGAGCATCGCGCGCAGGTTGGTCGACACGTCGCCGGCGGCTTCGGCGACGCCCGGCTCGCTCGACGCGGCCGCTTTGATCAGTGCCTCGGCCAGGCGCGGCTTCTGCTCGAGCGAGCTCGACGCCCTGGCGAGCACCTCGACGACGCACTCCACCGGGGAGTCGCTGCGCGGTGGACGGCGCTCGACGCGGCTGCGCAGATCGGCCGCCCAGTGCGCCATCGTGGCCGAGAGGAGGTGGTCCTTCGAGCCGAAGTAGCGGTAGAGCGTGCCGAGCGCGATGTCGGCCCGCTCGGCCACCTCGCGCATCCGCACCGCGTCGTAGCCGCCCTCGGTGGCGAGATCGAGCGCAGCCGCGATCGCCCCGTCGCGCCGTGCGAACTGGCGTGGTGTGGTGGGGTTCGTCGTCGGTTGGGCCACGCGTTGGGCCGCTCGTGGGGGCTCAGGGGGCGAGCTCATCGGCTCGATCGTAGGCGAGGTGCCGCGCGGCACGTCGGTGATCCGACGCTGCGATGTTGTGCGGGCCATCCGGAAATGTTAGAACATGTTCCAATAATTCCACTCAGTCGTCGGCAAGGGGCCCCACGTCATGCGTACAGAAATCTGCGATCAGCTCGGCATCGAATATCCGATCTTCGCCTTCACCCACTGCCGCGACGTCGTCGCCGCGGTCAGCAAGGCCGGCGGGCTCGGCGTGCTCGGCGCCGTCGGCTTCAGCCCCGATCAGCTCGAGACGGAGCTCAACTGGATCGACGACAACATCGGCGGCAAGCCGTACGGCGTCGACATCGTGATGCCCGCCACATCGGCCGGTGTCGACGGTTCCGATGCCGAGGCCCTGTACAAGCAGATCCAGGCGATGATCCCCGACGAGCACCGTCGCTTCGTCGACGAGCTGATGGAGCGCTTCGACATCCCCGAGATGCCGGAGGGCGAGAAGGTCGGCGGTGTGCTCGGTTGGGCCGAGGGCGTTGCACGTGCCCACGTCGACATCTCGTTCGGTCACCCGATCAAGCTGATCGCGAACGCGCTCGGCTCCCCGCCGAAGGACATCATCGATCGCGCCCACACCGAGGGCGTCAAGGTGGCCGCGCTCGCCGGCAAGGCCCAGCACGCCCAGCGCCACGTGAACAACGGCGTCGACATCGTCATCGCCCAGGGCTCCGAGGCCGGCGGTCACACCGGTGAGATCGGCACGATGGTGCTCGTCCCCGAGATCGTCGACGCGGTGCCGGGCACGCCCGTGCTCGCCGCCGGTGGCATCGGCACCGGCCGCCAGATCGCCGCGGGCATGGCCCTCGGTGCGCAGGGCGCCTGGTTGGGTTCGCTCTGGCTGGCCACCACCGAGAGCAGTTCGTCGCCCGAGCACCTCGAGCGCTACCTCGAGGCCACGTCGTCCGACACCGTCCGCTCGAAGTGCTACACGGGCAAGCCGGCCCGCCAGCTGCGCTCGGTGTGGACCGATGCGTGGGCCGACCCCGCGGGTCCGGGACCGCTCGGCATGCCGCTCCAGAACATCCTCACGGCAGAGGCCAACGCGCGCATCGCGCGCAGCCACCGCAAGGACCTGCAGTTCGTGCCGGTCGGCCAGATCGTCGGCCAGATGAACAGCGTCCGCCCCGTGCGTGAGGTGATGTTCGAGCTCGTCGAGGGCTACATCGACGCCGTCCAGCGCCTCTACGCCGGCCTCGGAGCCTGACCCTCGGCTCGTGACTTCGTCACGACTCGAACGGGTGGATGCCCAGCTTCTGGGCGAGCACGCGCGTGACCGGGTTGTCGAGCTCGTAGGGGCTGGCCTTGTCGCCCGGCTCGCCGTACATCTGGATGATCCGCATCATCACGCAGGCGAAGCGGAACCCGGCGAAGACCTCGTACCAGTGGAGGTCGTGCACCGTCTGGCCGGTGCCGGCCTCCCAGTACGCGACCGTCTCCTCGCGCGTGCCCATCCCCTCGAGCGGAGCGAGGCCGTAGGCCTGGAAGTCCTCGAGGAACAGCCACCAGCCGAGGTCCATCGACGGGCCGCCGAGCGACAGCATCTCCCAATCGAGCACGCCGGTGACCTCGAAGGTGTCCGTGTCGAACATCATGTTCCCGAGGCGCGCGTCGCCCCACGACAGCGCCGTCGGGCGGTGGGTCGGCATGTTGTCGTTCATCCACTTCCACGCGTAGTCGGCCACGGGTTGGGCTTCGCCGCGCGCCGACCACTCGTACGACTTCCGCCAGTACTCGAAGATCTGGTCGAACCCGGTCTCGCCGAGCTCGGGCTTGTCGAGGAACTTCACCTTCTCCACCGGGACGCTGTGGACCTTGATCATCGCATCCATCGCGTTGGTCCAGAGCGTGCGCCGCTTCTCCGGCGTCGCGTCGAAGAGGAAGCCGGCGGTGAGGTAGGGCGGCACGTCGGCCGGTGCAGCACCCGTGATGCGGCGCATCACGAAGAACCGTGCGCCGAGCAGGGACTCGTCGCTCTCGAGCCACAGCGTCGGCGGCACGGTGACGTCGGTGTCACGGTCGAGCAGGCTGAGCATGCGGTGCTGCAGCTCGAAGTCGGCCTCGAGGAACACCTTGTAGCCCTTCGGCTCGATGCGGATCACCAGCGAGTCGGTCCGGGGCTCACCGCCTTCCTTCCACGTCACGTCGGCGAGCAGCGTCTCGTTCGAGTACCCCGATCCCTGCGGCGCGTTGAAGTCGGAGATCTCGACGTCGGTGACGTCGGCGTCGGTGGCCTCCTGCAGCTTGGGCTGCAGCCAGGTGCGCAGCGTCGCACGGGTCTGGACGAGATCGCGCTGGTCAGGAATGGCCATGTTGTGTTTCCCCCGGGTGAAGCTGCATCGGGCAGCAGAACTGAAACGTGTTCCAATCTAGGCGTTATGGTGACCCGCATGAGCGAGTCCACCGCAGCTCCCAGTCGAACCTTTGCCGACATCGCGATCATCGACACGATGATCGGTTTCCCTCATGGCGACATGAAGGAGACGTACAAGTTCATCACGGATCAGACCAAGGATCGTCAGTCGAAGGAGCAGTTCGAGTTCCCGGCCGAGTACATGTTCAAGGACGTGCCGGAGAAGACGCTGCGCGACGCCGCCGATCCGGTCGCCGCGACCCTCGCCGAGATGGACCGTTGGGGTGTCGCCAAGGGGATGATCAACGTCGGCAGCGCCGGCGACACCAGCGGTTCGGCGGAGAAGGCCTTGGCCAACCACCCCGATCGCTTCATCGCCTCCGTCGGTGGCGACCCGAACCAGGGCGTCGAGGGCATCCGCCGGATCCGTCGGCTCGCCGAGGAGTTCGACGTTCGCGCCGTCACCCTGTTCCCGGCGGGCACCTTCCCCCAGGTGGCCATCAACGAGCGGCTGATGTACCCGATCTACTCGCTGTGCTGCGAGCTCGACATCCCCGTGTTCTGCTGTGCCGGCGTGCCCGGGCCGCGCATCCGGATGAACCCACAGCGCGTCGAGCTGATCGACGACGTGATGTACGACTTCCCCGAGCTGACGTTCGTCACCAAGCACGGTTGCGAGCCGTGGCAGGACCTCGCCGTCAAGCTGATGCTGAAGTGGCCCGGCCTGCACTACTCGACGAGCGCGTTCGCCCCACGGCACTACCCGAAGGCCATCGTCGACTACGCGAACACGCGTGGCGCCGACAAGATCATCTACGCCGGCTACTTCCCGATGGGGTTGTCGCTGCAGCGGATCATGAGCGAGATGCCCCAGGTCGGCTTCAACGAGGACGTGTGGCCGAAGTTCCTCCACGACAACGCCGCTCGCGTCCTCAAGCTGGATCGCTGACCCGCGATGGACTTCGACGACTCACCCGCAGAAGCCGCCTTCCGTCAGGAGGCGCGGGCCTTCCTCGAGGCCCACGCCAAGCTCAAGGACCCCGAGGCCGTCGGGCACGGCGGCAACCTCGTCGCCGGCTCGGAGGAGGAGCAGCAGCACGTCCGCGAGGCCCAGCAGTGGCAGGCGCTGCTGTACGACAACGGTTGGGCGGGCATCACCTGGCCGAAGGAGTACGGCGGCCGCGGCGGCACGTCGGTGCAGCAGATGATCTGGAACCAGGAGCTGGCCAAGTTCGATGCCGCGCCCGGTGTGTTCGCGCAGGGCATCGGCATGGCCGGCCCGACGCTGATGGCGCACGGCACCGCCGCCCAGAAGGAGCGGTTCATCGGGCCGATGCTGCGCGGCGACGAGCTGTGGTGCCAGCTGTTCTCCGAGCCGGGTGCGGGCTCCGACCTCGCCGCGCTGAGCACCAAGGCCGTGCGCGACGGCGACGAGTTCGTCGTCAACGGCCAGAAGGTCTGGACGTCCAGCGCGCACTACTGCGACTGGGGCATCCTGCTCACGCGCACCGACATCGACGTGCCGAAGCACCAGGGCATCACCTACTTCCTGGTCGACATGCGCTCGCCCGGCATCGAGATCCGCCCGCTGCGGCAGATCACCGGCATCGCCCACTTCAACGAGGTGTTCCTCACCGACGTGCGCATCCCGGCCGAGAACATGGTCGGCGAGCTCAACCGTGGGTGGGGCGTCACGATGACCACGCTCACCAGCGAGCGCACGCTCATCGGCGGCAACGCCTCGATCACCGCGGCCGACGTGATCAAGATCGTCAGGCGCTCCGGTCGTGAGGACGATCCCGTGGTGCGCAACGCGGCTGCTGCGATCATCACCCAGATGGAGATCCTCAAGTACATGGGCCTGCGCGTGCAGACGTCCATCAGCCAGGGGACTGCCGCCGGCTCGGTGAGCTCGGTCCTCAAGCTCGGCTACACCAAGCTGCAGACGGAGTTCAACGACTTCGCGATGTCGCTCGCCGGTGCCTCCGGCATGCTCGACGCCGACGACGATCCCGCCACCCACCGCCGGGCCCAGCAGTTCCTCAACCAGTGGAGCAGCAAGATCGGCGGCGGCACCGATCAGGTCCAGCGCAACATCGTCGGCGAGCGCATCCTCGGCCTCCCCGGCGACGTCCGCGCCGACAAGAACGTCCCGTTCAGCCAGATCCCGAAATAGGTGTTCGGGACCGGCCTCCGCTTCGCTTCGCTTCGGCTGCTCCCTCACGGCGGCTGGTCGCTGGCGCTCCGGGCGCCGCATCTCACGGGCGTCGTCGCTGCCGACTCAGGGTTCGTGGGGGCTCGGGGCGCCGGCTCGGCGGAGGACGATCTCCGTCACGGACGCCGGTGCCGAGAGGCGGAGCAGGTAGCGCACGGTCTCGGCGACGTCGTCGGCATCGAGCATCTCGCCGGTGATCGAGTCGCGCACCCACGCCGACATGTCGGTCTCCACGAACGCAGGGCAGATCGCGCAGGCGCGCACACCGGTGGCCGCTTCCTCTGCGGCGATCGAGCGGGCGAGCGAGACGGCCGCCGCCTTCGACGCGCCGTAGGCGGCGAACCCGGGTGACGGCCACTCGCCGGCGATCGACGACGTGATCACGAACCACGACGCCCGCCCCGTTGCCGTTGCCGTTGCCGTCGCGGTGGCGCGCAGGGCCGGCATCGCGGCCTGGGCGAGCGCGAACGGTGCGGTGACGTTCATCCGCAGCATTCGCTCGAGGTCTCGTGCCGAGCCCTCGGCGGCCGAGCCGGCGTTGCCCCAACCGGCGTTCGACACGACGACATCGAGGCGTCCGAACCGCTCGAGGTGGTTGGCGACGAGCGCATCGGCCGCGCCGTCGGCGGACGCATCGGCGGCGAACGTGGCCACGGTGAGCCCGTCGGCGGACAGCGCTTCCCCCGCGGCGAGCAGCCGGGGCTCGCGGCGCGCCGACATCGTGACGGCGAAGCCGTCGAGGCCGAGCGCGGTGGCGACGGCGAGGCCGATGCCCGACGATGCTCCGGTGACGATGGCCGCACGGCGACCCGGGATGGCCATGGCGAGACGCTAACCGGCGAGTGCGTCGAAGGCGTCGGCCATCACGTCGACGGCTTCGGCCAGCTCGGCCGGGGTGAGCGTGGAGTACGACAGCCGGATCGCGTGCTCGTAGGTGTTCGTGACGGAGAACTCGCTGCCCGGCACCAGCGCCAGCCCGCGCTCTCGGCACGCGGCGATGAGCGCCGTTGCGGTGACGTCGGGGTCGACGATGTCGGCCCACACGAACATCCCGCCCTCCGCGCGGCGCACCCGCAGCCGACCCGGGAGGCGGGCATCGGCGGCATCGCAGAGGGCGTCGGCGCGCTCGCGATAGATCGCGCGGAGCCCGGCGAGGTGGCCGTCCCACCACGCCGGATCGTCGAGCAGCCGGCTGACGAGCCGCTGGCCGAGCGACGACGCGGCGAGGTCCGTGGCCTGCTTGGCGAGCACGATCGGGCGCACCAACCAGGCCGGGGCGCGCAGGTAGCCGACGCGGAGGCCGGGCGCGACGATCTTGCTGAACCCGCTCAGGTACACGACGTCGTCGGTGAGCGAGGCGACGGGATCGATGTGCTCGCCACGGAAGCGCAGCCGGCCGTACTGATCGTCCTCGACGACCACGAAGCCGTACCGCTGGGACAGGTCGGCGAGCTGCTGCCGGCGTGGCGCGCTGAGGGTCGCCCCGCTGGGGTTGGAGAAGTTGACGCAGAGGTACGCCAGCTTCGGTCGCAACCCGGCGGCGAGCGCGGCCTCGAGCTGGTCGGTGCGCATCCCGTCGTCGTCGCAGTCGATCCCGACGATGCGCGCACCCGTCGGGGCGAGGGCGCGCAACGCGCCGACGTACGTGGGATCCTCGACGACGGCGACGTCGCCCGGATCGAGCAGCACCCGACCGACGAGGTCGATGCCCTGCTGCGAGCCGGTGGTGACGACGATCTCGGCGGCCTTCACCGGTCGGCGGTGGCCGACCGTCAACAGCTCGGCGATCTGGCCGCGCAACGTCGGATCGCCCTCGGCCGAGGTGTACTGCAGCGCGCGCACGTCGTGCGCCGCGAACAGCTCGGCCGCCAGCTCGGCCAGGGTCGCGAACGGGAACGCCTCGGCGGGCGGCAGGCCCCCGGCCAACGACAGCCGGGGCGGTGCGGACGCCACCATCTCGCGCAGTGCCGACGGGCGCATCAGCGCCGAACGTCGCGACAATCGTGCATCCGTCATCGAGAACCCCTCGCCCCACGTCATCGCCCCACGGCATCGGACTCTTCGGTCCGACGTCTATTGTGTTTATCATTACACTCTTAGTCGCTGCACGCCCTGGGGGGATCAGCGGCTCGGCAACCGTGGGGCATCGGGCTCCATCATCGAAGGGGATCTTCCAGTGGACGACTCGAACAACCGTGTCCCGCGCACGAGCAATGACATCTCGACCGATCTGAGCCCGGACGGGCCATGGCTCGGCACGAGCTTCAACCGCCGCCGGATGCTGCAATACGGCGCCGGCATCATGGGCGCTGTCTGGCTCGCCGCCTGCAGCAGCGACTCGAAATCGGCCGACACCACGGCGGCACCCACCACCACCGCTGGGTCCACCACGACGGCGGGCACCACACCGGCCAGCTCGGCACCGGTCGAAACCACCGGCACCACGACGGCCGGCTCCACCGCCAGCACCGGGGCACCGGACACGACCGTCGCCGCCACCGACACGACGCTCGCGGAGACCACCACGACCGCAGCCGCCGCGGTCGACAACGACCCCACAGCGATCTTGAAGTTCGGCGCGATGCGCGGCACCAGCTATGACCCGATGGTGGTCGGCACCCAGACCGAGTACCCGCAGCTGAACGTCATCTTCGACACGCTCGTGTCCACCGACCCGATCACCAACGAGTTCCTGCCGCGCATCGCCACGGCGTGGGACATCCAGGACGACCGCATCCGCTTCACCCTGCGCGACGGCATCACGTTCCAGGACGGCACCCCGCTCGATGCGACGGCCGTGAAGTTCAGCATCGACCGTACGCTCAAGGACCCGGCGTCGAACATCACCACCCGGGTGCCGATGCTCGGCAGCGTCGAGGTCGTCGATGCCAAGACCGTCGACCTCGTGATGGCGATGCCCCAGCCCGTGCCGCTCATGCTGCAGCTCGCCGACCGCACCGGCATGATCGTGTCGCCGACCGCGGTGCAGGCCGCCGGCAGCAGCCAGGCGTTCAGCGCCAAGCCCGTGGGTGCCGGCATGTACAAGATCGACGGCGACTGGTTCCCGCGCGAGAGCATGTCCGTGCGCGCCTGGGACGGCTACTGGGACAAGGACGCAGCCCGCCTCGGCGGCATCGACTTCAACGAGGTCGCGATGGCCGCCCAGCTCAACGCGCTCCGCGCCGGCGAGGAGGACATGGGCAGCTACCAGGGCGCCGATGCCGACTCGATCAAGGGCCAGGACAACCTGCGCCTCAAGATCGGCTACGCCCCGCTGATCAAGGGCCTCGTGATCAACATCAACATCGCTCCGTTCGACAACATCAAGGTCCGCCAGGCGATCGCCTACGCGATCGACCGCGACGCTGCCGTGCAGGCGCTGACCTTCGGCTACGGCCGGCCGGCGTACCAGATGTTCGACCAGGAGTCCGTCGGCTACGACCCGGCGCTCGAGGGCTACTACAAGTACGACGTCGACAAGGCCAAGCAGCTGCTGTCCGACGCCGGGTTCCCGAACGGCATCAAGTTCGATTCGATCATCGGCTCGACCTCGGCGCCGTACGTCGCGTTCGGCCAGTTCCTGCAGGCCAACCTGAAGAAGGCCGGGATCGACATGAACCTCCAGCTCGTCGACACCTCGACGGTGATCAGCCAGCTGTACGGCGCCGGAACGGTGGCGTCAGCGCCGATCGCGACGAGCGGCGGTGTCGCCGACACGATCATCCGTCTGTCGCTGCTCAACGACGGTGGCCTCAACGCCGGCAAGATCGAGGTCCCGGGCGTTCGCGACCTGGTCGAGAAGGCGGCGACGGCCAAGACCGCCGCCGAAGCGAAGGGCTACTACCAGGCGATCTCCAAGATCCAGGTCGAAGGCGTGTACGCGATCATCCCGGTGTTCAACGAGCCGGCCATCCTCGGCTACGAGGACTACGTGGGCGGTGTCACCCGCGGCTTTGCCGACACCGACATCAGCCCGGAGATGTTCCGCGGCATCTACATCACCAACGGCAAGAAGTCGCTGCCCGCGACGTGAACCGCGACGGCGAATCGGTCGCGCACGGTCGGCTCGCCGGCCGTGTCGCGATCGTCACCGGTGCGGCCAGCGGGCAGGGTCGTGCGATCGCCGAGCGGTTCGCCCACGAGGGCGCGTCCGTCGTGGTGGCGGACGTCGCCGACGAGCGTGGCCGCGCCGTGTGCGACGCGCTGGATGCCGCCCTGGAGCGAGCGCGGTACGTGCACCTCGATGTCGCGTCGCCGGCTGACTGGTCCGCAACGGTGGCACTCGCGGTCGCCGATTTCGGCCGGCTCGACATCCTGGTCAACAACGCCGGCGTGGTCCACCACGCGTCGCTCGTCGACACGACGCTCGACGACTTCGAGCGGGTCGTGCGAGTGAACCAGACCGGTCCGTTCCTCGGCATGCAGTCGGTGGTGCCGGCGATGACGGCGGCCGGCGGCGGGTCGATCGTGAACATCTCGTCGGTGCGCGGGCTGTCCGGTGCGAATGGGCTGTTGGCGTACACCGCGACGAAGTTCGCACTGCGCGGGATGACGAAGGTGGCGGCGCTCGAGCTCGGCCGCCACAGCATCCGCGTCAACTCGATCCATCCCGGAGCGATCGCCACCGAGGGCGTGCTCGGCGCCGCGGCGCTCGGCGATCTGGCGGCGATCGACGCCAACTTCGCCGAGCTGCCGATCCCGCGCATCGGCCGGCCCGACGACATCGCCTCGCTGGCACTCTTCCTGGCGAGCGACGAGAGCGCGTACTGCACGGGCGCCGAGTTCGTGGCCGATGGCGGTGCCTCCGCTGGCGTCCGCCGACCGGGCAGCCCCGGCTACTGATCCCGACGGCGCGCTCTTACCGCACGCTTGGCGTTGGCGGGCCGTCGCTCTTACCGACGGCGTCGAACCTGGGGGCATGAGCAACACACGCCGCACCTCCACCAACCTGACCCTCGCCCGCAGCCTGGACGACCGCGACGTGATGACCCACGACACGGACGAGCTCGAAGATCACGACCGTGGGCTCTCGTTCGACCTGCCCCGCCTCGTCGAGCGACGACGATTGTTGCAGTGGGCGGGCGGCGCCGGGCTCGTCGCGCTCGGTGCCTCGCAGCTGCTCGGCATCCACGGTGCCGCCGCCGCCGGGCTGGCCGTGATCCCGGAGGAGACCGCCGGCCCGTATCCGGGTGACGGTTCGAACGGCCCGAACATCCTGACCTCGAGCGGCATCGTCCGCAGCGACATCCGCTCCAGCTTCGGCACCTCCACCACGGTCGCCCAGGGCATCCCGACGACCGTGACGCTCACCGTCAGCGACACCACGAGTGGCGGCACGGTGCAGGGCCTCGCGGTCTACCTCTGGCACTGCAACATCAACGGGGCGTACTCGCTCTACGGCCAGGGCATCACCAACGAGAACTACCTCCGCGGCGTGCAGGAGACCGACGCCAACGGCCAGGTCACGTTCACCACGATCTTCCCGGCGTGCTACTCCGGGCGCTGGCCGCACATCCACTTCGAGGTCTACCCGTCGCTCGCCGCGGCCACCAGCGCCTCGAACAAGATCGCCACGTCGCAGATGGCGATCCCGAAGTCGATCGCCGATCAGGTCTACGCCACCAGCGGCTACAGCGCGAGCGTCAGCAACCTCACCAAGGTCTCCCTCGCCACCGACAACGTGTTCAGCGACGGAGTCTCGCTGGAGACGCCCACGGTCACCGGCGACGTGTCGACCACAGTCGGGCTGTCGATGGCCGTCGCCGTGAACGCCAACGGCGCCGGCACGGTCACGACGCCGGTCGCCACGATCGGCGACACCACCGTCACCCCGACGACCTCGCCGGCGACCGTCGGTACGGCGTCGGCGTTCGTCACGCTGGCATCGCCGAAGCGGTTGCTCGACACCCGCAGCGCGATCGGCTACTCCGGCGCGAAGCCGCACGCCGGCTCGACCACGACGCTGGCCGTCCTCGGCCGCGAGGGCATTCCGTCGTCGGCCGTGTCCGCAGTGGTGCTCAACGTGACCGCCGTCGACGCGACCGCCGCCGGCTACGTGACGGTGTGGCCGGACGGCGCGACGCCGACGGCCTCGAACATCAACCTCGAGGTGGCCGGCCAGACCCGGGCCAACCTCGTCACCGTGCCCGTCGGTTCGGACGGTTCGGTGCGGCTGTTCAGCCAGTCCGGAGCGCACCTCGTCGCCGACGTCTTCGGCTGGTTCGCGCCGGCGTCGAGCTCGTCCGGTGGCCGTCTGCAGGTGCTCACGCCCGGACGTCTGCTGGACACGCGCGTCGCGACGATGGTCGGCTACTCCGGTTCGAAGCCGGCCGCCGGCACCACCGTCGTGGTCGACGTCCTCGGCGAGCAGGGCGTGCCGTCCTCGGGCGTCTCGGCGGTCGTGCTGAACGTGACCGCGACCGAGGCGACCGCTGCCGGGTACGTGACGGCGTGGCCGAGCGGCTCGCAGCCGGCGACGTCGAACCTCAACGTCGAGACCGCCGGCCAGACGATCGCCAACCAGGTCGTGATCCCCGTCGGCACCGACGGATCGGTGCGGCTCTACACCCAGTCGGGCAGCCACCTGATCGTCGACGTCACCGGCTGGTACACCGACAGCACCGCGACGTCGGGCACCGCCGGGCTGTTCATCCCCGTCAGCCCGTACCGGGTGCTCGACACCCGCTCCGGAGGGCGGCCGGCGGCAGGCTCGACGACCACGCTGCTGCTCGCGGCCACCGGCACCGCAGCCGCCGGCAAGACCGCGGTGGCCACGAATGTGACGGCCACCCAGTCGGCCGCTGCCGGCTACGTCACCGTGTACCCGTCGGGCACGCGGCCGACGGCGTCGAGCCTCAACGTGACCGCGGCGAACCAGACGATCTCCAACCACGTCGTCAGCTCCGTCGGCGGTGACGGCGGCCTGCGGCTCTACACCCAGAGCGGCACGCACTTCGTCGTCGACGTCAACGGCTGGTACGCCTGACGCCACCAGCCCGCCGGTCGGGTCAGGTCGGCCAGCCTTCGATCCCTGCCAGATCGAGGCGGTCGACCGCCGCCCGGACCGACGCCAGCACCTGCTCGCTCACCGGGAGCTGGGGCTTGCGTGGGTAGCCGCCGGGGAGACCGAGGCTGTTCAACACGGCCTTGGTCACCCGGATGCCGCCGTGCCGGTACAGCGTGTCGGAGAGCCGGACCACCTTGCCGAACGACGAGAACACCGTTGTCTGATCGCCGGCGTCGAAGGCGTTGGTGACCGACGCGCACAGCGCGGGCGCGAGGTTGGCCTCCGAGGTGAGGAAGCCCTGGCCGCCGAGCGACAGGTTGAGCAGGCCCTGTGCGGGGCCACCGACGTGCACCGTGCAGCGGTGCCCGACCGCGTCGATGATGCGCGCGAGGTAGCCGTGGTCCTGATGGCTGCTGTTGATCCCGACCACGTGATCGAACCGCTCCACCAGCCGGGTCAGCATCGGAACGCGCACCTGGTAGCCCACGCTCTGATGGGTGGAGATCACACACGGCGACGTGACCGCACTGAGGATGTCGGTGAAGTAGGTCTCGATCTCGTCCTCGTTCGGGCGGTGGCCGTGGCCCTGATCGAGCGAGTACACCTGGCACGCGTCGACGCCGAGCGAGTCGGCCATCCGGATGTAGCGGATCATGTCGCCGGCCAGGCGAGGCTCCACGCCCATCGCCCGAACGGGCACTCGGCCGGACAGCTCCTCGACCGCGATCGCGACCACGCGCTCGGTCTCGGCCTCGTCGAGCGTGTAGCCCTCGCCGCTGCCACCGCCACCGACGTACACGCCGACGCCGCCGGCCGCCATGCGCCGCAGGTGCTCGCGGAACGCGTGCTCGTCGAGCGCACCGTCCTCGGTGAACGGGGTGATGCTGATCACGTAGACCGAGCTGTGAGTGCTCATCCGCAGCTCCGGGGTTGATCACGCATTGGGATTAGAGTAGCGATCGGTACGTCATGGACGGCGACCCACGGCCGCCTGCGCCGCTGCGCATCAGAAAGGTCCGGTGAACCGGCTGTGTCGATGGTCAACGGCCGATCCCCGCTGAACCGCCAACTCCGCCAGCCGCGCCTCGCCGAGATGGTTGCCGCCGCGCTTCGCGACCGCATCCTGTCGGGCGCCCTCGAGGACGGATCGATGCTGCCGAAGCAGGACGAGTTGCTCGCCGAGTTCGGCGTGAGCCTGCCGCCGATCCGCGAGGCGCTGCGGATCCTCGAGACCGAGGGCCTCGTCACCGTGCAGCGCGGCAACGTCGGCGGCGCCGTGGTGCACCGCCCCCAGCCGTACAAGGCGGCCTACATGCTCGGGCTGGTGCTGCAGTC
This sequence comes from Ilumatobacteraceae bacterium, assembly GCA_025463305.1. The sequence goes on from JAOBWK010000072.1 coordinate 14,914, forward strand.
GCGCGGCGCGAACCTCGGCGACGTCCTGCGCGGGTTGATCGCCTTCGAGCCGGCGTGTGCCGCCGCCTGCGCCGCGCGCGAGGACCGCGCCACCACCGTGTTGCCGCGCTTGCGCGCCACCCTCGATCAGGCAGCGGCAGTGGTCGAGGACGGCGACGCCTACACCGGCCTCGCCCGGCAGTTCCACATCGATCTCGTCGAGTCGTGCGGCAACGAGGCGATGATCCAGGTGGTCGGCGCGCTCGAGGCGCTGTGGACCGCGCACGTCAACCAGCTCGCCCGGCGCAACGCCGAGCTGGGCTCGTTCGCCGAGCCCACGGCACGCAAGACGAGCGTCAAGGAGCACGAGCTGCTGTACCGGGCGATCGAGGCCGGCGACACCGCGCGCGCCGAGCATCTGGCCAAGGCCCACTACTCTCATCCCCAGGATCCGGGTTGGGGTGACTCGCTCGCTGCTGGTCGCCCCATCAACGCCCTGTACATACGCGACCTCTAGGTCGCTCACTCGAGAGGAGGCGGTCGATGCGACGTATCCTCGCAGCAACACTGATCGCGAGCAGTTCCTTGGCCATCGCGGTCGCGACCTCGGTGTCGCCCACCTCGGCGGCCGTGCCCGGTGGGTTCGCCGACATCACGGTGCCTGCATCGGCTGCCAACCCGCTGTCGGGACCGACGGGGATCAGCGCGATGGCCGACGGCCGCGCGCTCATCACCGAGAGGACGGGAGCGCTGCGGATCCTTGCGGCGAACGGCACGCTGGTCGACGCCGACGCGCTGACCCTGTCGGTGTGCACCGACTCCGAGGAGGGGCTGCTCAGCGCCGTGGAGGACCCCGCGTTCGCCAGCAACGGCTTCATCTACGCGTACTACACCGCCAACCTCGGCAACTGCGCCAGCTCGACCGGGCGGTTCAACCGGGTCAGCAGGTTCCACATGACGGGCAACACGGTGGACCCGGTATCCGAGCTCGTGCTGCTCGACAAGATGAACATCCCGGCGGGCAACCACAACGGCGGCGATCTGCACTTCGGTGCGGACGGCTACCTCTACGTCTCGGTCGGCGACGGTGGCACGAACCCTCGTGGCTCGGGCCCATCGGCGGCCCAGGACCTCAGCCTGCTCAACGGCAAGATCATGCGCATCGGCACCACGCCGCACGTGGTCCCGGCCGACAACCCCTTCGTCGGGCAGGCGGGCGCCAAGGACTGCTCGGACACCGGCATCAGCACCACCAAGGGTGTCGACGTCTGCACCCAGATCTACGCGTACGGGCTGCGCAACCCGTACCGCTTCGCGTTCGATCCGAACTCGGGCAACACCAGCTTCTTCATCGACGACGTCGGTGACGGCACCTGGGAGGAGGTCGATCACGCGGTCAAGGGCGCGAACTACGGCTGGGACGACCGCGAGGGCTTCTGCCCCCGTGGCGTGTCGACCAACTGCACGCCTCCGGACCCGTCGAAGGGGTTCACCGATCCGCTGACGGCCTACAACCACAACATCGGATGCAACTACATCACGGCCGGGGTGTTCGTGCCGAACGGCATCTGGCCGGCTGACTACGACGACTCGTACCTGTTCGCCGACGGTGGCTGCGGCAGGATGTGGCGGCGCACGCCTGCCGGAGCGGTGGACTACGACACGCCGTTCGCGGCGACCTCCGGTGTGATCGTCGACATGGCGTTCGTCAAGCAGGGCACGGCCGAGCCGCTGTACTACGTCACCAACAGCACCAGCCAGATCCACAAGATCACGTACAACGCAGGTGCGCCGCGGTTCACCGGCACGCCGTCGAACGTCACCGCCACGGCGCCTGTCGGTCAGACGCACGTCGCCGTCACGTTCCCGCTGCCGGCCGCGAGCGACAGCGGTGGCGCGCTGACGCCGACGTGCTCGCCGGCGTCTGGAACGCAGTTCAACGTGGGCGCCACGACGGTCACGTGCACCGCCACCAACGGTGCCGGAAGCGCGACCACCACGTTCACCGTGACGGTCGCGGCGCATCCGGCCACCACGCCGGACTTCGTGCCCACGACGCCGTTCCGGCTCGCCGACACACGCGCCGGGTTCGCCACGGGTGACGGGCTGTACGCGGGTGGCGGAAGCCTCGCGAGCGGCGCGGTGCTGCAACTGCGGGTGTCGTCCCGCGGTGGCGTGGCCGCCGATGCCGGCAGCGTCGCGCTGAACGTCACGTCGGTGAACAGCGCTGCCGACGGGTTCGTCACCGTGTTCCCGTGTGGTGCTCCCCAGCCGCTCGCGTCGAGCCTCAACTTCACGTCGGGCGCAACGGCCTCCAACGCCGTCGTCACCAAGATCGGCACCGATGGCAACGTGTGCATCCTCGCCTCACAGTCGATGGACCTCGTCGTCGACGCCGCCGGATGGTTCCCGACGGAGTCCACGCTCGTCGCCACCAGCCCGGCCCGGCTGCTCGACACCCGTGCCGGCCACACCACCGTCGACGGTCAGCAGCAGGCCGGCGGCCTTCCCGCCTCGGGCTCGGTCACGGTCGTCAAGGTCGCCGGCCGTGCTGGTGTGGCGGCCGACGCCCGCTCCGCCGTGCTGAACGTGACGGCCACCGACGCCACCGCCCCCGGCTACGTCACCGTGTACCCGTGCGGCACCACGACGCCGACGGCCTCGAACCTCAACGTCGGCACGGGGGGCACGGCCGCCGCCTTGGCGATCAGCAAGATCGCCGCCGACGGAACCGTCTGCATCTTCGTGCAGTCGGCCACCCACCTGGTGGTCGACGTCGACGGCTCGTTCTCCACGACCACCACGTACGCAGCACTGACCCCGGCCCGACTGTTCGACTCCCGGCCCGGGTTCGCCACGGTCGACGGCCAGGCCGCCGGTGCAGGTGCGCTCGCGCCGGGCACGGTCACGACGGTGCAGGTGACCGGTCGCGGCGGCGTGCCCGCAGCGGCGTCGGCCGCCACGCTCAACGTGACGGTGACCAACCCCGCGGCGAACGGCTTCGTCGCCGTGTACCCATGCGGTGGGCCCGTGCCGCTCGCGTCGAACGTCAACTTCGCGACCGGCCAGACCGTCGCCGACGCGGCCCTCGTCCGGCTCGCGTCCAATGGCACGGTGTGCATCTACAACTCCCAGCCGACCGATCTCGTCGTCGACGTCGCCGGCTCGTTCCCGTGACCCACTGACGTCCGCGGGGTCGGGGCCATCATGATGATCATTGATATGTTGGCCGGGTGAGCAACTTCCGCGCGGCCATCACGGGAGTCGGCTACACGGAGCTGTCGAAGCGCTCGGGGCGCAGCGTCCTCGCGCTCGCCACGGAGGCCTGCTCGGCCGCCATCGCCGACGCCGGCCTCACCCACGCCGACGTCGACGGCGTGTCCAGCTTCATGGTGATGCACGACTCGGTGCACTCCCAGGCGGTGGCCACCACGCTCGCCCTGCCGACGCTGCGCTACTCGCTCGACGTCGACCTCGGTGGCGAGGCGCCGTGCCACCTCGTGACCCAGGCGGCCGCGGCGGTCAGCACCGGTCAGGCCCGCCACGTGGTGATCTTCCGCGCGCTCAACGGACGCTCCGGTCCGAAGGTCGGCACGATGCAGTTCCACGGGATGGGCGGCCAGTTCCGCTACCCGATCGGCTACGACGCGTACCTGATGTACTGCGGGATGTGGGCCCAACGCTTCCTGTACGAGACCGGCCAGGGCGAGCACGACCTCGCCGCGGTCGCCGTCGCCCAGCGCCGCTACGCCGAGGTGAACGAGCGCGCGTACCGGCGTGAGCCGCTCGACATCGACTCGTACCTCGCCGCGCCGCTCGTGGTGGATCCGTACCGCGCGGCCGACTGCACGGTGGAGGTCGACGGCGCATGCGCCGTCGTGGTCAGCGCGCTCGACGCGGCCCGCGACCTGCCGAACCCGCCGGCCGTCATCGCGGCCGGTGCCTACCGGGCCGGCGCCCGCCACGGGCTCGACATCGGTGATCACCTGCTGTGGGACGACTACACCCGCAACTACACGAGCATCCTGCGCGACGAGATGTACGCCGCGGCCGGGCTGGTGCCGTCGGATGTGCAGTTCGCCGAGATCTACGACTGCTTCACGAGCACCGTGCTGATGGGCCTCGAGGGGCTCGGCCTCGCCGAGCGCGGGGGAGCGGGCGAGCTCGTCCGCTCCGGTGCCACCGCGGCCGCGGGCCGCCTGCCGGTGAACACCCACGGCGGGCTGCTCGCCGAGGGCTACCTGCACGGGATGAACACCGTCGCCGAGGCGGCGCTGCAGGTGCAGGGCCGCGCCGGTCACCGCCAGATCGCGAACCACGACGTGTGCGCGGTCACCTCGGGAGCGCTGATGGACGGATCCGCGCTGCTGCTCACCGCCGATCGCTGAGATGGGTGAGCGACCAGACGTGAGCGACCAGACGTGACGGATCGCGACGAGATCACCGAGGTCCTCGCCCGGTACGCCCGAGCGCTCGACGCCCGCGACTTCGCTGCGGTCGGCCGGTGCTTCACGGCCGATGCCCAGGCCACGTTCAGCGGTGTCGTGCTGCCGCCCGGCCGCGACGCGATCGTCGCCCACGTCAGCGGGCTCGCCGACCTGGCCGCGAGCACGCACCTGCTCGGCCTGCCGGTGATCGAGCTCGACGCCGACGGTGTGTTCGCCGATGTCGAGACCGCGGCCGTCGCCCACCTGGTCACCGACGCCGAGCACGGCCCGGTGCGCACTCGCGGCCTGCGCTACCGCGACCGGTTCGTGCGGATCAGCGAGCACGAGGCAGCAGCGGCCGGCGTGCGTTGGCAGATCCGCGAGCGCGTCCACAGCGTGCACTGGATGGTGGAGCAGCCCGCCGTCGCGCTGCCCAGCCCGGCCCCGGCTCCCCTCGTCGGCGATTGAGCCGTCCGGACCATTGCTGCTATCTTTACAAGGATACGTCCACGGCCGGGGTGGCCCTGATCTGCTCGGTGGCGGTGACGCCTGCACGAAGGGGGTGCGCAGCCAGTGATCCGTGTCATCGTCAAGCGCTTGCTCGCCACCATCCCGCTGATGCTGCTGATCACCATCGGCACGTTCGCCCTCGCCCAGCTGATCCAGGGAAACCCCGCGCAGGCCATCGCCGGCGACAGCGCGACGGCCGAGCAGCTCGCCAAGGTCAAGGCCGAGCTGCACCTCGATGATCCCGCCCCGATCCGCTACATCCGCTGGCTGAGCGACGTCTTCCACGGCAACTTCGGGATGTCGGTGGCCACCCATCGCAGCGTGTCGAGCGAGATCGCCCGCCGCTTCCCGGTCACGGCCTCGCTCGCCATCGCGTCGCTGATCCTGATGTTCGCGATCGGCATCCCACTCGGGATCCTGCAGGGCATGCGCCCCGGCAGCAAGCTCGACAAGCTGCTCCTCGGTGGTGTGTCGCTCGGACTCGCCGCCCCCAACTTCCTGCTCGGCACGATCTTCGTCTACGTGCTCTCGGTGCGGAACCACTGGCTGCCGTCGATGTCGTACGTCGGCTTCTCCAAATCGCCGGTGGAGTGGGCCAAGCACATGATCATGCCGGCGCTGAGCATCGCCATCGTCGGCGGCGCCGAGATGGCGCGACAGCTGCGCACGGGTCTGGTCGGGGTTGCCCAGGAGGACTACATCCGCGCGGCCAAGGCACGCGGGCTGCACCCGGCGCGCGTCACCATCAAGCACGCGCTGAAGAACGCGGCGATGCCGGCGCTCACCATCGTCGGCGTGCGCGTCGGCTACCTGCTCGCCGGCTCGGTCATCATCGAGCAGATCTTCCAGTTCCACGGACTCGGTGAGATGACGCTGCAGGCCATCCAGAACAAGGACTTCATCGTCGTCCAGGGTGTGGTCCTCGCGCTCGCCGCGATCGTCGTCGTCACCTCGCTGGTGGTCGACATCGCGTACGCGTTCTTGAACCCGAAGGTGCGGCTCGCGTGACCGACACCTTCGATCAGCCGGTCGTCGACCCGGGCGTCGCACCCACCGAGGTGCAGACCATCGCGCCGCCGCGGCCGGCATGGCGCGACACGTGGCGCCGCTTCCGCCGCCAGAAGATCGCGATGGCGGCGGCGATCGTCATCGTCGTGCTCGCCCTGGCCGGCATCTTCGCCCCGCTCATCGCCCCGCACGGCGTGGGCGAGATGACGTCGGAGTTCATGGCGACGTTCTCGCGCAAGCACCTGCTCGGCACCGACAACACGGGGTTCGACTCGTTCAGCCGGCTGCTGTTCGGCATCCGCACATCACTGCTCGCCAGCCTCGTCGCCGTCGCGTTCGCCCTCGTCGGCGGCGTGCTGCTCGGGTTGGTGAGCGGTTATCTCGGCGGCTGGGTCGACACCGTCCTGATGCGCTGCACCGACGCGATCATGGCGTTGCCCGGGCTGCTCATGGCGATGGCCGTCGTCGGCATCCTCGGCCACGGCGTGTTCAACGCGATGATCGGGCTCTCGGTGGCGTTCATGCCCGGCTTCGCCCGGCTCGTGCGCGGCCAGGTCCTGGCGGTGAAGGAGGAGTCCTTCGTCGAGGCCGCGAAGGTGATCGGCGCCCGACCGACGCGCATCATCCGCAAGCACATCATGCCGAACATCGCCTCGCCGTTGATCGTGCAGACGTTCGTGAGCGTCGGCTTCGCGCTGCTCGCCGAGGGCGCGCTGGCGTTCGTCGGGCTCAGCGTGCAGCCGCCCGACGCGAGCCTCGGCAGCCTGCTCCAGCAGGGCTTCCAGTTCATCAACAACACGCCGCGGCTCGTGCTCGTGCCGGGCGTGGTCATCGTGCTGCTGTCGCTGTCGTTCAACGCCGTTGCCGACGGCATCCGCGACGCGCTCGCCAACAAGGAGCGCCTGGCCGACGTCGGAGCCCAGGCATGACCTCGGTGCTGCCGAACACCGACTCGGGCGCCACCGCGCAGCCGGCGGATGCAGCCGCGCGGCCGTTGCTCGAGGTCGACGGGCTGAGCATCGACGTGCAGCGCTCGAACGGTCCGCTGCGGCTGGTCGGCGACGTGTCGTTCCGGCTCGACGCGGGCCGCACCCTCGGCATCGTCGGCGAGAGCGGCTCGGGCAAGAGCGTCACCGCGATGTCGCTGATGCGACTCCTGCCGAACAACCTGAGCATCGCCAGTGGCACCGTTCGCTTCGACGGCCGCGACCTCGCGACCCTGTCCGAACCGCAGCTGCGCAAGGTGCGCGGCAACGACATCGGCGTCGTGTTCCAGGATCCGCAGAACAGCCTCAACCCGGCGTTCACCATCGGCAACCAGATGGTCGAGACGCTCCGCGCCCACTCCGATCTGTCCCGCGGCGAGGCGAAGGCCAAGGCCGTCTCGCTGCTCGACCGCGTCGGCATCCACCGTGCGGCCTCGCGGATCAACGACTACCCGCACCAGATGTCGGGCGGGATGGCTCAGCGGGTGATGATCGCGATGGCGATCTCGCTCGGGCCGAAGCTGCTCATCGCCGACGAGCCCACCACGGCGCTCGACGTGACGGTGCAGGCCCAGATCCTCGCCCTGCTCCGTTCCATCCAGGACGAGACGGGGATGAGCCTGCTGATCATCTCCCACGACCTCTCCGTGATCGCCGAGACCGCCGATCAGGTGGCGGTGATGTACGGCGGGCAGATCGTCGAGCGCGGCGATGTCGTCGAGGTGCTCACCGCACCGACCCATCCGTACACCGAGGCGCTGCTCGCCGCGCAGCCCGAGTCGACGGTGAAGGGCGAGCCGCTCGCCACGATCGAGGGCATCGTCCCCAACGCCGACGCGATGCCGCACGGCTGCCGGTTCAACCCGCGCTGCGCGTACGCCCTCGACATCTGCCGCGACACCGAGCCGCCGCTCGTCGAGGTCGCCGAGCGCCGCTCCACCAGCGTCCGCTGCGTGCGCCACGAGGAGCTGCAGCTGCGCGGCGTCGGCGTGGCGATCGAGCGCGGTCCGGCCGATGCCGTCCGGTCGAGCGCGGCCGCAGCCGGCACGGTGCTGCTCGAGGCCGACTCGCTGAGCCGGGTCTACGGCCTGCGCGGTGGCCGGCTCGGCCGCAAGTCGTCGTTCCACGCGGTCGACGACGTCAGCTTCGTGCTGCGCGAGGGCGAGACGCTCGGTGTCGTCGGCGAGAGTGGCGCGGGCAAGTCCACCGTCGGGAGGATGGTGCTGGGCCTCACGCCCACCACGAGCGGCACGGTTCGCTTCGGCGGCAGCGACATCGCGACGCAGCGCGGCGAGGCCAAGCGGGCCACCCGGCGCGACATCCAGGTCGTGTTCCAGAACCCGTACGCGTCGCTCGACTCGACGATGAGCATCGGCGAGTCCGTCGCCGAGCCGCTCGAGGTGCACCACCGCGGCACCAAGACCGAGCGCACCGCCCGTGTGGCCGAGCTGCTGCAGCAGGTCGGTCTGGATCCGAGCGTCGCCCGCCGTCGCCCGCACGAGCTGTCGGGTGGTCAGCGCCAGCGCGTCGCGATCGCCCGTGGCCTCGCGCTCAACCCGCGGCTGATCGTGTGCGACGAGCCGGTGAGCGCGCTCGACGTGTCGACCCAGGCCCAGGTGATCAACCTGCTCCGCGACCTCCAGCAACGCTTCGGCATCGCCTACCTGTTCGTCGGTCACGACCTGTCGGTGGTGTACCAGGTGAGCGACCGGATCGCCGTCATGTACCACGGGCGCATCGTCGAGATGGGCCCGGCCGACGAGGTGTACCACGCGCCCAAGCACCCGTACACCGTGGCCCTGCTCGACGCCGTGCTGTCGATCGACCCCCGCCACCGTCGCCTCGACGCGGCCACCACGCCGGCCGCCGGCGAGCCGAGCGCGACCGGGTGCGCGTACGCGAACCGCTGCCCGCACGTGATGGCCCACTGCCGCACCGACGTGCCGATGCCGGTCGAGGTGCCGGCCGCGGCCGGGCTCGCACCGGTCACCGTGCGCTGCCACCTGTTCGACGGATCCGCTGCCCAGGTGGACAGCTGATCGCTCTATCATTATAATCTTAGTACTGACAGCCGCTCCGACCGGGGCGTGCGTCCGAGACACATCTTCGAGAAGTGGGGAATCGCATGGCCGAGCCGGCATCCAAGGGTCGTCGTTACAAGTTGATCTCGTCGGACAGCCATGTCAACGAGCCACCAGACCTGTGGACCAAGCGGGTACCCGCTGCGTTCGCCGACCGGGCGCCGCGCATGGAGCACCTCGAAGAAGGTGACGGCTGGATCATCGAAGGCGTCAAGGACCCGATCAACTTCGGGATGAACGCCTGCGCCGGCCTCGCCCCCGAGGAGATGAAGGGCTGGGCCCGGTTCGAGGAGATCCGCAAGGGCGGCTGGGATCCCGCCTCGCGCATCGCCGAGATGGACGAGGACGGTGTCGACGCCGAGGTGCTGTACCCGACCCCGCGCCTGTCGAGCGCCATCGTCGCCAACCGCGACGTCGAGTACCACAACGTGATGATCCAGGCCTACAACGACTGGATCTCCGAGTACGTCGAGTACGCACCGGAGCGCTTCGGCGGCTTGGTGATGCTGCCCAACCGTGGTGCCGAAGGTGCCGTCGCCGAGCTGGAGCGCGTCATCGACCGCCCCGGCATCCGTGGCGTGCAGATCGGTTGCTGGCCGAACGGCACGCTGCAGCTCTCGCCCGAGGACGACAAGGTCTGGGCGATCCTCGCCGAGCGCGACATCCCGCTCAGCATCCACGTCGCACTCGGCCAGTCGATGCCCGGCGCCCACCGCGCCAAGCTGCCCGGCTACGGCCGCTTCTTCGACGCCCCGAACCGGATGATCGAGAGGATCTTCGACGGCGTGTTCGACCGCTTCCCCGAGCTGAACGTGTTCTTCGCCGAGGTCGACTTCGGCTGGGTGCCGTACGTCAAGGAGCAGATCGACAACAACTACCTGCGCCTCGACGCGGTCAGCAAGTTCGGCCTCGAGCAGCTGCCCAGCGAGTACATCTCGCGTCACTTCCACTTCGGGTACATGACCGACACGTTCGGCCTGCGCAACCTCGAGTACATGGGCGCCGAGCGCGTCCTCTGGTCGAGCGACTACCCGCACATCAGCGCCGACTGGCCGAGCTCGTGGCGCGTCATCCAGTCGTCGATGTCGGGCATCTCGCTCGCCGATCGTCAGCTGATCCTCGCCGGCAACGCGCAACGGCTGTACAAGTTCGGCCTCTGAGCCCGTGAGCGCGCCGCAACTGATCGACACCGTCACCTCGGCGGCGCGGCGCGAGGACTACCTGCTCGACGGGCTGTGGGACGAGTCGACGCTGCCGCGCCGGGTGCAGTTCCACGCCATCGAGCGGCCGGGTGCCGTGGCCGTCGTCGACGAGCTGGGCACGCACACCTACGGCGAGCTCGCCACCGATGCGGCCGCGCTCGCCGGCGCGATGGCCGGTCGGGGCGTCACCGCCGGATCGGTGGTCAGCGTGCAGCTGCCCAACCGCTACGAGACCGTGGTCGTGGCCGTGGCGACGCTGTCGCTGGGTGCCGTCGTCAACCCACTGCTGCCGAACTACCGCGCCCATGAGCTGGGCCACGTGTTCCGCACCGTCGCGCCCCGCATCGTGTTCACGCCCGGCGTGTACCGCGGGTTCGATCACCGGCAGTTGATCGACGACGTCTCGGCCGTCACCGGCCTCGAGACGCTGCACGTCGTGGTCGGCGACGAGCCCGGCGTCGGTGCCATCGCCTACGACTCGCTCGTCGCCGAGGGTGCATCGTTGGCGCGCGTCGCCAACCTCGGCGCGGGGCGAGCCGGCGCGGTGAGCGAGGTGATCTTCACGTCCGGCACGGAGGCCCAGCCGAAGGCGATCATGCACACCGAGCAGACCGCCAACTTCAGCGTGCGCGTCGCCTACGCGGACCTGCACATGGACAGCGGCGACGTGGTGTGGATGCCGTCGCCGATCGGCCACTCCACCGGCTTCAACTACGGCGTGCGGTTCGCGCTGTACCACCGGCTGCCGCTGATCCTCCAGGATCGTTGGGACGGCGCCACGGCGGCGGCCATCGTCGCCGAGCACGGCTGCTCGTACACGCTCGCCGCCACCACGTTCCTGCAGGACCTGATCGTCGCCGCCCAGGCTGCCGGGACGAGCCTGGAGTCGCTGCGCTACTTCGGATGTGGCGGTGCGCCCGTGCCCGCGCACCTCGTCGACCTCGCCGCCGAGCACGGCGTGCAGGTGCTGCGGCTGTACGGCTCGACCGAGGTGCTCGTCGGCACGTGGAACCGGCCGACCTCGACACTCGATCAGCGCCGCGCCACCGACGGCGTGGCGATGAGCCACGTCGAGGTCCAGGTGCGCGACGACGACGGCAACGTGCTCGCCGCCGGCGAGCCGGGCGAGCTGTGGACTCGCGGCCCGAACACGTGCGTCGGGTTCTTCGCCGACCCGGAGCGCACCGCGGCCACGTTCGACGATGAGGGCTGGGTGCGTTCCGGCGACCTCGTCGTGATCGATGCCGACGGCTACCTGACGGTGGTGGGGCGCAAGAAGGAGATCATCATCCGTGGTGGGCTGAACATCGCACCGCGCGAGATCGAGGAGCTGCTCGTCGCGTTCGCCGAGGTGCAGCGCGCCGCGGTCATCGGGCTACCCGACGACCGCCTCGGGGAGACGATGTGTGCGTGTGTCGTCGTCGAGCCCGGCGCGTCGCTCGACTTCGACACGATGGTGAGCCGGCTGCGCGCGACGGGGCTGGCCACCTACAAGCTGCCCCAGCGGCTGGAGATCATGGATGCGCTGCCGACCACCGCGTCTGGCAAGATCCAGAAGCACGAGATCGCCAAGATCCTTGGGAGCTGAGCCGATGGACAACCCGACGGAGCGCACCGCGTCGGTGTTGGTCGATCGCCATGCGCTCGGCGACGCCGGGTTCGCTGCGGTGATCCGGCTCAACCGCCCCGATCAGCTCAACCCGATCGACGACGAGGTGCTCGATCGGCTCGATGATCACCTCGACGCGATCGATGCCGATCCGACCGTGCGTGCGGTGCTCGTCACCGGCAACGGACGGGCGTTCTCGGCCGGCGGCGATCTGAAGAAGTACGTCGAGCTGCAGCAGGATCCGGTGGCGTTCCCTGCGTTCGTCGGTCACCTCCATCGCACGTTCGGACGGCTGCGCGCGATGCGCGTGCCCGTCGTCGCGCTGGTCAACGGTGTCACCGCGGCCGGCGGTCTGGAGCTGATCCTCAACTGCGACTTCGCGATCGTCGGCGAGTCCGCCCGCGTGGCCGACGGCCACCTCAACTTCGGGCAGATGGGTGGCGGCGGCGTGCTCACCCTGCTGCCGCGCGCGATCGGCAAGGCCCGCGCCATCGAGCTGCTGCTCAGCGGTCGCTTCCTCTCGTCCGCCGAGGTGGTCGAGTGGGGACTCGCCACGAAGTGCGTCGCCGACGGCGATCTGCTCGCAGCGGGCCTCGACTTCGCCAGCGAGGTCGCCTCGAAGAGCCCCCTGGCCGTCGCCAACGCGAAGCAGGTCGCCCACCAGCTGTGGAGCGACAACGGCACCATCGAGGCGTCGCTGCGCTTCGAGCTGGAGCGCGACACGTACTACTGCCTCACCTCGCACGACGCGCCCGAGGGGCTGCAGGCGTTCTCCGAGAAGCGCCCGCCGAGGTTCACCGGCCGATGAGCATGCATGCCCCTGACGATCCCGTCGCCATCGCCGTCAACGCACCACCGCCGACACCCGACGAGCACAGCGCCCCGTTCTGGGCGGGCCTCGCGGAACGGCGCATCGTCATCCAGCAATGCGCGGCGTGCTCGCGCCGGCGCTTCCCGCGCATGCCGACCTGCCCGTACTGCGGCGCCGAGGGCGGCGTCGATGTCGAGGCGGCCGGCACCGGCACCGTGTACTCGTTCGTGCGCCCCCAGCGCGCCCTGACGCCCGCCTACGCCGAACTGGCGCCGTACGCCGTGGCCACCGTCGACCTCGACGGCGGGGCGCGGATGTTCGGCCGCGTCGTGCCCGCCGCTGCCTGCGCGATCGGCCTGCGCGTTCGCCCGGACTTCGCTGACCACCCGGGCACCGACCAGCCCGGACGGATGGCGTGGACCGAGCTGGTGTTCCGCCCGGCCATCGACGACGCGAGCTGACGCGCCCGTGAAGGCCGCGTCGTTCGAGCTCGTCCGCCCCACCACCGTCGGTGAGGTGGTGGACTGCCTGACCTCGATCGGTCCGACCGCTCGCCTGCTGGCCGGCGGGCAGAGCCTGCTGCCGCTGATGGCCGCGCGGGCTGCGCAGCCGGCCGTGGTCGTCGACCTCGCCAACGTCGCGGGGCTCGACCACATCACCGACGACGGTGCGAGCGTGACCATCGGTGCGATGACGCGGTACTGCACGATCGAGTGCAGCGCCCTCGTCGCCGACCGGGTCCCCCTGCTCGCGCTCGCCGTGCCGCACATCACGCACGCGACGATCCGCAACCAGGGCACGATCGGCGGCAGCGTCGCCAACGCCGACCCGACGGCCGAGATCCCGGTGGTCGCCGTCGCCTCCGACGCTGTGATGATCGTCGCCGGAGCGGCGGGCGTTCGGGAGGTGGCCGCCGGCGACTTCTTCCGCGGCGTCGGGCGCACAGCGCTGTCCCCGGGCGAGCTGCTGATGGCCGTGCGGTTCCCCGCCGTCGCCGCACGCACGACGAGCGTCTTCGCGGAGCACTCGCGCCGACCGGGCGACGTCGCCCTGGCCAGCGTCGCGCTGTCGCTGACCATCGGCAGGGACGACCGCATCGTCGGCGCCTGCATCGCGCTCGGGTCGGTGGCCGCGACGCCGCTGCGCGCGCACGAGGCCGAGCGGATGCTGCTCGGGCAGGCACCGGATCCCGAGCTGTTCGGCGCCGCAGCGGCGTCGGCCATCGCCGACCTGCAGCCGAACGACGACGTGCTCGCCACCGGGGGCTACCGCCGCCACCTGGCCGGCGTCCTCGTCCGACGGGCGCTCGCGGACGCATGGAGCCGCCGGTCGTGATCGAGCGCATGAGCCGGGTGGACGTGCGCGTCACCGTCAACGGTGTCGCCCGGTCGGCATCGGTCGAGCCACGCCACACGTTGGCCGAGCTGCTGCGTGAGGACCTCGCCCTCACCGGGACCCACCTCGCCTGCGAGCAGGGGACCTGCGGCGCCTGCACGGTGCTCGTCGACGGCGCTTCCGCGCGGGCGTGCCTGACGCCGGCCTTCCGCGTCGACGGCGCCGACGTCGTGACCGTGGAGGGCCTCGCCGGCCTCGCCGCGGTCGGTGGTCCCGCGGGCCCCGGCGCAGCATCGGGCGCGTCCGGTGCCATGAGCGCGTTGCAGCAGGCGTGCCTCGAGACGCATGCGTTCCAGTGCGGCTTCTGCACGCCCGGCATGCTGATCGTCGCGACCGAGCTGCTGGCCCGCAACCCGGAGCCGGACGAGGCGGCGGTGCGCGAGGCGCTGTCGGGCAACCTCTGCCGCTGCACCGGGTACAGCAGCATCGTCGCCGGGGTGTTGCGGGCCGCGGCAGCGATCCGCGCGAGCGCTGCGACCGAGTCGACCACAGCGACCGAGTCGACCACCGTGACCGCGTCGACCGACGTGAGCGACGTCGCATGACCATCCAACGCCTCACCGGCTCGAGCGTGCAGCGCGTCGAGGACCCGCGCATCCTCACCGGCCGCGGTCGTTACGTCGACGATGTCGTGGTGCCCGGCATGCTCCACGCCGCGTTCGTGCGCAGTCCGCACGCCCACGCGCGCATCGTCGCGATCGACACCACCGCTGCGATCGCGATGTCGGGGGTTCGGCTCGTGCTCACCGACGCCGAGCTGAGCGGCGTCATCGGCGATCTCACGGCGAATGGCTCCGCCGGGTTGTACGTGCCGACCTACACCGCACTGGCGCGAGACACCGTGCGCCTGGTCGGTGAGCCGGTCGCCATCGTCGTCGCCGACTCGCGAGCGCTCGCCGAGGACGCCGTCGCCTTGGTGCGAGTGCGGTACGACGTGCTCGACCCGGTCGTCGACATGGACGACGCGATGCGCGGCGACGCGGCCGTGCTGTTCCCGGAGCACGGCAGCAACGTGGTCTACCGTACCGAGCACCGCTATGGCGACACCCGCACCGCGTTCGCCGGCGCCGCCCACGTGGTGCGCGAGCGGTTCCTCCAGCATCGCCACGCGAACGTGCCGATGGAGTGCCGCGGTGGCGTCGCGGACTACTCGCCGGCCACCGGTGTGTTGGAGTACACCGTGTCGCATCAGGCGCCGCATGCGATGCGCTTCCAGCTGTCGCTGATCCTGCGTCAGCCGGCCCACCTGATCCGGGTGCGGTGCGGCGACATCGGCGGCAGCTTCGG
Source organism: Ilumatobacteraceae bacterium (assembly GCA_025463305.1). The sequence goes on from JAOBWK010000072.1 coordinate 30,209, forward strand.
CCAGAAGGGCGGCATCGGACGCGAGGACATCGCGGTCTGCGCGGCCGCACGCTGGCTCGGACGTGCCGTGAAGTGGATCGAGGACCGCGCCGAGAACCTGATGGTGGCCGGCCAGGCGCGTGAGGAACGGCTCGACGTCGAGGCCGCGATCGATGCCGATGGCCACCTGCTCGCGGTGCGGGTTCGGATGGTGATGGACACTGGTGCGTATCCGCAGCTCGGCTTCCCGGCGAGCGGCTACACCAACGTCGTCCGTTCGCTGTTCCCCGGTGCCTACCGGCTCGAGCACTACGACTTTGACGCCATCGCGGTGGCCACCAACAAGGGCACGTACGTGCCGTACCGCGGTCCGTGGGAAGTGGAGACCTGGGTGCGCGAGCGGCTGTTCGACGTGCTCGCGCGCACCGCCGGCATCGACCCCGTCGAGTTCCGCTTGCGCAACCTGTGGCGTGACGAGGAGCTGCCACGGCAGAGCGTGGTCGGCGTCGAGCTGATCAAGATGTCGCAGCACGACACGCTGCTGCAGGCCCGCGACCGGATCGGGTACGACGAGTTCCGCCGTGAGCAGGCGGCGGCGCGCGAGCACGGGCGCTACCTCGGCATCGGGTTCTGCAACTTCATCGAGCCGGCGCCGTTCATGCCGAGCCTGATCCGTGCGATCGGCTTCATGGCCGCGCCGCGCACGCCGCAGGAGGCGCACATCCGTGTCGAGCCCGACGGCACCGTCACGCTGTTCACCAGCCAGCAGCCGCACGGCCAGGGTCACGAGACCACCCTCGCCCAGCTCGTTGCCGACGAGATCGGCGTGGCGATCGACCGCGTGCGGGTCGTGCACGGCGACACCCAGGTGACGCCGTTCAACTTCGTCGGCACCGGTGGGTCGCGTGCGGCCACCCTCGCGAGCGGCGCGGTGATGGGCGCTGCCCGCCAGGTGCGCGACCGGATCCTCCGCCTCGCTGCCGAGCTGTGGGAGATCGACGTCGCCGATCTCGACATCGTCGACGGTGAGGTCGTCGCCATCGGCGTGCCCAGCCGGCGGTTGCCGATGGCGATGGTGGGCGTGCTCGCCTACACCCGGCCCGGGCTCGCCAACGCCGATGGCTCGCTGGGCATCGACGAGCACCACGCCTACATCTCCGACGAGGGCACCTGGTCGCAGTCGTCGCACTGCTGCATCGTCGAGGTCGACGTCGAGACCGGGCACGTGCGCGTGCTGCGGTTCGTGGTGGTCGAGGACTGCGGCAAGATGATCAACCCGGCCATCGTCGATGGACAGGTGCGCGGCGGGGTCGCCCAGGGCATCAGCGCCGTGCTGTTCGAGCACTCGGCCTACGGCGCCGATGGCGCCTACCTCGCGGACTCGCTCAGCACCTACCTGGTCGCAACTGCGAACGACATCCCGCACATCGAGGTCGTGCACCGCGACAGCAGCCCCGATGACCCCGTCCCGTTCCGTGGCGTCGGCGAAGGCGGTGCGATCGGCGCGCCCGCCGCGCTCACCAATGCGATCGAGGACGCGCTCGTGCCCTTCGGCGCGAAGATCCGCGAGCAGCACCTGCCGCCGCACCGGATCCTCGAGCTGATCGGCGTGCTCTAGGGCCTCCCGGCAGCCGGGTTGATTCCGCTTCATGCGGCCCGCTGGGTGGCGGGTGGTCCGGTGGTCTGGATGGTGCCGTCTGGGTAGGTGATGGTGAGTGATCGGTCGGGGTGCAGGACGAGTTGCCAGCCGCCTTCGTGGACGAGGTGATGGTGTCGCTTGCAGAGCGGCAGCAGGCTCGCGAGGTCGGTGCGACCGTTGAACGGTGGCCGCCACCACACGACGTGATGCGGCTGACAATGCCGCGCCCGCACCTCACACCCGGGAACTCCACAGGTCGGGTACATCGCCCGCAGCGCCCGCCGTTGACGTTTGGTGGCGAGACGTCGTGATCGTCCTTCGTCGAGGACGACACCGTCACCGTCCAAGACGACCGGGATGATCGCAGCCATGCAGGCCATCCGCCGATACGACTCCACCGGCAACGTCAGATCATGACCCGGGTCGATGATCGACCCCTTCCGCAACCCCGACATCATCGTCTCCAAATCGACGACGACGATGATCTCGGTGTTGTCCCCGACCGTCTCGATGTCAT
>JAOBWK010000075.1 GCA_025463305.1 Ilumatobacteraceae bacterium
AGGTGCAGCCGGATGAGGTGTACAACTTGGGGGCGATCTCGTTCGTGGCGATGTCGTTCAACCAGGCGGAGTTGACGGCGAACGTGACCGGGCAGGGTGTGTTGCGGATGTTGGAGGCGATCCGGATTGTCGGCGGCAGCCAGAACAACAAGATCCGCTTCTATCAGGCGTCGTCGTCGGAGATGTTCGGCAAGGTGCGTGAGACGCCGCAGACGGAGTTGACGCCGTTCCATCCTCGTTCCCCGTACGGGTGTGCGAAGGTCTTCGGCCATGACATCACGGTGAACTACCGGGAGAGCTATGACCTGTTCGCGTGTTCGGGGATCTTGTTCAACCATGAGTCGGAGCGTCGTGGTCATGAGTTCGTGACGCGCAAGATCACGAGCTCGGTGGCGCGGATCAAGCTCGGGTTGCAGAGGGAGCTGGTGCTCGGTGATCTGGAGCCGCGTCGTGATTGGGGTTACGCCGGGGACTACGTGAAGGCGATGTGGCTGATGTTGCAGCAGGATCAGCCGGAGGACTTCGTGGTCTCGACGGGTGAGACGTACCAGGTGCGGGAGTTCGTGAGGTTGGCGTTCGAGGCGGCTGGTGTGGAGGATTGGGAGAAGTACGTGCGTCAGGACCCGAAGTTCTTCCGGCCGTCCGAGGTCGATCTGCTCGTCGGGGACTCGACGAAGGCGGAGACCAAGCTGGGTTGGAAGCGTGAGGTCTCGTTCCCGGACCTCGTCAAGAAGATGGTCGACAACGACCTCGCCCTCGAGGGAAAGTACGCCTGACGCTGTACTGGGCGACGCGCCCGGCCAAACCGGGCACGGAGTACCCTGTGGCCCCATGCCCACCAAGCCCAGCGGTGCTCAGGCGCCCGCCGATCTCGACGTCGAAGAACTCCGTGCCGAGGTTGCCCGGCTGAGAGACCTGATCGGGCCGAACGAGCAGTCCTACATCAAGTTGAAGACCGACATGTGGACGGCACGCGATGCCGTGATCGGGGCCGAGGCCGAGGTCGGCATCCTGCGCGGCCGGGTTCGGTCGCTCGAGGCCGAGCTGACGCGGGCCATCAAAGAGCAGCAGTGGTTCAAGACCGAGGTCATCAACCGGCTGAAGGCCTACCGCATCATCCATCGCAAGGTCATCGGGCGCGCCCGCCGCAGCCTGGTGAAGTGATCCCGTGAGCCCACGCATCTCGGTCCTCACGCCGGTCTACAACCCGCCGCCACACGTCCTCCAGGAGACCATCGACTCCGTCCGCAACCAGACGTACGGCGACTGGGAGCTGTGCCTCGTCGACGACTGCTCCACCGACCCGGCCATCAAGCCGCTGCTCGATGCCGCGGCCGCCAGCGATCCCCGGATCCGGGTTCAGTACCGGGAGACCAATGGTGGCATCACCTCCGCCTCTGCGGACGCGCTGGCGATGGCGACCGGCGAGTTCATCGCCCTGTTGGACCACGACGACCTGATCAACGAGAACGCCCTCGACGCCATCGCGCTGATTGCGGACCAGCACCCCACGCTCGACTACTCCTACAGCGACGAGGCCCACCTCAGCCCCGAGGGCAACGTCGTCACGCCGTTCTACAAGCCCGACTGGTCGCCCGAGCGGTTCCGCAGCCAGAACTACTGCACCCACTTCTCGGTCATCCGGCGATCCTTGGCCAACGAGGTCGGCGGCTTCCGTCCCGGCTTCGACGGCAGCCAGGACTACGACCTCATCCTGCGCGTCACCGAGAAGGCCCGGTACATCCACCACTTCACGTGGATCATGTACCTGTGGCGTCAGCTGCCGACATCGGTGGCGGGAGACCGCAACGCCAAGCCCTACGCGTACGAGTCGGGCAAGCGTGCCCTGCAGGAGCATGCAGACCGGCTCGGCATGGACGTCACCGTGGAGATGCAGGAGCCGCTCGGCACCTACCGGTTCCGCCGACACCTGAAATCCACCCCGCGGGTCAGCATCATCATCCCGACTCGAGGGACGAGCTCGCTCGTGTGGGGCGTGACCCGCAACCTCGTCGTCGAGACCGTGGAGAGCGTGCTGGAGAAGGAGTCGTACCCCGATCTCGAGTTCATCCTGGTGGTCGACACGGTGACGCCACCGGCGGTGATCACGGCTTTGGAGCGTCTCCTCGGCGACCGGATGAAGCTCGTCTGGTACGACAAGAAGTTCAACTTCAGCGAGAAGTGCAACCTCGGCGCGGCGCACGCCACCGGAGAGCTGCTGCTGTTCCTCAACGACGACATGCAGGTCATCACGCCGGACTTCCTGACGACGTTGGTGCCCATCGCCCAGGACCCGGGCATCGGCATGGTGGGTGCCAAGCTCTACTTCGCCGACGGCACGCTGCAGCACGCCGGCCACGTCTACAACGGCGATCCGTACCACGCGATGTTCCGCTGGAGCCGTGAGGAGCTCGGACCGTCGGGGTTGCTCGTCGTGCAGCGCGAGTGCATCGGCGTCACCGCCGCCTGCGCGCTGATGCGGATGGAGGTCTTCGACGAGGTCGGCGGCTTCACCCCGCTGCTCTACGGCAACTTCAACGACGTCGACCTGAGCATGAAGGTTCGCCAGTCCGGCTACCGCATCGTGTGGACGCCCTACGTCGAGATGTACCACTTCGAGAGCCAGACGCGGGTGCCGACGCCGACCGACTACGAGCACATGGTCCTCCGCCACCGTTGGAGCGATCGCCTGTACGGCGACCCGTACTACAACCACAACTTCATGCCGTTCCGGGATGACTGGGTGGAGCGGGCGCTCCGCTGACGTGATGGCCCAGCCATCCGCGATCACGTTCTGCCTGATGGTGCCGTCGGGCAGCTGGGACCTCGATTCGCTCGTCGGCGCGATCCGCACGTTCCATGCGGACGCCGATGTCGTCGCTGTCTGGTGTGGTGACCCCCACCGGCGACCCGTGCTTCCACAAGGCGTGCGTTGGGCCGACATCGACCTGGCAGACGCTTCGGGCGTCGGCTGGGGCGTGTCGCTCGTTGCGCTCGAGTCGCGGGCGTACGAGTGGCGGCGGACAGCGAGCGCGGTCGATCGCCTGCTCGACGGCGGCACGACAGCCGTGATCGTGCTGCGCGCCGGGTCCGTTGCCGTGCTCGGTCCGCTGGACGAACTGATCAGCGCGACCTCGCCCGTGTCGCTCGTGCCGCGATCGAGTGGGTCGTTCGCCGCCGACGGATTTGCGCCGACCGAGACCGACCTCGCCATCGTGGGGCATCACAGCATCACCGTTGCCGGGTTCTCGTCCGATGGCCGTGACGCCCTCGGATGGTTGAGCTCGAACCTCGCCGAAGACACGCTCGAGGTCGGACCGTTGATGGACCGGATGGCCGAGCTCCACGACGGGCGGAACGCGCCCCCTTCGGTGCTCGCCGTCGGGTGGACCGATCCGGCCGGACCTGTCTCCCTGGTCGATCTCGATCAGCTCGATCGCGACGAGCCGTGGCGGCTGTCGTTCGCAGGTCGACCAGCGCGAGTGCGGTTGTCCGAGCAGCCGGCCGTCGCAGCGGCGGTCGCTGCAGGGCTTCCCCAGACAGCAGGCGAAGCCTCGGCCATCGAGCTCCCCGGCTCGATTCCCGTGGTCGGTGCTGTGCGCGCTGCCGTTCGGACGGCATTGCGAGTCGGCAGCGACCTCCCTCGCGAGCCGTTCGGTCCCCACAACTCCGACTTCATGAGCTGGTTGGAGCACGCGGAGCCCTGGGCTGCGGACATCGGCCGCTACTGGCTCGCGTTGCGCGAGCAGCGCGGTGATCTGCAGACCATCTTCGCCCAACCGCAGAGCCTCGACGCCGACCGTTTCAGGGACTGGGTCGACGCCAGCTGGCGGCTCGAGCCGGAGCGAACGGCACTGCTCCGGGCAAGCGGCACGACGCGATCCCCGATCGTCGACGTCGGCCGCGAGCTGGACGGCGTCAACATTCTCGGCTACTTCGACTTCGACCAGAGCCAGGGTCACATCGCACGCGAGATCGCGGCCGCATTGGTCGCCGCCGATGTGCCGGTCACCCGCCTGAACCACGCCCGAAGCCTGGGCTCACCCCGAACCGATCGTCTCGATGCCCCGCGCGAAGCGAGGTTTGCGACGAACCTGGTCGTGGTGAATCCGGATCAGTTCGACTTCGTCGTCGCCGATCACGGCGCGACGCTGCTCGATCGCCGGCGCACGATCGGCTACTGGTTCTGGGAGCTGGAGGACGTGCCGTCCACCTTCCAGCCGGCGATCGACGCCGTCGACGAGATCTGGACCGGGTCGCAGTTCATCGCCGACGCGTTCGCTCGCGTCACCGACAAGCCGGTCCGGTGCGTGCCGCTGCCGATGGCCGAGCCGAAACCATCGGATCGAGGCCGAGACACGATGGGCGTCCCCGACGACGCCTATGTGTTCCTCACCACGTTCGACCAGTTCAGCGTCCCGGAGCGGAAGAACCCCTTCGGCGTGATCGATGCCTTCACCCGAGCCTTTGCGCACGGCGAGGGGCCGGTGCTGCTGATCAAGACGATGAACGGCGCGAAGTCGTGGCGCAACCACGAGCGGCTGCTGTTGGCGGTCGCGGGTCGGAGCGACATCGTCATGTGGGACGAGCACCTGTCACGGCCGGATCAGATGGCGGTCGTCGCCGCGGCCGATTGCCTCGTGTCCCTGCATCGTTCCGAGGGGCTCGGCCTGCATTGTGCCGAGGCGATGTGGCTCGGGAAACCCGTCATCGCCACCGCCTACTCCGGCAACCTCGACTTCATGGACGACACCGTCGCGGCGATGATCCCGTACGAGCTGACACCGGTGCGCCATGGTGAGGGGATCTATCCGGAGACCGCGTTCTGGGCGGATCCCGACCTCGAGCAGGCTGCGCAGTGGATGCGTCGGCTGGTCGACGATCCGTCGATCGGGATCGAGCTCGGCCACCGCGCTCGTGCGCGCATGCGGCAGCAGCCGACGACGGCCGAGACCGGCCGCCGAATGGCCGCGCTTGCGGGCATCGACGGGCACCACGAAGGACAACCACGAGCCGGAGGACGTTGACATGGGTCTGAGATCGCAACTGAGCTGGATGCGCAACGGCGCTGCGCGCACAGACGCCACGTTGTCGGCGTACGCCGTCGAGCTACGTGCCCTGCAGGAGAAGGTCGAGGCGCTCACCCAGGTCGTCGCGCGCATCGATGCTGTGTGCGCCACCGCCAACACCGAACACGCCTCGGCCATCGAGGCGATGAAGCATCAACTACGCACCGTCGTCGACGATCTCGGCGACCGCGTCGGGGCGCTCAACGCAAGGGTCGAATCCACCCTTCGCGTCTGATCCATACTGGAGGCGATGAAACGGCGCACCTCTGTCCTCGTCGCGCTCGGCCTCCTCGCCGCTGCCGCGCCACTGTCCAACCTCGAACCCGTCCACGCGGCGAACGGCTCCGGCACGCAGGTGGCGATGGGCACGATCATCTCGCCGCCGGCGTCGTTGTCGACCACGGGCGACTATGCCACCGACACGTTCAGCGATCCGTGGGACATGAGCAACCAGGAGGACGTCGAGCCGTTCACCGGCGTCGGGGCGTTCTACTCGGACTCGGCGAGCATGTCGGACGGGATCCTCAACGTGTCGACCCGCGGCGGCGCCGAGATCCGTCTCGTGATGAACTGGTCGCAGCCGTTGTCGGTTCTGCCGTGGGGTCGCGACGGTTGGCTGCACCCGATCGACGCCGACAAGTACAACAAGGCCGACTTCCGGATCCGCGCGGACGTTCTCCCCGGTCAGGCCTTTCAACAGTTCTACCTGCGCTTCTGGCGGCCGGACGGCACGTACGGTGCGTACCCCTTCCAGGTCACCAGCGACTGGCAGAACGTCCACATCGATCTGACGACGCCGCGAGAGGTGCCCTGGTCCGGGCCGATCGTGCGGATGGAAATCCTTCGCCCCGGCCTGCCGACCGACCCGTCGGTGAACGTGCAGCTCGATTGGTTCCGTCTCCACACGGCGACTTCGTCCAACACGCCGCCGGACGGGCTGCCGATCCCGCGCGTCCTCACGCCGAACGTCTCGTCCGGCGCCGACTATGCGACGGTCGAGAACGGCAACCCGTGGGACTACCACGGTCTCGACGACGTGGCCGTCAGCAACGACGTCGCCAACCTGGCGATCAACAGCGACGGTGATCTGACCGGCACTTCGGTCGGCATCGACTCGTACATCGGTCTGCCGCTCACCAAGCCGCTGGACACTGACAAGTACCACCACCTCACCGCCGACATCTGCTACGGCAAGTCGACCACGACTCCGCTCGACGAGAAGGGGGAGGGCATGAACGGTCGCGTCATCTGGAAACCGCACTCGCTCGGCCAGTACGTGGAGACCCAGGACTTCGTGGTCTTCCCAGGCTGCCAGACGATCGATCTCGACCTGGTCACCAGCCCCCCACTCGCCGTCAACGACGACAACACGGCGAACCCCACTGGTTGGCGCGGTGTGCGGATCGACAACCTCCGTTTCGACCTCCTCGAGGACACCCACGCCCGCGATTTCACGGTCAAGAACATCCGCCTCACCGACGACGACGCGTTCTCGTCGACCTACCCGATCACGTTCACCGACACCGCTTCCATGCCGGGTGACACCGCCGACATCTACGTCACCACGACGCGGGGCGACTTCTCGGGCACGCGCATCAAGGCCGGCATCCCGGTCGCCAACGGTGTCAACACGTACACGTGGGACGGCACATCCGACACGGGTGCGACGCTGCCGAACGGCACCTACTGGGTGTACGTCGTGATGCACAACGCCGCTGGCAACGCGGTGAACCAGTCGACCGGGCCGGTGCGGATCGAGAAGCCGATCAGCTCCGCGCCCAGCTACTACGTGCCGCTGACTCCGTACCGCCTGCTCGACACCCGCAACGGCACCGGCGGCAACCAGTGGCCGATCGACACCGACTCGTTCACTGAGCTCCCGGTCACGGGCGTGGGCGGCGTGCCGCTCGACGGCGTCACCGCCGTGGTGATGAACGTCACCGCCACCGACCCGACGGGCGACGGCTACATCACCGCATGGCCCTCGGGCGAGGACCGACCTGTCGTGTCGAACATCAACTTCTCGCCCGGCCAGACCGTGCCGAACCTGGTGACGGTGAAGGTCGGCGCGAACGGTCGCGTCAACCTCTACAACTCGGCCGGCACCACCAACCTCATCGCCGACATATCGGGCTACTACACGACCGTGCCGCCGGCATCTGGCGGCCGCTTCACCGCCGTCAACCCGTCGCGCATCCTCGACACCCGAGACGGCACCGGAGGTCGGCTCGGTTCGCTGGGGTTGAACGAGAAGATCAACCTCACGGTGACCGGAGTCGGCGGCGTTCCCGCCACCGGCGTGTCGGCCGTCGCCCTCAACGTGACGGTGGATCAGCCGACGGGCACTGGCTACCTCACGGTCTGGCCGGCGGGCGAGGCCCAGCCGACGGCGTCGACGCACAACTTCGTGCCCGGCCTGACGGTGGCGAACATGGTGATCGCCAAGGTCGGCGCCGGGGGACAGGTCAGCATCTTCAACTCGTCCGGCAACACCCATGTCATCGCGGATGTCATCGGTTACTTCTCCGACGCCGGCGGGCTGTTCGTGCCGGTCGTGCCGAAGCGGCTCGTCGACACCCGCATCCCGCTCGGCGGGTTCGGCCCGCTCGGCCAGCAGGACACCCACACCATCACGGTGGGCGACGGTTCGCCGGTCCCGGCGACGGCCCAGGCCGTCGTCGGCAACGTGACGTCGGTGGACAGCACGCTCCAGGGCTACGTCACGGTGTGGCCGACGGGCGTGGACCGGCCGACCGCATCGACCCTCAACCCACGGCCAGGTGCGGCGGTCCCGAACCAGGCGTACCTCCGCCTGGGAGCGGGCGGCAAGCTCGACGCGTTCAACGCGAACGGGTCCACCGACCTGATCTTCGACGTGTTCGGCTACGTGGTCGCCTCGAAGTGACGGCACGCGACGCGGGTGGGTGATCCAGGATCACTCACCCGCATTGGTGCATTCGCGGTCAGGTGTGGGGCCCGGTCCGGTAACGTGCCGTGATCGATCGAACACACAAGGTGAGGTTCTTCAAGATGCTCTCAGCTCCTCGGCGGAGGAAGCTCGGTTGCACGTGCGCTCAACATCGCACCGTCAACGACCGATGCTTCTGGCGATGAATCGCCGCACCTCCATCCTGATCGCCCTCGGTTTGCTCGCCGCAGCGGCGCCGCTCGGTGCCTCGTCTGTCGCTCATGCCACCACCGGCGGGCAGCAGGTCGACATCGGTGTCTCCCTCGCGCCGCCGGACGCGATCGACACCAGCGGCGACTACGCCACCGACACGTTCAGCGACCCGTGGGACTTCAGCAACGTCGAGGACGTCGTCACCGTGCCGCAGGTCGGCGCGTTCAACGCCGACTCCGTGGACATCTCCAACGGGTTGCTCTCCGCAGCCACTCGCGACGGTGCGCAGATCCGTCTGTTGATGAACTGGTCGCAACCAACCCAGGACGTGCATCTTCCCGTACTGCCGTGGGGTCGTGACGGCTGGGCTCATCCGATCAACGCCGACAAGTACACTCAGGCGGACTTCAGCATCCGCGCGGATCAGACCATGAACATGGCGATTCGGTGGTGGAACGCTGCTGGCCAGGTCGGTGCCATTCCGTTCACCCTGAAGGCCAGCTCCGACCTCCAGACGCTGCACTTCGACCTCACCGACCGGGCCAACTACCCCTTCGCCGGCAGCGACGCCGTCTGGGGCGGCACCGTCGTGCGGTTCGAGCTGTTCCGCGCACCCGTGGGCGGCAACCCGGCCATCAACCTGCAGCTCGACTGGTTCCGCCTGCACACGGCCGCGTCGTCGCGTACACCGAACACCCGCCTCCCGGTTCCGCAGACGCTGTCGCCGAACTTCGAGAGCGGCAACGACTACGCCACGGTCGAGAACGGCAACCCGTGGGACTACACGTCGATGGACGACGTGCCGTACAGCAACCAGGTCGCCAACCTCTCGATCAACGGCGACGGCGATCTCGTCGGCACCACGGTCGGCAACGACGCGTTCATCGGCCTGCCGCTGGTGGCCCCGCTGAACACCGACCGCTACCACCACTTCACGGCCGACGTCTGTTACAGCGGTCCGTTCAGTCTCGAGGACACCGCGGGAGGGGGCATGAACGGTCGCGTGATCTGGATGCCGCACGGCACTGGTACGTGGGTGGAGACCCAGGATTTCATCGTCTTCCCCGGTTGCCACACCATCGATCTCGATCTCGACACCACGCCTGCCTCGGCGGTCAACGACGAGAACACCACGTTGGTCACCGGATGGCGCGGCGTGCGCATCGATCAGCTCCGGTTCGACCTCGACGAGGATCGCGGACATCGCGACTTCACGGTGAAGAACATCCGCCTCACCGACGACACCGCCTTCTCGACGACCTACCCGATCACGTTCGACGACGCCTACGCCACACCGCGCACCACGGCCGACCTCTACGTCACCACGGCCAAGGGTGACTACAGCGGCACGCAGATCGCCAGCAACCTCGCGGTCGGCGCGGGCACCAACACGTACACGTGGAACGGCAACGACCTGGGCGGAACGCCGCTGCCCAACGGCACGTACTGGGTGTACACCGTGATGAAGAACGCAGCAGGCGTCGGCGTCGGCTACTCCAACGGCCCGCTACGGATCGAGAAGACGGTCAGCACGGCGCCGAGCTACTACGTGCCGTTGACGCCGGCCCGACTGCTCGACACTCGCAACGGCATCGGCGGCAACATCTGGCCGATCGACACGGATTCGTTCACCGAACTGCCGGTCACGGGCGTGGGCGGCGTGCCGCTCGCCGGCGTCACCGCCGTGGTGATGAACATCACGGCAACCAACGCCACGGGCGACGGCTACATCACCGCCTGGCCGTCCGGTGAGCCGAGACCCCTCGTGTCCAACATCAACTTCGTGCCCGGCCAGACCGTGCCGAACCTGGTCACGGTCAAGGTCGGGGCCAACGGCCGGGTCAACCTCTACAACTCCGCAGGCCACACCGACCTCATCGCCGACGTCGCGGGGTACTACACCACGATCCCGCCCGCAGCCGGCGGCAAGTTCACCGCCGTCACGCCGGCCCGACTCCTCGACACCCGCAGTGGCGTCGGCGCGCCGGCCGCCTCGCTCGGCCAGGACCAGCAGCTGAACCTCGGCGTCACCGGGGTCGGCGGGGTGCCCACGACGGGCGTCACGGCCGTCGCGCTGAACGTCACGGTGGACCAGCCCACGGGTACGGGATACCTCACCGTGTGGCCGACGGGCGAGGCTCGTCCGACGGCCTCGACGCACAACTTCGTGCCCGGCCTGACCGTGGCCAACATGGTCATCGCCAAGGTCGGCAGCGGTGGTCAGGTGAGCATCTACAACTCGGCCGGCAACACCCAGGTGGTGGCCGACGTGATCGGCTACTTCTCCTCCACCGGCGGCCTCTTCGTTCCCGTCGCCCCGCAACGTCTGGTCGACACCCGACAGGGCCTGGGCGGCTTCACGGCGATGGGCGCCGGCGAGACGCATCCGATGGCGATGAGCACCGGCGATCCGGTGCCGACGAACGCCACGGCGGTGGTCGTCAACGTGACGTCCGTCGACAGCACGATCCCCGGCTACGTCACCGTGTGGCCGACGGGGGTCGACATCCCGCTGGCGTCGACGCTCAACCCGCGACCGGGCGCAGCGGTGCCCAACCAGGCGTATCTGCGCACCGGGGCCGGCGGCCAGCTGAACGCGCTCAACTCGGCGGGCAGCACCGATCTGATCGTCGACGTGTTCGGATACATGGTGCCCGGCTGACATCCGTACGGAGGGCGCGCCGAATGCCGGTGCGTCCTCCGTGAGTTCGCCTACGGGCGGTCGATCGCCCGCCCGTGGAGCGAGCGGATCGGGCGGGTGAGCCGCCACGATCGCGAGTCGCGCATGTCGGCGAGCTGACGGCGGAGGTCGGCGGCATCGGCGCGGGCGATGTCGAGCTCGGCGCGCGAGTCGGACAGCGCCCGCGAGAGCACGGCATCGGACGGCGACGACGAGGCGGCCAGGTCGGCGGTGTCGACAGCGGCTGCGGATGGCGCTGCGGCGTCGGCGCGGAGCGTGACGAAGAACTCGTTGCCGATCATCCGGGTGCACCGCTCGATCGTGAACGGCAGCAACCCGAGCTGCTGCAGCACCTCCATCGCGGTCATGAACGACGACGGTGTGAACGTCCAGCAGTGCACGTCGTCGTAGACGTCCTGGCTCCGTCGGCGAGCCCGAGCCCAGGCCTCCTCGACGGTGTGCATCGGCTGCAGCTCGGCGAGCGGCGGATCGCTGAGCCAGGTGATCGCACCGTTCCAGGTCATTGCCGACGACAGGTAGTCGAACACCTGACGTCTGGTCGGTCGCGTGGCGCCGGCGAGGTAGGCGTCGAGCAGATCGGCGGCGACGGTGGCGTTGCGCATCAGGTCGAAGCACCGCCGCTTGTCGGGCACGGCGAGCAGCAGGGTGCCGCGGTCGACGAGGACGTCGTGGAGGTCGCCGAGCCAGCGGATCGGGTCGGGGACGTGCTCGATGACGTGCGATGCAACGACGTAGTCGAACCGGGTGTCGGGGCCGATGGTGTCGACGATCGACTGACCGTTCTGGGCGTAGTCGAGTGGAACGAGCCGGTCCGGATCGACGGCGGTGTGGGCCTGGTGCGTCGAGCGCAACGCGGCTTCGTCGAGGTGATCGAGGTAGCGGATCTCGCCCATCGACGGCGTGACGACGGGGTTGGTGAGCGCACCGATCTCGAGCCCGAGACCGATCGACGGATCGAAGCCGTCGAGCAGCATCCGGATGCGGTCGGCGCTGTCACGGGGGCCGGGCAGGTTGGTCATGCGGCCACCGGTTCGGTGACGGTGTAGATCCAACGTTCGCCGGTGGCCGCGGGCTGGGCGACGGCCTGCAGGCATGCCGACCCGATCGGCTGCACGCTGATCACGTACTGCACGTGGAGGGCTTGCAGTGCACCGGTGCAGGCCGGGGTCACGATGGACACCGTGTCGTCGGCCGGCAGTTGGATGGACGTCGCCCGCTGGGTGTCGTCGATGTACAGGTTGAGGTAGGCGAAACGGTCCCAAGCGTTCTTGCTGGCGTTAGTTGGATCGATCTGTTCCCACATCGCCGGATCGGCGTACCAGCTGATGCCGGTGAGCGAATCGGCGCCGCTGGCCATCAGGATCGACACGCCGTTCGTGTCCCCGCCACTCGCTGCCCACAACGCGCTCGGATCCTTCGCGCGGATCGCGTCGATCTGGTGCATCAACGGACTGGCGGTGAGCGGGGTCAGGCCGACCTGCAGGGGGTTGACGCGAACGGCGCTGAACAGCAGCAGCAAGCAGGCGCCGCCGAGTCCGAGCACGGTGCGTCCGTCGAGGATCAGGAACGTCACGACGACGACGGCGGCGATCAGCAGCATGATGGCCCGACGCGAGGGTGCCACCGAATCGACGACGATCTGAGTGGCCACCCAGCCGGTGACGAACGCGAACACGACCGTGCCCACCACCATTCGCCCACGAATCGGGCGGAACGAGCCGTCGGTGTGCATCCGGTGCACGTACAGGCCGGCCGCCATCGCTCCGGCGACGGTGAGCGGCAGCACGAGGCGGGAGCCCTGCACGTTGGTGAGCCCGAGCACCAGCCCGAACTTGTCCGGCAGCGGCAGGATCGCCCAGCCGACGAGGACGACGGCGACGGTCATGACGGCGGCGAGCGCACGCGCGCCGGCCTCGCGACTGCGGAAGCCGCTGAACGATCCACCGGCGATGCCGACCGGCAGCCACAGCATCAGCCCCGACGCCACCTCGGACTGGTTGGTGCCCATCACGTCGGACACCGGGCGGTTGGTGGTGAACACGTCGAACGGAGCGTCGAACATCAGCACCGGCCGGCCGCCGGCACTGTGGGTCACGCGGTGGCCGGGGTACACCGAGTTGGTGATCGCGGTGAGCGCGGTGTGGTGGTCGCGCAGGTAGATCGCGAGGCCGATCAGGAACACCGCGCTGCCCGAGGCGAGGATGCCCGTGAGCCGCTTCCAGTGGGTGCGCCACCCGGCGAGGTGGCCGCCGAGCTGACCGCGCAGCTGCACGACCGCGACCAGCCCGAACAGCAGCGCCAACGGGATCAGGTACGGCAGGTAGAGCATCGCTACGAAGCACCCGACGAGCCAGCCGGCGAGGCCGGCGTACACGTACCGCCGCCGACCGACCGCCTGCAGCGCGGCGACGAACGCGGCAGCGGCGAGCGCCCCGTAGAACACGCTCAACCCCGCGGACGGGACCGTCCACCACGTCAGCGTCGGCGCGGCCGACACCAGCAGCCCGGTGAGCGCTGAGATCAGCCGCGACCTCGTCAGCACGGCCATCAGTGCGTAGATGCCGAGGAACGGGCCGAGAACCGTCAGCCACCACTCCATCGCGAACGCCCGCTCCACGCCGATCACGAAGTAGATCCACGTGTGCGGCTTGAGAACTGCGCCGGGGGTCTTCACCGGCAGGTCGGTGAGCACGCCGGTGTCGTGCGCGCCCATCCCGACGTCCGTGACCGCGGCGAAGTCATTGCGCGATTGGCGGAGCACGAGGGGCGTGCGGCCGCGCCACTCGTCGGACCGGTTGGGGCGCAGCTGCAACGCGGCCTGGGGCGACGGATCGTTCTCGGCGACCATGCCGATCGAGCTGCCGCTGAGCCGGAAGCAGCCCAGCACCACGATGGCGAGAACCGTGCAGACCGGGATCAGGAGCAGTGATCGTGACCAGCGGGAGAGCCGGCTGGTGAGAGGGTCGCGGCTCGGCATCGAGGGTCCTTGAGGGGCGGAGAGCCGTCCAGGACGGCCAGATCAACGTAGCATGACGGCCGTGAACACCACCGTGAAGGGCCTCGGCGCGCCTGCCGAGCAGGTGGAGCTGACCATCCTCATGCCGTGCCTCAACGAGGCCGAGACGCTCGCCGTCTGCATCCGTCAGGCCCGGAACTTCCTGGTCACGCACGATGTGCGGGGCGAGATCCTGATCGCCGACAACGGCAGCACCGACGGCTCGCCGCAGATCGCCGTCGACGAAGGCGCCCGCGTGGTGCGCATCGGCGAGCGCGGCTACGGGGCTGCGCTGATCGGCGGCATCGCGGCCGCGCGCGGCACGTACGTGGCGATGGCCGACGCCGACGACAGCTACGACTTCGGCACGCTCGGACCGTTCCTCGACCGGCTCCGCGCCGGCGACGATCTCGTCATGGGCAACCGCTTCCGGGGCGGCATCGGACCCGGCGCGATGCCGCCGCTGCATCGCTACCTCGGCAACCCGGTGCTGTCGTTCGTCGGGCGGGTGTTCTTCCGCGCCCCGGTTCGCGACTTCCACTGCGGGCTCCGTGCGTTCCGACGCGACTCGATCATGGCCCTCCACCTCCGCACGACCGGGATGGAGTTCGCCAGCGAGATGGTGGTGAAGTCATGCCTCGCCGAGCTGACGATCAGCGAGGTGCCCACCACGCTGAAGAAGGACGGTCGCAGCCGACCGCCGCACCTGCGCAGCTTCCGCGACGGCTGGCGCCACCTCCGCTTCCTGCTGCTGTTCAGCCCGCGCTGGCTGTTCCTCTACCCGGGCGTCGCGCTGACCGCGATCGGCGTCGTCTTCTCGGCGATCCTGATCAACGGACCGATCACCGTCGGCGGCTCCGGGTTCGACATCGGCAGCCTGCTCTACGCCATCGCGCTCACCGTCGTCGGCTACCAGGCGGTGCTGTTCGCCGTGCTCAGCAAGGTCTATGCGCAGGCCGAGGGGTTCTTGCCGACCAAGCCGCGCTTCGACGCGTTCCAACGCCGCCTGAGCATGGAGAAGGGCGTCGCGATCGGCGTCGCGATCCTCGTGTTCGGACTCGTGGCCTCCCTGTTGTCACTGCTGCGCTGGAGCAACGCGGGCTTCGGCTCGCTGTCGCCGAGCCACTCGATCCGTACGGTGGCGCCCGGGGTGCTCGGGCTGATGCTCGGCAGCCAGACCATCCTCAGCGGGCTGTTCCTGTCACTGCTGCGGGTGCGCATCCTCCGCGCCGATCCGCTGGCCGCGGCGGAGATCGCCCCGCAGGATCCGCCACTTCTGCCGAGCACCGGCCCGGCGCCCACCGACGAGGTCGGTGCCGGCCCGCAGCAGCAGGTGCACGCGGGCGAGCACCCGTAGCCGTCCGGCGCGCGCCGCACGGTGCCAGCCGAGCCCGGCCGCACGCGCCGCCGCCTCACGCGAGAAGCGCAGCTCCTCCTCGAACCGGGATGCATCCTCGGTGAGCGCCGAGGTCTGGCTGGTCTCGTGCCTCCGGTACTGCAGGAGCGGCTCGCGGATGCTGTGCAGGCTGCGCCCGGCGAACAGCTGGCGGATCGTGAAGTCGAGATCCGGCACGAACCGCCAGGCGGGGTCGAACGGTGCCTGGCCGACGATCGCCGGGCGCATGCACAGCGTCGGGCAGAGGATGTAGTTGCCGACCAGCAGCCCGGCGACGCCGCGGTCGCCGGTGATGTCGTGGTCGCGGGCCAGCCGGCGGGGGATGCGCTTGGCGAGATCGGGGATGGTGATGGTGGGCTCGCCGTCGCTGCCGATGATCTCGACGTCGGTGAACACGGCCGCCACATCGGGGTGCAGCCGCGCCGCAGTGAGGACGCGTTCGGCGTACGTCGGCAGCAGGCGATCGTCGGCGTGCAGCACTGTCACGAGCGGGGCGGTGCTACGCCGGATGCACTCGTTCCAGTTGCGGGCCAGCCCGAGGTTGGTCGGATTGCGGACGTAGGTGATCCGCGGATCGCCGATGCTCATCACCTCGGCCTCCGCCGGCTCCGGGCCGGCGTCGTCGACCACGACGAGGTCCCAATCGGTCACGGTTTGGGCGCGAACGCTGTCGATGGCCTCGAGCAGGTACGTGATGTTGTGGAAGTACGGGATCGCGAACGAGATGCGGTTGGCCATCGCCGCAGGAGGCTAACGGAGGGCCACCGGGGCGGCTCCGCGTACACTGCTGCCGTGCCCAGCTCGACGGTGGATGGTTCGTACGCGCAGCGCCTGCAGCGCCTGTCCCGTCGTGGTGGCGCGCTGCGCAAGCTCATCGACCCGCAGCGGCCGTACCGGTGGAACCTGCGCCGGATGCAACCCGGGTTCGTGCTCGACATCGGCTGCGGCATCGGCCGCAACCTCGCCCACCTCGACGGCGCCGGCGTCGGCATCGACCACAACGTCGACTGCATCGCCGCGTGTCGTGCCGACGGCCTCACCGCCTATGTCACCGACGAGTTCGCGGCGAGTCCGGACGCCGTACCGGGGCGCTTCGACTCGCTGCTGATCTCGCACGTGTTGGAGCACATGACCGACGACGACGCGGTGGCGCTCGTCCACGACTACCTGCCGTACCTCCGCCCCGGAGGACGGGTGATCATCATCACGCCGCAAGAGCGCGGCCAGGCCAGCGACGAGACCCATGTGATGTTCGTCGACGAACCGGCCGTGCGGCGCCTGGCCGATCGGTTGCATCTGCAACCAACCAGCATCCGCTCGTTCCCGTTCCCGCGGTGGATGGGCAGGGCGTTCACGTACAACGAGACGGTCTCGGTGCTGTCGTGACGACGTCCGAGCTGGAGACGTTGCGCCTCGAGAACGCCGAGCTGCTGCAGCGGGTGACGGCCGCGGAGGCAGCGATCGCCGAGCTTCGGTCCGAGGCGCTCGAGCGACGTCAGCAGGTACGTTCGCTGGTCGCCGATCTGCCGGTCGCGATGAGCCGCAAGACGCTGCTGAAGCAGGTCGCCAGCGACGCGGTGCACCATCCGGACAAGAGGGGCGTGGTCGTCCGGGCCGTGAACAAAGTGCGCCGCAAGCTCAGGGGGAGACCGTGACGGCCGTGGCGCCGCCGTCGTTCGTGACGGCCGGATGAGCTCGGTGAGGGCGTTCCTGGCCGGTCTCATCAGGCGGCCGATGGTGCAGGCTGCGAGCATCGTGGTGATGGTCGTGATCGTCGCAAATGCGATGCCGCTCACCGGTGTGGTCGACATCAATCCGTTCGACGTACGAGCTGCGCTCGACACGAACCAACCCGAATCATGGCTCCCTGGTCAGCACACGATCGACCCGAACGACGGCTTCACTGCGGATGCGCTCGGGCATGCCGCTGCTGAGTCATGGCTGCACGGGCACGTGCCGTACTGGAACTCGGACGAAGGGCTCGGCACTCCGTTGGCCGGCGAGATGCAGGCGGGAGCGTTCTCGCCCTTCGTCCTGCTCCTGCACTTCAGCGACGGGCTGCTGTACCTGCACGTGCTGCTCGAGATCATCGCAGGCGTCGCGACCCTGTTCTTCCTGACCCAGCTCGGACTCCGCCGAGGTGCCGCGACGCTCGGCGGCGTCCTGTTCGCGCTGAACGGAACGCACGCGTGGCTGACGAACGCGGTGTTCGCGCCGATCGCCTTCTTGCCCGTGATCATGTTGGGAGTCGAGTGCTGCGTCGCGCGGACCAGAGCGAACAGGCGCGGCGGATTCGGCTTGATCGTCGCCGGCATCTCCCTGTCGTTGCTCGCTGGCTTTCCCGAGGTGGCCTACATCGATGCGCTCCTCGTCGTCGGCTGGTCGGCCGTGCGGCTGTGGCAGATGGATCGGTCTCGGCGACTCCACCTCATCGGCAAGCTGGCCGGCGGAGTTTCGCTCGGCGTGATGATCGCGGCGCCGGCCCTCGTTGCCTTCTCCGACTTCGTCGCCAACGCGGACGTCGGGGCGCACGGTGGCGCACTCGCGGCAGCTCATCTCAACAGCGACTTCCTGTTCACGCTCGTGCTGCCGTATTCGGCAGGCATGATCGCCGCCACCGGGACGGCCAACTCGCAGGTGTTCTGGGGGAGCGTCGGCGGCTACCTCGGCATGTCCGTCGTCGCGCTCGCGCTCTACGGACTGTTCCAACGGCGTTCGCGAGCGGCACAGGTCCTCCTCGCTGGGGTCGTCGTCGTGCTGGTCGTCCGGATCTTCGGGCTCGTGTCTGCGGTGACCACCGTTCTCAACAAGATCCCAGGGGTCAGCTACACCGCCTTCGATCGGTATTCGCCTCCGGTGCTCGAGTTCGCTGTCGTCGTCCTGGCCGCGTTCGGCGCAGACCGGCTGCTGCGACGCGAGCGGAACCGCCGGCACCTCGCCCTCGCCGCCGGGGGGACGGCGATCGTGTTGCTCGCCGCTTCGCTGCAGGCCCGGGCGCGTGTCTCGGAGAACCCGGCGATCGAGTTCCGCGTGGCGCTCGCGGTCGGGTCGGTGCTGGGCGCTGCCGTCGTCGGCTTCGGCATCCTCGCCTGTGCAGCGATGCCCGAGCGGTTCCGGTGGGCACCTCGTGCCGCCTGCGGTCTGGCCGCGCTGGAAGTCGTCGTCCTCTTCGCGCTGCCACAGCTGTCGGCGAACCACAACGACCCGCGGATCGACCGAGCGCCCATCGAGTTCCTGCGCGACCACCTGGGCACGAGCCGCTTCTTCAGCCTCGGGCCGATCTCTCCGAACTACGGCTCGGCGCTGGGGATCGCCCAGATCAACGTGAACGACCTCCCCGTACCGAAGCGCTGGGGTCCGTATGTGGTGTCGCAGCTCAACTCCAACGCGATCCCCGGAGTGTTCACCGGTTACTCGCCCGCCGATCCGAACGGCCCGGATGCGCTGTCCGAGTTCGCGACTCACCTGGCTGGATATCGGTCTGCCGGCGTCCGCTACCTCGTCACGTTCCACACGGCGGTTCCACCCGATCTCGCTGCTCAGTTGTCGCTCCAGCAGGTGCTCTCCAGCCCGGGTGCCGACATCTTCGAGCTCCCGGACCCGACGCCGTACTTCACGGCGCCGGATTGTGCACTGGTCAGCTCCGACCGGACCCACGCTGTCGTCCAGTGCACTCGGGCGTCGACGTTGAAACGCCTCGAGATGCCGATGGCCGGATGGACCGCCACCGTCGACGGCCGGAGCGTTCGCGTCGACCCGGTCGATGATGTGTTCCAGCAGATCGCGCTGCCGGCCGGCCAGAGCTCGATCGTGTTCACGTTCGAACCCCCTCACATCCGCTGGGCATGGGCTGCCACCTTCATGGCATTCGCGATCCTCATCGGCGTCTCGTGGCGGAACAAGCGGCATCGGGGCGACGCGCCGGCGTCAGCGGACGCCAACGCCGCTCCGGCCGATCCAGAGTTCCGAGGCTCGGAGATCCCGCCGGCACATGCGGCCCCTTAGCCTGCAGGTCGTGCCGCGACCGCCCGTCAACGTGTTCGTCGCCGCGGACGGCAACGAGTTCATGCGCGACATCGCCGCGAACTTCGCCGAAGCTGCGATCCAGATCGGTCGCCATGCCGAAGTGGTCACCGATCGGCTCCCCGCCGTCGACGGTTCGATCAACCTGGTGATCGCGCCGCACGAGTTCTTCGTGCTGTCCGACCACCCCGCCGAGGCCCTGAAGGCCGCGGCTGCGGCGAGCGTGTGCATCTGCACCGAGCAGCCGAACACGCCGTGGTTCCACCTCTCGCTCGACGCCTGCCAGCGCGGGCTCGTCACGTTCGACATCAACGAGCACGGCACGCAGGCGCTGCGCGAGTTCGGGGTGAACGCGATCCGTCTGCCGTTCGGCGCCGTCCCGTCGATGATGGAGGGCGAGGTTCCCGCCATCGCCGACCGCGACCTCGATCTGCTGTTCATGGGCAGCCTCGATCCGCGGCGCGGACGCGTGCTCGCCGGCTTGGCGTCGTCGTTGTGGGACCGCCACAGCGAGCTGCGCCTGTTCCCGTTCGACAAGCCGGTCGTGCCGGGCACCCCGGGCGTTGTGTTCGGCCGCGAGAAGTACGAGCTGCTGCGGCGCGCCAAGCTGCTGGTCAACGTCCATCGTGATCGCACCACACACCTGCCGCCCGGTGCCACGCCGCCCGCGTACTTCGAGTGGGTGCGGATGGTCGAGACGATGGCCAACGGTTGCGTCGTGCTCACCGAGCCGTCCGACGGCTACGCGCCCCTCGTCGCGGGGACGCACTTCGTGTCGGCCTCCGCCGACGACCTGGCCGACGCGATGGTCGAGCTCCTGGCCGATCCGGCGCGTCTGCAGGCGATCTCGACCGCCGCGCGGCATGCGGTCACCGAGGAGCTGCCACTCGCTGCTTCGCTGGAACCGGCGCTCGAGTTGATCGAGGCCACCGTGTTGCCGAGGCTCGCCGAGCACGTCGCCAGCGGTGCACACCGCCGCGGCACCTGGCGGCTGCACGAGGGCGGCGCCGAGGGACCGAAGCGCCTCGCAGCGTTCCGCCCGTACGCCGACGTGCTCGCCCGAGCCAAGCAGCTCGCCCTCGCCGAGAGCGAGACGCTGCGCCGCCTCGAAGCGGTGCAGGCATTGCTGCGCCACAGCGTCGAGCAGCACATCCACCGGATCGCCACGCCGGCCCACGACCGGATGGTGGCGGAGGGGACCGTGCCCCGCGTCTCGGTGCTCGTGACGCTGTACGACTACGAGCACCTGGTCGCCGAGACGCTCGACAGCATCATCGCCAGCCGCGGGGTCGATCTGGAGATCGTGATCGTCGAGGACCACGCCACCGACGGCAGCCGTCGCGTCGTGACGGAGTACCTGACCGATCATCCCGATGTGCCGATGCTGCTGCTCGCCAAGGACGCCAACGAGGGCCTCGCCGCCGCACGCAACACCGGCATCGCCTCGTGCCGCGCCGAGCTGGTGATGATCATGGACGCGGACAACCTCGTCTACCCCACGTGCCTCGAACGGCTCGCGGCGGCGCTGGATGCCGACCCCGACGCAGCGTTCGCGTACGCGGCGCTCGAACAGTTCGGTGGCCTCGCCCACCTCGTCAGCGCGTACGCCTGGAACCCGGTGTGGCTGTGCGCGGCGAACTACATCGACGCCCAGACGATGATCCGGCGCAGCGTGCTGCGGTCGCTCGGCGGCTACCGCATCGGCGACCCGCTGGTCTTCGGCTGGGAGGACTGGGAGATGTGGCTCCGTCTCGCCAGCCGTGGCGATCACGGCGTGCTCGTCCCCGAGATGCTCGGCCGCTACCGGGTCCAGGCGGGGTCGATGATCGGCCTCACCAACCTCTCCGTCGACGAATCACTCGCCCACCTCCGCGACCTCCACCCGGCCCTGCCCTGGCCCGACCTGCCGGCCTGAACGGGTCTCAGCGGGGCGGGCGGGCCTTCGTCGGGCGGTCCGGCATCGGGCGGTCCTGCTTGTCCTTCTTCGCCGCCTTCTGCTCCTTCTTCCAGACGCGCACGACGGCGAGCGATTCGGGGGAGTGGATGTCGGCAACCGAGCGGGGCACATCGTCGCCGAACGCGCCGGCAGCCTCTCGCCAGCCGGGCAGCGCGAGCCCGGCACGCTTGCCGAGGATCGCGATGAAGATCTTCGCCTTCTCGTCACCGAAGCCCGGAAGTCGGCGGAGCCGGGCGTACAGATCGGCGCCGTCGGAGGCACTGGACCACAGCGCCTCGATGTCGTCGCCGTAGGTCGAGCTGAGCACACCGCAGAGGGCGTGGATGCGCTTGCCCATCGCCGCCGGGAAGCGATGGATGGCGGGCCTCGCGCAGCACACGGCGACGAAGTCGTCCTCCGACATCTCGGTGATCAGCGCCGGATCGAGGTGGCCGAGACGAGCCAGCAACGTGGCCGGACCGGTGAACGCCCACTCCATCGGGACCTGTTGATCCAACAACATTCCTAGAAGAAGTGCCACCGGGTCCCGATTGAGGAGTGCATCCGCTTCGGCATCGCCCGTGATGTAGAGGCTGCCGTCCACGTGAATCATCGTACGTGTCGGCCCATGTGGTGGCCCGGCCCACGACGAACTCAAGAGTTCGTCAATTCGAACGCTCCAGCTTCAAGAACCTCCCTGGCTGTCCCGATCCCTTGTGCGTCAAGTCGGCTGCATGGATGCGGGGATGAGAGATGTTACGGAAAACGGGACGACGCATCGGTTACGCCGCTTCATTGACGGCGCTCGTGATGTCTGCGGTGGTCGCTTCGCCCGCCGCGGCGGCTGATCCGCCGTTCATCGATCCGTCCTCGGCGTGGCTGACCACGGTCAACTACTTCCGGGCGATGGCGGATCTGCCGGCGGTCACGGAAGACCCCACGCTGTCGGCGGCGGCCTACAACCACTCGTGCTACATGCTCTACAACGGCATCGCCCACGACGAGATCCCCGGCCTGCAGGGCTACACCCCCAGCGGTGACGCCGCCGGCAACAACGGCAACGTCGCCGTGTCGAGCGTCTACAACGAGTCGGCCCGCAGCCACATCGAGCTGTGGATGACCGGCCCGTTCCACGCCATCGGCGTGCTCCGTCCGAACCTGCACACGGTCGGCTTCGGCAAGTGCGACATGACGACCACGCCGCTGTGGCACTCGGGCGCCACGCTCGATGTCCTCCACGGCCTCGGCTCGCCCGTCGCCCAGCCCGACCCGATCGTGTTCCCGGGCAACGGCACCACGACCAGCCTCAACCGGTTCATCACCGAGAGCCCGAACCCGCTCGACTTCTGCGGCTGGACCGGTCAGTCGGTCGGCCTGCCCATCCTGGCCCTGATGCCCGAAGGCTTCAGCGCCAACCCGACGGCGACGGTCTCGTCCTCGTCCGGCGGGATGGACGTGTGCGTCCTCTCCTCGAAGAACACCACGGGTGTCGCCCAGCAGATCCTGGCCGGGAACAACGCGGTCGTCGTCATCCCGCACACCCAGCTGGCGCCCGACACCTACTCGGTGAACGTCACCACCAGCGCCCGCTCGGTGGCGTGGAGCTTCACGGTCGACCCGAGCGCCGCCACCGGTGCCCAACCGGCGCCGACCACGATCCCGCTCGCCTCCGGCTCGACCCTGCACGTCCTCACCCCGACCCGCATCGTCGACACCCGGTCCAACCTCGGGACGACGACGATCGTCGGCACGCTCACCAAGCGGATCCAGATCACCGGCAACGGCGGTGTCCCGAACGGTGCCCAGGCGATCAGCGCGAACTTCACCGCAACCGGTGCCGCATCGAACGGCTACCTCACGGTGTGGAACTGCTCGACGGACCGCCCCACGGTCTCGACGCTCAACTACGGGCCGGGCGACGCGGTGCCCAACGGGGCGAGCGTGCCACTCGACTCGGCTGGTGGGATCTGCGTGTACTCCCCGGTCACCACCGATCTGCTCGTCGACGTCAACGGCTACTACGGCTCCGGCGACGGCGGACGGTTCGCCTCCGTCACACCGGCCCGGCTGATGGACAGTCGCATCGGCCTCGGCACTCCCGGACGGGTCCCCAGCAACGGCGTGGTGTCGCTCCAGGTCACCGGCGTTGCCGGTGTGCCGAGCAACGTGTCGGCCGTCGCCCTGAACGTCACCAGCGTGAACCCGAGCGCTGCTGGCTACGTCACCGTCTATCCGTGCGACACCGCCCGGCCGACGGTGTCCAGCCTCAACCCGAGCCCGGGTTCGGCCAAACCCAACGTGGTCATCACGCCCGTCGCTGCTGACGGAACGGTCTGCCTCTACACGAACACCGACGTCGACCTGATCGTCGACATCACCGGCTACCTCGTGTCGAACGCTGCGCTGAAGTTCACCTCGACCTCGCCGTTCCGCCTCACCGACACCCGTTCGGGCAGCGGCGAGCTGAACAACGGCACCGGCGGCCAGCCGCTCACGGGCGGTCAGTTCCTCACCGTCAGCGTCGCCGGCCAGCGCGGGATCTCGGCCGATGCGAAGGCGATCTCGGCCAACTTCACGGTCATCGGTGCGACCAGCTCCGGCTACGTCACGGCCTGGCCGTGCGGCCAGCAGCCAGCGACGTCAACCGTCAACTTCGGGATCGGCAACGCTGTTGCCAACGGGGCGCAGATGCCTCTGTCGGCCACCGGCCAGCTCTGCATCTACGCCTCCAGCACCGTCCACGTCATCGTCGACATCAACGGCTGGTGGAGCTGAGTCAGATCAGATACGGGTCGGCGGCGTCGGGGTCGATGTTGTAGCGGCCCATCGCATCCTTGACCAGGGCCGGCTCGATGCTGCCGGCCTTGGCGAGGGCGGCGAGGGTGGCGACGACGACGCTGGCGGCATCGACCTCGAAGTGCTGGCGGAGGGCCTCACGGGTGTCGGAGCGACCCATCCCGTCGGTGCCGAGCGGCACGAAGTCGCGGCCGGGCAGGAAGCGGGCCACCTGCTCGGGCACGATCTTCATGAAGTCGGTGGCGGCGATGATCGGCCCGGGGGAGTTCTGCAGCAGCTCGGCGACGAGCGGGGTGCGCTGGTGCGCATCGGGATGCAGCCGGTTCCAGCGCTCGGCGGCGAGTGCGTCCTCGCGCAGTGACTTGTACGACGTGGCCGACCACAGCTCGCAGCCGATGCCGTAGCTCGCCTGCAGGTCGGCGGCCGCCTCGCGCACTGCAGTGTGCGCAGAGCCGGAGAACAGCAACGTGGCGCGCACGTTCGCCTCGGGCGCGTTCTGCCAGAGGTAGAGGCCGCGGACGATCTCGTCGGCGATGCCGTCGCGCGCCGGGATCGGCGGCATGACGTAGTTCTCGTTGTAGAGCGTGAGGTAGTAGAAGATGTCCTCGTTGCCGACGCCGTACATCCGGTCGAGGCCGTTCTTGATGATCGCGGCGATCTCGTAGGCGAACGCCGGGTCGTAGGCCTGGACGGCCGGCACGGCGCTGGCGAGGAGCAGGCTCTGCCCGTCCTGGTGCTGCAGCCCTTCACCGAGGAGCGTGGTGCGCCCGGCGGTGGCACCGAGCAGGAACCCCTTGGTGCGTGCGTCGGCGGCCTGCCAGATGAGGTCGCCCACCCGCTGGAACCCGAACAACGAATAGAACGTGTAGAAGGGCACCATCGGCACGCCACGGGTGGCGTACGCGGTGCCGGCGGCGATGAAGCTCGACAGCGCACCCGCCTCGGTGATGCCCTCCTCGAGGATCTGGCCGTCGGCGGACTCCGCGTAGGACAGCAGCAGATCGTGGTCGACGGGCTCGTACTTCTGTCCCTGCGATGCATAGATCTTCAGCTCGCGGAACAGTGCGTCCATGCCGAAGGTGCGGGCCTCGTCGGGGATGATCGGCACGACTCGCTCGCCGAACTTGGGATCGCGGGCGAGACCGCGCAGCAGCCGGGTGAAGCCCATCGTGGTGCTCACGGACTGGGTGCCCGAGCCGGCGTTCAGCTCCTGGAACACGGCCGGATCCGGCATCTCGATGGCGCGCCGGACCCGGGTGGTGCGCTTGGGCAGGCTGCCCCCGAGCGCGCGACGGCGCTCGAGCATGTACTGGTGCTCGACGCTGTTGACCGGCGGCTTGTAGTACGGCATGTTGTCGTTCTCGAACGCGCTGTCGGGGATCTCGTCCTGCAGGAACAGCCGGTCGCGCAGGGTGATCAGCTGATCGGCCGTGAGCTTCTTGATCTGGTGGGTGGCGTTGCGACCCTCGACCGAGGGCCCGAGCGTCCAGCCCTTGATGGTCTTGCAGAGGATGACGGTGGGCGCACCGCTGCCGAGGTTGTCCTGGGCGGCCTTGTACGCGGCGTACAGCTTGCGGTAGTCGTGCCCGCCGCGGGGCAGGTTGCGCAGGTCGTCGTCGCTGAGGTCCGACACCATCGAGCGCAGGCGTGGGTCGGGGCCGAAGAAGTTCTCGCGGATGTAGTTGCCGTCTTCCACCGTGTAGCGCTGGAACTGGCCGTCGACCGTGTTGTTCATCTGGTTGAGCAGCGCGCCGTCCTTGTCCTTGGCGAGGAGGTCGTCCCACTTGCTGCCCCAGATCACCTTGATCACGTTCCAGCCGGCACCGCGGAAGGTGGCCTCGAGCTCCTGGATGACCTTGCCGTTGCCGCGCACCGGACCGTCGAGGCGCTGCAGGTTGCAGTTGACGACGAAGATCAGGTTGTCGAGGCGCTCGCGGCTGGCCAGCGAGATGCTGCCGAGCGTCTCGGGCTCGTCGCACTCGCCGTCGCCGAGGAACGCCCACACCCGGCTCTGGCTCGTGTCGTCGAGGCGGCGGTTGTGGAGGTACCGGTTGAACCGGGCCTGGTACAGCGCGGTGAGCGGCCCGAGGCCCATGCTCACCGTCGGGAACTCCCAGAACTCGGGCATCAGGCGCGGGTGCGGGTAGCTCGACAGGCCACGGCCACCGCGGCCGATCTCGCGACGGAAGTGGTCGAGGTCGTCCTCGGTGAGCCGGCCCTCGAGGAACGCGCGGGCGTAGATGCCGGGCGCCGCGTGGCCCTGGAAGTAGACGTGGTCGCCGGCGTTGCCGTCGTCCTTGCCGCGGAAGAAGTGGTTGAACCCGGTCTCGTACAGCGAGGCGCTCGACGCGAACGTGGAGAGGTGGCCACCGATGCCTTCGGCGTACTTGTTCGCCTTGACGACCATCATCGCCGCGTTCCAGCGGATGAAGGCGCGGACGCGCTGCTCGAGGTAGCTGTCGCCCGGGAACCACGGCTCCTGCTCGCGCGGGATGGTGTTGACGTATGGCGTGCTCACGGTTGCCGGGAAGCTGACCTGTGTGTCGCGGGCGCGCTCGAGGAGCTTGCTGAGCAGGAACCGAGCGCGAGTCTTGCCGTGCACGTCGACGACGGCGTCGAGGCTGTCCAGCCACTCCTTGGTCTCGCTCGGATCGGTGTCGGGAAGTTGGTTGACGAACCCGTCGAAGATCATGCGCTCAGTCTGTCAGGGTTACCGGGGAGTAGTGCCCCAACCGTGCCGGCTTGGGCCAGACTCGATGCCCGTGATCACCGTGTACACCGATGGAGCTTGTGCTGGGAACCCGGGTCCGGGCGGATGGGCGTGGGCGGTGTCGCCCGAGGGTGCCCCGTCCGGCTCCGGTGGCGAGCGCAACTCGACCAATCAGCGGATGGAGATCCGCGCCGCGCTGGAGGCGATGCGCACGTTGGCGGGCGAGCTGATGATCGTGTCCGACAGCACCTACGTCGTGAACTGCTTCAACAAGAAGTGGTACGTGAACTGGCAGCGCAACGGTTGGCGCAACAGCCAGAAGCAACCGGTCGCGAACCAGGACCTGTGGAAGCCGATGGTGGCGCTGTACGACCCGAAGGTGCACACCTTCCAGTGGGTGAAGGGTCACAGCGGCAACCGGATGAACGACCTCGTCGATCAGCTTGCCGTGGCTGCGAGCAAGGGTCCGTTCGACGAGCTGACCGCCACCACCGACCCCGAGCCGCCGAGCTCGCTGTTCTGAGCAGGCTCGAAGTGGTGGCGCGACCGCGCAACTGCATAGTTTGACGTCCATGGATCTCAACGGAGTCAGCGCAATCGTCACGGGTGGAGCATCGGGCATCGGGGCGGCCACCGCCCGCCTCCTCGCCAGCAAGGGTGCGAAGGTCGTCGTCGCCGACTTGCAGGAGGACAAGGGCCAGGCCCTCGCCGACGAGATCGGCGGCGCGTTCTGCAAGGTCAACGTCACCAACACCGACGACATCATCAACGCCGTCGAGATGGCCAAGAGCATGGGTCCCGTGCGCGTCCTCGTGAACTCCGCCGGCATCGGCTGGGCGCAGCGCACCGTCGGCAAGGACGGCACGTACGACAGCGCGGCGAACCTCGACGCGTTCAAGCGCGTCGTGGCGATCAACCTCATCGGCACGTTCGACTGCATCCGCATCGCCGCCACGGCGATGAGCACCACCGAGCCGCTGGAGCACGGCGAGCGCGGCGCGATCGTCAACATCGCCTCCGTCGCAGCGTTCGACGGCCAGATCGGCCAGGCCAGCTACAGCGCGTCGAAGGGCGGCGTGGTCGGCATGACCCTGCCCATCGCCCGCGACCTGTCGGCCATCGGCGTGCGCGTCAACACCGTCGCTCCGGGGCTGATCGACACCCCGATCTACGGCGAGGGCGAGGGCAGCGAGGCGTTCAAGTCCAACCTCGAGAAGGGCGTGCTCTTCCCGCACCGCCTCGGCGACGGCACCGAGCTGGCCAGCATGGTGGTCGAGTGCATCACCAACAGCTACATGAACGCCGAGTGCATCCGCGTCGACGGCGGCATCCGGATGCCTCCGAAGTGAGCGACGAGGTCGCCGCGTGGTTCGACGAGGACCGTGCCGCCGCCGAGGCCGCCGAGCGTCAGCATGGCGGCTGGTTCGGCTACGACGACAGCGAGCCGTTCTGATGTTCACCTGGCTCGCTTCGGTCGTCACCGCGGCGATCGTGTGCCTGTGCGGTCCCGCGACCGTACAGATGCCCGCCGTCCGGGTCGATCCGCCGATCGCCCGCGTCCGCACGTGGGTCATCGGCGACTCGATCGGCTGGAACATCTGTCAAGAAGGGCTCGCCCCCAACGCGACGTGCATCAACTTCCCCGGTGCGTGGGTTGCGTCGGAGACGGGTGAGAACCAGGTCGACCCGTTCATCACGCGGGCCGTCACCGAAGGTCTCCACGCCGGAGACACGGTGATCCTGTCGTCGATCGCCGCGTACTTGACGCCCGCCTGTGACGCTGGGTGCGTCACCGCCCGGCAGGGTGCGATGCAGGCCCGGTTTGCCGACCTCGGTGTCCGGCTCGTCGTGCTCGTCGCGCCGCTGCCCACGTTCCCGAACTGCTCGCCAGCGGCGCTCGCTGTGGCCCCCGACGTGAACGGGTCGTGCTCGACGCAACTCATCATGAGCGACATCCAACACGGCTGGTGTCGTGCGGGGCTCGCACGGTGCGTCACGATCACGGGCCCGTACGAAGTCGATGGTCGCCACCCGACCGCGACCGCCAACGTGGCGATAGCCGCAGCCCTCGGATTGGGCGCGTGAGGGGCCCGCCCGACCGGCCCGGTTCGAACCCGCCGCCCTCAACCCAGCACGGCTGCGGTCACCACTGCAACCCGTAGGGTCAGGTCCATGAGAGCAACGTGGAAGGGCGAGATCCTCGCCGACAGCAACAACACCGTGGTCGTCGAGGGCAACCAGTACTTCCCGAGCGACGACGTCAACTGGAGCCTCTTCACCGAGTCGAGCACGACGTCGGTGTGCCCGTGGAAGGGCACGGCCAGCTACTACTCGGTCACCGTCGACGGCCAGACCAACGCCGACGCGGCGTGGACCTACCCGACCCCGAAGGACGCCGCCAAGGAGATCACCGGCTATGTCGCCTTCTGGAAGGGCGTCGAAGTCGGATGACGCGAGCATGAAGAGCGACGAGGGATCGTCGTGATCGAGGAGCGAGGGAGGACTTGTCCGACCGAGCGGCAGCGATCTCGAGCAGCACCAAAGGCCGCCTGCGGCCGGAGGTCCGTCGCGAGACAACTGACTACGTGGTGTAGTCGGCGTTGATCCGGATGTAGCCGTCGGTGAGGTCGCAGCCCCAGACGGTGGCGGCCCCGTCGTCGATGCCGAGGCTGACGTGGATCTGGATCTCGTCGCCGCGCAGGTACTCGGCGAGGGCATCCAAGCCGGCCGCGTCGACCTCGGCCGGGTACGACTCGTACGGGCCGAAGCGGATGACGACGTCGTCCTCGTCGATGTCCGTCTCGTCGCTGCACTTGCCGATCGCCATCGCGACGCGGCCCCAGTTGGGGTCGGCGCCGTGGACGGCGGTCTTGACGAGCGGTGAGTTGACGATGGACTTGGCGACGCGCTTGGCCTGGTCGTCGTTCCGGGCGCCGTCGACGAGGACCTCGATCAGCTTCTCCGCGCCCTCGCCGTCGCGGGCGACCTGCTTGGTGAGCGACAGCGCGACCTCGAACAGCGCCGCCACGAACGCGCCGGGATCGACGACGCCGGCCGCTCCGCTGGCGAGCACGATCGCGGTGTCACTCGTGGAGGTGTCCGTGTCGATGGACACGCAGTTGAACGTGCGGTCGATGACGCTGCGGAAGATGAGGTCCAGCGCGCCCTGATCGATGGCAGCGTCGGTGAACACGAGCGTGATGAGCGTCGCCATGTCGGGCTCGATCATGCCGACGCCCTTGGCGACGCCGACGACGACGGCGTCGCTGCCCTCGATGACAGCCGTGGCGATCTTCGGCACCGTGTCGGTGGTCATGATCCCGTTCGCCACGTCGTCGGCCGCGGTGCTGCCGGGGAACGGCCACGCCAGTGCGGCCACGCCCGCGCGCACGCGGTCCATCGGGTACTGGCGGCCGATCACACCGGTCGAGGCGATGAGCACCTCGTCGGCATCGCAGCCGAGCACCTCGGCGACACCGGCGACGACCTCGCGCGCGTTGTCGAGCCCCTGCCGCCCGGTGGCGACGTTCGCGTTCTTGGAGATGACGACGACGGCGCGGGCGTGGTTGTCGGCGACGTGCTCGCGGCTGACGACCACGCTCGGGCCGGCGAAGCGGCTGCGGGTGAACACGCCGGCGGCGGCGCACGGCGCGTCGGCGGCCACCACGACGAAGTCGTTGGTGGCGTCCTTGATGCCGACGTTCGCGACGTGTGCGGAGAATCCGCGGGGGAGAGGGATCGGTGCAGCCATGGCGGCTCAGGCTACGCGATCGTCAGGGAGAGCCCGAGGCCTTCGGCGACGGTGCCGAAGATGTCGCCGAGCGCCTCGACCTGCGTTTCGTCCAACCGGTCGATGAGGTGTCGGCGCACGCTGGCGACGTGATCCTCGGCGGCGGCGCGCATGGCCGTCGCGCCGGCATCGTTCAGCGTCGCGAGCATCACCCGCCTGTCGGCGGACGACGGCTTGCGCTCGACGAAGCCGGCCTTGACGAGGCCGTCGAGGCGGCGGGTCAGCCCGCTCGGGGACAGGCCCAACCGCTCGGCCAGGTCACACATCCGCAACTGCTGGTCGGTGGCCTCGGAGAGCTGGACCAGGACCTCGTAGTCGCCGAACGTGAGGTGGTGCGGGGCGAGGTCGGCCTCGAGCGCCGACATCAGCTGGTTGTTGACCTCGGCGAACGCGCGCCAGGCGCGCATCTCCTGCGGGTTCAACCAGCGCACGGACATCGGGCCAGGTTATCGGTTGCGGCTGGCAAAGGTTGTGACCGCATGCTTTCCCACATCCTTGGCGTTCGCTGGCGCGCTGCGCCGCCGAACGTCGGTTCAGCGCGCCAGCACGCTGGCGAGGGCGCCGACCAGCGTCGGCTGCTGGAAGACGTAGCCGTCGGCCAGCAGCACGGCGGGGAGCACGCGCTGACCGGACAGCAGCAGGTTGTCGACGAGCTCGCCTCCGAGCAGCAGCTTCGGCCCGAAGCCCGGGATCGGCAGGATCGTCGGGCGGTGCAGCGCGCGGCCGAGCTCGTCGGCGAAGTCGGCCTGGGTGACCGGGTTGGGGGCGGTGAGGTTCACAGCGCCCTCGTGGGAACTGGTCAGCAGGTGGATGATGGCGCCGATCTCGTCGTCGAGCGTGATCCAGCTCTGCCAGGCCTTGCCCGAGCCGATCCGCCCACCGACGCCGAGCTTGAACAGCGGGAGCTGCTTCTTCAGGGCGCCACCGTGAGCGCTGAGCACGATGCCCGTGCGGAGGTGGCAGACGCGGACGCCGGCATCGCTGGCCGGCGCGGTGGCGGCCTCCCAACCGACGCACAGATCGGCGAGGAACCCGGTGCCCGGTGCGCTCGTCTCGTCGACCTCGGTGTCGCCGCGGTCGCCGTAGTAGCCGATCGCCGACGCCGACAGCAGCACGGACGGCTTGTGCTCGAGCCCGGCGATGGTGGTGGCGATGAGGTCGGTGCCGCGCTGGCGGCTCTCGACGAGCGTGCGCTTGTACTCGTCGGTCCAGCGGTGATCGCCGATGCCTGCGCCGGCGAGGTGGATGACGGCGTCGAGCGGTGGCAGCGAGGCGGTTTCGATCGTGCCCTGATCCGGGTTCCACCGGATCTCACCCGGTCGAGGTGTGCGCCGGACGAGTCGGGTGACCTGGTGACCCTGGGCGCTGAGCTTCTTGACGAGCGCGCCGCCGACGAGGCCGCTGGAACCGGTGACGAGTACCTGCATGCAGCGGACCCTACGACCATCGGGACGCCCCGTGCCTCGGACAGCTCGGGGACCACGCGTACAATCCCTGCATGAGTGATTGGAACAACAACACCGGTCCGGGCGTTCCGCCACCCCCGACCCCGCCACCCACCGGTCAGGTGTTCCTCCCGCCGACGCAACCCGTGTACCAGGGCTCGCCCGGCGGACCCACGTACACACCGCCCGGTGGACCGACGCTGCAGCCCGGACCCAGCCCTGACCCGAAGCGCAGCCGCGGCAAGATGGTGGGCGCGCTCGTGGGGGTGCTCGCGCTCGTCGGCGCCGGCACGTTCGCCGTCACCCAGATCAGCAGCAACAGCTCCGACGGTGGCGCGTCGAGCGCCAAGGACGTGGGCACGAAACTGGTGACCGCGCTCGACGGCGAGGACCTCCTCGGTGTCGTCGACCTGCTCCTGCCGGGCGAGCGCGAGACCCTGCGCCAGCCGATGATCGACCTCGCCAGCGAGCTCACCCGGCTCGAGGTCACCGACAAGTCGCTCGACCTGAACAAGGTGCCCGGCTTCGACATCGCCATCGCGAACCCGAAGGTGGCGGTCGACACGACCAACGCCGACGACATCTCCGACGTCACCGTCGACGGCTCGGCCACCGTCACGGTGAACGGCAAGGAGATCCCGATCGGCAAGCTGCTGATCGACCGTGTGTTCAACGGCGACCGCCCGGAGGTGGACTCGTCGCCGAAGGACTCCGACTTCCACGTCAAGTTCGCCGCGGTGGAGAAGAGCGGGCGCTGGTACCTGAGCTTGTTCTACACGGCGGCCGAAACCGCTCGTGGCGACCGCGACATCCCCAAGCGCGGCGTCGTCGCCGCCGGTGCCGACACGCCCGACGGCGCGCTCGACAACCTGATCAAGGCCGGCGCCGACTTCGACCTCGACGGCGTGATCGCCTCGCTGAACCCGAACGAGGCCGAGGCATTGCAACGGTATGCGCCGCTGTTCACCGACTCGGCGCAGAAGATGCTCGACAAGAACGAAGCGAAGGTCTCGATCACCGACAGCGAGTACACCGTCACGGGTACCGGAGACACCCGCCAGGTCGCCCCGACCAAGCTGACGATCAAGGTGTCGGCGGATGGGCACGACGGCGAGCTGACGTTGGACGGCAAGTGCCTCACC
Source organism: Ilumatobacteraceae bacterium (assembly GCA_025463305.1). The sequence continues at coordinate 33,125 of JAOBWK010000075.1, forward strand.
GGGAACTACGACGGCACCGACGTCAACACCTGCGGCGGCGACCAGGCCACCGACAGCAGCCTCGACGGCTACCTCAACGACCTCGGCCTCAACTCCTCGCCGGAGTTCAAGAAGTTCGTCGATGACCTCCGCACGTCCTTCAGCGACTTCTCGATGCACGGGATCGTGGTCAACAAGGTCGGCGGCAAGTGGTACGTCAGCCCGGTCGGCTCCACGCTCGAGCTCGTCCTGTCCGTGCTGCGCGCCCTCGACCGCGACGAGATCGACACGCTGATCAACGACGGACGCGACGCGTTCAACAGCGTCCTCAGCGGTGTCTTCACCGGCGACGGCGGATCGACCGACGGCACCGACGACACGATCTTCCCCGACGACACGGTCTTCCCGGACGACACGACGGCCACCGACGACACCGTCACTCCCGACACGAGCACGGTCGACACCAGCACGGTCGACACCAGCACCGACGACACCGTCACCGACGACACGAGCACCGCGGACACGAGCACGTTCGACACCTCGACCGGCGGCAGCGACGACGCGAGCTACTGGTTCGACTGCGTCTACAACGGAGGCACCAAGGACACCGCGGCAGCGTGCATCAAGGCCGACATCGCCAAGGGCTCCTACACCGCCGACGACGTGCCGGCGCCGTTCCTGTACCCGGACTGTGGGCTGTACGACTACTACCTGGGCAACGACCTCTACGACGACACCGCCGCCAAGTTCCACGCCACCATCGACCCGGCAACGTCCTGCATCGTCGCCGATGCGGCCGCTGCCGGCGTGGACCTGAGCATCGCCAGCGAGGAGTTCGCCCGGCCCGATTGCTACGCCAACGTCAACCCGTACAACTTCTCCGAGGACTCCGACGCGATCTCGCAGGCCTACGTGTGCGCATCGTCGGAGCCGTGATCGTCGGAGCGGTGATCGTCGCTCGGGTCGGGCTCAGTCGACGATGACGGGCACCGAGGTCACGACGGTGTTCGGGCGATAGAGCAGCTTGGCCTTCAACGCGAAGGCCGACTGGTTGTGCAGCCACTGGCTGCTGATGTTCGTCACGAACTCGGGGATGACGACCGTGATCATCTCGTCGGCGTCCTGCTGGTCGAGCTCGTCGAGGTAGGCGAGCACGGGACCGGTGAGGTCGCGGTACGGGCTGCTGATCGTGTGCAGCTCGACCGGCACGGAGAACGCATCCCACTGGGTGCGGAGCGCGTGCTCCTCCTCGGGATCGGACACGACGGAGACGGCGATGAGCCGGTCGGGCGCCAGGCTGCGGGCGTACTGGACGGCGTTGAGCACGCCCTTGTTGACCGAGCCGACGAGGACGACGACGAGGTGCTGGTGGCGGTACGTCTTGTAGCCCGGCTCCACCGTGACGGCCGCCTTGACCCGCGTGTAGTGGCGGTTGATCGCCTTGAAGGCGACGGTGAGCAGGATGATCACGATGACGCTGATGTACGCGCCGCTGAGGAACTTGGTGGTGACGACGATGGCCGCGACGAGACCGGTGGTGAGCGCGCCGACGGCGTTGATCGCGAAGTTGAGCTTCCACCGCGGTTCTTTGATCTTGGTGTGGTGCACGCACATGCCGACCTGGCTGAGCGTGAACCCGGTGAACACACCCACGGCGTAGAGCGGGATCAGCGCTCCGATCTCGCCGCCGAATGCGACGACCAGGGCGATGGCCATCACGGCCAAGAAGATGATGCCGTTCGAGAACACGAGGCGTGAGCCGCGGTTGCCGAACTGACGGGGAAGGAAGCCGTCCTTGGCGATGATCGACGACAGCCGTGGGTAGTCGGCGTACGCCGTGTTGGCGGCGAGGATCAGGATCGCGAACGTGGCGAACTGGGTGATGAAGTAGAAGATGTTGCGGCCGCCGTAGATGTGCTCGGCGAGCTGCGCCAGCACGGTCTGGGGCTGATCGGGCACGGGCTGGAAGTGCTTGGCGATGACCGACAGGCCGAAGAACGTGCTGCCGAGGATGAGGCCCATCCAGATCAGCGTCGTGGAGGCGTTCTTCGATTCGGGCTTCTTGAACGCGGGCACGCCGTTGGACACGGCCTCGACACCGCTCAGCGCGACGGCACCGGACGCGAACGCCTTGAGGAAGATGAACAGCACGATGGGGTCGGAGTTGCTGAGCAGCTTCGCGGCGTCACCGGTGTGGGTGATCGCGGGCTCGTGCTGCACGTACACCCGCCACAGGCCGACGAGGATCAGCGTCGCCAACGACAGGATGTAGATGTAGGTCGGCGGCGCGAACACAGCGCCGGATTCCTTCAGGCCACGCAGGTTGGCGATGGTCATCAAGAGAATGAATCCGACGCAGAGGAGCACCCGGTACTTCTCGAGGCTGGGGAACGCGGACACGATCGCGGCCACCCCGCCGGCCACCGACACGGCGACCGTGAGGATGTAGTCGGTCAGCAGCGAGCTGCCGGCCACCAGCGACGGGATCTCACCGAGGTTCTCGCGGCTGACCACGTAGGAGCCGCCGCCGCTCGGGTAGGCGAAGATCGTCTGCCGGTAGCTGATGACGACGACCGCCAGCAGGAACACGACCATGATCGAGATCGGGACGAGCTTGGTGTAGGCGGCGACGCCCGCCGCAGCACCCGCGCTCGAGACCAGGAACACGCGGAGGATCTCCTCCGTCGCGTACGCCGTGGAGGAGATGGCATCGCTGGAGAAGACCGGGAGAGCGATCTTCTTCGACAACCGCTGGTGCTGCTCGTCGGCGGAGGCGAGTGGCTTGCCGAGGAGAATTCGCTTGAGGGAACTTGCCATACGGGTTTCGAGCCTGACTGTTGGGCCAACGGGAATGCAACACCTTCACGACTTCTTCACGGTACGGCAAGCGAAACCGCTCGAGGCTTTGCCTACGATTGGCCCGCATTTGTGCGTCCGCCGAGTGAGTCGGACGTCGTCGAAGGAGTATTGCATGCACGTGGTGATCGTTGGATGTGGGCGAGTCGGATCCGCCTTGGCCAAGGAGCTGGTGGAGGCGAATCACACCGTCGCGATCATCGATCGGCGGGAGGAGGCGTTCGCCCGTCTCGACAGTTCCTTCACGGGGCAGAAGATCGTCGGCATCGGTTTCGACCGCGATGTTCTCGCCACCGCAGGCATCCAGCACTGCGACGCGGTGGCCGCCGTCACGAGCGGTGACAACTCCAACATCCTCATCGCACGCGTCGCCCGCGAGAACTTCGGGATCGAGCGCGTCGTCGCCCGCATCTACGATCCCCAGCGCGCCGCGGTGTACCAGCGGCTCGGCATCGCCACCGTCGCGACGGTGTCGTGGACGACCGAGCGGGTGCTCCGCCGGGTGCTCCCGCCGACCGCCGCCGTCGAGTGGGTCGATCCGAGCGCGCATGTCTCGCTCGTCGAGCGCCACATCGAAGGACCGAACGCCGGTCGCAAGTACACCGACATCGAAGACGCCGCAAAGGTCCGCGTCGTCGCCATCGCCCGCCTCGGTACGGCGATGCTCATGGCGCCCACCCTGGTCGCCCAGGAAGGCGACCTGATGTACCTGGCCGTCGCGTCGGGCGAGGTCGACTCGCTCAACGACAAGCTCGCCCCGTCCGCTGCCCACTCGTCGCACTGAATCCGGAGATCCCCATGAAAGCATTGATCGTCGGTGGCGGCAGCGTCGGCCGGTTCATCGCCGAGCAGCTCGGCAGCACGGGCCACTCGGTCACCATCTTGGACAACGATCCCGGCGTGGTGAAGCAGTACGCCGCGCTCGGCGTCCCCGGTGTCACGTGGGTGAAGGGCGACGGCTGTGAGCTCGGCGCGCTGAAGACCGTCGGCGCCTCCGAGTGAGACGTCGTCGCCGCAGTCACCGGTGACGACGAGGACAACCTCGTCGTGTCGCTGCTGTCGAAGCAGGAGTTCGGTGTGCCGCGGGTCGTCGCCCGCGTCAACAACCCGAACAACGAGTGGATGTTCAACGAGATGTGGGGCGTCGACGTCTCCGTCTCCACCCCGCACCTCATCACCGGTCTGGTGCAGGAGGCGGTGGCGGTGGGCTCGTTCGTCCGCCTGCTGTCGTTTGAGGGTGGCAAGGCCAAGCTGGCCGAGGTCACGCTCGCCGAGGGATCACCGGCCGCCGACAAGGAAGTCGTCGAGCTGCGCTTCCCACGTGAGGCCACCGTCGTCGCGGTGCTGCGCAAGGACCGCGTGGTCGTCCCCCGTGGCGACACCGTGCTGCGCGTGGGCGACGAAGTGATCGTCCTCGTCGCCGGCGACAGCGAAGAAGAAGTCCGCAAGATCCTGATCGGCGCCTGACCGCGCCGGGGGCGTCAGCCTTCGATCAGCGTGTAGGCGGGGTTGAGCATGATCCGGCGGCCGCGCTCCTCGCGCGCCACGCCTTCGATCACCATCGCCCGCCCGTGCTCGACACCGGCGATCGAGCGCCGGCCGGTGAACACGGCCACCGCGTCGCCGGTGCCGTCGCCGACGACCACTTCGAACGACGGAACGCCCTGACGCGGGGTAACGCTCATCCGCTTCACCTCGCCGCCGACGCGTGCCTTCGTGCGACACGCGAGCTCGCCGATGGGCGTGAGGCCGAAGCCCTGGAAGCGGTGCTGCAGGCGCTCGCTGTCGAGCACGGAGGAATCGGCCTTCAGTCGCTTGGCGAGATCACGGATGCCCATGGGGCCACGCTACCTCGTCGTCTCCCGGGCTCGTATCCTGGTCCGGTGAAGACGAGAACGCTGCTCCTGCTCGCCGTCAGCTGCGGACTCGTGATCCTGATCGCCGGCAGCATCAAGGTCTTCCTGATCGCCGACGACTCGACGCCTGCGCACCTTGCGATCGGCCAGCGCGCCCAGGTCGGCGACATGCACGTCACCGTCACCGGTTCGCAGCACAGCGCCGGCCAGACCATCGTCGACGTCACCATCGGCGGCGTCGACGACTCCGACGGCGCGACCACCTTCTTCTACGGCGTCGGTGGCACCAAGGAGCTCCGTCCGGTCAGCCCGGGCGGCAGCGCCGGATCGACGTGCGAGGCCACCCACCAGTCGACCGACGTGCGCTGCGTGCTCGCGTTCGACACCTCGGCGCCGGGTGGCGTGCTGCGCTACGAGCGGGCCGGCGCGACACCGGCTCGATGGGACATCGTCTCGTCCTGATCCTGCGGTGAGCCGACCCTGAGCCGACCCGGCTCCGGCCGGATCGCGTGGTGGTGGGGCCACCCGGTTCGCTGCCGGGCGATCAGTGTCTGGTGATGGCCGCCCCGCTACCGTGAGGTGCAGGAATCCGCCCGTTCACGACGTGGTGACGGGCTCGATGGAGGTGATGGTCCACGTGGCCGAGCAGTTCGATCTGGTGATCATTGGTGGCGGCCCCGGAGGATATGGCGCAGCGTTCTACGCCGCCTCCGCCGGCTTGACGGTGGCGATCGTCGAGAAGGACACGATGGGCGGGACGTGCCTCAACCGGGGCTGCATCCCGGCCAAGTCGTTCCTCGAGGCGGCCGCCGTGTTCCGCGAGGTGAAGCATGCGGCCGACTTCGGCGTGCAGTCCAGCGCGCCCACCATGGACTTCGCCGTGGCCCAGGCCCGCAAGCAGAAGATCGTCGACGGTCTCGTCAAGGGCATCGGCGGATTGATCAAGGCCCGCAAGGTCAGCGCCTACGTCGGTACCGGTTCGCTCGGCCCCGACCGCACGGTCACCATCCAGCAGGGCGACGGCACCACCACGCAGATCCAGGGGCGCGGCATCATCCTCGCCGCCGGCTCGGCACCGCGGACCATCCCCGGCTTCGACCGGGGCGGCGCGATCATGACCAGCGACGAAGTGCTCATGCTCGACTACGTGCCCGCCCGCGTGGCGGTCATCGGCGGCGGGGCGATCGGCTGCGAGTTCGCATCCACGTTCGCCGACCTCGGCTCCACCGTCACCATCCTCGAGGGATTGCCGAAGATCCTCCCGGGGCTCGACAGCGATGTCGCCAACGTCGTCGTGCGCAGCTTCCGCAAGAAGAACATCGACATCCGCACGGGTGTGCGCGTGGTCGGCCACACTCCGAACCCGGCCGGTGGCACGACCGTGCACTTCGGTGTCGACGAGAACAGCCCCGAGCAGCTCGAGGTCGATGTCGTCATCGTGTCCGTCGGTCGTCGTCCGTATGCCGACGAGCTCGGCCTCTCCGGCACGGGCGTGGTCCTCAGCGAGCGTGGCTTCGTCGAGGTCGATCCGTACTGCCGAACCGCAGAGCCCGGCGTGTTCGCGATCGGCGACCTGATCAACACCCCGCAGCTCGCCCACGTCGCCTACGCCGAGGCCATCCTGGTCGTCAAGCAGCTGCTCGGCGAGAACCCGATGCCGGTCATGTACGACAAGGTCCCATGGGCCATCTACTGCGATCCCGAGGTCGCGTTCGCCGGTCCGGGTGAGGAAGCGGCACGGGCCCTCGGCTACGACGTGGTCGTCGCCAAGCACCAGTTCCGGGCCAACTCGCGGGCCCAGATCATCAACCAGACCGATGGTCTCGTGAAGGTCATCGCCCAGAAGAACCCCGATGGCACGGCGGGCACGGTGCTCGGTGTGCACATGGTCGGACCATGGGTGACGGAGCAGCTGAGCGGCGGTTATCTCGCCGTCAACTGGGGCGCGACGGTGGCCGAGGTGGCCGAGTTCATCCAGCCCCACCCGAGCTTGACCGAGCTGTTCGGGGAGACGATGCTGTCGCTCACCGGTCGCAGCCTCAACACCTGATGACGTTCTCGAACCCGATTCGAACCCCCTACGACACATCTCCTTCGAGAGGAACCAATGGCTGACATCACACTGCCGCAACTCGGCGAAACCGTCACGGAGGGCACCATCACCCGATGGTTCAAGAAGGTCGGTGACACGGTTGCTGCGGATGAACCGCTGTTCGAGGTGTCGACCGACAAGGTCGACACCGAGGTTCCGTCACCCATCTCCGGCGTCCTCAGCGAGATCCGCGCGCAAGAGGGCGACACCGTGCCGGTCGGCGCCGTGATCGCCGTCGTCGGCAGCGACGCACCCGCTGCCGCACCCGCCCCGGCTCCTGCTTCGGAGCCGGCACCCGCACCTGCGCCGGCCCCTGTCGCCGAGGTCCCCGCACCGCCGCCGGCTCCGGCACCCGAACCCGCCCCGGCACCCACTCCGGCACCGGTGGCCGACGCGCCCACTCCGGCCCCGACGCCCGCTCCGGCCCCCGCCGCGCCGGCCGCCGAGGCCGCTGCTCCCGCCGTGTCGGCCGTCAACGACAACCGGCTCCTCTCGCCCGTCGTTCGTCGACTGGTCAGCGAGCACGGGCTCGACATCTCCACCCTCACGGGCACCGGCCCCGGCGGGCGGATCACCCGTGAGGACGTCCTCGATCACATCGACGGCCTCGCCTCGGCACCGGCCGCCTCCGCTCCGGCGCCAGCACCCGCGCCCGCTGCGCCAGCCCCTGCGCCTGCGCCAGCACCCGTTGCGGCCGCCCCCGCACCGGCCCCCGCACCGACGCCGGCCCCTGCGCCCGTCGCCGCGGCCCCGGCTCCGGTCGCCCCTGCGCCCGCGCCAACACCCGCTCCGGCGCCAGCCGCCACGGCCGCCACGGCCGGCGATCACGACACGGTGGTGCCGCTCAGCAAGATCCGCAAGCTCACCGGTGCGCACATGGTGATGAGCCTCGACGTCACACCGCACGCGTTCAGCGTGGTCGAGGTCGACTTCGCCAACGTCGACGCCACTCGCGGCAAGGTCAAGGAGCAGTGGAAGGCGTCCGAGGGCTTCAGCCTCACCTACCTCAGCTTCGTCGCCCGGGCGGTCGTCGATGCCCTCGCCGACTTCCCGAACCTCAACGCATCGGTCAGCGGCGACAACCTCATCGTGCACAACTTCGTCGACCTCGGCATCGCCGTCGACCTCGAGTACACCGGCCTGCTCGTGCCGGTGGTGCGCAGCGCCGAGACCAAGCGCCTCCGTGCGATCGCTCGCGAGATCAACGATCTCGCCAGCCGCGCCAAGGCCCGCAAGCTCGGCCCCGACGAGATCTCCGGCGGAACGTTCACCATCAGCAACAACGGCTCGGCCGGCAGCGTGCTGACGATGGCCATCATCAACCAGCCGCAGGTGGCGATCCTGTCCACCGACGCGATCGTGCGCAAGCCGGTCGTGGTCAGCCTGCCCGACGGCAGCGAGAGCATCGCCATCCACCCGGTCGGCAACCTCGCGATGAGCTGGGACCACCGTGCGTTCGACGGCGCCTACGCCGCCGGGTTCCTGGTGAAGATCAAGGAAGTGCTGGAGACCCGCGACTGGGGCGCCGAGCTCTGATGACGCGATCGACCGAGCCGCTGCACGTGCGGTGGCTCGGTCGCGTTCCCTACCGGGAGGCGCTCGCCGTCCAGGAGTCGATGTTCCGTCACGGCACCGACAACCACCTGTTGCTGCTCGAGCACCCGCACGTGTTCACCCACGGTCCACGTGCCGACCTGGGGATCAACGTGCTCGTCGAGCCGGCCTCCGTCGGAGCGGAGCTCGTGAGCGTGCAGCGCGGTGGCGACGTCACCTATCACGGCCCGGGTCAGCTCGTCGGCTACCCGATCGTCTCGCTGCCGTCCAAGCACGGTGGCGTCGGCGGTCCTCCCGACACGGTGGCCCACGTGTGCAGCGTCGAGCAGCTGATCATCGACACCCTGGCCGAGCTCGGACTGCCGAACGCCGGCCGTCTCACTGACTTCCCGGGGGTGTGGCTCGACGCCGACGGCCCGAACCCACGCAAGATCTGCGCCATCGGCGTGCGCGTGTCGCGGGGGCGCACGATGCACGGGTTCGCGCTCAACGTCGCCACCGACATGCGCTACATGCGCGAGTACATCATCCCGTGCGGCATCGCCGATCGGCCGGTGACGTCGCTCGCCGAGGAGGGCATCGACGCATCGTTGGCCGACGTCGTCGAGGTCGTCGCCCGCCTGGCTGCAGTGCGCTGGGGGCCCCAGAGCGAGGTGGCACAGCTCGATCGACAGGACGTCGCGTGGCATCGCCGGCCGGAGGACCTCTCGGCGTTCTCGCGTGGCGAGGGCCCGGGCCGCGCCGTGCGCACCGCAGCCGATCACGGCGTCGCCGGCGAGCCGACGCTCGAGCGTGCGCAGCCGGTGCGGCTCCTCGGCCGGTTGGCGTCGGCCGGTGTCGACGAGTCGGTGGGGATCGCCTCGCGCAAGCCCGAGTGGTTGCGCCCGAAGGTGGTGCACGGTCCCGAGGTGCTCGCGCTGAAGAAGACCGTGCGCGACCTCGACCTGATCACGGTGTGCGAGGAAGCCGGCTGCCCGAACCTCAGCGAGTGCTGGTCCGACGGCACGGCGACGTTCATGGTGCTCGGCGAGTCCTGCACCCGGGCGTGCGGGTTCTGCCTGGTCGACACGCACAAGCCGCTCGCGCCCGACGCCGACGAGCCACGGCGTGTCGCCGAGGCCGTCGTGCGCATGGGTCTGGAGCACGCGGTGCTGACGATGGTGGCCCGCGACGACCTCGTCGACGGCGGGATGGCGCACGTCGCGGCGTGCGTCGAGGCCATCCGCCTCGCCCGGCCGGCGACGCGCATCGAGACGCTCATCTCCGACGCGAAGGGCGACGCAACATCGCTGCAGCTCCTGTTCGCAGCGGGCCCGGACGTGCTCAACCACAACATGGAGACCGTGCCACGCCTGCAGCGGGCGGTGCGCCCATCGGCCGGATACGCGCGCAGCATGAGCGTGCTCGCCCAGGCCAAGCTCGCCGGGCTCAGCGTGAAGTCGGGCCTGATCGTCGGGATGGGCGAGACCTCGAACGAGGTCGACGGCGCGCTCGCCGACCTCGCCACGATCGGCGTCGACATCGTCACCATCGGCCAGTACCTGCGTCCGACCTCGAACCACCTGCCGGTGCACCGCTGGGTCGACCCGCACGAGTTCGACCGCTGGAAGGCGGTCGGCGAGGGCCTCGGCATCGGCCACGTCGAGGCCAGCCCGCTGACGCGCAGCAGCTACCACGCCCGCCAGTCCGCCGAAGCCGTTCCGTCAGCAGCAGGCGCTCGGATCGGCGTCGGTGTCGGCAACCGCGTCGGCTGAAACATCTCGTTGCCGGTGCGGCATGAGTGATGTGTGCGAGACCGTGGGACGAGCCGAGGGGTGAGCGAGCCGGACGCGAGCGCGACCGATGCGGTGCTGCTGCGGCGCGCCGAGCACGACGCGCACGCCTTCCGCATCGTCTACGACCGCCACGCCGAAGCGATCTTCGGGTCGTTCCGTCGGCGTGGCGTCGACCATCACACGGCGCTCGACCTGACCGCCGAGACGTTCGCCGAGGCCTGGCTGTGCCGGCATCGGTTCACCGATCAGTTCGACGGCTCCGCCCGGCCGTGGCTGTCGGGCATCGCCCGCAACGTGCTGTCCCACGCCGCGCGGCATCGCGCCGTCGTGACCGCCGCCCGCGATCGGCTGCAGATGACGGTCGATGCGCGTCCCGTCGACCGCGAGACCGAGGCCCTGCTCGAGCGGCTCGACGGACTGGACCCGGCGCTGCTGCGCGGGCTCGACGACCTCCCCGCTGCGTCGCGCCACGCGGTCGAGGCGCGGGTCGTGCACGGCCAGTCGTACGAGGAGATCGGCGCGGCGTTGCACTGCACACCGCTGGCGGCGCGCATCAAGGTGTCACGCGCGATGAGCGCACTACGTGAGGAGCTGGCGTGATCGAGGACCTGCAACACATCGGGGACGCGCTGGAGCTGGCGATCGCCCGCGACGTCGCGGCGAGTCGAAACAACGTGACGTCGCTCCGGCATGTTCCGGTCGACCACACCGACAGCCCCGAGGAGGCCACTGTGCTCACCGAAACATCTCCCATCGTCACCCTCGACTCCCGCCGGCGTCGTGTGCCGCGCCGCACCGTCGTCATCGTTGCGGCACTCGCCACCCTCGGCATCGGCGGTGTCGCCGCGGCCACGGCGATCCACCTCTCGAGCGACGAGGTCAGCCACGGACTGCCGGGTGGATCCGCGATCTTCGAGGGCACGGGCCCGTCGTGCGCGACCACCGGTGACGGCAACGTCTTCACCTGCACGCTGGCTTCGGCGCCGACCCAGGACGTCGAGACGAACTACACCGGCACGCTCGAGACGTTCGTCGACGGCACGTCCCACATCGCCGGCGGTTGCATCGGTGACACGGCTGACGGCCTGCACTGGACGTGCTACGCCGGCCAGCTCGCGGTCGACAAGGGCATCATGGTCCAGGACATGCTCGGCTTGCTGCAGACCGCTCCGTCGCACGGCTGAGGACCCCGCCGCTCGCCGGTGGCTGGCAGAATGGCCCGATGAACACCGCTGGTGCCCCCGCCCCGCTGCCCACCGCCGTCTACCTCGAGCGCATGGAGCGGGCCCGGGCCCAGATGGAGGCCAAGGGCATCGACGTGCTCCTGCTCTCGCTCGGCCTCGACCTGCCGTACATCACCGGCTACCACGCGATGCCGCTGGAGCGGCTGACGATGCTGGTCGTGCCTCGCGACGGCGAGGCGCGACTGGTCATCCCGCGCATGGAGGCGGCGCGGGTGGTGCCCCAGCCGGGCGTGTTCGAGGTGCGCCCGTGGGGCGAGACCGAGAACCCGGTCGAGATCGTCGCCGAGCTAACCAAGGCCGGTGGCGCCGCCGAGTCCGTCGCGATGGGCGATCAGACGTGGGCCCGGTTCCTGATCGAGCTGCTGCCGCTGCTGCCGAAGGCGTCGTACAGCCGCGCCGACGTCGTGACGTCGATGCGGATGACCAAGGACGCCGCCGAGATCGCTGCGCTGCGCAAGGCCGGTGCCGCGGTCGATCGCATCGCGGCGCAGCTGCAAGCGGGCGAGATCCCCCTCGTCGGTCGCACCGAGGCCGCCGTGTCGGCCGACATCTCCGAGCGGATCATCGCCGAGGGCCATCAGGTCGTGAACTTCGCGATCGTCGCCGCCGGACCGAACGCGGCGTCGCCCCACCACAGTGCGAGCGAGCGCGTCATCGGCCGCGACGAGATCCTGCTGTGCGACTTCGGTGGCACGATGGACGGATACTGCAGCGACATCACCCGCTGCGTGTACCTCGGCACGCCGCCCGCCGAGGTGGCCGACGCCTACGCCGTGTTGCACGAGGCCCAGCGCGCCGCTTCGCTCGCGGGCACGGTGGGCACGTCGTGCGAGGACGTCGACCGCACCGCCCGGAGGATCATCGCCGACGCCGGCTACGGCGAGTACTTCTTCCATCGCACCGGCCACGGCATCGGCCTCGAGGGCCACGAGGATCCGTACATCGTCGAAGGCAACTCGCTCCCGCTCGCCGCCGGCCACGCGTACAGCGTCGAGCCCGGGATCTACATGGAAGGCAAGTGGGGCATGCGCCTCGAGGACATCATCGTCGCCACCGCCGACGGCCCGCTGCCGATGAACACCGCCAACCACGACCTCGTCGCTCTGGACGTCTAGGAAACCCGAAGTGCCGGGGCCGTGAGCCCGCGGCACGGACTACGCCGCTGACTTCTCCAGGATGTGGATGCCGCAGGCGGAGCCGAGGCCGATGACGTGGGCCAGGCCGACCTTGGCGCCCTCGATCTGACGATCGCCGGCCTCGCCACGGAGGTGGTGGCAGATCTCCCAGATGTTGGCGATGCCGGTGGCGGCGATGGGATGGCCCTTCGACTCGAGGCCGCCGGACACGTTGACCGGGGTCTTGCCGTCGCGCCAGGTGGCGCCGCTGTCGAAGAACGATCCGGCCTCGCCGGGTGCGCAGAGCATCAGGTTGTCGTAGTGGACGAGCTCGGCGGTGGCGAAGCAGTCGTGGAGCTCGACGAGGTCGAGGTCCTCGGGGCCGACGCCGGCGAGGCTGTAGGCCTGCTCGGCGGCACGGCGGGTGAGGGTGTTGACGTCGGGCAGCACCTGGCACGACTCCTGCCACGGATCCGAGGTGAGGATCGACGCCGAGACCTTGACGGCGCGCCGCTGCTGCTCGAGCGAGAGCGTCTTCAGCTTGGCGCCGCTCACGACCACCGCAGCGGCCGCACCGTCGCAGTTGGCCGAGCACATCGCCCGCGTGTTCGGGTAGGAGATCATCAGGTCGTTCTTGATCTCGTCGAGCGTGAACCGCTTCGAGTACGCCGCCAGCGGGTTGAGCGTGGAGTGGGCGTGGTTCTTCTCGCTGATCTTCGCGAAGGTGTCGAAGTCGACGCCGCCGTAGGTGTTCGCGTACTGCATGCCGACCTGGGCGAAGACGCCGGGCATGGTGTCGGTGCCGATGCGACCGTCGGTGCCACCGACGGCGCCGTAGCGACCGGCCGGGGTCCAGTTGGCGTCGGCCTTGCGGCTGCCACCGGCGAGGAGGCCGGCGCCGGAGAGCTTCTCGACACCGACCGCGAGGCCCATGTCGCACTCGCCGGCCTTGATCGACAAGATCGCGGTGCGCAGCGCTGTGGCGCCGGTGGCGCAGGCGTTGGACACGTTGAACACGGGGATGCCGGTCTGGCCGATCTGCTTCTGGATCTGCTGGCCGATGCCGGCGCTGGCCTGCATCAGACAGCCGGCGGCGAGGACGCCGATGTCGGCCATCGTCACGCCGCCGTCGGCGAGCGCGGCCATCGCCGCCTGCGAGGCGAGGTCCACCGTGTCCTTGTCCGGGTGCTTGCCGAACTTGGTCATGTTGATCCCGAGGATCCAGATGTCGTCGCTGGCCATGTGAGCAGCTCCTTGTGCGAGGTGTGTGGTGGAGGAAACGGTACGGGGAAATCGAGCGCCGAGGTGGCGATGTTCAGGACTGAAGCGGCCGAGGGTCAGGCAGCGGGTTCGAACCCGAAGTTGATGGCTTCGGTGCCGGCCTCGTCGGTGCCGACGGGCACGGTGGTGAGGCGGACCTTCATGCCGAGCGTGACGTGCTCGGGATCGGGGGTGACGTTGGCGAGGTTGCCGCGCACGCTCGTGCCGCCGCAGTCGACGAGGGCGGCGACGAACGGCACCGGCACACCGGGTGCGGCGAAGGCGACGATGGTGAAGGCCTTGACGGTGCCCTCGGTGGGGATGTCCACCTTGCGGAACTCCGTCTTGAAGCACGACGCACAGGCGTTGCGGCGATCGAAGAAGCGCGCACCGCAGGAGGTGCACTCGTTGGCGACGAGGTGAGGGTGATCGCCGAGCACCAGGTAGTCGACGAAGGGGATCTGTTCAGACACGGCCTCAGTCTTCAAGATCGGGGTGTCCCGGTGCAACGTGGAGTCCCCGAGGTGCCTAACGTCGCATGCTGAGCAAGGGGGTCCGCGATGTTGGACGTTGTCATCACCGGAGGAACCGTCATCGACGGCACGGGCGCCGAGCGGGTGCGCGCCGATGTCGGGATCCGCGACGGGAAGATCGTCGAGATCGGCGACATCAGTGAGCCCGCCACGCGCACGGTCGACGCGACCGACCAGATCGTGGCCCCGGGGTTCATCGACATCCACACCCACTACGACGCGCAGGCGTTCTGGGACAGCTCGCTGAGCCCGTCGCCGCTCCACGGCGTCACCACCGTGATGGGCGGCAACTGCGGCTTCACGATCGCCCCGCTCACGCCCGAGGACGGCGACTACCTGATGCGCATGCTCGCCCGTGTCGAGGGCATGCCGCTCCAGTCGCTGCAGCAGGGCGTGCCGTGGGACTGGCGCAGCACCGCCGAGTACCTCGACCGGCTCGACGGCACACTCATGCCGAACGCCGGGTTCCTCGTCGGCCACTCGGCGATCCGCCGGGTGGTGATGAAGGACGCCGCCACCGAACGGGTGGCCACGGCCGACGAGCTCGAGCAGATGAAGCGACTGCTCCGCGAGGGCCTCGCCGCCGGCGGGATGGGCTTCTCGTCGACGTGGTCCACCTCGCACAACGACCACGTCGGTCAGCCGGTTCCCTCGCGCCACGCCAGCCGCGAGGAGCTGATGGCGCTGTGCAGCATCGTCGGCGAGTTCCCCGGCACGACGCTGGAGTTCATCCCCCAGGTCGGCCCGTTCAGCGATGCGACCTTCGAGCTGATGGCCGACATGAGCGTCGCCGCGAACCGGCCGCTCAACTGGAACCTGCTCGCCGTGCAGGCCCAGAACTGGGACACCGTGCAGCACCAGTTGACCGGCGGCGACATCGCCGAGGCCAAGGGCGGACGTGTGCTCGCGCTCACGCTGCCCGACACGTTCCGGCTCCGCCTCAACCTGCGCAGCGGCTTCATCCTCGACATCCTTCCCGGTTGGGACAAGCTGATGGCGCTGTCGCCGGAGGCCAAGCTGGCGATGTTGCGCGATCCTGCCGGCCGCGCCGAGATGGACCGTCTCGCCCAGTCGGCGGTGAACCTGCGCGGCCTCGCCAACTGGACCACCTACTCGTTGCTGGAGACGTTCAGCGCGAAGTGGAAGCCGTACGAGGGGCGCACGCTCGGGGCCATCGCCACCGAGCTCGGGTCCACGCCGTGGGACGTGCTGTGCGACGTCGCGATCGACGACGACCTGAACACCGTCATCGCCAGCGCCGACACCGGCCAGACCGATGCGAGCTGGGAGAAGCGGGTCGAGGTCTGGCGCGATCCTCGGGCGATCGTCGGCGCGTCCGATGCCGGGGCGCACCTCGACATGATCGATAGCTTCAGCTACGCCACCACCCTCATCGCGCGCACCACCGTGGACCGGTCGCTGCTGCCGCTCGAGGAGGCCGTGCACTACCTCACCGGATCACCCGCGGCGCTCTACGGGCTGAAGGGCCGGGGCGTGCTCGCCGCTGGCAACGCCGCCGACATCGTGATCTTCGACCCCACCCGCATCGGGCCGGGCGAGGTGTACACCAAGTTCGACCTCCCGGGTGGCGCCGGACGCGTCTACGGCGAGGCGAACGGCATCACCAACGTCTTCGTCAACGGCGTCGAGTGCGTGGCCGAGGGTGAGCTGCTCGATGCCCGTCCCGGCACCCTGCTGCGCAGCGGCCGCGACACGGACACCGTAACGGCTCACTGACCGACGTTCGCCGGTCGCTGCGACGGTGTCAGCCGGCGACGGTGGTCGGTGTGAACAGCGACTGGTCGGCACCCGTCGTGAGCGCGGTCAGGTCGACGCGCACGTCGGGCGTGTCCTGCTGGGCGAGCAGACCGTCGGCCAGCGCGCAGTAGGTCTTGCTGCCGTCGGTGAAGAACACCTGGGCGCACGTCGCAGGCTGGCCGGCGATGGTCTTGGTCGACGGCGTCGCCGCGCTGACCATCGTGTTCACGTCCTGGCGCAGGCGCAGCGACGCGGACGAGGAGTAGAAGTCGTGGGTCAGCTGGGTGTCGCTGACCGACTGGTCGAGGATCCCGGTCTGGCACACACCGGTTGTCAGCTCGCACGTCTGCGCGCCGGACGGCTGGTCGAGGAAGCGGACGTGGCCGATGGTGATCGAGCGGGTGTCGGGGGCGCTCTGGGCCACGATGGCCGTGCGGGTGGTGTTGCCGTACTTGGTGATCACGGTGTAGGTCGCCGTGTACTGGCTGGTGTTGGCCGCGCCGAGGTTGGTCAGCACGGCCTGGATGGCCGGGTCGCTGACCGCGGCCGACGCGGCGTCGGCGTCGTTCGCGAAGTGGCCGCGCTTGCCGGTGAAGCACCCGGTGAGCAAGACGGTGGACAGAGCAGCGATGGCGAGCGTGGAGGCGAGCGAGCGAGCTGAGCGCATATCGCACGGAGCGTAGGGGCTGTGACATGGCAAACGGTGGCGTGTCCGGCGGGCCGCCCTATCGTCGTTCCGTGATCCGCGTCGACGCTGCCACCGTGCTGTTGCAGTGGGCCACCGGTGGGTTGCTGTTCCTCTGGTTCACCACACGGCGCCGTCTCGTCGGCATCGGCTACGGCTGGCTGCTGCGCGGCACGTACCTGCTGATGGCGGCCGGCTCGTTCGCCTGCGGCCTCGCGTTCGGCGTCGAGCCGGTGCGCGAAGCGGCCTCCATCGGCGTCACCGTCGCTGCGCTCGTGGCCTTCGTCGTCTCGGTGGCGCGCCGCAAGGCGGGTGTGAGCGGCCAGGCCGACGAGCACGATCGGCGCACCGAGCGGGTTGCGGCGATGACGGGCATCGAGCGAGACGCGCCCGTGCGCGTCGACGGCGGCGCCGAGTTCCCACCCGTGCTGGACCTGATCGCGCCGATCATCGGCGTGGTCGGCCTGGTCGCCGCCGGCGTCGGCGCCGGCGGCAACGACGCCGTCGCGATCGTGCGCACCATCGTCGGAGCGGCGTTCCTCGGGGCGATCACCGACGCGATGCTGCTCGGCCACTGGTACCTCGTGCAGCCCGGCCTGCCGCGTGGGTTGCTGAACGAGCTGGTGAGCGTCACCAAGTACGTGCTGCCCGTCGAGGTCGCGGCGATGCTGCTGCCGACCGGGATGATCAGCGTGCTCAGCGGGCACATCTCCGATGGCTGGAACGGCACGCTCGGGTACTTCTGGGTGGCGTGCGCCGTCACCACGTTCATCCTGTGCGTGGTCACCCAGCGGGCGTTGCGCGAGAAGTACTACTCCGCGGTGATGGCGGCCACCGGGTTGCTGTACCTGGCGATCCTGACGGCGTTCGGCACCGACCTGGTCGCTCGCGCCGTGCTCGCCGGCTGAGCCCTGCGCGGCTGATGCGGGGCGACTGAGTCGTCAGGCGCCGGTGGCGAGGACCGACCGGCTGCGCACCCCGCGGCTCGCCACCAGGCCGAGGCAGGCCAGCGCGCCGGCGATCCCGAAGTTGATCCCGAGCGCGCCGCGCAGGCCGAGCGACGTGTGGTCGGCGTAGGCGACGGTGGCGCCGCCGACGATGCTCATGATGCCGAAGCCGAGTGAGTCGCAGAGGTGGACCTGGCTGCTGACGGTGCCCTCGTGGCCGTCGACGGCGTAGCTCATCGAGGCGACGGTGGTGGGGTTGAAGAGGATGCCGATGCCGAGGCCGCCGATGCACCACGAGGCGAAGGTCAGCGACAGCGGCCAGCTCGGCGCGAGCACCGGGGCCGTGAGCGCGGCACCCATCAGCAGCAACCCGAAGCCCAACGCCGCACCACGTTGGGGCAGCAGGCGCACACCGCGCCGCGCGGCCCAGGCCTGCCCCGCGCTCCAGAACACGGCCGCGCCGGCGACGACGAAGCCCTGCACGATCGGTCGTGCGCCGTGGAAGCGGTCGGCGGCGAGCGGGATGAAGCTGTCGACGCCGAGGAACGTCGCAGTGACAAGGAACCGCACGGCCAGGATGGCCGGCAACCCGCGCCGAGCGCTGAACGTGCCCTCCGGCAGCAGCGACCGCAACGCCGGGACGGCGATCAGCGCGCCGACGAGCCCGCCCGTGGCCGTGACGAGGATGTGCTGGCTCTGCAGCCCGAACGCGATGAGGCCGACGCCGGCCGCGGCCTGCACGGCCCGCGGCAGTCGTGACGGCACGGCATCGGTCGGCTCGGGACGGGCCAACCCACCCATCGCGCGCGACGTCAGCAGGGCGACCACGAGGGCCAGGGGAGCGATGCCGATGAACACCCAGCGCCATCCGAAGGAATCGGTGATGATGCCCGCGACGGCGGGCGCGATCAGGCTCGGCAGCACCCACCCGGCGCTGAGGTAGGCGTACATCGTGCCCTGGCGCGACTCGGGGAACGCCCGCCGCACGGCGATGTAGGAGAGGGGAGCGAAGCCGCCGCTGCCCGCGCCCTGCAGGAACCGGCCGACGACCACCACGATCATCGACTGCGCGGTGGCCGCCACGATCAGGCCGGCCAGGAAGAACCCGATGCAGACCAGGAACGGCGTGCGCACGCCGCGGCGATCGGCCGTCTCGCCGGCCCAGACGAGCGCCATCAGGTCGGCGAGCATGTAGGCCGCGATCGTCGTGCCGTACAGCGACAGCCCGTGCAGCTCGTCCGTGATCGTCGGCAGCGCGGTGATGACCGCGGTGGTCTCGAACGCGACGAGCGTGACGCTGAGCACCAGCCCGATGGCAAGGGCTCGCTGGGCGGCGTCGAGGCGCGGCGCCGCGCTCGGGGACGTCCGCGCCGTGACCATGGCGAGCAGTCTACGAACGCACCCCCGAGGTGCTCACGGGGTTCGAGCGACGACCGACGGAGCGACGAGCGGCCACGGCTCGTTGCGCTCGACGAGCAGCGCCGCGTCGAGCAGGAGCTGCTCGGCGTAGTGGCGGCCGACGATCTGCAGGCCGACGGGCAATCCGTCGACCGTGCCGGCCGGAACCGAGACGGCCGGGTTGCCGTGCATGTTGGCGGGGAAGGTCAGCCGGCCGTTGTTGCCGGCGCCGGCCTCGATGCCGCCGAAGTTCGACGGCAGCGGGCCCTCGGCAGCGAACGCGATGTCGGGGTTGCTGGCCGTCATCACGAGATCGACCTCGCCGAAGATGGCTGCCATCCGCTCGTTGAGCTCCATCCGGCGCGCTTCGATCTTCACCCGTGCCTCGAGGTTGTAGCGCTCCTGGGTGAGCCGCACGCCGCCACGGATCTCCGGCGTCAGCACGTCCTTGCACTCGGGGAGGTAGGGGGCGAGCTGGCCGTAGCTGCCGATGCCGCCGCTGATGCTCCAGGCCGCGCCCATGCTCGGCAACGACGTGTCCACGCCGTTCACGCGCATCATGCCGGCCGCCGCGATGAGGCGATCGGCTGCCGCGTCGAGCACGTCCCACATCGCCGGCGACACGGTGGCGCCACCCCAATCGGGCACGACCGCGACGCGCAGACCATGCAGCTCGCCGGTGTGGCTTCCCAGCTCGCGCTCCCAGCCGTCGGTGCGCGGCAGGCTGAACTGATCGCGTGCGTCGTACCCGTTGGCGACGTCGAACCACCGGGCCGTGTCGCGCACGGAGCGGGTCAGGCAGCCGACCGTGACGGTGTAGTTGCCGTTGAGCGCGCGCGGGCCGCGCGGGATGCGGCCGTAGGTGGACTTCAGCCCGAACAGCCCGGTGAACCCGGCCGGGATGCGGATCGACCCTCCACCGTCGCCGCCCGTGCCGAGGGTGACGAGGCCGCCGGACACGGCCGATGCGGTGCCGCCGCTCGAGCCGCCGGGCGTCTTCGCGGTGTCCCACGGGTTGCGGGTGACGCCGTGGAGCACGGTGCGGGTCACGTTGACGCCGCCGAACTCGCTGGCGGTGGTGAGCCCGGCGAGCACGGCGCCTCCGAGATCGCGGATGCGCTGCACGTTGATGGAGGTCTGCTGGGCGATGCGGTCCTCGAACACGACGCATGCGTCGGTGGCGGGCCAACCCTCGACGTCGTCGAGCTCCTTGACGCCGATCGGCACGCCACCGAACGGCAACGAGACGTCGGCGCGCGCGGCGGCCTCGAGGGCGAGCTCGCGTGGCGTGTGGCAGAAGGCGTTCAGCTCGCTCGCGTCGATCGCGGTGTAGGTGGCCTGCAGCTCCTCCACGGGCGAACGCTCGCCGGATCGGAACGCGTCGACGAGCGAGCAGGCGTCGCCCAACCATGGGGTGTCGGTCATCGCGGCGACGTTACCCGCGAGCGGAGCACCCATCGGTTCGCAGCGCGTCTCGTAGAGTCGGCGCGACATGGATTCACGTGCGTTCCTCGATCTCCGCCCGAGCCACAACCCCTACCGGTGGAGCCTGCCCGTCGTGCCGACGCTGACGACCGGCGGCGGCTTCCTGTTCGGCGGCTGCGCCCTCGGGGCAGCGATCACCGCGCTGGAGGCGACGTCGGGTCGGGAGTGCGTGTGGGCCACGGCGCAGTACCTGTCGTACGCGTCGCCGGACGAGGTGATGGACATCGACGTGACCATCGCGGTCGAAGGGCGCCAGATCACCCAGGCCCGCGCAGTCGGCCACGTCGGCAACCGCGAGATCCTCACCGTCAACGCCGCGCTCGGCCACCGCGACATCGGCATGGCCGGGCAGTGGGAGCAGATGCCCGACGTGCCGCCACCGGACCAGTGTGCGACCCGCGAGTGGCGGTTCCCCGCAGCCGGCACCATCAACGAGCGGCTCGAGCAGCGGATGGTCAAGGGTCGGCCGCTGAGCTCGCTCGACGGCTCGCACGGTGACGGTCGCACCCGGCTGTGGGCGCGCATCCCCGGTGTGATCGACGGCGTCGACGCAGCCACGCTCGCGATCCTCGGCGACTTCGTACCGATGGCCGTGGGCCAGGCGCTCGGCATCCGCGGCGGCGGCAACAGCCTCGACAACACCCTGCGCGTCGCCAAGCTGGTGCCGACCGAGTGGGTGCTGCTCGACATCCGGGTGCACGCCGTGGAGCGCGGCTTCGGCCACGGGCTGGTGCAGATGTTCGCCCAGGACGGCACGCTCATGGCCACCGCCAGTCAGAGCTGCATCGTGCGGCTCTGGAAGGGTGAGCCCAAGGACTGGGACCGATTCGTACAAGGGGGACAGGATGAGTGACACGGCCGCGACGGTTGCCGGGACGACCACCGGGGTGATCCCCCGTCGACCCGGGATGACGGTGCCGCTGCCCGGCCCGCTGCACTCCCACCGGGACAAGCTGATCGAGCTGGCCGACCTCGGCTACACCGACATCTGGTCCGCCGAGTCCGACGGCGCCGACGCGTTCACGCCGTTGGCGATGGCGGCGGCGTGGGAGCCACGACTGCGGCTCGGCACGGCGATCGTGCCCGCATACACGCGCTCGCCGGCGTGCTTCGCGCAGAGCGTCGCCAGCCTGGCCGACGCGGCGCCGGGCCGGTTCGCGATCGGCATCGGGTCGAGCAGCAACGTGATCGTCGAGCGTTGGAACGGCATCCCCTTCGTCGAGCCGTACAAGAAGGTGCGCGACGTCGTGCGGTTCCTGAAGGACTCGCTCGGCGGTGAGAAGGTGACCAAGCAGTACGACACGTTCGCCGTGAGCGGCTTCCGGCTCGGGGTTCGCCTGGAGCAGCAGCCGCAGATCCTGGTGGCAGCGCTGCGTGAGGGCATGTTGCGCCTGGCGGCACGTGAAGCCGACGGGACGATCATCAACTGGCTGTCGGCCGGCGACGTGAGCAAGGTGGCCGCCGTGGTGCACGACGCCGCCGGTGGCGTGCCGAAGGAGATCGTCGCCCGGATCTTCGTCTGCCCGAGCGAGAACGCCGAGGTGGTGCGCGCCGCCGGTCGGTTCGCGATCGCCGCCTACCTGAACGTGCCCGTGTACGCCGCGTTCCACGAGTGGCTCGGCCGCGGCCCGCTGCTGCAGCCGATGTGGGATGCCTGGAAGGCGGGTGACCGCAAGGCGGCCCTGGCTGCGATCCCGGACGAGGTCGTGGACGACATCATCGTCCACGGCTCGGCGGCGGAGTGCCGGGCGAAGATCCAGGCCTACTTCGACAACGGGGTGACCACCACCTCGCTGGCGATCCTGGGCCTGGACCCCGAACTGGACCACTGGCAGGCGGTGCGCGACCTGGCGCCATCCGCTGGTTGACAGGCCGCTGGTTGAGTGGCCGCTGGTTGACCGGCCGCTGGCTGTTGGGTCGCGATCACGCCGCGATCCGGTGATCGCCCCGGGACGGGCGGGTCGTGGTGGTGCGGCGGGCCGCGGCCTGGGCGGCCATGATGGCCCGCAGCTCGGCGACGTGCTGGAGGCCGGAGCGGCGGGTGCGCTCGTCGAGGCGGAACTGGAGGGGAACCGACGGGGTGTCGAGCAGTGAGAGCTGCTCGGGGGTGGCGTTGGGGGTGCCGTTCGTGCTCATGGGTTCAGGATGACAGAGGGGTGTGACACAGTCGTCGGGACGCCTCGAGCGCCCGATCCAGCCAACCGGTCATCCCCAGTTCGGTGAAGCGCCGGCCGGACTCGGCGAAGCGGTCGGCGGCCTCGTCGGTGAGCCCGATCCGGGCCATGAGCAGGGCTTCGTCGAATCCGACGATGGCGTGCAGCGGCCGGGCACGCTGGTCGGCGAGCCGATCCCGAGCAGCCGCGAAGGCGTCGAGGGCGCCGTCGAGGTCGCGGCGGACCCCGAGCAGGCGCCCGAGGGCGTGCTGACCGTCGACCATCGGGTAGCGGAAGTCAGGTGCGATGACCTTGTCGCGCAGCGAGCGCTCGATCACGTCGATGTCGTCCTGGCGATCGAGGTACCACAGCGCCTCGGCGACATCGCACGCCATCCGGCTGTAGTTGATCGCCCAGCCCGGTGCGACGGCCAGGAACGGCACGACGGCGCTGGCGAACCCGAGGCTCTCCTCGACGAGGTCCGGATCGTGGGCGAAGATCCGCGCCGCCGCGGCGAAGAACGCAGCGAGCGCCGAGCGGTTGGTCGGCTCCGCTGTGTCGAGCAGCGCGGCGCCGCCGGCTGCCTTCATCGCCGGCCAGCCGTCGCCGATGGCGCTGCTCAACTCGTCGTCGGCGGCGAGGAGGTTGTGGTGGTGCGGTGCCGCAGAGCCCAGTCGATCGCCCATCGCGTGGGCGCGGTCGAGCAGCGCCCTGGCTGCGCCGAACTCGCCGACGGCGATGCGACAGCGTGCCGCGTTGGCGAGGCACGACGACGCCCACGACTGCTGGCCATCGGCGAGCGCGGCCTCGGCGAGCTGCTCCATCCGACGCCGGCTGCTGACGTACTCGCCGCACCAGAAGGCGGCGACACCCGGGAAGCGGTTCGCATGGTCGAGCAGCTCGGCCCGGCCCGATGCACCCGAGGTGACGAGCTCGGAGTGCCACGGCGTGGGCGAGTCGGCGGCGACGATGGTGGCCGCGAGGTGCCGGTCCGGATGATCGACGGGCACGCCGGGATGATCTGGGTCCAACGCATCGATGGACTCCAGCTCGAGTGAGCGCAGCTCGGCCCAGACGAGGTTGCGCTCGTCGCCGACGTGATCGAGGCCGATCCGCGCGACCGTCCAGGAGAGGTCGGTGTTGCCCATCCCGATCGCGGCGTTGGCGACGTCGAGCGCCAGGGAGGCCACGCGCATCGGGTCCGTCGTGCCGATGCGATGGGCGGCCTGGGTGAGTGCCGGGACGACCTCCGCCCAGCGCGTGGCGAAGGCGAGCGCGACGGGCAGCTCCGTCAGCGCGTCGTCGCGCTCGGTGCTCGGGTCGTCGGCCAGTTCCAGGGCGATGTGCAGCTGCTCGATCGATTCGTTGAAGGCCCCGCTGCGGAGCGCGAACGTCGCAGCGGTGAGCGCGAACGCCGCGCCGGCCGAGGCTCCCGGCAGCTCGCGGCTGAGCAGGTAGTGACGCGCCACCTCGGCCGGCAGCGCGTTCGGGCCGGCCTCGCTCAGCGCCACCGCGACACGGCGGTGCAGCCGGAGCCGGCGCGAGGAGCTGAGGTCGGCGTACAGCACCTCGCGGACGAGGTCGTGCGAAACCTTGTACATGTCGGCGCGCGGACCGGGATCCACCACCCGGCTCTCCAGCAGCTCGTCGATCGCGTCGAGCGCGACGCCCTCGTCGAGCCCGGCGACGTCGCGGACGGTCTCGAAGAGGAACAACCCGTCGTGGACGACGGCCGGCCCGAGCAGGCTCCTCGCGGCGGCACCCAGCCGCCGGTAGCGGTGCACCACCACAGCCCGGATGGTGGGTGGGACCGACGGGCGCACGCTGCGATCGGCGAGGTTCAGGGCGAGCTCGCGGGCGAACAACGGGTTGCCCTCGGCGCGCTCGATGACAGCGTCGATGACGGTCACCGGCAGGTCGTCGCCGGCGATCGCGGCGACGAGACCGGCCATCGCGTGGTCGTCGAGCGGACCGAGCAGCAGCTGGTGCGATCCGACGATGCGACCGAGCTGATCGAGCGCTGTCGTGGCCGGGTGATCCGGGCCGAGCTCGCCGGAGCGGGCGACACCGAGGATCACGATCGGATGTTCTTGCATCGCCCGCGAGAGGTGGGCGATCACCGACGCCGTGGCCTGATCGGCCCAGTGCAGGTCGTCGAGCACCAACAGCACCGGTCGTCGGGCCGACGCTGCCATGAGGAACTGGGCGACGCCGTCGAGTGTGCGGGCCGCCGCCTCGCTGAGCACGCCGGCCCCGGACACGGGCGTGAGGCCGGCATCGACGAAGGGCTGGTACGGCATCGCCGCGCCCTCGTCGCAGCGGCCGTACAGCACGGTGGCGCCGGTCGAGCTCACGGCTGCGGCGACGGCCGCGGCGAGGCGGGTCTTGCCGATACCGGGATCGCCCGTCACGGTCACCAGCCGGGGCGACGACACGGTCGCTCCGGCGAGTCCGGACCGGACGACGTCGATCGTGGCTTCCAAGGTCTCGGTTCGACCGACCCACGGCGTGGCCGCGGCGGTGGTCAGTGGCGCCGGGAGCGCGGTGGGCTCATCGACGTCCACCGGCGTGGCGACCGCCGTTGCCGTGCGGGGCGCAGGATCGGGGTCACCGGCGAGCACCGCCTGCTCGGCGGCGCGCAGTTCTGGCCCTGGCTCGAGGCCGAGGTCGTCGACGAGCACGGCGCGGGCGCGCTGGTAGGCGCGCAGCGCGTCGGCCGTACGACCGCAGCGGTGCAGGGCGTCGATCAGCTGCACCCAGCGGTGCTCGCGGAGCGGCTGCTCGCCGACGGCTTCCTCGAGGAGCGGCACGAGCGCGGCGTGGTCGCCCGTGGCGAGGCGGGCGTCGAAGAGCGCGTCCTGCGCGGCGGCAGCCATCTCCTGGAAGCGCACGACGCGCGTCGCGTTGGTGGCGGCGATGTCGGTGAGCGGATCGTCGCGCCACAGCGACAGCGCCTCGCGGAGCGCGACGATGGCTCGCGCCGGATCGCCGGCCGCCATCGCATCGTGGCCGCTGCCGACGAGCCGCTCGAACCGGCGGGCGTCGATCTGGTCGGGTTGGATGTTGAGCGCGTAACCACCGGCGACGGTGAGCAGCACGCCCTGGGGCAGCAGCTGGCGGAGGCGCATCACGTAGGTCTGCAGGGTCTTCGCGGCGGTGCGAGGAGGTGTGTCGCCCCACACCGACTCGACCAGCGCGTCGACCGCGACACGTCGAGGTGCCGCGAGCGCGAGCGTGGCCAGCACGGCACGCTCTTTCGCGCTCTTCGGTGAGCGCGTGCCCGTTTCGTCGGAGACGACGAGTGGTCCGAGGACGCGCACGAGCACGACTGGATCGTAGTGGCCGAGCAGCGTGGGTGACCCCTGTGCGAGAGTGGCGCCGTGATCGTGGTGCGCGTGCTGGTGGGACTGCTCGGATTCGGGCTGGTGGTGTGGACCATCGGGTCCGCGGTGAAGACCGTCGTGCTGCCGCGTGCCACGTCGTCGGTGCTCACTCGCGCGACGTTCATCAACGTGCGCCGGGTGTTCGACGTGATCGCCGGCCCGCGTCAGACGTACGAGTTCCGCGACCGCATCCTCGCGATGTACTCACCGGTGGCGCTGCTCGCCCTCCCTGCGCTGTGGGTGGCGCTCGTGCTCACGGGCTTCATGGGCGTGTTCTGGGGGATGGGCGTGCGCCCGTGGTCGGAGTCGTTGATCATCTCCGGCTCGTCGCTGCTGACGCTCGGCTTCGATCGCCCCTTCGGCGTGTGGCGGACCGCAGTGTCGTTCGCCGAAGCCGGCATCGGGCTCGGCCTGGTGTCGCTGATGATCTCCTACCTGCCGAGCATCTACGCCAACTTCAGCCGGCGCGAGGCGCTCGTCGGGATGCTCGAGGTGCGTGCCGGACTACCGCCGAGCCCGTCCGAGCTGCTCGTCCGATACCACCGCATCGGCTGGGGTGACAAGGTCCACGACGATCTGCTGACCCGTTGGGAACAATGGTTCATCGAGGTCGAGGAGAGCCACACCAGCCAGCCGTCGCTCGTGTTCTTCCGCTCGCCGCACCCGCAGCGGAGCTGGATCACGGCCGCCGGCTGCGTGCTCGACACGGCAGCGATCATCGCCTCGACGCTCGATCGCGAGCACGATGCGCAGGCCGACATCATGCTCCGCACCGGATGGTTCTGCCTGCGCCGGATCTGCGACTTCTACGGGATCCAGTACGTCGCGGATCCCGCGCCCGACGATCCGATCTCGATCACGCGGGAGGACTTCGACATCGTGTGCGCGCAGCTCGCGGCAGCCGGAGTCGAGCTCAAGCCCGATCGCGATCAGTGCTGGCGCGACTTCGCCGGCTGGCGGGTCAACTACGACACTGCGCTCACGTCACTGTGCTCGCTGATCGATGCCCCGCCGGCGAAGTGGTCGAGCGACCGGGCTCCGATCAAGCGGATCAAGCCGAAGGTGTTCCGCAGTGACAAGAACCGGGTCAGCCGCAACTGGTCCCGCAACTCGCTGGGCTGACCCCGCCGACGGGTCCGCAAGCGAAACCGCACAGAAGGGGCCGAAGCTCGTACACGTCCTGGCTGCGGCGGCCGCTCCTGGCACAAACCGCGCCCACGGGCGCGATCTGTGCGGGAACGTCGCGCAGATCCACCCCGTGGGCGCGAAACGGGCGGGACGCGACGGACCCGGCCGACCTGGTGCGAGCGAGGAGCGCCCCCTTCGCTGCTCGTTCCGCGCACGAGTGCGCGAACTGAGCAACCTGTCCGCGCACATCGCGCACGCGTGAACGATCTGTGCGGCCCGAGCGGCCTCCCACTGGTGTGGCCGCCGACGCCCGGCTCAGCCGGTGACGCCGACGCTGATCGCGATCGAGATCAGGCCGACGGCGACGGGGGCGGCGTAGATGGCCCACTTGGGGACGGGCTTCCACTTCGGGGCCATCATCACCATGCTGCAGGCCACGCCGGCGACGATGCCACCGAGGTGGCCGCCGATCGAGATGCCGCCGATGACGAAGGTGAGCACGAGGTTGATCGCGAGCGTGCGGCCGATGCCGGTCTGCATGATGTTGATGCCCTGACGATGCATGGAGAAGGCGGCGGCGGCCATCAGCCCGAAGATCGCGCCGGAGGCCCCTCCGCTGATCGCGTTCTGGTTGATGATCAGCACGCCGGCCGATCCGCCGAGCAGGCAGGCGAAGTAGATGAGCGTGAACTTGGCCCGGCCGAGGTTGCGCTCGAGCAGCTGGCCGAGCAGGTACAGCAGGTACATGTTCAGCGCGATGTGGAGCACGCCGAAGTGCAGGAAGCCGCTCGTGACCAGGGTGTACCAGTGATGGGTCTGGTGCAGCACGTCGCGGTTCAGGCCGAGGTCGTACTGCTGCTTCGAGACCGTTCCGTCGCCGCCGATGCCGCCGCCGAGCGTGGACGTGTCCTTGGCGCCGACGTACAGGAACACCAGGATGTTCGCCGCCATCAGCAGGTACGTCATCAGCACGGGCTGGCGGGCGTTGGCGTACTTGACGCGGGTCTTCAGGTCGGGCTGGGCGGCCTTGGCGCAATCGAGGCAGTGCGATCCGACCTGGGCCTGGATCAGGCAGTCGCTGCACGCCGGCTTGCCGCAGCGGGTGCAGCGGCGACCGGTCTCACGGTCCGGGTGGCGGTAGCAATGCGTGATCGTAGGCGGCTGAGGCAACGACATGCGGGCCAGGGTACAGGCGAGTCAACGCTCGTCTTCGGCGGCCTCGATCGCGTGTTGGAAGCCGGTCTCCCACCATCGGCGCAGGTTCGCCCAGGCGTAGATGCCCGTGTCGTGGCCGTCGCTCCAGGTGATCGACACGCCCCACGCGCCGCTGAACGCGGCGTCGCGGATGGCGATCTCGTCGGACTGGCCGACCCGCGGCCAGGCGACGCCGCCCCGCTCGCGGAACCCGCGGCAGGTGGCGCACGGGCAGGCCGCCCGGAGCTCGCCGACGCCGAACGTGCAGACCAGGCCGTCGTCGAACGTGATGACGACCTTCTCGGTGCGCTCGATCGTGACGTCGACGACGTCGGGCGCGTCGTTGCTCACTGGAACGCCGCCACGATGACGACCACGATCACGAAGCCGACGATCAGCGCGTTGTACGTGGTGTGCGCGCGGGCCGATTCGATCGTCGCGGCGCCGGCCGAGCCCGTGGCGGCGTACGACCGCAGGTAGGTCTGCATGAAGTACGCCCCGCCGATGCTGAGCGCGATCGCGGTGCCGATGGGGATGCCGATGAGGGTGTGCACCAGCCCGAACTGCACGACCTTGAGCGCCCGCTTGCGCTGGCTCCAGTGCTCCGCGCCGCGCCGGAACATCTGCTCCTCGGCGTAGGCGAACAACGGCAGCGCGGGGATGAGCAGCAACAGGAACAGCGCCGGGACGAGCCACTCCCACACGGTGCCGCTGGTCGAGTCGCTCGATCCGAACACGGGGTTGCCCTGGCCGCCGATGGCCGTCCACCAGCCCCAGTCGAGGATCGGCAGGCGGATCAGCGTGGTGGCGACGACGATCACCCCGGACAGCACGAACGGCACCGGCCAGACGTGACGCCAGCCGATCTTCGACACGATGATCCGTGCCGTGGCGCGCCCGTCGCCGCTCATCGAACGCCGCAACCCGTTGAACAATCGTGCGCCGACGAACGTCAGCACGGCCACCGTGAGCACGTCGTCGAAGTGGCTGTCGAGCTCGGCGATCACCGGCTCAGTGTATGAACCCGACGTCAGATGGGGGTGGGTGCCGGGAAGTCGGACTTGCGGCCGGCGCGGGCGGAGGCGGCGAACGCGTCGGCCGGGCAGGGCTCGCCGAACAGGAACCCCTGGGCCATGTCGCAGCCGAGCATCTTCAACCGGTACAGCTGATCCGGGGCGGTGACCCACTCGGCCACCACCACCATGTCGAGCGCGTGGGCGAGCTGGATGATGGAGCGCACGATGGGATCGTTGCCCTCGTCGTTGCCGAGGCTGGAGGCAATGGAGCCGTCGAGCTTCAGCGTGTCGGCGCGGTAGTCACGCAACGCGGTGAGCGAGGAGACGCCGGTGCCGAAGTTGTCGAGTGCGATGTTGACGCCGAACCGGCGCAGCGTCTGCAGCGCCCGCATCGTGGTGGGCTGATCGGCGTAGAGCGTGTCCTCGTCGAAGTCGAGCGTCAGCTGCTGGGGCAGCAGGTCGAGCTCGCGGATGGTGTGGCTGACCCGTTCGACGAACGCGCCCTCCGCCATCTGCCGCCCGCTGACGTTGACGTGCACGCTGAACGAGCGCTCGACCAGGCCGGCGTCGATCCAGGCGCGGGCGTCGACGCACGCCTGGCGGATGACCCAGTCGCCCATCGGCACGATGGCGCCGCTCTCCTCGGCGAGCGACACGAAGTCGCTCGGCATGAGCAGCCCGCGTTCGGGGTGGTTCCAGCGCAGCAGCGCCTCGGCCGCCACCATCCGCCCGGTGTGGGTGGAGACGATCGGCTGGTAGGCCAGGCGCAGCTGGTCGGCGGCGATGGCCTGCTCGAGCGACGCCGACAGCACCTTGCGGTCGCGGGCGGCCCGACTCATCTCGGCGGTGAACAGCTCGCAGCGCGAACGGCCGCGCCGTTTGGCCCGGTACATCGCCGTGTCGGCGTTGCGGACGAGCGCCAACGCCTCATCCGTCGTCGTGGCCTCGAGCGGGTTGGCGGGGTCGGACAACGCGACACCGATGCTGACGCTGAGGTCGACTTCGACGCCGTTGAGCATCAGCCGGCCGGTGAGGGCTTCGCGGACCCGGTCGGCGACCTCGAGCGCGCTCTGCTCGTCGATGCCCCCGTCGCACAGCACGACGAACTCGTCGCCGCCGATGCGGGCGATCACGTCGGCCGGACGGGTGGCCGAGGCCAGCCGGCCGGCGATGGTGGCGAGGAGGAGGTCGCCGACGTCGTGGCCGACGTTGTCGTTGACGTCCTTCAGCCGGTCGAGGTCGAGGAACAGCACGGCGATCTGGTCGCGCTGGTGGCGGGCTCGGTCGAGCGATTCGGCGAGGGTGCGCAGCAGGAGCACGCGGTTGGGCAGCCCGGTCAGCGCATCGTGGGTGGCCTGGTGCTGCAGGGCGTTCTGCACCTGCTTCGACGTCGTGACGTCGCGCATCTGCCCGGCCCAGAACTCGATCGCCCCATCGGGGGCGCGCTGGACGTACACGGTGACGTTCAGGGTGCGGGTCAGGCCGTTCGGGCCGCGGTAGATCGCCTCGCCCGTCCAGTCACCACTCTCCGTGTGGTTGATGGCCTCACGCGGGATCTGGTCGCGCAGCGTCTGCAGCAGCGTGCGCAGCGCCGGCTCGCGGATGAGGTCCACCGCGTCATCGACGTCGAACAGCGCGCGGGCCGCCGCGTTGGTGAACGTGGGCGCGCCGTGACGATCGATGATGAGCACGGCGTCGGGGCTCGCGGCGAGGAGCCCGGTGAGCCGCTCGCTGATCTCGCGCTGGTGCTGTTCTTCGGTGATGTCGGCGATGGAGCCGAAGTAGCCGAGCTGCTGGCCGAACGCGTCGATCTTCGGACGAGCGTCGAGGCGCAGCCAGACCAGCTTGTTCGCGCTGGTCCAGACCCTGAACACGAGTGTGATGTCCTCGCCGGCCTCACGCTGGCGCCGCCAGGTGACCTCCGACGCTGCTCGATCAGCCGGGTGGGCGTTGCCCCACGGTGCAGCTCCGGAGGGGATCGCCGCTCCGCCGAGAGCGAGCGCCCGGAAGGACTCGTCGGCCGAGAGCAACCGTCCGGTGACGTCGGTCTCGAAGAGGCCAACGGGAAGCGAACTCATGTGCAGTACATCTTCCTCTCCCGTCGCGACCACCGTCATTTCTACTCGATGGATCGGCCCATTGGCTCAAGACTTGGTCAAGGTGTCGCGTACACACCCGTCACCTGAGCTGCCCCGATGGCCGAGGAATCGATGACGGACTGCAGGTCGGAGGCACTCGAACCGGTGGGCAGCTCGACCTGCTGGCTCAGCGCGTAGAGGGTGGCGCGGTAGTGGTGCGTGGCCCCCGCCGGCGGGCACGGACCCTTGTAGCCGACCGACGGAACGGTCGCCGTGCTGAACCCGTTCAGGCCCTCGATGGCGCCGACCGGAGCGGATCCCTGGGGGATCGACGGGTTCGTCGGGTCGAGCCCGGCGATGATCCAGTGCACGAAGTTGTTCGCGTCGGTGTCGACGAGCTCGAGCGCCATCTCCACCGTGCCGTCGGGTGCGCCGAGCCAGCTCACGGCCGGGCTGACGTCGGCGCCGTTGCAGGTGTAGGTGGCATCGATCGCGCCACCGTCGGCCCACGGCATGTGCAGCACAAAGGCCAGCGCCGGCGCATCGGTCACCGGGACGTACGCCGTCGCCACCGTCGAGGTGGTGGCCGGCACCGTCGTGGTGGTGGGCGTGTAGACGCTCTGGTTCTGCGACGGCAACGCGGGGCGCAGGGTGCGGCCGTCGCTGTTGCAGGCGGCGAGGCCGACGACGGTCAGGACACAGCAGCAGACTCGGAAGCGCACGGGGCCAGAGCCTACGGGGCCGGGCCTCCCCTCACGGCGCGGCCGGTATCGTGTCGTGGTGCCCGAACAGCAACGCTGCATCCTGACGGTCCACGCCCATCCCGACGATGAGGCCTCCAAGGGCGCGCCGACGCTGGCGATGTACCACGCGGCCGGCGTTCGCACCGTGCTGGTGTGCTGCACCGGCGGCGAAGAGGGCGATCTCCAAAACCCGAAGCTGCGCGCGGAGGGTGGTCCTTTCTTCGGGCTGACACCCGAGCAGGACAAGGCCAAGATGGCTGAGCTGCGCCCGCTCGAGCTGGCCGAGTCGGCGCGCATCATCGGCTTCGACGAGGTCGACATGCTCGGCTACCGCGACTCGGGCATGGCCGACACGGAGCCGAACAACAACCCGGCCTCGTTCCACATGGCCCCCCTCGACGAGGCCACCGGGCGGCTGGTGGCCACGATCCGCCGCAACCGTCCGCAGGTGCTCATCACCTACAGCGACGATCAGTCCGGCTACCCGCATCCCGACCACCTGAAGGTGTACGACATCTCCGTGCTCGCCTTCGAGCGCGCCGGCGATCCGGAGTGGTACCCCGAAGCGGGCGAGCCGTTCCAGCCGTCGAAGATGTACTACACGACCTGGTCGAAGGGCCGCATGCTCGCCATCCATCAGGCGATGATCGACCTGCGTGGCTCCTCGCCCTTCGACGACAAGTGGATGGACCGTCCCGACAACGACGACCGGATCACCACCAAGATCGACGTGAGTGGCTACATGTGGGCGCGCACGCTGGCGCTGAAGGCCCATGCCACCCAGGTGGATCCCGAGGAGTCGTGGTGGTTCGGGCTCACCGACGAAGAGCTCGATGTCGTCTACCCGTACGAAGATTGGGTGCTCGGCCGCTCGCTGGTCGGCGATGTGCCGCCGGGCGAGATCGAGACCGACCTGTTCGCCGGCGTCACCAGCGATCAACCGTCGCGGAGCCTGTCGTGAGCGGAGCGAGCGCCACGGTGCAGTACCGGGTCGCGTTCGGCAAGAAGGACGAAGTGGTCGAGGGGCCCGATGACGCCGATGTCGTGATCTCGGTCGGCGCCGCCGACGCCGGGCTCGATCCGCAGGTCGCGTTCATGCGCGGCAAGCTGAAGTCGACCGGGTCGACGGGTCAGCTGTTCGAGCTGTTCAAGACCGGTTCGGTGGCCGAGACGCTGGCCCGCATGGCGTCGCGCAGCGCCCTGTAGCCGATCACCGTCGCGCCGCTGGCCGACAGCAGCTCGCGCAGATGAGGGTCGGTGGTGACGAGCGCGAGGTCGTCGATCCAGCCGGGCGCCGCGTCGGAGATCGCATGGACCTCGGGCGTGTCGATGGCCGGCTGCACGTGGATCTCGGTGACCCCGGGGGCGAGGTGCTCGATCGCCTCGTAGACCCGCTCGCGGCTGCCCGCCCGCCAGTCGTGGTCGAAGTGATCGGGGAACAGCACGCCCTCGGCTGCGGCGAGGTCGCGGAACGGGAAGCCGGCCTGGTCCTTGGTGATGGTGGACGGCAGGCGGATCGGCAGCTGGAACTCGACGGCCAGCTCGAGGTAGACGTCGAAGAACTCCGGGCGCAACGTGATCGCGGTGAGGTGCGGGGCGAGGTGGGTGACGTCGATGTCCCACGCCAGGGCGCGCTCGATCTGGGCCCGGCACTCACGCAGCACCTCCTCGGGGTCGGCGTGCTCCCACAGGTCGTCGACGCTGCGCGGGAATCCGGCCTCGCCGCTGTGCAGCGACGGTGCGTGGGTGATGGGACCCCAGCGATACGTGGGGTACTCGCAGTTGAGCGTGAGGTGCACGCCGATGTCGTCGGTCGGCACGATGTGCATCGCCGCGTGGCGGGCCCACGGTGCGGGCACCATCAGCGATGCGCACGAGGCCACGCCGTCGTGCAGCGCCGCGAACACGCCCTCGTTCGCCGCGTGGCAGGAGCCGAGATCGTCGCACGAGATGATGACGAGACGGGCGTCAGCCGGGTGTCCCAGACGTTCGGCGAGGGTTTCCATCGGCGTGGACGCTATCCGCTGCACGCGCCCCAGAGGCCGACGTCGGCGGCTTCGGCGGCCGACGCAGCGGCCACGAACTCCGGTGCGTGGGCGTCGTTCGGGCGGATGGTCAGCGGGCGCGCATAGCCCTCGACGGCGAGCTCGAGGTTCACGAACAGCCCGTCGCCGGTGCGGTAGACGTAGCCGAGCAACCGGCCGTAGATGTCGCGCGGCTCGACGTCGCGAACGATCAGGATGGCGGTGCCCGGTGGCAGCGCGTGCTTGGTGTAGTCGCTCGCCTCCGGCCCGTAGCACTGCACCGGCGTGTTCGGCTTCTTGGTCTCCGGCGTGTCGATGCCGATCAGGCGCACGCGCTCGGTGGCGCCGCGGATGCGGGCGTCGATCGTGTCGCCGTCGATGACGCGCACGACCGTCGCGTTCGGCCGCAGCGAGGCCGGGTCGGCGGGATTCGGGTTGGAGGTGGTGGGGGACGGGCCGGCGTGCGCACCGGACCCACATGCGGCAGCCAACACCACGAGCCAGCCAGGCCACAGCTTCATCTGCCGACAGTTCTACCCGGAGGGTGTCGCCTCGCGGCAGATGCAGAACTCGTTGCCCGCCGGATCGGCCATCACGCAGAACCAGTCGGCGTCGTCGTCGTGCAGGTGCACCGTCGCCGCACCGAGTGTGGTGGCGTGTTCGATCCAGTCCTCGGGATCGTCGACGAAGACGTCGAGGTGCAGTCGGTTCTTGATCGCCTTCTCCTCCGGCACACGCTGCAGGTTGAGCACCGGCAGTCCGGCCGGCGGGACGAGGTTGACCCATCGCGCATCGAGCGGACCGGACGCCGTGTAGCCCAGGAACGCCGACCAGAACGTGGCGACCGGTTCTGGCTCGACGACATCGATGCACACCTCGACGGCTCTGACGGGCTTCATCCCGCAGACGGTACATTCGCCCGATGAGCGTTGCGAGCGTGGGTGAGGACGAGGTCCGGTCGGCCGTCGAGGCGTTGGGTGTGGAGTTCGAGATCGTCCAGTGCGATCCGGATCTCGCCGACACAGCGGCGTTCTGCGAGGCGTACGGATACCTGCCCGAGGACTCGGCCAACACGATCATCGTGATCGGCAAGACCGACCCACCGAGGTACGCCGCGTGCGTCGTGCTCGCCACCACCCGCCTCGACGTCAACAAGGCGGTCCGCCAACGCTTCGGCGCGAAGAAGGCGTCGTTCGCCTCCGGTGATCAGACGGTGGAGATGACCGGGATGATGATCGGCGGCGTCACGCCGTTCGCGCTGCCGGCCGACCTGCCCATCTGGGTCGACTCACGCGTCGTCGCGCGTGAGCGCCTGCTGTTCGGCGGCGGCAGCCGCAGCTGCAAGGTCGTCGGCCCCCCGACCCTGCTGACGAACCAGCCCCAGGTCGAAGTCGTCGACGACCTCGCCATCATCCCCGAGCCCAAGCCTGTGGAGTAGCGACTCCGCTGCAACGCCCCCTTCGGTGCAGGGGTTCAGGCGTGACGCGCTACAGCCGTTCGATGATGGTGCCGGTGCCGAGACCGCCGCCGCAGCACATGCTGATCAGGCCGTAGCGGCCCTCGGTGCGCTCGAGCTCGTAGAGCGCCTTCGTGATCAGGAACGCTCCGGTGGCACCGAGCGGGTGGCCGAGCGCGATCGCTCCGCCGTTGGGGTTGGTCTTGTCGAGGTCGGCGCCGACCTCGCGGGACCAGGCGAGCACGATGGAGGCGAACGCCTCGTTGATCTCGAACACGTCGATGTCGCCGATGGCGAGGCCGGTGCGCTCGAGCAGCTTCTTGGTGGCGTCCATCGGGCCGGTGAGCATGAGCACCGGATCGACACCGACCAGACAGGTGTCGATGATGCGCGCCCGCGGCGTGAGGCCGAGCTCGGCCGCCTTCTCCTCGGTCATGATCAGCACGGCGGCAGCGCCGTCGCTGATCTGCGAGGAGTTGCCAGCCGTGTGCACGCCGTTCTCGCGTGCGACCGGCTTCAGCGTGGCCAGTTTCTCGAGCGTGGTCTCGCGCAGACCTTCGTCCTTGCTGACGGTGTGGAAGCTGCCGTTGGGCTTGCCGTCCTCGCCGAGGTCGGGTGCCTCGACGCTGATGTACTGGCCGGCGAAGCGGTCCTCGGCCCAGGCCTGGATGGCGCGCTGCTGGCTGGCGAGGCCGAACGCATCGGTGTCGGCACGCGTGACGCCCCACTTCTCGGCGATGCGCTCGGCGCCCTCGAACTGCGAGGTGACCTCGTACTGCTCGAAGTACGTCTTCGGTATGGGCACGCCGAAGCCGAGCGCCTTGCCGCCGCTCGACCCGATCGGGATGCGGCTCATGCTCTCGACACCACAGGCGATGGCGATGTCGACCACGCCGGCACCGACGAGCGCGGTGGCGAGACCCGTGGCCTGCTGGCTGGAGCCGCACTGGGTGTCGACCGTGGTGTTCGGCACGCTCATCGGCAGGCCGGCGGCGAGCCATGCGGTGCGCCCGATGTTGAACGCCTGCTCGCCGACCTGGCTAACGCAGCCGGTGACGACCTGGCCGACGATGCTCGGGTCGATGCCGGTGCGCTCGATGAGCGCCTTCTGGACGGCGCCGAGCAACTCGGCCGGGTGCAGCGACGAGAGGCCGCCGTTGCGCTTGCCGATCGGCGTGCGGACGGCATCGACGATCACGACATTGCTGGACTTGAGGTTCGCCATGACCGCACGCTAGCTCTACCACGCTCGCTCTGGCACGGGGGTGCGTCGCCCGTGGCGTGCCATGCTGGAGACGTGCCAGACAAGCCCTCCACGTTCGTGCCGCTCGTCGTCCTCCCCGCCGATGCGGCGGCCAACGGATCGCTCACCCATCGCTACGTCCACGTGGTCGGTTCGGCCGTGTGGATCGACGACGAGCCGGCGGATCCAGCATGGGGACAGCACTTCCTCGGGCTGCTCGACGGTGCCGCGATCTGGGGTGTCGACGTCCCGTTCGGCACCGATCCGGCCGACGGCGCGGCCGTCGACCTCTACAGCTACTTCAGCCGCGCCAGCGAGAACGAGTGGCTCGTCGCCGGGCGTGCCGTGCAGATCGTCGAGTGGGCGCGCACCCACCGCTTCTGCGGTCGCTGCGCGACGCCAACCGAGCTGTCGCCGAGCGAGCGGGCGATGAAGTGCCCGACGTGCGGGCTCCTCGCGTTCCCCCGTCTCGCGCCGGCGATGATCACGCTCGTGACCCGTGGCGAAGGTGCCGACCAGGAGGCGCTGCTCGCCCAGGGCATCAACTTCCGCGGGCCGATGTACAGCTGCCTCGCCGGCTTCGTCGAGCCCGGCGAGTCGCTCGAGGGAGCGGTGGTGCGCGAGGTGCGCGAAGAGGTCGGCATCGACGTCGCCAACGTGCGCTACTGGGGCAGCCAGCCGTGGCCGTTCCCGCACAGCTTGATGCTCGGCTTCCACGCCACGTACGCCGGCGGCGACATCGTGTGCGAGCCGACGGAGATCCTCGACGCCAACTGGTACCGGCGCGATGCATTGCCCGCGATCCCGCCCGGCATCAGCATCGCCCGCAAGCTGATCGACGCCTGGCTGCGCGACGAGGTCTGAGGGCCAGGTCTGAGCCGGCGCTCGTCGTGGAACGATGAGCGGGTGGACATCAACGAACTGCTCATCGAGTTGCACGGCCGCATCGCAGGACACGTGGACGAGGTCCTCGACGGGCTCGATCCGGCGCTGCTGACCGCGTCGCCCGCCGATGGCACGAACACCATCGGCTGGCTGATCTGGCACCTCACGCGGGTGCAGGACCACCATGTGTCCGAGCTGCTCGAGGACGACCAGCTGTGGGTCACGGGCGACTTCGCCCATCACTTCGGCATGGAGCCGGATCCCGACAACACCGGCTATGGACACGACGCCGACGACGTCTCGGCGATCCGCCCCGACGGCGTCGACGCGATGCGCGACTACTACGCGGCGGTCGCCCAGCGCACCGAAGCGTTGCTCGCCCGAACGACCGCGTCGGATCTCGATCGCGTCGTCGACGAACGGTGGGATCCGCCGGTGACCTTGGGCGTACGACTCGTCAGCGTGATCGACGACGACGTCATGCATGCCGGCCAGGCTGCGTACGTCAGGGGTTTGCTGGAGCGAGGCTGAGCTTGTCGGCGAACCAGTCGAGGATGATCTCGGCGCGCTGCCGGCGGTGCACCGGCGAGCCACTGCGTGACAGCTCGTGGCTCTCCGCGGGGAAGCGGTAGAACGTGACCTCACGTCGCAGGATGCGCAGCGCCATGAACAGCTCCTCGGCCTGCGAGATCGGGCAGCGCAGATCGTCCTCGCTGTGGATCAGCAGCATCGGCACGTGGATGTCGCGCACGAACCCGATCGGCGACATGCGTGCGTACTCCTCGGGATCGTCGATGTGCGACGGACCGTGCTCGATGCGGAACGCCGAGCCGATGTCGCTGCTCCACTCCTCGCTGAGCATGTTGTTCACGGCCCGCTCGCTGCAGATGCCCTGGAACCGCTCGCCGTGGCGACCGGCGAGCCACGTCGCCATGTAGCCGCCGTAGCTGCCGCCCTGCATGCCCACCCGGGCCCGGTCGCAGAACGGGTAGCGATCGAGCGCGGCGTCGAGCACGGCGAGCACGTCGTCGACGTCGACGGTGCCCCAGCCGGTGCCGGGCGCCACGGGGTGCTTCGGCCCGAGGATGGCCTGTCCCCACGACTGCTCGCGCCCGCTGCCGCCACGGGGGTTGCTCATCAGCACGACGAAGCCGGCCGCGGCCTGGAACTGGGCCTCGTCGAAGAACGTCTCGCCGTACTGGGTGTGCGGGCCGCCGTGCACGTTGAGGATCACCGGGTACTGCTTGTTCGCGTCGAAGCCGGCGGGGCGCATGATCCAGGCGTCGATCTGCAACGTGCCGTCGGTGGTTGGCACGGTGAAGCGCTCCCAGGGCAGCGGCTTCACGTCGGCCACGTAGGCGTCGGACAGATGGGTCAGCTGTCGCTCGACGCCGCCGATCGAGACGAACAGCTCGGCGGGCCGGTCGACCGAGCTGATCGCCATCGCGAGCGTGCCGCCCTTCGCGTCGAACGACCGCACCCACCGCTGGCCCGTCGTGAGCTGGGCGACCGCCTTCGAGGCGTCCGCGGTGAGGCGGAAGACGTGCCCCCGGCCGCGGTCGTCGGCGGCGGCGAGCAGCGTGTCGTCGTCCAGCCACACCGGGGTCGACGCGCCGGCGGTCGAGGCGAACGTGCGGTCGAACGCCTTGCTGATCCAGCTCGTCTCGCCGGTCGCCAACGACATCACCGCGACGTGCTGGTTCTGGGGATCGGTGGTGGGATCGTCGGCGCCGAGGTAGGCGACACGGGTGCCGTCGGGCGACACGCTCGGCGCGTAGTAGCTGCCCGTCTGGGACGTGAGCGCCGTGATCTCGCCGCCGTCGAGCGGCACCCGGTAGAGGTCCACCGCCATGTCGAGGTCCCAGGTTTCGTGGCGCTGGGCGCTGGTGACGATCGCCGACGAGTCGGCCAGCCATGCGGCGCCGTCGTGCTGGAACGGCCCCGGTGTGAGGTTGCGCGGCGCGGCTGTGCCGTCGGCGGGCACGACGTGCACGTGCGACGGGCGGTCGAAGATCCAGCCTTCGCCGTTCAGCCGGCTGAAGAACCGCTCGATCTTGCGCGGCGCCTGCCACGACTCGTCCTTGGCCTCGTAGCGGGCATCGCGCGTGCGGCTGGTGAACGCGATCCACCTGCCGTCGGGGCTCCAGCTGACGCCGGCGACACCGTCGGGCATCGTCGCCACGGTGCGCACCTCGCCCGGGCCGTCCATCGGCAGCACGTGCAGCGTCGACTCGCCCTTCTTCTCGCTGCGGCTCGACACGAACGCGAGGCTGGAACCGTCGGGCGACCAGCACGGTTGGGTGTCGCTCTGCTGGCCGCTGCTCAGCGGACGGGGCGGCGTCGAGCCGTCGGCCGCGGCGACCCAGACCTGCGCGCGGGTGCGGTTGGCCGGGAAGTCGACCTTGCTGACGACGAACGCGATGCGCGACCCGTCCGGCGACACCTTCGGGCTGCTCGCCGACACGACCCCACCGATGATGCGCTCGGCGAGTGCTGCGTGGGTGCTCTGGTCGGCGGGTGCTGCGGGATCGCTCATCCGCGTCACGGTAGCCCGGGTCCTTCGGCCATGCTGGACCCATGGAATCCTCCCGGCTCGACCGCGACACGTACCTGACGGCGATCGGTCGCGACGGCGCTGCGTTCCGCGCCGCAGCGGCCGCCGGCGCCCTCGACACGCCGGTGCCGTCGTGTCCCGGTTGGGACGTCGCCGATCTCGTCCGCCACCTCGCCGACGTGCACTACTTCTGGGCGACCGTCATCGAGCACCGCGCGACGGGCCCGCACGACGTCGAGCGGCCGGAGCCGTTGACCGACGGAGAGCTGTTCGCTGCCTACGACGCCCGCCTCGCCCACCTGCTCGAGGTGCTCGCCGCGAACGATCCGGCGACCGAAGTGTGGACGTGGGCCGACGACCACTCCGTCGGGTTCGTCCTGCGGCGGATGGCGATCGAGACCGCGATGCACGCGTGGGACGCTGCGTCCGCCGCCGGTGCACCTGTGCCGATCGAGCCGACGCTGGCGAGCGACGGCATCGACGAGTTCGTCGAGCACATGCTCCCCGACATCGCCGACGACGCAGAGCCGGTCGGCGGTTCGGTGCACATCCATTGCGGCGACG
Organism: Ilumatobacteraceae bacterium; assembly: GCA_025463305.1. The sequence continues at coordinate 74,083 of JAOBWK010000075.1, forward strand.
TCGCGGGCGAGTGGACCATCCGCCCGGCCGGCGACGAGTTCGACGTCACCCGCGAGCACGCCAAGGGCGACTGCGCGTTGCGCGGCGACGCGAGCAACCTGCTCCTCGCCCTCTGGCGGCGCGTCGGCGCCGAGGCGATCGACGTGGTCGGCGATGCCGACGTCGCCCGTCGCTTCCTCGCCTCGACCAACGTCACCTGAGCACGGGCCACCGTGGCCCGCGTCTCGCGCAAATCGCCCACGCGTGCGCGTGTGGCGCGACCCGGGTTGCTCAGACCGATCACGCGTGCGCGATCTGCGCGGGCCGAGAGGCCGACCTCTCGCGGACTGGTTGCGATTCGACCGCACAGTCCGGCGGAAATGCAACCAGTCCGCGGTTACGGTTCGGCTGGTGCGCGACGGGGAGTTTCGTGATCCGCGGATGGTGGCGGTGTACGAGGCCGAGACGCCGTGGTCGCGTGAGGACGATTGGTTCGTCGCTGCATTGGATGGCTGCGTCCGAGTGCTCGATCTCGGTTGCGGCACGGGACGGCTCGCACTGGGTCTGATGGATCGCGGACGAGTCGTGACGGGCATCGATCCTGCCGCTGCGTCGCTCGCGCTGGCGAGAGCGCGGCCGGGTGCGGATCGTATGAACTGGATCGAAGGTGATGCGACGAGCGCGCCCTCAAAGTCCTTCGAAGCGGCGGTGATGACGAGCCACGTCGCCCAGGTGTTCGTCGACGACGAGACGTGGATGCACGCGCTCGCGGAGCTGGCCCGAGCGATCGTCGCCGGTGGACGGCTGGCGTTCGACACGCGAGATCCACGAGCGCGTGCATGGGAGTGGTGGACACAGGAGCGGAGGCGAACCGTGGCGCTGACCGGCGGTGAGCTCGTCGAGACGTGGGCCCAGCTGTCGAGGGTCGTCGAACGCGGCGAGGGCGTTGTCGTCGACTTCACGTACCACCATCGGCACACCGATGGCATCGAGCTCGTCAGCGAGTCGACGCTGCGGTTCCGCTCCGAGGCCGAGGTGCGAGCGTCCCTCGAGGCGGCCGGCTTCGTCGTCGACCACATCGTCGGCGGGTGGAACGGTGAACCCGTGGGCGCCGGGGACGGAGAGTTGCTGGTGATCGCCCGGCGGGAGTGACTACCAGTGCATGGTGCCGGGGTCGCCCTTGAAGGGGCCGACGACGTGGCTGGTGATCCAGCCGCCGTAGAACGAGCCGGGGTTGGCGACGACCTGTTCGTCGCCGACCCAGCACTCGTCGAGCAAGCGTGCGTAGAACGCGAGGTGGCCGCGGATCGCGGTGAACGGGGGAGTGGGATCCTCGTAGCTCCACGCGGCGTTCGGCACGACGACATCGCCGACGGCGACCGACCAGTACGTGGACGGGCCCTTCCACTCGCAGAACGAGTTGCCCGAGCCGGCGACGATGTGCTCGTCGGCGACGTCCGCTCGCGGGATGTAGAACGCCGGTGGCTGGCTGGTCTCGAGGACGCGGATCGCGTGGGTGGTGTCGGCGATCGTGGCACCGCGGTGCACGATGCGGACGCGATCGATGGTGGGCACCACGGCCGGCGGGCGCGGGTAGTTCCACACGCTCTCCTGGCCCGGCCCGGGTTGCACGCGCTCGACGCTTCGGCCCATGACCCGAACGTACGGCGAATTAGCGTGACGTGCCGTGCCCAGCGAACATCTCAACGGAATCGATGTGTACTACGAGCGCTCCGGCGTCGGGCGTCCGCTGCTGTTCATCAACGGCTCGGGCAGCACCCTCGCCGCGGCCCGGCCGCTGCTCGGCGTGTTCACCACGCAGTTCGACGTGCTCGCCCACGATCAACGCGGGCTGGGGCTGACGTCGGTGCCCGAGGGTCCGTACACGATGGCCGAGTACGCGGCCGACGCCGCGGCGCTCGCCGAGGCCATCGGCTGGGAGCGCTACTCCGTCGTGGGCGTGAGCTTCGGCGGGATGGTGGCCCAGGAGCTGGCGGTCACGTTCCCCCAGCGGATCGACCGGCTGGCGCTGATCTGCACGTCGTCCGGCGGGGCCGGCGGTGCGTCGTACCCGTTGCACACGCTGGCCGACAGGACCGATGCCGAGCGGGCCGAGATCGGTCGGCTGCTGCTCGACACCCGCTTCACGCCGGAGTGGTTGGCCGACCACGACGGTGACCGGGCGCTGGCGGCGATGATGGGCGATCGAACCTCGGCCGACAAGCCCGCCGAGGTCCTGCGCGGCGAGCGACTGCAGCTCGAGGCGCGGTCGCACCACGACGTGTTCGATCGTCTGGCGAACATCACGTCGCCGACGATCGTCGCATCAGGCCGCTTCGACGGCATCGCGCCACCGGCAAATGGCGAGGCCATCGCGTCGCAGATCCCCGACGCGCGGTTCGAGGTGTACGAGGGCGGCCACGCGTTCTTCATCCAGGATCGCCGGGCGTTCCCCGACGTCGTTGCCTTCCTGGCGGGTTGACGTCTGGCCGGCTGATCCGGTCGAGCTCTACTCGTCGATGCCGACGGGACGCTCGTCGATGATCTGATCGAGGTACTCGCTCAACCCGTAGCCGGTGTGGCCGTCCATCTGCCAGCGGGTCATGCCTTCGCTGATCCGCGTGGTCAGCCAGTTGCCGTCGGGATCCTGGCGACGGTTGCGGAGCGGGATGAGGTTCATCACCTCGCCGCTGAACGTCCACTCACGATTGCTCCGCGACGAGCGCAGCAGACCCGTCAGACGGCGGTGGTAGGTGCCCTCGCCGGCGAACTCGGTGCTCACCTCGGCGTGGTCGCACAGGTGCAGTCGACCGTTCTCCCAGACGAACCCGCCGCGCGTGCCGGGACCGTCCTTCTTCGCCACGCGACTGGCCATGAACCCGAGGTCGGGGCCGAAGTTGGCGGTGAGCCACCGGTAGTACCACGGCGCCTGCCAGTACCGCGGACCCCACGAGTGGTCGCGCAGGCCGCAGCCCTGGATCTGCCACTCCTGATCGCCCACGCGGATCGAGCCAGTGGCCTCGACGAGCTGCTCGTAGTGGCCCTTGGCGAACTCCTCGCCGGGGGTCTCGTGGGACACGTCGGGCTCGCCGCCGAACATGCTCGGGTCGACCCTGCCCGGTGAACGTGAGCTCCACCTCGCACACCGCCGTCGGGTTGTCGGTGAACGCCTCGCGCGGGTTGGCCATCTGCAGCGGCTCGTCGAGCAGCACCACCTTGCCGCTGTAGGAGATCCGCAGCTCCTCGAACGGCGTCACGATGGTCCAGCGCAGGCCGCCCGCGTCGAACGCGTCGTTGTTCGAGATCGCCGGCCGCTTGAACGTGAACCCGACCCGACCATCGGGCAGGTACAGGCACACGGTCATCTCCGCCGAGCCCTCGTTGGCGCGGTTGCCGATGCGGAACCAGCCGCCGATCTGCTGCACGGGATCGAAGCAGTTCACGTACATGCTCTCGTTGAAGTTGGACTCCGGTCCGAGCGGATGCATGTACTCGTCGGCGGGTTCGAGGCGCACTCCCATGCGCGGGACCCTAGATCGCCGCCGGGCGACCGTGGTTCACCAGAGCGACAGCTGCTCCCACGTGATGGCGACGACGCCCACGTTCTGCCACGTCAGCCGGCCACGTCCGCCCGGGCGGCGAACCTCGAGCCGGTCAGGGCGCAGCGAGCGCGCCGCGCCCTGCGGCACGTCGTGCAGCATGATGCTGCCGTCGGCGCTGATGCCGGCGATGCGTCCGGCGATCCATCGACCGGAATCGCCCTTGCGGAAGCGCACCGGTTCGCCGGCGCGGAGCCCGATCTGCTCGAGCACGACAGGATCCATGCGCGTGCCTCAGGCCTCGCCGGAGATCCGCGCCTGCAGCTTGCGCATGCCCGCCAGCCAGCGGTCGTAGTCGGTGACCTTGCGGCCCCAGTAGGTGAGCACCTCGGGATGCGGGGCGATCAGGAACATCTCGGCCTCGATGACGCCGAGCGCGATCTCGGCCACCTCGGCCGGCTCGAGGACGTTGCCGGCCGAGCGGACCACGCTGCTGCTCACGCCGGCCTCGGGGGCCGTGCTGTTGAGCATGTTCGTGTTCACGCCCTGGGGGCACAGGCAGCTGACCCGGAGGCCGCGCGAGCCGTAGGTGAGGCTCATCCACTCGGCGAACGCGACGGCTGCGTGCTTGGTGAGGCTGTACGGCGCCGAGCCGATCTGGGAGAGCAGGCCGGCCGCCGACGCGGTGGAGCAGAAGTAGCCCTCGCCGCGGTCGAGCCACGTCGGGAGGAGGTGCTTGGCGGCCCAGCGGTGGGCGTGGGTGTTCACGTTGAACGCCAGCTCCCACACGTCTTCGGGCGTCTCCAGATCGGTGCCGACGCCGACGCCGGCGTTGGCGAAGAACAGGTCCACCGTGCCGAACGCGGCCTCGGCGGCGCGGATGAGGTCGATGTTGCCCTGCTCGGAGCCGACGTCGGCCGGCACCCCGGCGGCGCTGTCGGGGCGGATGCCGTTGAGCGCCGCAGCGACCTCGGCGGTGCGCACGGCATCGATGTCGGACACCACGACGTCGGCCCCGGCGCGGTGGAACCGCTCTGCCAACGCCTTGCCGATGCCGTTCGCTGCGCCGGTGACGACCACGTGCTTGCCGGTGAGATCCATGGCCCGCATGGTAGGTCGCGAGCGGCTCGGCGATGTTCGAATCGGGCGCGATCCGGAAACGTGATGTTCACGATTAGCATGCAGTCCGAGCGGTCGGCACCGGGTTACGGTGACGAACGTGAGCAGCCCAACCGATGTACCGACAAAGGAGCATTCGATGACCGACACGAACGAGGCAGTGATCACCGAAGCCTTGGCAGTCATCGACACGGCGTTGGCACAGATGCTGCGCCGCGAACTCGTGTCGTCGGGTGAAGTCGCCGACCTCCTCCTCGACGTGCGGTCGCTGCTGACCCACCCCGCGGCGGTCGTTCCCGCCTGATCGGGTCCGCCTGATCCGGTTGGTCGCCGTTCGCCTCAGAGGGCGAGCAGGTCCGCGAACGCGCCGGTCATGCACCGGTGCAACAACTCGGGTTCTGTCACGGCCGCAGCGTCGATGTTGAGGCCCATGTCGAGGCTGCCGAGGTAGCTGAGCAGCGTGAGGTTGAACGCCACGCCGCCGAGCGGTCCGACGGGGTAGTTCTCCAGCAGCTGCGCGCCGGCCATGTACATCGCGATCGGCGCGCCGCGCACGTTGCTGGTGGCGAAGTCGACCGTCTGGGCCTGCGTCCGTGCGAGCCGCGTGACGAGCGACGTCGGCAGCGTCGAGGCGACCGCGGCAAGCGTCTCCAGCGACGCCGAGTTCGATCCACCGCGTGCGCTCGACGCCGCCTCGTTGATCAGCGCGAACCGCTCGGCGATCGGCATCTCACCGGTGGGCACGATCAACCGCACGAGCGAGAACGCGTTCGCGCCCGACGTCTCGCTGCGGGTGCTGATGGCCATCGACGACCGCAGTGACTGCACCGGCGCACCGAGCTCGATGTGGTAGCGGCTCGCCGCTTCGGCGGCGACGGTGATGAACGCCGTGTTCAGCTTGCCGCCGAGCCGTCCGGCCACTTCCCGGGTCTCCGCATACGGCGCGCGGAGCACTTCGATCCGCCGGCGCAGCGAGCGCTTGGTCCACAGCGGCGACCGGGCGTGCTCGACGTCGCTGAGCTGGCTGAGCACGCCGCGGATGGTGTCGGCTGCCGCGTTGCCGGCGTCGGGGATCTGCGTCGGGTCGGCGATCAGTTCGCGCACCTGGCGGATCAGGCTGAGCGGCATCCGGAGGCTGCCGGCCAGCAGCTCGCGCCAGACGTCGCCGTTCGCCGTGGTTGCGGCGGCGGCCTCGGTGATGGCGTCGGCCGTGTCCTGATCGAGTGGAGGCGGTTCGGGCGCATCGGCGGCGAAGTCCAAGAACGCGAGGCTGAGCTTCACCATGCCCTCACCGTCGGCGATGGTGTGGTGCAGCTTCTCGATGAGCGCGGCCTTGCCGCCGCGCAGGCCCTCGACCACCACGAACTGCCACAGCGGCCGGGTGCGGTCGAACGGATCGTTGGCGATCAGGCTGGCGAGGTCGAGCAGTTGGCGCAGTGAGCCGGGCTTGGGAAGCGCGATGCGCCGCACGTGGTAGTGGATGTCGAAGTTCGAGTCGTCGACCCACACCGGCGACGTCAGGTTGGCCGGCGCCGGCTGCACCCGCTGGCGCAGCCGCGGCACGATCCAGGTGCAGTGCTCCATCCGCCGGACCAGCCGGTCGAAGTCGGGCTTGTGGTCGAGGATGCTGACGTTCGCGAAGGTGGACGACAGGTGCGGATCCTTCTCCATCCGCCACATCAACCCCTCGGCGTCGGACATCTTCACATCGAACGCGGGCAGGTCGACCATGGCCGCAGGCTACGTCACCACCGCTGGGCCGGCATCTCGGTGGACCGGCATCTCGGTGGGCAGGAATGCCGCGGCAGGTGCTCAGGGGAGCAGGCGACGGGTGAGACGCACCGTGACAGCACCGAGGACCAGGCCGACCAGCGCACCCGCCACCACGTCGCTGGCGTGGTGGATGCGCACGTAGGCGCGACTGAGCCCGACGACCACCGCGATGCCGAACCACAGTGGTGCGGTGCGCCTGCCGCCCCAACCGGTGAGCACGCTGGCGGCCACGAAGGCCGACGACGCGTGACCGCTGGGGAAGCTGCTGGTGGTGGGACGACGCACGACGAACCGCTCGTCGCCGGTCTCGGTGGGACGGGTGCGCCGGAACAGGCGCTTGATGCCCTGGTTGACCACGACGCTCTCGACACCGAGCACCAACGAGAGCAGCAGCGCCTGGTCGGCGCGCTCGTCGCTGGTGAGCCCACGGCTCAGCCCGATGATGTGCCAGATCACGCTGAAGTCGCCGAGGTGGCTGGCGTTGCTGAACAGGAAGTCGGCAGCGGGGTTCCCCCGCAGCGACTCGAGCAGTTCGTCGGCCCAACGGTCGAACGCGTGGACGTGATCGATGACGGGCATCAGGCGGCGACGGCCGACCCGAACACGACGGGCGCCTCCGCCGCGGCGAGCTCGGGGTTGCCGCCGAACGCCGGGCACCACTGCTTGAACGAGCACGAGCCGCACAGCGAGCTGACCCGCGGCTGGAACGTGCCGCTGACGCACGCCTTCTCGACGGCCTTCAGCACGGCAGTGGTGCGGGTGGTGACGAACCGCACCGACTGCGCGGACGGCGTGGCCTCGATGACCTCGCCGGTCTTGAGGTACATCAGCCGGATCTTCGACGGGATCCGCCCGAACAGCGCCTGGCACAGGAACGAGTAGAAGTGGACACCGGTCATCTTGCCCTGTTCCCAGTTGGCGCTGGGGGCCCGGCCCGTCTTGTAGTCGACCACGATCAGGTTGCCGTCGTCGTCGAGATCGAGCCGGTCGATGATGCCGCGCAGGGTGAGGTCGCCGACCGCGGCTTCGAGCCGGAGCTCGAGCCCGATGTCATGGATGGCCCGCGGGTCCTCCATCTGCAGGTACTTGTGCACCAGGTCCAGCGCCTCGGCGAACAGCACCGACGCCTGCGGATCGCTGAGGCGGAGATCGAGGAACTCGGGGTCGACCCGGTACTCGGCAATCGCCTCGTCGAGCGCGACGACGGCTTCCTCGGCGGTGCGCAGGTGGGCGGGGCGGGTGAACAGCAGCTCGAGCGCGCGGTGCACCAGCGAACCGCGGGTCATGTGGACCTGCGGTGGCTCGGCGATCTTCTCGATGCTGGCGAAGCGGAACTGCATGGGGCACGAGAGGAACGACTCGACCCGGCTCGGCGAGAGGCTGGTCGGCACCGGGAACATGCCCCCATCGTACGCAATGGGTGTGACAGCGGGGTGGAGGGCTACTTCACCGACGGCTCTTGTTGCTGCTTGCGACGACGCCACCAGAGCGTGAACAGCCGATCGAGACCGACGCCGATCACCAGCGCGACGCCGATCGTGGCCCACACCTTGGCGGTCTTGGTGAAGAAGAGGAAGTGGGTGCGGACCTCACCACGGTTCTGCAGCACGAACGTCACGGCGAGGGCGATGAGGATCAGCAGGGCGATCAGCGCCGCGCTCGGACCGTTCGTGCCGCTCGCCGCGGATTCGTGCCGGACGAACTTCTTCTCGCCCGGTTCGTGCTGGGGAACGGAACTGTCGTCGTAGCTCATGCTTCATTCAATCTCACCGGGGGAGCCCGAGTAGACGCTCGGCGACGATGTTTCGCTGCACCTGGCTCGTGCCGCCGGCGATCCGCCCGCCGGGTGCCGCCAGCATGCCGGCCGATTCCGGGCCGTCGAGCATCGCCGCCGCGCCGAGCAGGCCGCCGCGCAGCATGGCCGCGTCGAACATCATCTCGGTGATGCCGAGCTTCATCAGCGAGGCCGCGGTCGACGCGACGGGGCCTTGGCGTTGGCCCATCGCCTTGAACGCGTTGCCGCGGCTGAGCAGCACCGCGAGCTGCTGGCGCTGCAGTGCATCGAGCGGGTGATCGGCGCCCAGCCCGGCCATCGCCGCCAGTCGGCGTTCGAGCCCGATCACGCTCGCGCCGATGTGGCCGCGCTCGTTCGTCAGCACGGCCATGCCGACGCCCCATCCGCCGTGCTCCGGCCCGAGGAGGTGATCGGCGGGCAGCTCGACGTCGGTGAAGAACACCTCGTCGAACTCGGCCTCGCCCGTCATCTGGCGCAACGGGCGGATCTCGATGCCCGCGAGGTCCATCGGGATCAGGAAGAACGAGATGCCCTCGTGCTTGCGCGCGGCTGGATCGGTGCGCGCCATGAGGATGCCCCAGTCGCTGTACCGACCGCCGCTGCACCAGACCTTCTGCCCGTTGACGATGTACCGGTCGCCGTCGCGCTCCGCACGGGTGGACAGCGCGGCGAGGTCGCTGCCGGCGCCCGGCTCGCTGAACAGCTGGCACCAGACTCGACTCGCCTCGAGCGTCGGACGCAGGTGCGCGGCCTGCTGTTCCGGTGTGCCGAAGCGCATGATCGACTGGCCGGCCAGCACGAGACCGACCATGTTCAGGAACGGCGGCACGCCAACCCTTGCGCAGGCCTCGATCCACGCCGCCTGGTGCGCCGGCGTGAGCCCTCGGCCACCGTGCTCGACCGGCCAGTGGATGCCGGCGTAGCCGGATGTGTGCAGCAGCTGCTGCCAGGCGATGCCCTGCTCGACGAGGTCCGGTGGGCAGATCGCGCCGTAGTCGCGCGGCGCTGCTCCGTGGTGCGCCGCCAACCAGTCGACCGCAGCCGAGCGGAACTCGTCGATGTCCATGGGACCTACTTCATGAAGGGCAGGAAGAGTGCCGTCTCCTCGCCGAGGTTCGCGGGCACGGCGTAGCCGTTGCGATCGGTGATGGTGGACCAGTTGTCGCGCACGTCCTCCGGGCTGAGCGAGGCGTGGTGGTAGCCCTGGGTCTCGGCGATGAACACCTCGGCGACGCGGCCGCCGCCGACGCTGAACACGCGGCCCGTCGGCTCGCACTCCTCGCTGGCGAGGTAGGTGACCAACGGCGAGATGAGGGCCGGATCGAGCTTCTCGCCGAGCGGGCCGAGCAGATCGACCGTCATGCGGGTCAGCGCGAGCGGGGCGATGGCGTTGGCCTTGATGTTGTACTTCGCACCCTCGACGGCGAGCACGCGGGTGAAGCCGACGAGGCCCATCTTCGCCGCGCCGTAGTTGGCCTGGCCGAAGTTGCCGAAGATGCCGGCGGCCGACGACGTGCTGATGACGCGGCCGTAGCCCTGGGCGCGCATGTGCGGCCATGCCGCCTGGGTGACGTTGAACGCGCCCTTCAGGTGCACGGCGAGCACCGCATCGACCAGATCCGGCGTCATGTTGTGGAACGACTTGTCGCGCAGGATGCCGGCGTTGTTGATGACGATGTCGATCTTGCCGAACGCATCGATCGCGGTCTGGACGATGGCGGCGCCACCTTCGGGCGTGGAGACGCTGTCGGCATTGGCGACGGCCTCGCCGCCGGCGGCCTTGATCTCGTCGACGACGTGGTCCGCCGCGCCTTTGTCGCTGCCGCTGCCGTCGACAGCGCCGCCGAGATCGTTGATCACCACGAGCGCGCCCCTCGACGCCATCAGCAGCGCGTGCTGCCGCCCCAGGCCGCCGCCTGCCCCGGTGATGATCGCTACCTTGCCGTCGAAACCAACCTGTGATGTTTGGGCATCGCTCATGGAACAAGAAGCTACCGACGCAGCCCCGATGCCCACCAACCTCCCGTCCGACGCCCGCAACTTCTCGCCGTTCGTGTCACCGCACATCATCAACTTCGATGATGTGCGGTGACATGAACGAAGGTGACGGGCGGGATCACAAGCCGAGGGCCCGGCGGGTCGTGTCGACGGTCGAGGCCGGGTCGTCGACCACCTGGTCGTAGGTGAACTGAAAGCCGCGGAAGCCGTCGAGCTGGAGCTGGTTCAACCGCTCGGCGTCGCGTCGCATCTGCTCCTTGGTCCGGTGCCAGCGGTAGCCGAGCAGCTCGACGACGACGTCGGTGCCCTCGAAGTGGCAGTCGACGCGCACGAGGTGGTCGCCGGCTCGGGTGAGCGTCACCTCGGTCTGAGGTGCGGGCAGCCCCGCGGCGGCGATGAGCTCGAGGTAGCGCCGTTCGAGCCAGCTCGGTCGACCGCCGCTGATCTCCTCGCCCTCCAGCACCTTCACCAGTCGGCGGCAGCCTGCTCGTCCGCTGCCGCGCAGCGCGACGATTCGTTGATGGAGGAACAGCTCGGAGCTCCGCCCGTCACGGAACGCCGAGGCGATCGCGACGAGCAACGCGTCGGGATCGGTCGACGCGGCGAGATCGATGATCGTCCGGGTCGGGCTGGTGACCGCGAGACCATCGACCACGGCTCGGTCGATGAGCGGCAACGTCGAGCTGGTGTGGATGTGCGCACCGGCGCGTTGGATGTTGCGCCCGCGAACCACCGTGGCGTGGAACGGCGGACGGAGCACGAACCCGTCGAGCTTGTGGAGCGCCGCTGCCGTCCGATGGGACGCCCAGCCCTCGCCGATGTCGAGGAGGAGGTCCGACAGATCGCTGCGTACCGAGTGGGGGCTCATCGGGTCTCGGTACGTGTGAGACCCGGCCTTGACGAGGCGGTCGCTCTGGATCCGACCACGAAGCACGCCGTTCGAGATCTCGGCCTTCGTGGCCTGTGATCGGGTGAACGCACCGTACTGACCTGTCGCGATCGCCGAGATCCGGCGGTTGCCTGCAGGCATGCATCCGGATTCAACCGATGGGCACCCGGGATCGCAACATTTCTGCGTTCATGTCACCGCACATCATCAACTTCGATGATGTGCGGTGACATGAACGAAAGGGCTGGGGGTGGCTCGGGGGCTCAGGTGACGGGCGGGATCAGCGGGTGGGCGGCGCGGTGGCAGACTCCGCGAAGGCCTTGAGGCGGCGGTAGTCGAGCTTGCCGTTGGCGGCGCGGCCGATGGTGTCGATCTCGAGGACCCGCTTGGGGGCCTTGTACGCGGCGAGGGTGGTCTTGACGTGCAGGATCAGTGCCGCTTCGTCGATGGTCGCTCCGTCGGCGGGCTCGACCAGCGCGGTGATGGCTTCACCGAAGCGTTCGTCGGGGAGGCCGACGACCGCAGCATCGGCGACGCTCGGGTGGAGCTTCAACGCCTCCTCGACCTCCTCGGGGTAGACCTTCTCGCCGCCGGTGTTGATGCACTGGCTGCCCCGGCCGAGGAGCTTGACCGTGCCGTCGGCTTCGACCTCGGCGAAGTCGCCGGGGATGCTCCAACGCACGCCCTCGAACGTCACGAAGGTGGAGGCGGACTTCTCCGGATCCTTGTAGTAGCCGATCGGCGTGCGACCGCGCAGCGCCACCCGGCCGCGCTCGCCACTGCCGGGCGCGACTTCGCGACCGTCGTCGGTGAGCACCTTGGTGTGCGCGGTGAGCACGAACTTGGCCGTCTGCCCCGCGCCGTCGGCGCTCGTGGTGTTGTTCGCCATCCCGATCGCCTCACTGGAGCCGAGGCTGTCGATCATGATCAGCCGCGCGTTGTGGCGCAGCAGGCCGGCCTTGGTCTCCGCCGACCACATCACGCCGCTCGACACGATGACCCGCATCGAGGAGAAGTCCCACCGATCCGGCTCCGCGTCGAGGGCACGCAGGATCGGCTTGGCGAACGCGTCACCGACGATCGACATGCTGTTCACCCGATGCGTCTGCACCGTGTCGAGCAGCTCGATCGGATCGAAGCTGCGGCCCGTCATCGTCACCACCGCGCCGGCGAGGGCGAGGTTCCACATCGCGTTGAACGCGCCGGTGCCGTGCATCAGCGGTGCGGCGGGGAGGTTGCGTGGACCCGGCTTGGTGACCCGGGCATCCATCGCGTCCCAGCCCGGCACCGTCGGCAACGGCTGACGCGACGCCGCGTCGAGGCTGCCGATCACGTCGTCCTGACGCCACATCACGCCCTTCGGCATGCCCGTGGTGCCACCCGTGTAGAGCATGTAGAGATCGTCGGGGGAACGGCCCCATGGCGGCACGACGCGCCCGGTGCCGGATGTCTCCGCGTACGCGGCGGCGACCTCGTAGTCGACCGCCCAGTCCGGGCACGCACCCGTGCCGTCGTCCACCCAGATCCACGTGCGGATCGCCGGCAACCGCTCGCGCAGCGCGGCACAGCGATCGACGAACGTGCCGTGGAAGATCACCCCGACCGCGTCCGCGTTGTCCCACAGGTACACGATCTCGTCGTCGGTGTACCGGTAGTTGGTGTTCACCGGAACGAGCGCGGCCTTGTACAACCCGAACATGCTCTCCAGGTACTCCGGCGCGTTGTACAGGTAGTGGGCCACCTTGTCCTGATGCACGACACCGGCCGCCAGGAACGTCGCCGCGATGCCGTCCGCGCGCCGATCGAACTCGCGCCACGTGAACGAACGATCGCCCGAGATCTGCACCGTCGCGTCCGGGAACCGGTCGGCCTGGTGCTCCCAGATCTCCGCGAAGTTCCAACCTGCCGTCTGCTCCGTGGCCATGGGTTGGACACTACGCGTCGGCGCGGACCAGGGCTGCGCCGATGAGTCGTAGTGTCCGGGCATGGACTTCCTGCTGCCGGCCGACGACGACCCGATGCGTCACGCAGTGCGCGAGTGGCTGGCCGAGCATCCGCACCCGACGGGTGCCGAGCTGGCCGAAGCCGGGTACGTCGCGCCGCACTGGCCGGCGCCGTGGGGGCGCGGAGCGGATCCCATCGAGCAGCTGGTGATCGACGACGAGCTGGTCGCCGCCGGGGTGCGCCGCCCGATCAACCCGATCGGCATCGGCTGGGCCGGGCCGACGCTGCTGTACGCGGGCACCGATGCGCAGAAGGACCGCTACCTGACGCCGCTGCTCAGTGGCGCCGAGTTCTGGTGCCAGCTGTTCAGCGAGCCGAACAGCGGTAGCGACCTCGCCAGCCTCGCGACCTCCGCGGTCCGCGACGGCGACGAGTTCGTCATCAACGGCCAGAAGATCTGGACCAGTGGCGCGCAGTTCGCGCAGTTCGGCATCCTCATCGCGCGCACCGATCCGACGGTGGCCAAGCACCGTGGCATCTCGTACTTCATCTGCCCGATGGACGTGCCGGGCATCGAGGTCCGCACCATCACCGAGATGACCGGCGGGCACACGTTCAACGAGGTGTTCTTCACGGACGTGCGCATCCCGGCTGCGAACCTGGTCGGCGATCTCAACGACGGTTGGCGACTCGCCAAGGTCACGCTCGGCAACGAGCGGGTGTCCCTCTCGACCGGCGGGGTGCTGTGGGGCGGTGGTCCGACGGCGCTGCAGATGCTGGATGCAGTGCGGGCGCACGGTCCGGTGACCGACCCGTCGATGCGCCAGCGGCTCGCCGCGATCCACACCGAGCACGTCCTGCTCGACCTCATCCGGCTGCGCACGCTCTCGGCGAAGCTGCGCGGCGAGCAGCCGGGCCCGGAAGCCAGCATCCGCAAGATCATGGCCGACGAGCACGGCCAGCACGTGATGGCCGC
>JAOBWK010000084.1 GCA_025463305.1 Ilumatobacteraceae bacterium
TGCCGTCCCGTCACAGCACAACACCGCCGGATCGTGGCCTCATAAGAGCCTGCCCTCACCCGAGTGGCCCATCACTGGCCTGCCCGAAACCCCGGCAACAACCACCTTGACAAACATAGGAGCGTCGTTCGGCACCTGGACAACGTTGCCCGCCCGGGTCACGAGGAAGCCATGAGTGGCCAGTTGCGTACGCATCCGGCTGATAGCAGAATGCAAGCATGCCGAACGTTCTTGTACGCGATCTCCCAGACGAAGTGCACGCGAGTCTTCAACGCCGCGCCGAGGCAGCCGGACAGTCCCTCCAGCAGTATCTCGCCACGGAACTCACGCGGCTGGCCTCGATGCCATCGATGAACGACGTGCTCGCTCGGATTGCCCGTCGACGAGGAGGTCGAGTCGGCCTCGATCGCGCTGTTTCGGACCTCGACGAAGAGCGCGGTCCTCGTTGATCGTCATTGATGCTTCGGTGCTTGCCAATGTCGTCGGCGATGACGGGCCGGCCGGACGCGCGGCACGCGCTCGGCTTGCGCTCGCAGCGCAATGGTCTGCGCCAGATCTCGTCGACGTCGAAACGGTGTCGGTGCTTCGTAGACGTTGGCGCACAGGCGACCTCACCGCGCGCCGTTTCCGGTCAGCCGTGATCGATCTTGTGTCGCTGCCGATCGTCCGATTCCCGACAGGCCCGCTGATGACCCGGGCCTACGAGCTCCGCTCGAATGTCACCCCGTACGACGCCGCCTATGTCGCGCTGGCCGAAGGACTCTCGTGTCCGCTGGTGTCGGCGGACCGTCGGTTGGCTCGCGCGCCCGGCGTTCGCTGCGACGTAGACATCCTGGTCTCTTGAGCGCGACCGCTCCGAACTGCCGTTCCGCGCCGCCGAGGAAATACGCGATCCGCCCATAACGCGCGCGACCGAACGACGCCACCGTCGACGTCGATGGTCGCGCCCGAACGGCGCGTCGGCTTGGCCCGTACCGGAGCGCGGCGTGCGACCTCGCTACCGGATACTTCGTGTCGGTCCGGTCTGCGTTACCGCAGTTCTGCCCGTGTTGTGAAGCTGCGCTGGCGAAGACGTCTCGGGCCCCGATGCGCCGGTCGGCAGATCAAGCGAGCGGCATCGAGCGTGACACGTTCGGATGGAACTGGGTGTCATCGAGACCAACTCACCGGTGAGGCCGACTGGACGCCATTCGTCAAGCAGCTCCAAGACGTGGACGCGGGCGTCGTGTTGTGGTCCGGCACCTGCCTTCCCGGACTCCAGCTGTTCATGCGGGCGGCTCAGGCCAACGGGCTGAAGGTTCCAGTCCTCACTGAGTCGAACCCTTACTCGGCAGCCTGTGCCGTCGAACCGGTGAAGGCACGGTCGATCAGACAATCGACGGGGAAGCGCTGCAGGCAGGCGAGTGACGAGTAGCGGGAACGTACGCTGCGGCGCGTTCGGCGTTCTGCGCGGAACGGGGGCGGCCGTTGGGTGCGCTGGAGGTTGGTCTCGCTTTGGATGCGTCCACTCAGGCAAGGGAGGTAGCGAAGTGGCGCAGGTGATCGGCGATGGCGTCGGGCGTCTCGAAGATGGGGAAGTTGCTGAGTGCGTCCAGTTTCTGCACCTGGAACCATGGCTTCGCGGCGGCGAGCTGGCGTTGGGCGTCGAGGAATCCGGGATCGGCGGGTTGGGCGTAGATGTGCAGTGTTTGCGGCGTCGGGTCGAGGGCCGCGACGGTGTCGAGTGGAGTTCCGAACCGGTTGAACTGGGCGGCGATCTCCCGGCCAGCTCGGGCCCACATCTCGTCGGGGTAGGCGGCCATCGAGGCAACGTATGCCGTGAGGGCCGGAATCTCGAGGTGGCCGAGCCACATGCCGAAGAGCTGGTCGACCACGGCGCGGGTGCTGGCGGGATTGGCCATGCCGGCGAGGGCACCGAGGAACGGTGCCGGTGCGCCCAGCACCATCCAGTCGAGGAAGACGAGTCCGGGGACCCGGTCGGCGCCGAGGCGCCGGCGGAGCTCGATGGCGATCCAACCCGAGTGTGCGGCAGCGACGGGGACCACGGTCCGGGCGCCGCTCTCCTCGATCACGGACAACGCGTCCTCGACCAACTCCGCGGTGCCGAAGTCGCTTGATGCGGGCTTCGACTCCCCGTGGCCGCGCCAGTCGAGCGTCAACGTGCGGTGGTCTGCGCCGAGTCGATCGATGACGGGTTGGAAGATGGTCCGCGGCCCGCACCAGCCCGGCAGGAAGAGGAAGGCGACGTCGCCGTCGCCGTGGTCGTCGTAGGCGATTCCGCCCGAGCTGAACTCAGTCATCGTTTTGCTCCTTGGTATTGGCGGCCTGCGGCCGCAGAATCATTCGGGTTCGGCGTCGAGGCCGATGCGCGCCACCTCGGTGAGAACAAGGCGCACCATTGCCTCCTCGACGATCCGGGCCGAGAGGCCGGAGGCGGTGAGCGACCACCACAGGGGGAAGTCGCACAGCACGAACAGCAGGTTGCGATCGACCTTCGAGAGTCGGCGGCGAGCGGCGGTGGTGACGAGCACATGCAGCGAATCCTCGATGACCCGCATCGCGGACTCGAGCTCAGGGTGGAAGTCGCGCTCGCGGTGGGCGGCGTGCAGCCAGTCGGCGCCCGCCTGGTAGCAGTGGGCGCTGTAGCGGGCGATGTGCTCGAAGCGGTCCGCCGCCCGGTCGTACGGGGCGAACATTCCACCCACCTGCTCGGCGGTGAGCGGCTGGATGAGGGCGAAGACCGTTTGCGCGCAGGCGGGGACGAGCTCGGCCAACGACGGGAAGTGCCGGTACACCGTCGCCGTGGACACTCCCGCTCGTTCAGCGATGTCGTCCCAGCTGGTGGCGACCAGCCCGCGCTCGGCATGCAGCTCACGGGCGGCCACGACGATCGCCGTCCGGCTCTTACCCACGGCCTCGGCCCGGGCACCCATCTTGTACGGCCGCGGCGACACACCCCGGACTATTTCATGCGAGAACTTGTCTTGTCAATACCTCTCTCGAAGTCACCCGCCCAGCTCGTACGGGCGCCAGCGAGGCCGCGGCACGAATCGGACTCGAATCGGCCTGCCGTCGAGTGCTTGATGTGACACAGATCGGACAGCGCATATTGGCGTCGCGTGTCCCGATCGCCGAGAGCCAGAACGGCGCCTCGGCGTCTGCGAGAGCGCGATGCGAACCGCTGGCTGGATCCACCGGCAACATGGCCGTCCGGGCGAGCTACCGTGACCGACGGTGGTCCCTGAACAGCTGGTGGCGAAGCACATCGACCCGTTTCTTCGCGAAGTCGCACGACTCCACAACTGCCGGCTTATCCGTGAGAACGGGCTGAACATTCATTGGGAGCTCCACGGCGACGCGATCGGAGCGCCGCTCAGAATCGACCTTCATGAGCCGGATCACGACGACTTTTCTGCGTTTCTCTTGCCGTTCCGCAAGTTCATCCTCAACGACGAAAGCGTGAACCTGGACCGCGTCACGAATGTGTGCCTGCAGTTGGTGTCCGAGGGCGACCTCCGAAGAGCGCTCGTCGATGCTCGTGTCAGCTATCGGGCCGCGTGCCGAGCTGGCACAATCAATTACATGGTGAATGGCGTGCAGCAGACCGCTGAGCGCATGCTGGACCTCTGGCTCCACGGGGACTACTTCCACAACGACGAGAGCAAGCTCGCCGAGCTGCGTCGAATCGACCCAGTTGGCGGCGCGATCAGCCGAATCGCAATGTTTGATCTCGTGATCGCGACCACCGAGCAGATCATCGGGTTGGCGCACTGGATCGAGGACGCCAGGGCGGCCGGCGTCTTCCCGTAGCGGCGCACGCCAGGGCATCTCACGCCACGAAGGCCGGTGAGGTACTGCGGCACAAGTGAGACGGCACATAACGCGCGGACAGAACGACGGACCCCCGCAGCGCGCAATGCACACCGAACGGCGCGTATGAACGGTTCGTCGGCGTTCGAGGGGGGCGTGGAGCTGCCGGGGTCGTTCGGTGCCACACCACGGACGCGCGAATGTTGTGCAGTGTTTGAGGATCCGTTCAACCCGATGGAGAGCATCTGCGAGGTGCTCGACGACTTCGACGTCATTGCGTCGCCCGGAGGATCCATCCTGATCGCTCGAAGACTCGCCACCTCCGGAATGCGAACAAACCTTCTCGCAGCGATGTCGGCACACCAGATGGGGTTGCGCAGCATCGACGAGGTCCGCAGGCGATACCTGGAGGAAGAACCCGAAGACGACGCCGTCAAACCTGACCATCTCCTCGATCAGTATCGAAGTGTCGTCGCCACCTGCGCCGAACACATCCGACTCGCCCGCCGTCGGCTTGAGTCAACCAACGAGAGTCCACCATCGGACGGAGTCCTCGCTGCTTCAGTCGCGCTCACACGACTTGAGAGCGGATTTCGGTCGATCAACATTCTCTACAGGATTGGCTGCAACCATGAAGGCGACTCAATAGCGCGTCAGATGCTCGAGCAGATCGCGTGGTCCTATGTCGCTGCTCAAACCACGTCGCGCGACCGTCTCGGCGATCTCCGCCCGACCAAGTGCATCAGCAATCTCGCCTCGGCCATACCGTCCGTCGGGCCCGCCTACGGTCAACTGAACGAGACGACCCACCTGCAGTACAAGCATCACCATCTCGCAAAGAACGACAACGGCCAGATGCGTGTCCGGACGCAGTGGCGCGACTTTCAATGGGCCGCGTCGATCGTGGCCACACTGACGGATCTGTGGGTCGTCGTCTGGGAGTGGATCAATAGAGAAAACATGACATCGCTGATCTCGATCGACAACGCCGAGAGGCTGACGCCGAAGGCGGATGCCTCCTTCGTCGTGGATATGCGAACTCGAATCAATCAGATGGCCTGAGTCGTGTTGGACAACGAGCCAACCGGCGCGATCGAATCGGCCGATTTGCTGACTCCTCGCGCGTGTTGAAGCGTCACAGAACGCGCGTCGCAGAACGACCCTCCGCCGGACATGGCTGGCCGCGCCAGAACAGCGCGTCGGGTCGGCCCATACCAGGCGGTAGGGGGCAGCGCGTAGATGAAGCGCTCAGTGAGCAGATCAGGCGTCGCGCGTTCGTGAGCGGGTTGTCGGACTCATCGCCACGGACGTCGGCGCTCGTCTGGCATGCTGACCGCAATGAGCGACAACCAGGTAGACGGCATCGTGGTCGCTGTCATCACGTTGCCGTTCATCGCCGTATTCGCGGCGATGATCGTGATCCACGGCCGCAATCAGCGACGCCGAGAGGCTGCGCGCAGTCGCCGGCAGGCCGTGTCGGGGAGAGTGATTGATTCGCGTGTGACCAGCCACAGCATGTACAGCAATGCCGTCCACGGACATATCACGATGTACACACCAGAGGTCTCCTACGAATACATCGTCGGCTCACAAACACTGAAGGGCGATCAGATCAGCGAGAGTCCGATCGGCGGCTGGAGTGCCGCCGCCAATGCCGAAGAGGTGGTGGCTCGCTACCCGCCAGGCCGCCAGCTGTCCGTCTACGTCGACTCCGCCGATCCATCTCAGGCCGTGCTGGAGCCGAGTGACTTCAACGGCGTCGTGAACGGCGGCGGGATGGTTGCGTTGGTCGTCGGCGAAGTCGTCCTGCTCGCGCTTCTCGTGCTCGGGACTGTGCGGGCGATCGGCTGACCCTCGTCGCAGCGCGGGCCTGCACTGGGCTCGATGGGGCTCGAACCGGGACCGCGACGGTCCCACGGAGACCGGCAGTGCACAACGACGTCGTCGCGGCAGCGCTCAGGGCGGCGCCGATCGGCTCGTCCGGCGCGCCATCCAACCGGCGGTAAGGGACGCTCTCAGATGGATTGATCTGTGCTCCACGCATGGCTCGCGAAGTGAGCTCACTCCGGGCAATATGCGATTCTTGTCGACTGATCCGAATCCGTGGTGAACTCCACGAGCGCAACGGTGCATCATGGGCAGCGACATTCGATCGTCTCTGCGCTCGTCAAGGACAACGGTGAGACGCCAGAACAGGGCGAGCGCTCTCCTGACGGTGCTCACCGGAAGCCGCCGATCGATGCCCTTCGCCTCATCGCGGCTTCGGGCTCGGGTCAGCCTTTGCCCTGTAGCGAACGGTTCCTCGACGCAATTGCGAACGCCAGTGAGGAGATGTCGGCTGACGGGACTGACGAGCATTTCGTTGCCGAGCAGAACCGGCTCAGCCAAGCTCGGATGGCCGCAGCGCAATGGCATTCGGCGCTACCGCCGTGGGCGGTCTCGCGGTGTCCACTCAGGATTAGCCGAAGCGGCTGGTCCTGCTTGCGGCTCACGGCGGGTGTGGAAATTGCGGTTGAGGAGCCGGATGCTGTTGTTCATGCGTTCCAGATGCCGGAACTGCCGCGCCGATGGGAGTCGACGAGGTGGGTGTCGATGATCCCGATCGCTTCCATGAGTGCGTACATGGTGGTGGGTCCGACGAAGGTGAATCCGCGTCGGCGTAGTTCTTTGGCGAGCGCGTTCGATTCGGGTGACGAGGTCGGGATGTCGTCGAAGCGTCGAGATGTTGGGGTCGTGTTCGGTTGGAAGGACCAGACGAGCCTGGCGAGTCCGATCTCGTCTCGGAGCTTGAGCGTCGCTCGGGCGTTGCCGATGACGGCGACGATCTTGCCCCGGTTGCGGATGATGTTCTCGTCGGCGAGGAGGCGTGCGATGTGGTGCTGGTCGTAGGCGGCGACTGCGTCGGGGTCGAAGTCGTCGAAGGCGTGGCGGAACGCGCGGCGCTTGCGCAGGATCGTCACCCAGGACAGGCCTGGAATGCCTCGAGTGAGATCCGTTCGAACACGCCGCGTTCGTCGGTGACAGGCATGCCCCACTCGTTGTCGTAGTAGTCGCGCAGGAGGGGGTCGATCGTCGCCCAGGCGGGACGGGCGAGGTCGTCGTCGCCGACCACGACGCCGTCGTGGTCGACGGAGTCGTTGAGGGAGCTGGTCATCGGCTGGGTTGCTGACGGTGGTCGGTGAGGCCGGTCTCGCGCATGGTGATGTTGATCCGGCCGCCGTCGATGCCGCAGCCGTCGGGTGCGGTCAGTGGGTGGACGCGGGTGACGCCGTGGTACGCCATCCGGGCGGTCCGCCCGAAGACGAACAGATCGCCGGATTGGAGCCGCACGTCGGTGTAGGGCTTGCCGCGGTTGTGGGTGTTGCCGAACCGGAACGTGCAGGCGTCCCCGATCGACAGCGACACGATCGGTGCCTGGGAACGCTCGTCTTTGTCTTGGTGCATGCCGAGACGCGCCGCGTCGTCGTAGTAGTTCACGAGTGCGGTGTCAGGGGTGTAGGTGGCAGCTTCTGCGTCGCTGTAGCCGGCGGTGCGCAGTGCGCGGCGACCGAGCCGGACCATCCAGTCGGGGAACGGCCGCACTTGGGAACCGTTCACGTCGGTCGCTTCGCGGGTGTACTTGTACGGCTGCCAATGCCAGCCGAGGCACACGGTGCGGACCGACATCTCGTAGGCGCCGATCTTCGCAGCTCGGATCGGGACCGGACCGCGGACCCACTCGTTGAATTGGCCGACGATCCATGCTTGCTGGTCGAGCGTCACGCATCCGCGGATGAGGACGGCGTCGGGGCTGGGCTGGGTCGGCCCGTCGAGCGCTGTGTCGAACAGGGACATTGTTCAGGCGTCCATGTCGGTGCCAGCACCGCTGTCGATGACGCCGAGGCCTTCGACGAGGCGCCATGCGGTGCCGGTGCTGGTGACTCCGGCGATGCCGGACAGGTTGTGGAGACCGACCAGTTCGAGCGCGGCGGGCTCGGACAGTGTTTCGGTGAGCAGAGATCGGGCAGGTTCCCACGGGGTCGACCACAGGAGGCGCCGGGTCATCTGTGCCCAGCCGAGGGTGGGGCCGGACATGATCCACAGGTCTGGTTCGTCCGCGGTGAACCGTTTTGCGTGACGCAGCCACGATGCCGCTTCCTCCGGCCAGGCGAGCTCGACAGCGATCTCTCCTCCTGCGAGGACCCATGCATCCGTGATCGCTCGAGTTGCGTCGACCGCTGCCGGATCGCGTCCGGATCCGATGGCGATCCGTTCGGCGCTTCGAGCCTGTGCGAGCGCGACGAGGGCTGCCACTTCGGCAGCGGTGATCACACCAGGCGGCTCCGGGCGCGGGCGCTTGTACAACAATGGGCTCTTCAGGGTCGCCATGGCTCGCCCTGTTTGTTGGCGCGCTTCCACGACTGGTAGCGGTCTGGGCAGCAGGTGCCGCAGGGCCGGTAGCCGGCTGCGACTGCCGTGGCTTCGTCAGCGAAGAACACACGGTGGTTCACGTAGCCGCCACGCGCGATCGAACGAAGCGCGGCGGGACAGTCGACCCTGCCGTAAATCCTCCCGCGACGATGACCGCCCCACACGCCCTTCGTCGTCGAGACGTAAGGGGCGGCCGTCGGCGCCGGTCAGGATGAACGTCTTCGCAGTGGTCATGTTCGTCCTGTCAATCAAAAGAGGCGGCCAGCTCTGATCTCGGCGGGTTCCTCAAGGTCGAGCAGTGCACGCTTGCGCTTGAGGCCACCGGCGTAGCCGGTCAGTTTGCCGTCAGCGCCGAGCACGCGGTGACAAGGAACGTAGATGCACAACGGATTGGCGCCCACGGCTTGGCCGACGCGATATGCCAGCGCCTTGTCGCCCAACTGCCGGGCGATGTCGCCGTAGGTGGTCGTCTCGCCGAACGGAATCTGCGTGACGATGCCCCACACGGAGCGTCGGAATGCGTCGCCACCTGCGTCGTACCGCAGATCGAACTCGCGGCGGTCGCCGGCCAGGTAGTCGTGCAACTGGACTGCGGCGTCGGCGAGCAGCGCGTCGTCGACGAGTGCGACCTCGATGCCGAACGCCTCCTGGGCCGGCCGGCGGATGTGGTGCCGGAAGTAGAGGCCGGTGATCGCGTCGTCGGACGAGACGATCGTGACCTGTCCGAGCGTCGTGTCGACCAACGCATGCCGTGTCTTGGTCGTGTCCATGGGTTTCCCTTTCGTCGCAGCCGCTGTGTTGAAGACACTCGACAAGCGATATCTGTGAGGTCGAGTTGAGCGGGCACACGCCCGGGCCGAGTTGAGCCCGTCAACGGGCAAGCGGGGCGGTCCCGACCGTGGCTGCCGGGGCAGCTGGCGGCCTGTCACCCGTGTCGGGTGTGAGCCGCGAGCTGCCATTGTGATCAGTCCTGAGCGTCCGGCGCTCAGGAGGTTCAGGTGGGCCGGATGAGGCCGAGCTGTTCGACGACCGTCAGGCCATCGTCCAAGCCGAGCTCCTCGGTGATGAGGTCGTTCTCGACCTTCAGGACTGAGATACCGGTGAACCACATCCGCTTGCCTGTCCCGGCCGGCAGTTCGCCGATCGGCATGTCGTCGAACGCGTCGCCGGTCTGCGTGCCGCCGCCGATCCATTGCCCGACCACGTAGTCGCCCTCGGCGATCAGGTCAGCTCGACCGGAGAACGCAAGGTCGGGGAACGCAGCACGGAACTTGGTGGCGAACGCACGGACCTCGTCGCGGCCGCTGCACGGTGCGTGCAACGAGTACTCGAACCGAATGTTCGGAGCGGCCAACTCATCAATGATGGCAGGGTTGAAGCCCGGACCCCAGAACTCGGTGAACCACCGGCCCACGATCGCCTTGTTGTCTTCGATACCCATGAATGATCTCCTCGTGTGTGGTGCACTCGGTGTGCGCAGTCCGACCGAAGACGTCCGTCGCCACCGAGATGTGAGATCGCCGTCGGGAAAAATCGTGCTGTCCCAAGAGCCTCACTTTGCGGGCCAGCGGTCGCCGAGATCAAAGTTTGAGTCAACCTCACGGAACAGCCGGCGGATTCGTCTACTGGTCATGACGCAGCTCAACGATGCCCCACCCGTCCGCTCGGCAAGCCTGACCGGCCCGCAACTCGAGATAGCTCAACGCCTGTGGAATCTGGCGGGCTTGCCGCCTGTCTCAGGCTACGCAAGCGCGCTCCTCGCAGTCGGGCTCGGGTCCGACCCGGTTGTCGCCGAGCGGTTGCTGTCGGTTGATTTCGACAACGCAACTTCAGTCGCCGATGCCGTCGATGTGCTGCGCCAGTGGCGTCAGCGCACCTTCGGATGACCCTCTAGCGTCGCTGATCACATGTCAACCAAGATGCCGTTCGAAGCCGTCGTTCAGGTCCACGGGCCGACCGTATTACGCGTGTGCTGTGCGGTGGTTGGAGCGATGGACGCCGACGATGCTTGGTCCGAGACGTTTCTCTCGGCGATGCGCGCGTACCCGTCGCTGCCGGACGACGCCAACGTCGAAGCATGGCTCGTGACGATCGCCCATCGAAGGGCCATCGATATCGGACGCGCTCGTTCCCGCCGAGCCGTTCCAACCGCAGCCATCGCCGATCGCGCCGAGACGGTCGAGCAGAGCGACACCACCCCGGATCTGACCACCGCCCTGTCGCGTCTTCCCGACAAGCAGCGTCAATCGGTCGCATATCACTACCTCGCCGGTCTCCCATATGCAGAGGTCGCTTCGATCCTCGGCGGCAGTGCTGAAGCCGCACGCCGCGCCTCCGCCGACGGCATCGCCGCCCTCCGACGCTCATCCGAACTCTCGACCCTCTGGAGGGAAACCTCATGAACGAACACCACATGATCCCTGCGAACATCGCCCACCGCTCGGCCGACCATCGACCGGTCGGCAGCCGATCCGACCTCGCGAAGCGGCACGACACAGAAACGAGCGACCAATGAGCCCCGAAACCGAACTGACCGACACACTGAATCAGGCCCTGGGCGTCGACCCAGATCACCTTCAGCGACTCCACGATCGCCTCGCAGCGGCCGCGGACGCCGAGCGATTGCTCGACGTCGCCTACCGCACCATCGACACCCCGGTCGGCAGCTTGCTCCTCGCTGCGACCGAGACCGGGTTGGTCCGGGTCGCCTACGCGACCGAAGGCCACGACAGCGTCCTGGAAGATCTCGCCAACCGGATCAGCCCGCGTGTCCTGCATTATCCGGCCCGACTCGATATCGCCGCCCACGAACTCGACGAGTACTTCGATGGTCGCCGCCGCGCCTTCAATGTCGATCTCGACTGGCGGTTGTCGGCCGGCTTCCGAGAGACCGTATTGCGGCGCCTGCCCGAGATCGCATACGGACGCACCGCCAGCTACGCAACCGTCGCCAACCTCGCCGGACGCCCCAAGGCCGTTCGCGCCGTCGGCACGGCCTGCGCGACGAACCCCCTTCCCGTTGTCGTGCCCTGCCATCGCGTCATCCGCTCCGATGGCAGCATGGGCGGATACCTCGGCGGGATGGCAGCAAAGGCGACCCTGCTCGAACTCGAGGCAGCGGCATGACCCCGGCGACGACCCCACCTGCAGAGATCGCAGCACGCGTCGCCGAAGTCGACTGGACGAACACCACAGCCGATCTCGACAACGTTGGAATCGCAGCAGTTGGCCAGGTACTCGACCGGAACGAGTGCCACGACCTCAGCGCCCTCTACGACCAGCCTGAGCTGTTCCGCTCGACCATCGACATGGCCCGCCATCGTTTCGGCGAAGGTCAATACCGATACTTCGCGCGCCCGCTGCCCCTCCTGGTCGACCAACTACGGGCCTCGTTCTGGCCGCACCTGCTGCCCATCGCACGTGAGTGGGCGGCACGACTCAAGCGGACCGCTCCGTGGCCGGACGACTTCGACGAATGGATCGCTCAATGTCACGCGGCGGGCCAGACTCGGCCAACACCGCTGATGCTGAGATACCGCCCCGGCGATTGGAACGCACTCCACCGCGACCTCTACGGCGACCTCGTCTTCCCGCTGCAAGTCGTCATCGGCCTCGACAGTCCCGGCACCGACTACACCGGCGGTGAGTTCGTCGTCGTCGAACAACGCCCGAGAGCCCAATCCCGGGCGACGACCCGCACGATCCCCCAAGGACACGGCATCGTGTTCACAACCAGAGATCGCCCGATTGCTTCCACCGCCCGAGGCTGGACCGCGGCACCAATGCGCCACGGCGTCTCAGTGTTACATGCAGGGCAGCGCCGCACCTTGGGACTTGTCTTCCACGACGCCACCTGAGCTCGTACCGCCACCGTCGATGAGGTGTTGCCTGAAGCAGTCGTTGGCGCCTTCATAGTTGGCGCTGGCCGCATGCCGGCTTCTTCAATCTCAAATCGACGGAACTTCCTCACACGGACGGCGAGTCCGACGCCTACACGTCATGACACAAGCTGACCACCCGAGCAAAGCCGTTCGCGGTTCGCACTCCGAAGGCATCTGGACCTCGTCTCCCTCAAGCCTCGAGGATCTCTGGAAACTCCACTCGATTCCCTCGCTCCCGGGCTACACCCCAGCCGCCATCACCGCCGTGGCCGTAGCGACGACACCCGACGGACGCGTCGCCCGCTACCCGTTCTACGAACAACTCTCAGCAACCACCCTCTCCGAACCCTCGAGGTTCACATCGCCATCCAGACGCTGCGCAACCGGCTCCGCACACAGCAGAGCGCCACCGCCCCCAGTAACGAAGCAGCACGGAATCGCAACACTGACACTGACTGCTACATCGGCTGGTGCATTGCCTCTGCATCGTCGAGACGACGGAATTCACCTCCAAGCAGTCAGCCTTCAAGTTCGTGCGCGATGCATCGGCGGCTGCTGGTGCTGACCGCTTGGACCTCAACGCCCGCGGAACCGAGTCGTGGGCAGCGAACACGCTCACGCCGGTTGAGCAAGAACCTCGGGCCGACTCTGAAGAGCGCGCCTATCCGGCGCTCCGCTCGCCTGAAACCCGTCCCAGAAGTGCCGGTAGGAGACACAGAACGCGCGGCGCATAAAGGCGCCACGATCACGTCGGCCGGCAGCGCCATATCGGCGCATCGGCTCGCCGATACCCGGCGGTAGGTGGCAGTGCAGATGAGATGATCTGCTCGGCGTCGGCGTCGGCGTCGGCGTTTGCGTGATGCGCCCCTACCGGGCACTCGGCGTTAGCTCACCCGCTCGGCGCGGCCAGTCTGGTCAGGTAGGGCCGAACGCCGACGGAGCGTGCCATAGTGGCCACATGATCGAGCTGGTGCTGACCATCATCGGGCGCGACCGGGCGGGCGTAGTCGCCGAGCTCGCCGACGTCGTGCGGTTCCACGAGGCCAACTGGAAGCACAGCGAATTGGCTGAGATCTCCGGCACCTTCGCCGGTGTCGTGGTGGTCGACGTCGACGACGACCGCGCCGACGAGTTGCTGGCGAACCTGCTCATCCTTCGCAAGCAAGGCCTGCACATCACGGCAGAGCAGATCGAAGGACCTTTCGACGCTCCTCCTGCTCAGACGGTTCGGCTGCGCTTCACCGGTGACGACCGACCGGGAGTGGTCCATCAGATCTCGGCAAAGATCAGCGAGTTCGGCATCAGCATCTCGCGGCTCGGCACCGTCATCGACACGTCGGGCGACGTCAGCCAGTTCGAGATCACGGCACAGCTCGGGGTGCCGCTCGACGTCGACATCGACGCCGTCCTCGACGCCGTGGGGGCCGTGACCAGTGACCTCGGCATCGAGTTGCACGTCGAGGACCTCACCGGCGACACCTCTGACGTCGACGACTGACCCGCCCGGGACGATGGCGAGGCGTTGCACGCACCCGTGAGCGTCGAAAGCCTCACAATCGGGATCGGTAGCGCAGATCTGCCAGTGAGAATGGTGATGTCGGTGTTGATCCTTGAATTGGGATCGGTGTTGGCGACGTAGAGGTTGTGATCCGGGGTCGACACGCCCCGTTCCGGAGGGCGACTCGAGCTGCTGCTGGA
>JAOBWK010000014.1 GCA_025463305.1 Ilumatobacteraceae bacterium
TGTTCGACACACTGTCCGACCGCTTCGACGGCATCTTCAAGCGACTGCGCGGCAAGGGCCGCCTCACCGACGACGACGTGGACGAGGTGCTGCGCGAGATCCGCACCGCGCTGCTCGAGGCCGACGTCAACGTCACCGTCGCCCGCACCGTGGTCAGCCGCATCCGTGAGGCAGCGATCGGCGCCAAGCTGTCGCAGGCGCTGGACCCCAGCCAACAGGTCATCAAGATCGTCAACGCGGAGCTGGTCAACATCCTCGGCGGCGAGACGCTGAAGATCAACTACGCCAGCCGCCCGCCCACGGTGGTGCTCATGGCGGGCCTGCAGGGCTCGGGCAAGACCACCAATGCCGCCAAGCTCGCGCGCTGGTTCAAGAGCCAGGGCCGCCAGCCGCTGCTGGTCGGTGCCGACCTCCAGCGTCCTGCCGCCGTCGAGCAGTTGCGCACGCTCGGCCGCCAGATCGACGTGCCGGTGTTCAGCGAGGCCAGCGATCCGGTCACCGTCGCCACCCGTGGCCTCGCCGAGGCCCGCCGGCTCGGGCGCGACGTGCTCATCGTCGACACCGCCGGTCGCCTCGCGATCGACGCCGAGATGATGGAGCAGGTCCGTCAGATCAACGACGCGGTCGAGCCCAACTACACGTTCCTCGTCATCGATGCGATGACCGGTCAGGACGCGGTGAGCGTCGCCGAGGCGTTCCACCAGACCCTGGCCATCGACGGCGTGATCCTCACCAAGCTCGACGGCGATGCCCGCGGCGGCGCGGCGCTGAGCGTGAAGGAGGTCATCGGCCGACCGATCGCGTTCGCATCCACGGGTGAGAAGCTCGACGCCTTCGAGCAGTTCCACCCCGATCGCATGGCCGGCCGGATCCTCGGGATGGGCGACGTGCTCACCCTCATCGAGCAGGCCGAGAAGGCGTTCGAGAAGGATTCGGCAGAGCAGGCCGCCGAGCGGATGCTGGCCGGCGAGTTCACGCTCGACGACTTCCTCGAGCAGATGCAGCAGCTGAAGAAGATGGGCCCGCTGTCCGGGCTGCTCGGGATGATGCCCGGCATGCCGAAGGAGCTCAAGGGCGCCAAGATCGACGACGACGATCTCAAGCCCGTCGAGGCCATCATCCGCGCGATGACGCCCCTCGAACGCCGCAAGCCGGAGATCATCAACGGCAGCCGTCGCAATCGCATCGCGGCCGGCAGCGGCACGAGCGTCGGCGAGATCAACCGCCTCGTCAAGCAGTTCAGCGAGATGCAGAAGATGATGAAGCGGATGGGCGGCATGCAGGTCGGCAAGAAGGGCAAGAAGAAGATGCCGAACATGCTCGGCGCGCTCAAGGGCGGCCCCGGCGGTCTCCCGCCGGGCTTCCCCGACATGCCGTTCAACTGAACCCGCTCAGCTGGCGGCGGACACCGGCGGTTCGGTCGAACGGGCTGCCAGCAGCGCCTTCGCACGTGCCAGCGTCATCGAGCGGCCGAGGTGGTAACCCTGGCCAGCGTGGCAGCCGAGCACGGCGACCACGGTGAGCTGCTCGGCCGATTCGATGCCCTCGGCGATCACATCGACCCCGAGCGCCCGGCCGAGGGTGACCACGGTCTTGGCCACCGACACACCCTGCGCGGTGCCGACCTTGGCGATGAACGACTGATCGAGCTTCAGCGCGTCGACGGTGAGATCGGTGAGCCGGCTGAGCGACGAGTAGCCGGTGCCGAAGTCGTCGATCCAGATCCGCGCCCCCGCGGCGCGGAGGCCGTCGACGATGCGCTGGGACAGATGGGTGTCGGCCAACGCGGACTCGGTGACCTCGATGATGAGCTGCCCGGGGCGGAGGCCGTGCTCGGCCATCGCCCGTTCGAAGTCGGCGACGAGTGAGTCGTTGAACTGGTGGACCGACACGTTGATGCTCATGTCGACACCGAGCTCGGCGGCTGCGCTCGCGCCCCGGTGCAGGACCCAACGGCCGATCTGACCGATCAGTCCGCTCTCCTCCGCGACGTGGATGAAGGCGGCCGGCATCAGCCGGCCACGCGTCGGATGGTTCCAGCGCAGGAGCGCCTCGAAGGAGGTGCCGCCGCCGGCGAAGTCGAAGATCGGCTGGTACTCCAGCTCGAACTCGCCGCGCTCGATCGCCCGGTGCAGGTCGTGCTGGATGGACGACCATTCGGCCATCGCCGCGCGCATGTCGTCGTCGAACACGATGACGGCGCGACCGCCCGACTTCTTGGCCGCGTCCATCGCGACATCGGCCTCGGCGAGCATCTCCAGCGCGGAGGCGCTCGCCGCACCGACAGCGATGCCGATGCTGGCGGACAGGTAGTACTCGCCGCCGCGGAGGTGGATCGGCTCGCAGACCGCCGCCAGCACAGCGTCGGCCACCGCCATCGCATCGACCGCGGAGGCGACCGGTAGGGCGACGGCGAACTCGTCGCCACCGAGGCGGGCCACCATCGCGCTGGGCGGGCAGGCGCCGCCGATGCGAGCCGCCACGGCACCGAGCAGCGCGTCGCCGGTCTCGTGGCCGGCGGTGTCGTTGACGATCTTGAACCGGTCCAGGCCGACGAGGAACACCGCCCGGCGTTCGCCGTCGACCGGCACCTCGGAGCCGATGGCCTCGAGGAAGGCCCGCCGGTTGGGGAGCCCGGTGAGGTGGTCGTGGAGCGCGCTGTGCAGGAGCAGGTCCTGCGAGTGCAGCCGGGTGGTGACATCGCTGACCAGGACGAGGCGTGCTGCCACGCCGTCGAACACGAGAGGCGCCGTCGTGACCTGCACGTCCATCCGGCTGCCGTCGGAGCGGAGGTGCTGCCAGAGGTGGCTGGAGACGTAGCCCTTGATGCCGTTGTTGCGGATGGCCGCCTCCAACACCGCGGCGTTGTCGGTCGGTCGCAGATCCAGGATGGTCATCCGCAACCACTTCTCGCGCGACCAGCCGTAGTGCTCGAGCGCCATCTCGTTGACGGCGAGGAACTGCAGCGACTCGATGTCGTAGACCCACGCCGGGCGGTGCTGGTTGGCGCACGCCTGCATGAACGAGGCGTCGTCGTGGATGGACGTGGCGAGGTCGCGCACCTCGCTGGGCTGCGGGGGAGCCTCGAGATCGCGGCGCCACTGCAGCTCCATCAACTGCTCGACGTGACGGGCGATGAGGCGCAGGATGCTGGTGTCCCGTTCGCTCAGGTCGTGGGGCTCGGTGCTCATCACGCACAGCGCGCCGACCGGCATCGCGCCGCTGTGCAGCGGGACCCCCGCGTAGAAGCGGACGTGCGGACCATCGGTGACCAGGGGGTTCGCCTGGAAGTCGGTGTCGACCGTGGCGTCGGGGATGACGATCAGGCGGTCGTGGCGCACGACGTGATCGCAGAACGCGACGGCCCGGGGAGTCTCCCTCACGTCCATGCCGACCGTCGACTTGTACCACTGCCGATGCGCGTCGATGAGGGTGATCGCCGCCATCGGCACGCCGAGCAGCTCGGTGGCCAGCCGGGTGAGCTCGTCGAACGCCCGCTCGGGCGGCGTGTCGAGGATGCCCAGCCGGTGGAGCGCCTTGACGCGCGCCGCTTCGTGCTGTCGGGCAGCGTCGTCGGACGTCGTGCCGCCGCACGACGCGTCGTCGACCGCGCAGGTCTCGAGCTGTTGCATTCCAGTCTCCTCAGTGTCCGCCGGGACTGCCCCTAGTATGACACCTGAAATGGACTTCCACCCTTCTTTGCGGGGCGCCGTGCGCGAATGGTCCGTCGTGGTGGCGCAGGTCCCGGCGCCCGCTAACCTTTCGGGGTTCTCACATCAGGAGTCTGTATCAAATGTCAGTGAAGCTGCGCCTCACCCGTGTTGGCAAGACCAAGCAGCCGCAATATCGCATTGTGGCCACCGATTCCCGGTCGCCTCGCGATGGTCGGTTCATCGAGATCGTCGGCCAGTACAACCCGCGGGCCGAGCCCAGCGTCGTCACTGTCGACATCGCGAAGGCCGTCAAGTGGTTGATGGACGGCGCGCAGCCCACCGATCGGGTGAAGAAGCTGCTCGAGATCTCCGGTGCCTGGAGCGACTTCGGCACCGCACGGGCAGCCGCCAAGTGAGCGATGTCGATGGCGGCAGCGACACGCTCGCTGCGCCGATCGCCTCCGCGGTGCTCACCCACGTGGTCAGCTCGATCGTCGACGACCCCGAGGCCGTGCGCGTCGAGGGCACGCCGTCCAA
>JAOBWK010000097.1 GCA_025463305.1 Ilumatobacteraceae bacterium
CCATCCGAGCGGCCCGGACAGGCGCAACCCGATCGGGAGCTCGGCGACGGCGTCGTGGCGGCCGATGGTGGCCATCGAACCCTTGTCGCGGTACCGGAACGACTTCGTCGCCTGCCCGCACAGGCGCCGGCCGATCTGGCAGGCAACGTGGTGGCCGCCCTGGATCGCCGGCTGGGCGACCTGTGGGAGCGGCTTCTGCGCGTCGGCTGCGATGTCGCCGATCGCGAACACCTCCGGATGACCGGGCACCGAGAGGTCGGCGGCAACCACGATCCGGCCGCGAGTCAGTGGCACACGGAGCATCTCCGCCAGCGGGTTCGCCCGAACGCCGGCCGCCCACACGACGGTGTCGGCCTCGATCCGGCGCCCGTCGGCGAGCACGACGGCCGACGGGTCGATCTCGCGGACACCGACACCGGTCAGCACCTCGACGCCGCGCGCCGTCAGGGTGTCGCGGGCACGTGTGCTGCTGGCCGTCTTGAACGTGCCGAGCAGCCGATCCGCGGCCTCGACGAGCACCACCCGAGCCGTGCCGACGTCGAGCTGGGGGAAGTCCTTGGCCAGCACATGACCGAACAGCTCCATCAGGCCACCGGCCATCTCGACGCCCGTCGGACCGCCGCCACAGACGACGACGCTGAGCGCGCCCGGCCGGACGGACGTGGGATCCGCTCCCGCCGCCTCGAACTTGCCGAGCACGTGGTTGCGCAACGCGACCGCGTCCTCCACCGACTTCAACGGGAACGCATGCTGGTCCACGCCGGGCACCCCGAACGAGTTGCTGACCGCTCCGGCAGCCACGACCAACGTGTCGTAGGTGATCGGCGGACCGGCGCTCAGGACGACCGTGCGCGAGGCGAGGTCGATCGCAGTGACGCGCGCCATCCGGAACGCGACGTTGCGCTGGCGGCGGAAGATCCCGCGCACCGCGTAGGCGATGTCGTCGCTGCCGAGGCCCGCCGTGGCGACCTGGTACAGCAGCGGCTGGAACGTGTGGAAGTTGTTGGCATCGACGACCGTGATGTCGACATCGACGTGTCGCAAGCCGCGGACCACGGCGAGCCCGCCGAAGCCGGCACCGATCACGACGACCCGATGCCGTTGCTCCATGCGCTCAGGATAGGTCGGTAGCCTGCTGGCCATGTCCGAAGACGATGTGGCCGAGCTCGCGATCCGCAGGTACCTCCAGTGGTTGAGCGACCCCGCCAGCATCGTCGACACCGAAGCCATCGACGCCGCCGAGGCCGTCGTCCGCGACACCACCGACGTGATCGCCAAGCTCAAGGCGCTGAGCCGGGTCGAGCAGTTGCGCTCCGGTGACAGCACTGCCGTGCGCGCAGCCTTCCTCGACCACGCCAAAGCCTGGGGCGACGCGAACCAGATCAGCCCGGCGTCGTGGATCCGTCTCGGCGTACCACCCGAGGTCCTGCGCGAAGCAGGAGTCACCGGCAACCGCGCGACGGTCCGCCCGTCGGCGCCGCGGCCGGCCGGCAGCACCCCACGCCCGAAGGCAGCCGGCGTCTCGATCGGCCAGATCTCCGCGCACGTCGCCACGCTCACCGAGCCGTTCGTGCTGACCGATCTCGCCGATTCGGTCGGCGGCAGCCCGATGACCGTGCGCAAGGCGGTCGAGCAACTCGTCGCCGACCGCAAGGTCCGTCGACTGGGCCCGGACCCGACGCACAACGGCCGCGGGCGCGCCCCGATCCGCTACCAGACCATCACCGGGTGAGGCCGGCGCTCGTGCGATGAGTCAGTTGGTCTGGTCGCAGAGCAGGGTCTCGCGCTGCCAGGCGTCGGCGATCTCGGCGACGATCTCGTAGGAGTGCACGCGGGCCGAGTGGTCGTGGATCGCGGAGACGACCATCAGCTCGTCGGCCTGCGTCGCCGCGACGACCTCACGGAGCCCGGCGTCGACCGTCTCGCGTGAACCGACCACCGAGAGCGCCAGCATCTGCTCGGCCTGGGCCTTCTCCATCGGCGACCAGAACTTGTCGATGTCGTCGATCGGCGGCTGGTACTTGCCGGGGCGGCCGCGGCGGAGGTTGGTGAACGCCTGCTGCAGCGTGGTGAACAGGCGCGTGCCTTCGGCGTCGGTGTCCGCTGCGAACACGTTGACCGCCACCATCGCGTGCGGCTGGTCGAGCTGTGCCGAGGGACGGAACGTGGAGCGGTACGTCTCCAAGGCCTGCAGCAGCGCCGCAGGCGCGAAGTGCGATGCGAACGCGTAGGGGAGTCCCAGCAGGCCGGCGAGCTGGGCGCCGAACAGGCTGGAGCCGAGGATCCACAGCGGCACCTCGGTGCCGCCGCCGGGCACGGCTTGCAGCACTTGGTTGGGCCGCACGGGGGCGAGCAGTGCTTGCAGCTCCTGCACGTCGCGTGGGAACTCCTCGCTGGCGTTCGGGTCGCGGCGCATCGCCGCGAACGTGCGCATGTCGGCGCCGGGCGCACGTCCGAGGCCGAGATCGATCCGCCCGGGATGGAGCGACTCGAGCGTGCCGAACTGCTCGGCGATCACGAGCGGGGAGTGGTTGGGCAGCATGACCCCGCCGGCGCCGACGCGGATCGTGCTGGTGCCCGCGGCGAGGTGACCGATCACGACCGCGGTCGCGGCGCTGGCGATGCCGGGCATGTTGTGGT
Organism: Ilumatobacteraceae bacterium; assembly: GCA_025463305.1. The sequence goes on from JAOBWK010000097.1 coordinate 2,641, forward strand.
GCTCGGCCACCCAGAACCGGTTGAAGCCGAGGCGCTCGGCGTGCCGGGCGAGATCGAGGCTGTCGCGCAGCGCATCGCCGGGGGTGGCGCCCTCGGCCACCGCGACGAGATCGAGGACGGAGAAGGGAACCATGCGGGCCACGCTACGGGCCTCTGGCGAGTCGAGTCGCGTGCCGAGCGAACGGTTGCGGACGGGCGCCTCGCCGGCACCGTCAGAGGTGCGCGAAGGTACGTGCATGTCCAGCGCAGTGCCCTCACGCGAGCTCGAAGGTCGGCGGATCCTGGTCGTCGGCGCGTCGTCGGGGATCGGTCGCCACCTCGGTCTGCTCGCCGCCAGCCACGGCGCGACCGTCGCGTTCGCAGCCCGTCGTGCCAGCCTCGTCCAGGAGGCTGCGCTCGAAGCGGGCCAGCACAGCATCGGCCTCGTCCTCGACGTGCGCGACCCTGCGTCGTGTGAGCAAGCGGTGGCCGAGGTCGTCGACGCGTTCGGCGGGCTGGACGACATCGTCTACTCGACTGCGGTCGATCGGCTGGTCCGGCTCGCCGACGCCGACGCCGACGTCTGGCGCGACACCTACGAGACGAACGTGATCGGCGCGGCGCTGGTCTGCCGCGCGGCCCTGCCCCACCTCAAGGCGTCGCGTGGGCGCGCCGTGTTCATCTCGGCATCGTCGGTCGGCCGGCCGCTGCCGGGGATGAGCGTGTATGCGTCGAGCAAGGCTGCGCTCGAGGAGATGGTGCGCGGTTGGCGCGGCGAGCACCCCGACCTCGCCTTCGCCACCGTGCGGGTCGGCTCCGCGCTGGGCACCGGCGTGACGGATCAGTGGGACCGCGAGCTGCTCGTCGAGCTGTCCTCGACGTGGCAGCAGCTCGGCTACGTGCACGACAACGGACCCGGCGCGCCGATGACGGCCGAGCAGGCGGCCGAGGTCGTGCTGCTCACGTTGACCTCACCGGTGTGGCTCCGCGAGCTCACGGTCGTGTCCGATCCAGGCCGTTACACGCCGCCGATCAGGCCGTGAGCAGGTGCTCCGCTCGACGTGACGGGCGGGCGTGACGCACGCCGCACCGTCCGAGTTGACTCGCCGCGACCGCTCTCGACATCATAGAACCAGAGTCTAAATCTGGGGGTACCACCTGTGACTGTGACAACCGAAGCGACCATTCGCTTCCCCTATCGGCGATCGCTGGGCCCGGTGATGGGCGCGTTCATGACGGCCCTCGCCGATCAGCGCTTCCTCGGCATCCGCAGCGGTGACCGTGTGATCGTCCCGCCGCACGAGTGGGATCCCGACACCGGCGTGGAACTCGCGGTCGACCTCGTCGAGGTCGGCCCGGCCGGCACGGTGGAGACGTGGTGCTGGGTCGACAAGCCGACGTCGCAGCACCCGCTCGACCACGCCTTCGCCTGGGCGCTCGTCAAGCTCGATGGGGCCGACACGGCGATCATGCACGCCGTCGACGCCGGCTCCGCCGATGCGATGAGCACCGGCATGCGCGTCGCTCCGCGCTGGAAGCAGGAACGTCACGGACACATCACCGACCTCGATGCGTTCGTGCCCGGCGAGACGGCGGAGACCAACGATGGTCCCGCGCTCGACGAGCCCGTGACGATGATGGACTACAACGCCACGATCACGTACACCACGCCCGTGCCCACCAACCTCGTGCGCTACGAGCAAGCCACCGGTGAAGGCCGTCTGCTCGGGCTGAAGTGCCCCGGCTGTGGCCGGCTGTACACGCAGGGCAAGGGCTTCTGCCCGATCGACTGCGTCGAGCTCACCCCTGAGCACGAGATCACGCTTCCCGAGACCGGTGTCATCACCAACTACACGATCATCACGCCCACGCCGTACCCCGGCCAGACCGAGACCGAGCCGTTCGCTCGCGTCCACGTGCTGCTCGACGGTGCCGAGATCGTCCTCGGCTACCAGGGCATGGTCGACACGCCCAACGAGGACGTGCACGTCGGCATGAAGGTCGCTGCGGTGTGGGCATCGCCCGCCGAGCGCGACGAGAACGATCCGATGAGCAACTTCGTCGGTTGGGTCCCTACTGGTGAGCCGGACGACACCACCCCCGGCCTCGTGAACAGGTTGAACTGAGATGGCTGCTGACCCACACGAACACGACATCGCGATCATCGGCTGGAGCATCTCCCCGATGGTGCGCAACATCGAGTACACCGAGGCGCGCATGCTCCTCGACGTCGTCACCGGTGCCGTCAACGACGCGGGCATCACCCGCGACGACGTCGACTTCACCTGCGCCGGCAGCTGCGACTACGTCGCCGGCCAGGCGTTCTCGTTCGTCCAGAACATCGACGCCGTCGGGGCGTGGCCGCCCAAGCGCGACTCGCACGTCGAGATGGACGGCGCCTGGGCGCTGTACGAGGCCTGGCTGCGCCTGCAGATCGGCGACATCGACGTCGCCCTGGCGATGGGCTCGGGCCGGTCGAGCACCAGCGATCCCGAGCTCCTGTACTCGATGGAGATGGACCCCTACTACCTCGCCCCGCTCGGCACCGACGCGATCAGCTTCGCGGCGATGCAGGCCCGGGCGTTGATCGAGTCCGGCAAGGTCACCGAGCGGCAGATGGCCGAGATCGCCGTCCGCACCCGCAAGGCCGGCAAGGACTCGCCGTACTCGCAGGTCACCGGCGACTTCGACGCCGACGAACTGCTGAAGGCCGACTACATCCGCAACCCGCTGCGCCGCCACGACCTGCCGCCGATCACCGACGGTTCGGCCGCAGTGGTCATCGCGACGGCGGCCAAGGCTCGCGAGCTGTGCGAGAACCCGATCTGGATCACGGGCTTCGCGCACTACACCGAGTCGCACTACGTCGGCATGCGCGACCTGCGCACGTCGCCGTCCACCACGCTCGCCGCCAAGGCCGCGCACATCGAAGACGGTGCGCCGATCGAGGTCGCCGAGATCCAGTCCGCCTTCACTCACGAAGAGCCGCTGCTCGTCGAGGCCCTCGGCCTCGGCGCCGACGTGCCGATCAACCCATCCGGCGGGCCGCTGTCCGCCAACCCGGTCATGGCGACCGGCCTCGTGCGCATCGCCGAAGCCGCCGACCAGATCCGCACCAAGGGCAAGCACCGCACGCTCGGTCACTCGACCTCCGGGCCGTGCCTCCAACAGAACCTGGTCTGCATCCTCGAAGGGGGTAAGTGATGAGTCACCAACCATGCGCGATCGTCGGCGTCGGCCAGACGCAGCACAAGACCCGTCGTTGGGACGTGTCGCTCGGCGGCCTCGTCCGCGAGGCCGCCCAGCGCGCCCTCGACGACGCCGAGATGACGTGGAAGGACATCGACGCCGTCGTCGTCGGCAAGGCCCCCGACCTGTTCGAGGGCGTGATGAAGCCGGAGCTGTACCTCAGCGACGCGCTCGGCGCCACCGGCAAGCCGATGTTCCGGGTCCACACGGCGGGCTCCGTCGGTGGCACCACCGGCATCGTCGCCGCCCACCACGTCGAGACCGGCCGCCACAAGCGGGTCCTCGCCGTCGGCTACCAGAAGCAGTCCGAGGGCAACGCCCAGTTCGCGCTGGGTTCCGGCAAGGGCGCCTCGATCGGCGCCGGCGGCGCGTTCGCGCCGTACATGCGCTCGTACATCGCCCGCTCCGGCGCGCCGCTCGACGTCGGCCCGATGGTCGCCGTCAAGGACCGCAAGAACGCGTTGAAGAACCCGTACGCCCACCTCAAGATCGAAGACATCTCGCTCGAGAAGGTCAAGGCCTCCCCGATGATGTGGGACCCGGTGCGCTTCCTCGAGTCGTGCCCGTCGTCCGACGGCGCCTGCGCGGTGATCTTCACCGACGAGGAAGGTGGCAAGGCCGCGGCCGCTGCCGGTCGCAAGCCGGCATGGATCCTCGGCTCCGCGGTGCGCTCCGAGCCCTCGTCGTTCCCGGGCCGCGATCCCGTGGCGCCCGTCGGTGCTGCCGACTGCGCGATGGACATCTACAAGCAGGCCGGCATCAAGAACCCGCGCAAGGACATCGACTGCGCCGAGCTCTACGTGCCGTTCAGCTGGTACGAGCCGATGTGGCTCGAGGGTCACCTGATCGCCGAGAAGGGCGAGGGCTGGAAGATGGTCGAGAGCGGCGAGACCGCACTCGACGGTGCGTTCCCGGTGAACATGTCCGGTGGCGTGCTGTCCTCCAACCCGATCGGTGCCTCCGGTCTGCTGCGATTCGCCGAAGCGGCCAACCAGGTCCGTGGCATGGCCGGCGAGCACCAGGTCGACGGTGCCAAGGTGGCCATCGCCCAGGCGTACGGCGCGTCGGCGCAGTACTTCGCGATGTGGGCCGTCGGCTCCTCGCTCGATCCGTTCGGCTGATCGACATGTCGACGCCGGCTCCATGACAGCGGCGGTGCAGCGGGCAGCGCCCCCGGCGCTCGCCTCGCTGCCACCCGCGCAGCGCAAGCGCTGGGACGGCATCGTCCGCGCCGCCCTCGAGATGCTCGAGGCCGGTGAGTACGAGGACATCCAGATGCGCGACGTCGCCAAACGGGCCGGCGTCGCGCTCGGGACGTTGTACCGCTACTTCGCGTCGAAGGAGCACCTCTACGCCGCGGTCATGCTGCTCTGGGTCGACTCCTACAACCGCGGCGTGCGGCGCAAGCCACTGCCCGCCGCACCGCCCGACGCCTTGAAGGAGCTGCTCCGCCGTTCCATCGCGGCGTTCGTCGCCAAGCCGCAGTTCCTCCGCGTCGAGCTGGTGATGGAGGGCTCGAACGACATCCACGCGCGGGAGATCATCAGCGAGTTCTCCCGTGCCTACGCCTCGGCGTACCACACGATCCTCGGCCAGCTCCCGGACAAGGAAGCGGCGCAGATCGAGATCGTGATCCAGTGCGTGCTCACCAAGATGCTGCACTCGTTCGCGCTCGACCGGGCCACCGTCGACCGGGTCTACGACGTCGTGCTCGGCACCGTCGACCTGATCTTCTCACCACCGAACCTCGATACGACCGCCGTCGCACGGCGACAGAAAGCAGCATCCGCATGATCATCCCAGAGGGTGGCATCGTCGATCTCGGCATCGGCTTCCCGCACCAGTCCATCGCCGAGAAGAAGGCCACGTACGACTTCTTCCGACCGTTGCTGAAGGACAAGCAGAGCCTCGAGGAGTTCGACTTCCCGGCGCAGTACATGTTCAAGGACGTGCCCGACATCGTCGCGCCCGACGTCGATCCCGTCGCCTGGGTCGTCGCCAAGATGGACGAGTTCCACATCCAGCAGGCGATGACCGGCTTGACGGAGAAGGGCATCCGCGCCAAGCGCGAGCACCCCGACCGCTTCCACCTCTTCGCGCAGGCCAACCCGAACAAGGGCGTCGAGACGTTGCGGCTGATGGACGCGGCGAAGGCCGAGCACGACATCAAAGGCGTGATGACGTTCCCGTCGGGCATGTTCCCGCAGGTCGCCGTGAACGACAAGAAGATGTACCCGATCTACATGAAGTGCGTGGAGCTCGGGCTGCCGATCATGATCAACGGCGGCATCGTCGGCCCGCGCATGCCGTCGTGGCCGCAGCTCGTCGAGCACTTCGACGAGGTCTGCTACGACTTCCCCGAGCTGACGATGGTGATGATGCACGGCGGCGAGCCGTGGACCGCGCTCGCCGTGAAGCTGATGCTGAAGTGGCCCGGGTTGCACTACATGACGAGCGCGTTCGCGCCGAAGCACTACCCGAAGGACATCATCAACTACGCCAACAGCCGCGGCTCGGACAAGATCATGTACTGCGGCTACTTCCCGGCCGGACTGTCGCTCGAGCGCCAGTTCCGCGACATGCCGAACGTGCCGTTCAACGACAACGTGTGGCCGAAGTTCCTCCGCGAGAACGCCATCCGCGTGTTCAAGCTCGACCAACCCAGCAACTCGACGACAGGAGCATCAGCGTGAGCTTCATCAGCGACATCGGGGCGATCGACACGATGATCAGCTTCCCCCACGACATGAAGGCGACGTACAAGTTCATCACCGATCAGGTGAAGGACAGCCAGAGCAAGGAAGAGTTCGAGTTCCCGGCCGAGTACATGTTCAAGGACGTGCCCGACAAGCAGTACAAGGACACCAAGGACCCCATCGGCGTGACGCTGCGCGAGATGGACCTGTGGGGCGTCGCCAAGGCGATGATCGGCGTCGGCGACGAGGCCGGCCTCGGCGAGAAGGCCATCAAGCTGCACCCCGACCGGTTCATCGCGTCGATGAGCGGCGACCCCAACAAGGGCATGGACGGCATCCGCGACATCGTCAAGAACTTCGAGCTGCACAACATCCGCTCGGTCGGCCTGTTCCCCGCCGGCACCTTCCCGCAGGTGGCCATCAACGACAAGCTGATGTACCCGATCTACGCGAAGTGCGCCGAGCTCGGCATCGCCGTGTTCTGCTGCGCCGGCGTGCCCGGCCCTCGTCTGCGGATGGCGCCCCAGCGCGTCGAGCTGATCGACGAGGTGATGTACGACTTCCCCGACCTCACGTTCGTGACCCGTCATGGCTGCGAGCCATGGCAGGACCTGGCCGTGAAGCTGATGCTGAAGTGGCCGAACCTCTACTACTCGACCAGCGCGTTCGCGCCGAAGCACTACCCGAAGGCCATCATCGACTACGCCAACTCGCGTGGCGCCGACAAGATCATCTACGCCGGCTACTTCCCGATGGGTCTGTCGCTCGAGCGGATCATGACCGAGATGGAGCAGGTGCCGTTCAAGGCCGAGGTGTGGCCGAAGTTCCTGCGCGACAACGCCGCCAAGGTGCTGAAGCTCTGATGGCCGCGACGAAGCCCTCTCGACTGACCTGGGTCGGCGGCGGCGCACTGCCCGAGGCCGCCCGCAACGCGATCATGGGGCCCGGCGCGCGCTTCGAGATCGTCGTTGAGGACGTGCTCGGTGTGCCGACGGAAGTGTTCGCCCAGCGTCACCGCTCGCTGCGCGCGTCGATGGAAGCGGCGCGGGTCAACTACGCCGACCGCACCTACATCTCGGCTCCCGGTGCGGACTACACGTTCGGCGAGACGGCGCGCATCGTCGGCCACCTCGCCGAGCGCCTGGCCTCCGAGTACGGCGTCGGACCCGGCGATCGCGTCGCGTTCGCGGCCGCCAACTCGGTCGAGTACGCGATGGGCGCATGGGCCACGATCGTGCTCGGCGGCATCATCGTCGGGCTCAACGGCTGGTGGACCAGCGCCGAGCTGCAGTACGGCATCGACCTCACCGAGCCGACCGTGGTCATCGCCGACGCGGCGCGTCGCACGCGCCTCGCCGACGTCACGCTCGGGAGCACGCCGCTGGTCGAGCTGGAGACCTTGCTCGACGGTCTGCCCGACGGCCCCAGCGAGCTGCCCACCACGCCGCTGGCCGAGGACGATCCGTTCCTGATCCTGTTCACGAGTGGCACCACCGGTCGCCCCAAGGGCGCACTGCTGTCGCATCGCAACTTCCTCCACTTCAGCCAGTCGGGCCTGCTGTCCGGCGCGATCGGCGCGGTGATGTCCGGCGTCATGCCGGATCCGAACGCGAAGCAGGTCGCGTCGCTGATGGTCGGACCGCTGTTCCACGTGTCGGGCATCGTCCCGCTCGTGTTCACGATGGACAACGGCACCAAGCAGGTGCTGCCACCGTCGGGCCGTTGGAGCGAGGTCACCCACTTCGAGCTCACCGAGCAGCACGGTCTGCAGATGTGGAGCGGCGTGCCGACCCAGTTCTGGCGCCTGCTGCAGCACCCCGACTTCGACAAGTACGACCTCAGCAGCGTGTTCGCCGCGGGCGGCGGCGGGGCCAACTTCCCGCCGGATCTCGTGCGCCTGTTCCAGGAGAAGATGCCCGGGATCAGCCTGCGCAACGGCTACGGCATGAGCGAGAGCGCCGGCATGGGCACCGTCACGGTCGGGCCGATGTTCATCGCCAACCCCGATGCGGTCGGCACCGCGAACCCGGCCACCGAGGTCGAGATCCGCGACGTCGAGGGCAACGTCGTCGAAGAGGGCGAGGTCGGCGAGATCTACCTCCGCACCGCCGCCATCTTCCTCGGCTACTGGAACAACGAGGCCGCCACTCGCGACGCACTGGTCGAGGGCCGCTGGTACCGCACCGGCGACTTCGGGCGCATCGAGGGCGGCATGCTCTACCTCGAGAGCCGGATGCGCGACCTCATCATCCGCGCCGGTGAGAACATCTACCCGCTGGAGATCGAGAACCGGCTGATCGAGCACCCCGAGATCGACGACGTCGCCGTCATCGGCAAGCCCCATCAGGTCCTCGGCCAAGAGGTCATGGCCATCGTGGTCCGCCACGCCGGCAGCGACCTCACTGTCGCCGAGGTGCAGGAGTTCGCCGGCAAGGCACTCGGTGCCTACAAGGTGCCCGCACACGTCGTGTTCGTGAACGAGCTGCCCTACACCCAGAGCGGCAAGGTCCTCAAGCACGAGCTCGAGAAGGAACACGCCCCGAGGGCGTAGTCGCATCTCATCGCCCCGCGCCCCGCGCACAGCGCCCCGCGCCCCGCGCACAGCGCGCACGCGTGCGCGTGTGGCGCGACCCGGGTCGCGCAGACCGAACACGCGTGATCGAACTGCGCGGGCCGCGATCACCTCACGGCTCAGCCGCGCGGGCGGGGCGGGCGGGCCGGGCGGGGGCGGGTGCGTTGGAGGACGTAGAACGTGCCGACGACGGCTACGCCGGCGAGGTCGATGCCGGCGCAGGCGGCGACGTACGGCGCGGCGTAGACGACGGTGTGCAGGCCGGTCGCGCTGAGCGACTTCCAGAGCACGAACATCAGGATCCCGAGCACGCCCACCGCGGCCGCGATCAGCAGTGGCGGCGATGGTCGAGGTTCGGGAGCGGCCGCGATGCGTGCGGCATCGCGGTGGTCGCGCTCGGCGACGAGGGCGGCGCTCGTCGCGAACCAGGCGAGGGTCACGAAGTACGCGCCGATCGTGTCGCTCGGGCGGTGCCAACCGGACGACAGCACGGCGGTGCCGAACGCGGTCGAGATCAACGCCGCGCCCACCCCGGCGATCCGGCGCAGCGAGACGGGGGCCACCATGACGGCGCCGAGCGACAGCGCCATGCCGATGGTGGCGTGGCCGCTCGGGTAGGTGTTGTAGTGGACGCCACCGAACACACCGAGCTCGGGCCGGGTGAGGATCCGCTTCTTGAGCACCTCCGTGGTGACGACGGCGCCGGCCATCGCGACGCCGGCGGCGACGGCCAGGCTGATCCGTCGCCGGGCGAGACCGATCAGCACGATGGCCCCACCGAAGCCGATCAGCGACGCCACCGACACCGTGCCGAGCAAGCGGTCCGTGCGGCGCGTGGTCGTGGCGGTGACGGCCGAACGCCGGCGGAAGGCGACACCGTCGATGCGCTGGCCGACGTGCGTGCGGATCGCGATCACGTACACGACGGCGACGACCACCACGCTCACGGCCGCGACGACGAGCAGCCGCCGACGACGGATCCGCATCGCGTCGTCGTCGGGCATCGACGCAGTCTGGCCCAGGCGGACGGTCAGTCCGTGCGCGAGGAGGCGTACACCGTGTGTGCGGCGAGTGCCACGAACACCGTCGTGCCGCCGATCAACGCGGCGATGCCCGGGTACTCGCCCATGAACACCCACACCCAGATCGGGCCGAAGATCGGCTCGAGCATCGAGATCAAGGCGACGTCCGTTGCCGGTGCCCGTGCCGCGCCGACGCTGAACACGGCGAGACCGATGCCCAGCTGGGCGAAGCCGTACAGCAGCAGGATCACGAAGTCGTGGCGATCGACGGACAGCGGGTGGGCGAAGGGCAGCGACACGACGGCGCCGATCACCATCGAGAGCAGCATCGCCGGCATCATCTGGATGTGTGAGTGGCGGCGGATCAGGACGGTGCCGATGCCGAACGCGAGCGGGATGATCAACGCGATCAGGGCGCCGCTCGTCGAGCCGCTCGCGCCGGGGCCGCTCACCATGTAGCCGACGCCCACCACGGTGACGCCGACCGCGAACCAGGTGTACCGGCGCACGCGCTCACCGATGAACGCCCACGCGAGCACGGCCGCGGCGAGCGGGCTGAGCGCGAAGATGACGAGCACGACGGCGACGCTGGTGCGCGACAGCGCGACCACCATCGCCACCGATGAGGCGGCGAACGCGCAGCCGACGCCGATGCCGGGCAGGCCCATCCCGGTGATCGCCTTCACCGTGTTGCGGCGCTCGCGCCAGGCGATGAGCAGGAGCAGGCTGCCGATGGCCGACGTGCATCGCCAGAACACCGTCGTCCACGGCTGCGGATCGTCGAGACCGCGGACGAACAGCGAGCCGAGGCTGAAGATCAGCGAGGAGATCACCAGCAGCAGCGCCGACTTCAACGAGATGCGCGAGCCGGGTGCGGCATGGGAGATCGCGATGCCGCCCTCGCTGGAGACGGCGGTGACGATCTCGGGCTCCAGGTCTGGTTCGTCCTGGAGCTGCATCGTCACAGTCTCGCAGTCCTCGGCCCGCGATTCGGGGCCCTGACCAGCATCAATTCCGATCGAAGCGATTCACGAACCTGTTGATGCCCAGAACCGATGGATCGCCGCAGCGGTCTCGTCGAAGCGCTCCCAGTCGAGGGTGTGGCCGCTGTCGACGTGCACGACGGAGAGCTGGTCGCCGAGCTCGGCGCGCACCGTGTCGATGATCGGGGCGGTCACCAGGCCGGCGCGATCGGCCACCACCAGCAGCGCGGGCCGCTGCTCTGCGATCGCCGGCACCGGGCTGCAGAGCTCGCCCCAGCCGGCGATGACGGCCGGGCGGTGGTAGCGGAACCGGTAGCGGCCGTCGTCGCCGCGAACGAGGTGCTCGTCGACGTTCTCGATCGCCGCCGGGATGACGTGGTCCGGGTAGCCGGCGTGCTCGGCCGCGAGCGCTTCCTCGTACGATGCGAACCCGGGATTGGCCATCTCGGCCGCCGCCATCAGGTTCATCGACTCCCCGGCTCGGGCGAACGCGGGATCGAGCATCGCCAACCGGGCGATCCGGCCGGGCGAACGGGCGAGGAGGTGGAGGCCGATCATCCCGCCGTAGGAGTGGCCGACGACGTCGGTGGTCTCGAGGCCGAGCGAGTCGAGCGTGTCGGCCACGTCGGTGACGTGCTGGCCGACCGACCACGGACCGTCGTACGTCGAGCGGCCGTGCCCGCGGAGGTCGACCGCCACCGTGCGCCGCTCGGGCCACGCTTCCTCGGCGAGGCGACGGAAGCGTCGACCGTGACCGGTGATCCCGTGGATCGCCAGCACCGGCGCACCGTCGGGGTCGCCGAGCTCGTGGACGTTGAGAACGCTCAGCTCGCCGCCCGACGGATGGGCCGCCCGGTGCGAACGGGGCGGCGGACCCAGGCGCGATGCGCGGTCTGGGCGATGGTCCACAGCGGGGCGACGACCAGCACCGCACGCACGGCGGGGATGTCGTGCTGGGCGAGGCCGAGCCACAGCATCGAGCCGAGCCACGCCGTCATGAACGCCAGCGAGATGCCGCGCCGCTCGCGCACGGAGACGGGGTGGGCGAACTGGACCCTCGAGAGGGTGAGCAGCGAGAACACGACGCAGATGATGAGGTTGGCCCACGGGTTGTAGCGGAGCAGGAACAGCGAGGGGATGATCATGTTCCACTCGGCGGGGAAGCCGTTGAACCAACGCTCCTCGTCCTCCTGGTCGGTTCGGGCCATCCACAGCGCGCTGACGAACAAGATGGTGAAGCCCACCGGGCCGCTGGTGTGCTCGGGCACGATGTCGAACTTGTACAGGAACGCCACCGGCACGATGGCGCAGGTGAAGTAGTCGACGATCAGGTCGAGCGAGTTGCCGTTCAGGGTGGGGATGCGTCCGGCGACGTCGAGCTTGCGCGCGATCGGACCGTCGACGCCGTCGAGGATCAGCGCGACGATGAGCCAGATGATGCCGGCCCGGGCGTGGCCCTCGATGAGCGAGATGAGCCCGAGGTAGCCGACGATGACGCCGCTCGCGGTGAGGGCATGGACCGCCCAGGCAGCACGGATGTTTCGTCGCGTGTACTCGACGGCGCAGAGGGAGTCGGGTTCGGCGGTCACAGTGGGATGTACCCTACGCTCCGCGAGGACCAAACGTGGACGCGCTGACCTGGGACGGAGCCCAGTCCGCGGCCGCTGTCACTCGTGAACGGCCAGGTGCTCGTGCACCGATCGCACGGCGGCGGAACCCTCGCCCACCGCGGTGGCCACACGCTTCGTCGATCCGGCGCGCACGTCGCCCACCGCGAAGATGCCGGGCTCGCTCGTCTCGTACGGCAGCGGGAGCCGGCCGATCGCGGCCCACGGACCGGTCTCGCCGAGGTCCATCATCCCCCGGTCGGTGCACACGAAGCCCGCGTCATCGAGCAGCAGGCAGTCGTCGAGCCAGTCCGTCGCGGGCACGGCACCGATGAAGCAGAACAGCGCCGACAGCGCGATCCGTTCGCGGTCGGCGGCGCTCTCGTGGCCGGCGCGCTCGACCGTGATCGCGCGGAGCCGATCGTCGCCATGGACCTGCACGACGACGGCCCCGGTGTCGACGGTGATGTGCGGATCGGCCATCACCCGCTCGACGAGGTAGCTGCTCATCGAGTGGTCGAGGTCGTTGCCGCGGATGATGATCCGCACGGAGCAGCCGCGCTGGCTGAGGAACAGCGCCGCCTGTCCGGACGAGTTGCCGCCGCCGAGGACGGCGACGTGCTCGCCCGCGCACAGCCGGCTCTCCATCTCGGTCGCCGCGTAGTAGATGCCGGCGCCCTCGAACGTCGTCCAGTCCTCGACATCCGGTCGGCGGTACTCCGCACCGGTCGCAACGATGACCGCGCGGGTGGGGATCTCGCTGCTGTCGGCGAGGCAGACGACGTGCCAGCCACCCTCGGAACGCACACCGCTGACCTCGCACGGCACGGCCATCCGCGCCCCGAACTTGCTCGCCTGCACGACAGCCCGGTTGGTGAGGTCCAGCCCGGAGATGCCGTTCGGGAAGCCGAGGTAGTTCTCGATGCGGCTCGACGTTCCGGCCTGGCCGCCGGCGGCGACCGAGTCGAGCAGCACCGTGTCGAGACCCTCCGATGCGCCGTACACCGCGGCCGCCAGGCCTGCCGGCCCGGCGCCCACCACGACGAGATCGAAGATGTGCCCGGGGATCGGCCGGTAGGTCAGCCCGAGGCTCTCGGCCAGCTCGCCGGGCGTGGGGTTGCGCAACACGGATGTCGGCGTGACGACGACGGGTGTCTCGGCCGGGGAGATGGCCAGCGTCTCGAGCAGGGCGACAGCCTCGTCCGAGCTCTCCAGATCGAGGTAGCGGTGGGGGAGCGCAGAGCGGGTGAGGTAGCCGCGCAGCGCAAGCGTGCGCGGCGAGAAGCTCGAGCCGAGGAGTGTGACCGAGCGGTTCGCGTCGCCGGTGTTGAGGAACACCCGCCGGGCCATGAACGTGCGCAGGATCACGTCGGACAGCTCCGGCTCGGTGGCGAACACTCGGCGGAACTCGTCGTGGGCGAGGACGATCAGCTCGGTCGGCTCGACGGCGCGGGCCGTGAGGTAGACGAGCTGCTCGGTGAGCATCGACATCTCGCCGAGGAAGCGGCGCGGCCCGTGGGTGACGAGCGCGATCTCGTCGGCACCGGCGCCCACGAAGATCCCCACCGATCCGGACACGACGACGGAGAAGTCGGCCGACAGATCGCCGGGCGCGTAGATGACCTCGCCAGCGGCGACCGATCGGCGCGACCCGTGCGCGGCGAGCAGCGCCATCTGCGCGTCGTCCAGCTCGGTGAGGCGCGCCAGATCGTCGTTCGGCGCGGCACCGGGGTTCGTGGCGGGTGAGTCCGACATCACCTCGGAGTCAACAGGCGCACGGGTTCTCCCGCGCGCCACGCCACGATGTCCTCCACGATCTCGCGGTAGAAGATGTCGTAGCACTGCGACACGACGTAGCCGGTGTGCGGCGTCAGCACCGTGTTCGGCAGGGCCCGCAGCGGGTCGGTGACGGGAAGTGGCTCGTGCTCGTACACGTCGAGCCCCGCGCCGGCGATGATGTGGCGCCGCAGCGCGTCGGCGAGCGCGGGCTGGTCGATCAACGGCCCGCGCGAGGTGTTGACGAGGATCGCCGATGGCTTCATCGCCACCAGCTCGGCCGCGCCGATGATGTGATGCGTGCGCTCGCTCAGCTGGAGGTGCAGCGACACCACGTCGGAGGTCTCGATCAACTCGGTCTTGCTGACCGCGCGGATGCCGAACCTGTCCGCCTTCTCCTGGGTGAGGTTCTGGCTCCACGCGACGACGTCCATCCCGAACGCCACGCCGACCTTCGACATCAGCCCGCCGATGTTGCCGAGGCCGATCAGCCCGAGCCGCTGGCCGGCCAGGCCGGTGCCGAGGCGCGTCTGCCAGCCACCGTTGCGGATCGTGGCGTCGTCGGCGGCGATGTGCCGCCTGACGGCGAGGATCAGCGCCCACGTCAGCTCCGACGTGGAGGTGACGATGCCCATCGTGCCGCACACCGTGACACCGTGCGCAGCCGCCGCGTCGAGGTCGATGACGGCGTTGCGGTTGCCCGTCGTGACGAGCAGCTTGAGGTCGGGGAGCCGGTCGAACAGCGAGGCCGGGAAGGGCGTGCGTTCGCGCATCGCCACCACGATCTCCGCGCCCGCGAGGGCCTCGGCGAGCGCCCCTTCGTCGGCGATGTGCTCGGTGATCGAGACCGGGTCGAGATCGCCCCAATCGGTGTACGAAGCGGCGATGTCCTGATAGTCGTCGAGCACTACAACACGCATGCGGCGAGCGTAGGAGACGCTCTGCTCCCCATCGTCAGCGGCCCGGAGCCCGTGCCAAGATGGCGCGATGACGGATACCTTGCCAGCGGCCCAGACCGACCGCAAAGGTGGCCTGAGCGTGTGGGCGCCCAAGATCACACCCCCGATCGGTGTCGACCTCAGCGACGAGCAGAAGCTCGCCTGCGCCTTCCGCGTCCTCGCCCGCGAGGGCTTCTCCGAGAACATCGCCGGGCACATCACCTGGCAGCGTCCTGGCGAGGACACGATGCTCGTCAACCCGTGGGGCCTGTGGTGGCGGGAGATCTCCGCGTCCGACATCTGCGAGGTCGATGCCGACGGCAACGTCGTCGCCGGGCAGTGGGACGTCACCCCCGCGATCCACATCCACACCGAGCTCCACCGCCGTCGCGCCGATGCGCGCGTGGTGATCCACAACCATCCGTACTACGTCACGTTGCTGACGGCGCTCGGCGTGCTGCCCGACCTCGTCCACCAGACCGGCTCGATGTTCCTCGACGACATCCGGTTCGTGCAGGAGTACACGGGCGAGGTCGACACGAGCGACCTCGGCGCCGACCTGGCCAACGAGATCGGCGATGCGAAGGTGGTCTTCCTCGGCTCGCACGGGATCATCGTCACCGGCGCCACGATCGAGGAGGCCGTCTACCGCGCGGCGTCGCTCGACCGGGCGTGCAAGCTCTCCTACGACGTGCTGGTGTCCGGTCGACAGCCGCTCGTCATGGGCCGCGGCCAGATGGTGGGCATGAAGGCGTCGCTGCTCGAGCGTGGCGCGCCGGTGTACTTCGCCGGCGCGACGCGTGCGTTGCTGCGCGACGAGCCCGACGTCTTGCACTGACACGTCCTGCACTGAACATCGTGCATCGTCGTCCGTCAGCGGACGCCGTTCCGAACATCCCTCGAACAACGGAGACATCCCATGCGCAGCCTCGATGATCTCGCCAGCGACCTGAGCTTCACCCAGGCCACGATCGGCGACGAGCGCTCGGTCACCTTCTTGCCCGAGCCGCCTCGGGCCGAGCGCAAGTACACCGTCATCTCGGTCGACGACCACATCGTCGAGCCGCCGCACACCTTCGAAGGCCGCGTCCCCGCGGCGATGGCCGACCGCGCCCCGAAGGTGGTCGAGACCGCCGACGGTCGCCAGACGTGGGTGTACGACGGGTTCGACCTGCCGAACGTCGGCTTCAACGCCGTCGTCGGGCGGCCGGTGTCGGAGTGGGGCTTCGAGCCGGTGCGCTTCGACCAGATGCGCCGTGGCGCGTGGGACATCGATGCCCGCGTCGCCGACATGGACCTCAACGGCGTCTACGCCTCGCTCAACTTCCCGTCGTTCCTGCCGGGCTTCGCCGGCCAGCGGCTGCAGATGACCACGCCCGACGCCGACCTCGCGATGGCATGCGTGCGGGCGTGGAACGACTGGCACCTCGAGGAGTGGGCGGGCACCCACCCGGGTCGCATCATCCCCTGCCAGCTGCCCTGGCTGCTCGATCCCGAGGTCGGCGCGAAGATGATCCGCGAGAACGCCGAGCGCGGCTACCGCGCCGTCACGTTCACGGAGAGCCCGCATCAGCTCGGCCTGCCGACGCTGCACTCCGGCCACTGGGATCCCATCATGCGCGCGTGTGCCGAGACGGGCACCGTCGTGAACCTGCACATCGGCTCGTCCGGCGCATCGCCCTCCACCACCGACGACGCCCCGCCCGACGTCGTCGGCGTGCTGTTCTTCGGCTACGCGATGTTCGCCGCGGTCGACTGGCTGTTCTCGATGATGCCGGTGCGCTTCCCCGAGCTGAAGATCTGCATGTCCGAGGGCGGCATCGGCTGGGTCGCCGGCCTGCTCGATCGCCTCGACCACATGCAGAGCTACAACTCGATGTACGGCACGTGGAAGGGCGATCTCACGCCGGCCGAGGTGCTCAAGCGGAACTTCTGGTTCTGCGCCGTCGAGGACCAGTCGTCGTTCGTGCAGCGCGAGCGGATCGGCATCGAGAACATCCTCCTCGAGTCCGACTACCCGCACTGCGACTCGACCTGGCCGCGCACCCAGCAGATCATCGAGGAGGAGATCGGCGGCCTGCCCGCCGAGGACATCCGCAAGATCACCTGGGCGAACGCGTCCGACCTCTACCAGCACCCCGTGCCCGCAGCGATCCAGGCCGACCCCAATGCCTACTGACCTGCGCGAGCTGCTCGGCATCCCGTACGGGATCGCACCCCTGGGCGATGGTCGGTTCCGGCGCGCCGCCGCCGCGCCGGCACCGGATTGGTCGAAGGCCTACGACGCGTTCGGCCCGGCACCCGTGCAGTCGCGCGAGGGCATGCTCGCCACGGCCGTACCGGGCATGGACCCGGGCCCCGTCGGCGAGGACTGCCTCAGCCTCAACGTCTGGACACCGGCCGCCGACGGCGAGCGGCTGCCCGTGATGGTGTGGCTGTACGGCGGCGCGTTCATCGTCGGTGGCAGTGGCTCGCCGACGTACCACGGTGCGAAGTTGGCGGCTGAGCAGCACGTCGTCGTCGTCACGATCAACTACCGCGTCGGCGCGTTCGGCTTCCTCGACCTGCGCAGCGTGCCCGGCGGCGAGACCGCCGACACCAACTGCGGCAGCCACGATCAGCGCCTCGGCCTGCAGTGGGTGCACGACCACATCGCCGAGCTCGGTGGGGACCCGGATCGTGTGACGGTGTTCGGCGAGTCCGGCGGGGCCGGCTCGATCATGCACCTGCTGCCGACGCCCGGCCTCACGTCGGTCGTGCGGCGCGCCATCGTGCAGAGCCCCGGCGTCGACTTCACCCAGACCGCCGCGATCAGCACGCGCGTCACGGAGACGCTGCTGAAGGAGACCGGCGCGAACACGGTCGACGAGCTGCGCGCGCTCAGCGCCGAGCGGCTGCTCGAGTGCCAGACCAACGTCGCCAACCAGCTGCTGTTCGAGATCGGCACCATGCCGTTCCATCCGGTGGTCGACGACGTGTTCGTCACCACCACGCCCACGGCCGCCGTCGCGGCCGGAGCGGTCGACGATCTCGATCTGCTCATCGGCTTCACCTCCGACGAGATGCGGCTGTTCCCCGATCCGCGCGCCGACGCGCTCGGCCGCGACGGGCTCGCCAAGTGGACACGGCAGTACCTCACGACGCGGATGGGAGCCGACCCCGGCTCCGACATCCCCGACGGTCTCGTCGGCGAGTACCTCGATCGCGCCGAGGGAACCACGCGCCCGCTCGGCTCCGACGTGTGGGCGGAGATCTCGACTGACGGAATCATGCGCCTGCCGGTCGTGCGGATCCTCGACTCACGACGCGGTCCGGCCTCGACGTACGGCTACCTGTTCTCGTGGCAGGCCAAGCGGCCCGACCGCGATGTCGGCGCGTTCCACGCGATCGATCTGCCGTTCACGTTCGACACGTTCGACGCCAAGGGCACCGACGACGCGGTGACGTGGGGAGAGTTCATCGGCGTCGATGACGGTGGTCGTTCGGTCGGGTTCGCGCTGCGTTCGGCGTGGGCGGCCTTCGCAGCGACGGGCGATCCCAGCTGCCCGGCCGTCGGCGCCTGGCCGGCCTACGACACCGAATCACGACGGACGATGGTGCTCGACGTCGAGCCGCACGTGGTCAGCGATCCGCTCGCGGTCGAGCGCGACTGGTGGGACGGGCTCTGGACCCCGAACTGCCGTCCCGCAGGCGTCGCACTCTGATGGCCCGCTGATGTCACGGTTCGACGGGCGTGCTGTCGTCATCACCGGTGCCGCCTCCGGCGTCGGCCGCGCCACCGCGCGACGAATCGCCGCAGAGGGTGGCACGGTGACGTGCATCGACATCGCCGACGGCGGCGGAGCCGGCACGCTCGAGCTGATCCGTGCCGACGGTGGCACGGCGTTCGCCCTCGAGTGCGACGTCGCCGATCACGGCCAGGTCGCGCTGGCGATCGAGGCCGCGCGGGCCAACGGCGACGGCACCATCGACGCGCTCATCAACTGCGCGGGCACCGGGTCGTACCAACGCTTCCACGAGGTCACGCCCGAGGAGCTGCAGCGGGTGATGGCCGTCAACTTCTACGGCCCGTTCAACACCACGCACGCCGCGCTCGATGCGCTGCTGGCGTCGCGTGGATGCATCGTCAACGTGGTCTCCGCCGCGGCTGTCCGCGGCAGCGCCTACCTCACCACCTACAGCGCCACCAAGGGTGCGCTGCTGTCGTTCACGAAGTCGTTCGCCGTCGAGTACGGGCCACAGGGCGTGCGCGCCAACGCGGTCAGCCCCGGCGCGATCGACACGCCGTTGCTGCGGCTGTTCACGCCGCCGGCCGGCGCCGACCCGCACCTCATGCACCGGTCGCATGGCCTCCTCGGGCGGATGTCGACTGCCGAGGAGATCGCTGCAACCGTCACCTTCCTCGCCTCCGACGACGCCACCCAGATCACGGGCACCAACGTCCTCGTCGACACCGGTTCCACCGCCTGATGAGCCGCGCCCGCCTGACCGCGGGTGTGATCGCAGCCGTCACCGCGGCCACGATCTCGGCGAGCGTCGGCACCGGCGCGCATGCGGACGGCGGCGTGCAGCCGTCTGCCGCGGGTGTGTCGGCGCAGGCGGTCCGCACGGATCCACCGGGGCGCACGTTCTCCGTCGCGGCCACGGGCGACGTGCTCACCGAGGCAGCGGTCAACAACGCTGCGGCCGCGGCCGCCGGGCCCGGTGTGCGCTACGACTTCACCCCGGTGCTCGCGGCCATCGCGCCGGACCTGCACCAGGCCGATCTGGCCATCTGCCACATGGAGATCCCCATCGGCGTGCCCGGACAGCGACCTGGCGTGTACGGCCACTCACCGTTCGGCGGCAACCTGATCGCCGCGCCGTACGAGGTGGCCGACGGGCTGCGCGACGCCGGATACGACCGGTGCAGCACGGCGTCGAACCACAGCAACGATCTCGGGCCGGTCGGCATCGACACCACGCTCGACGCGCTCGACGCGGCCGGCATCACCCATGCCGGCACCGCGCGGACGCCGGACGAATCGACGCCCGAGACGTTCGTGGTGAACGGCGTGCGCGTGGCTCACCTGTCGTACACGACGTACTCGAACACGGTCCTGCCCGCGGATGCCTGGCGCCTGCACTACACGACCGACCCGCAGGACGTGGTCGCCGATGTGGACGCCGCGCGTGCCGCCGGTGCCGAGGTTGTCATCGTCAGCGTGCACATCTCCCAGGAGCTGCTGACGGCGCCGATCCCCGTCGACCGGGCGTTCATCACGGCCATCACGCGCGACTCCCACATCGACCTCGTGATCGAGCACGGGCCCCACACGATCCAACCGCTCGAGCAGGTCAACGGCACGTGGGTCTACTGGAGCGTCGGCAACCTCGTGTCCGGGATGGGCTGGCACGTGGCCGGCAAGTACGCCGATCCGCGCACCCTCGACGGACTGCTCGCGACCGCCCGCTTCACGGAGACCTCGCCGGGTCGGTTCAGCGTCGATCCCACACCGGTGTTGATCTGCGACGAGCACGTCAGCCGCACCGTGTACCCGGTGACGCAGACGCTCGCCGACCCGTCGATCTCGCCCGATCGCCGCGACCAGCTCGAGCAGTGCCTGGCCCGGTCGCTGCCGGTGGTGCCGAACCTGCGCTGAGCGCCCGGGATCAGCCGTCGGGGGATGAGCCGTCACGGGATGAGCCGTCACGGGATGAGCAGCGTCTTGCCGATCGTTCGCCGGGCCTCGATCGCGGCGTGCGCATCGGCCGCGCGGTCGAGCGGGAACCACTGCCCGATCGTCGGCGAGAGCTCACCGTCGGCGGCGAGCGAGAGGGCTCGCTCGACCAGCGCGAAGGTCGCCTCCGGCGTCGGCGCGAGCGACCACAACGGGATCACGGTGATGCCGCGTTCGACAGCCGTGGCCTGGTCGATGCCGCCGAACCGACCGCTCGCCGCGCCGTGGGGCACGTACCGCGAGCCGCCGCGCAACCGCTCGACCAGCACAGGACTGGTGTCGCCACCCACCCCGTCGAACGCGACGTCGACCCCGGCAGGCGTCGCCGCACGCAGCTGATCGGCCCAGTCGGCGTCGCGGTAGTTGATCGCCGCGTCGGCGCCGAGCCGGCGGGCGAGCTCGAGCTTGTCCGACGCACCCGCGAGCGCGATGACCCGCGCGCCCGCGCGGGACGCGAGCTGCACGAGCAGGCTGCCCACCCCGCCGCCGGCGGCTGTCACCACCACGGTGTCGCCCCTGCCGATCGCCGCCGCCTCGGCGAGGGCCAGCGCGGTGCGGCCATCGGCGAGCAGGGCGAGCGCCGTCGTCGGCTCGAGCCCCGCGGGGACGCGGTGCAGATCGTCCACGCCGGCGACCGCCTGCGTGGCGTAGCCGCCGGTGCCGCCCGTCGACGTCACCACCATCGCGCCGAGCCACGCGGGATCCACGCCATCGCCGACGTCGGCCACCTCGCCGGCCACGCCGTTGCCGAGCACGAGCGGGAACGGCCCGGGCGAGCGCGGCGAGGTGCCCGCCCGCATCTGCGTCTCGATGAACGTGATGCCCGAGGCGTGCACGTCGACGACGACCTGGCCCGGACCGGGTGTGAGGTTGGGCAGCTCGATCACCTCGAGCACCTCGGGTGGTCCCGGCTGCGTCGCGATGACAGCGCGCATCATCGCCCGATCACCAGGCCGCGTGCTCGAGTTCGGCGGCGTCCGCCGCCTTCGCGGCGCGCAGGGCCGTGGCCCACCACCGGAGGTCGTCGAGCATCGTCGCGACGGCCGCCTCCGCCATCGCCGGGTTCACCAGGTTGCCGTCGGCATCGAACTGCTGCCACGGACCCTGGAAGCTCACCGTGTCGCGAATGGTCGCGACGTGCAGCTCGGCGAACACCTGGCGCAGGTGCTCCACCGCGCGGAGGCCGCCCGAGATCCCGCCGTACGAGACGAAGCCCAGCGGCTTGCGCTTCCACTCCGGGTTGGCGAGGTCGATGGCGTGCTTCAGCGACGCCGGGTAGCTGTGGTTGTACTCGGGCGTCACCACCACGAATGCCTCGGCCGCGTCGATCCGCTCGCGGTACGCATCGAGCGCCGGATGGTCGGCCTTGGTGAAGTGCACCGGCAGATCGAGCGCGGCGACGTCGATCACGTCCACGTCGAACGCGCCGTGCCGGCGGGCGTGGGCGATGAACCAGTTCGCGACGACGTCGGCGTAGCGGCCCTCGCGGGTGCTGCCGATGATGATGCCGAGCCGAAGGGGATCAGTGAGTGATGGGGTCATGACCGGTCACGGTAAATGCTCAAGTTCACTTGAGGTCAAGCTCCATTCGGCGTAACCTGCGTCACATGCCGATCGCGCTCCCCACCGACGAGCTGACCATCGGCGCGCTGAGCGAGCGAACCGGTGTCGCCAGCTCCGCGCTGCGGTTCTATGAGGCCGAAGGCCTCATCGTGTCGACGCGCACCGATGGCGGCCAGCGTCGCTACCACCGTGAGACGCTGCGCCGCGTGTCCTTCGTGAAGATCGCCCAGATGGTGGGGCTGAGCCTCGAGGAGATCCGTGCCGCGCTCGCGTCGCTCCCGGATGGCCGCACGCCGACGGAGCAGGACTGGGCGGAGCTCTCGGCGTCGTGGCGGCCGCGCCTCGACGAGCACATCGCGATGATGACCCGGATGCGCGACCGGCTCACCGCGTGCATCGGCTGCGGCTGCCTGTCATTGCGGGTCTGCGCGATGTTCAACCCGGACGACGTCGCCGGCGGCCGCGGCCCGGGAGCGCAGTACATCACCGGCGATCCCGTCAGCAGGCCACGCCCCGCTCGAAAGCGGTGACTGCGTCACCGGGTCGCGGCGTCGGTGCAACGTAGGGGTTTCCCCGATTCGCCGTTCACCGTGTCGTGGTGGAATCAGGCCATGATCTCCGAGCCATCGATCACTGTGCCTCGCCGCGGTGCGCGTCGTGCGGGCGCGCTCATGACCCTCGTCCTGCTGACCGGGGCGACGGCGTGCACGTCGTCGAACAACGGGGTCACCCGCACGAAGGCCGACGCGACGACGCAGAGCACTCCGGGCACGGCCGACTCGGCCACGTCCGCTGCAGCACCCCCCTCGGCACCCGACACCGAACCGGCGGACACCACCGCCGACACGTCGACCTCCGACTCGGCGGCGCCGCCCGACGTCACCCCGTTGTCCGATGCAGGCATCCAGATCGTGTCGTCGGAGGCCGACGCAGGGAACGGGGCTCCATTGCGGCTGACCACCGTGCAGGCCGATCGGCTCGCCGCCGACACCGATCCGGGAGCGGGCATGCTCGGCAGCGAGCTCGACGCGCTCGCGCCCGTGCCCGCTGGGGTTCCGCCGGCGAGCTACCTGCTCGCCGGTTGGGTCTCGGCGGGCACGTCCCCGGCGGCCGCGACCGTTCGCGGTTGGATGGGCGATCAAGACTGGACGATGGCCCCGACGATCCAGTTCCCGCTTGCGGCGGTGGCGATGTTCGTCAACGAGATGGCCGCGAACACCAGCCAGTTGCCGGCTGCGCCTGCCGACACGACCGGCTCGGCCGACACCACTGCCGCCACCGATGCGACCGGTTCTTCCGACACCACGCCCGCCACGGACGCTCCGGCCACCGACTCCAGCACGGTCGGCACACCGGCCGGGTTCGTCGCCAACCGGCCCGCCGGTCCGCTCGATTCCCCGTGCAGCGCGGTGACGGGCTTCTTGAGCTCGGTGATCGACGGGCTGTTCGACGCTCTCAAGGTCAACCCGCTCACCGGCGGCGACGGGGGGTTCTTCGACACCGCGACCAGTGTGCTGGCGTTCGCCTGGGACGTCGCGCTCGACCTGGCCAAGGGAGCGATCGAGGGTCTGGTCAAGTCGTTGACAGCACCGATCTTCAACGCGATCCGCACTGCGGTCGCAGCCCTCGGCGCGGCGACGGTCGTCGTGTCCTACTTCAAGGACCAGTCGCTCGATGTCGCCCTGGAGACTCCACAGACGAGCCGCGATCAGTACCCCTTCGCGGTCGGTGCCGGTGCGGATGTCACGGGCAAGTTCGTCGCCACGGGCCACGCGCTCTCGGACGACTGGCCGGCTGCCATCGTCGACTGCGCGGCGGTTGCAGGCGCGAAGCTGCCGCAGCTGATCAAGCCCGGCAGCCCGGCGAACTGGACGGTGGATGGATCCGTGATCGTGCCTGGTCAGTTGAACGGAACGGTCGGCGCAGACAACACCGCAACGCTGTCGTTCACGACGGGCCGCGAATCCGACGACGACGCCGACGGTGATCCCGTCTACGCCTATGCGTACGCGACCGTCTCGATCCCGCGCAAGGAGGTCGAGGACTTCCTCCGCCTCGCCGAGGCGCAGATCAACGGTGTGCGCGCCCAGCTGCTCGGTCTCGTGCCGAAGATCGCCCAGCCGGCCGTGAACAACCTCCTCGCACAGACCGTGGACCCCACCATCAAGGAGGTCAGCGCCGAGATCGCCGGATCGGTCGGCGGCCCGTTGGCGGTGAAGGGCACGGGTTACGTGCTCGTGCTGCACCACGACCCGCCGGACACGACACTCCCGACGGAGCCATCGACGCCCCCGAGCGAGCCCGATGACGGTGGCGACTTCTGCGCCCAGTACACCGACCTCTTCAACTGGACCGCCGCCAACCAGGGCGCCGACCTCACCGCGTTCGGTGCCGAGGTCGCTCGCCGGCTCACGGCCATGCGACCGTCGGCGCCCGACGACCTGCTGCCCTCGGTCGATGCCGAGCTCGACATCTACAGCGCCCTCGCTGCCGGTGCCGGGCCGGCGGAACTGGAGACGAAGGCCCAGGCGCTGGCGACGGCCGCCAAGGTGCTCGGCACCTACTGCGGGCTCGGCTGATCCAGCACGCGGCCGCGGTCAGTCGGCGAGGGCTTGGTAGGTCGACGTCCAGAAGTCGAGGTAGCCGGTCCACGTCAGCGGTGGGCCGAGGCGTTGCGGCATGAAGATGGCCGTGAGGTCCTCGCGCGGATCGTTGCCCCACGAGGTGTTGAACGCGCCGTCCCATCCGTAACGACCCGGGCTGGCGGCGATGCCGGTGCGCCGGGTGACCATGCTCAGGCCGAAGCCCCAGCTGAACGTGTCCCAGAAGGCCGGAAGAAACGGTGATCGAGCCTGCTGCTCAGCGGTGAGCTGATCGGCCGTCATCGCCTCGATCGACGCGCGGGACACGAGGCGCTGGCCGTCGTGCACGCCGCCGTTGGCGAGCAGCCGAGCGAACGCGTGGTAGTCATCGACGGTCGAGACCAGGCCGCCGCCGCCCGACGGGAACGCTGGCCGCGATCCCCACTGCGTGTCGTCGCTGCCATCGAACAGCCGCACCTCGCCGGCCGGCGGGACGGGAACGTACGCGCTGGCCAGTCGATCACGCTTCTCGACCGGCACGCTGAACCCGGTGTCGACCATGCCCAGTGGATCGAAGATCCGCTCGCGGAGAAACGTCTCCAACGGCTGGCCGCTGGCACGCGCGATGAGCACGCCGAGCAGCTCCGATCCGGTGTTGTAGCGCCACACCTCGCCCGGCTGATCCATCAGCGGCAGCGTCCCGAACCGGCGCATCCACTCGTCGGGACCATGCGGGGTGTGCGGCCCGAACGACTGCAGCTGCAGCTCGGCGATGGCGGTCTGGATCGGCGGCGGCGTGGTCTGGCCGATCAGCATCCCCGAGCCCATCCGGAACGTGAGCAGGTCGCGCACGCTGATCGGTCGCTTCGCCGGAACCGTGTCGTCGAGCGGCCCGTCGAGACGGGTGAGCACCCGTCGATCGGCGAGCTCGGGCAGCAACCGATCGACCGGTTCGTCGAGGCGGATGACGCACTCCTCGAGCAGCATCATCGTCGCCAGCGCGGTGATGGGCTTGGTCATCGACGCGATCCGGAAGATGGTGTCGCGCTGCATCGGCGTGCCGCCGAACGACCGCGCCCCGATGACGTCGACGTGCGCCTCGCCGTGGCGGCTGAGCAGGGTGACGATGCCCGGCACCTCGCCGCGCTCGACGAATCCGGCCATCACCTCGTGCATGCGGACCAGTCGCTCCGCCGAGAACCCGGATGCCATGCCTGCCTCCTCGCCTGAGCTCGAGACCGAGAGCGGAACGAGAGGGATTTGAACCCCCGGGGCGTGAACCCTTCCGCTTTCAAGGCGGATGCATTTGGCCGCTCTGCCATCGTTCCGCCCGACACGATATCGCGAGGCTCGGGCAACCCAGGGTGGCGAACATCCGTAGTGTGAGCGGATGGTCGACGACGCGCACGATCTGGTCCCACTCGATCACGCGGTGGTCGAGCGCGTCATCCGTCGGGCGGTCGAGATCGCCGGGCCGATCCTGCCCGACGATCCGTCGTCGGCTGCGGGCATCAGCCGCGCTGCGCTCGTCGCGGCCGCCGACGAGGTCGGCCTTCCCGCAGTCGCGGTGCTGCGGTCGATCGCGGCCGAGCACCTCGGCGAGCTGCCGCCGCGCCGGCTGGTCGACCGGATCGTCGGCGTCGCCGTCGTCGCGGTCGACGACGAGATCGCCGGGTCGGCCGACGACGTGCTCGCGCGCATCGACGCGTGGCTCGTCGAAGGCCACCACCGCCGACGCGACCGGGTGCGCAACGGGCGCGGCGACTGGAGCAAGCGCTCGGGTCTCGTCGGCCTGACGATGCGCAAGATGCGCAAGGCGACGGGCGAGGGCGGGCTCAGCCACTACCAGCACGTGGCTGCCGTCGCCGAGGAGATCGGCACCGGGTCGACCGCCGTGCGCATCACCGTCGATCGCCAGGGCGAGCGCAACATGGCGGCGGCCGGCGGCGCCGTGGTCGTCGTCGGTGGGATCGGTGGCGTGGCGGCCGCTGCGGCCGGACCGCTGGTGCTGGTGGCCGCGCCGTTCGTGGTGATCGGTGGCGTCGGTGTCGCGCTGACCGGCCGCCGACGCGCGCGACGCACGGCGATGGAGGTCGAACGTCTGCTCGAGGCCGTGGCCGATCACCACTCGCCGACCCGTCTGCGCGCCGATGTGGCCCAACGGGTGATCGGGCGACGTTCCTCCATTGGCCGGGGCAGCAGCGCTGACTAACCTGCGGACGCACCGCCGTCCCGACTGGGCGGCGCGACCAGCGCCCCGGAGGTTCCGCTCATGCTCCAGACCGTTCCCGCTCGCCGTGGCAAGGCCGTCCGGCTCGCCGCCGGCGAGGCCATCAAGATCATCAACACCCACGGCACCCAGGTCGTCGACTTCTGGGCGTTCACCACGAACATGCAGACCGAGTTCGTCGGGATGGAGCAGAGCCGGGCGACGTGGACGCACCTGTTCCCGCGCGTCGGCGATCCGCTGTACACGAACCACCGCCGGCCGCTGCTGATCCTCGAGGAGGACACCTCGCCTGGTCGTCACGACACGCTGATGGCGCCGTGCGACAACGATCGCTACGGCCTCCTCGGCTGCACCGATTACCACGACAACTGCCGCGACAACATGCACGCCGCGCTGGCCGAGCTCGGTGTGTACGTGCCGTACACGCCCGGCTCGCTGAACGTCTTCATGAACATCCCGTGGTCCGAGGACGGCGGCCTGGCGTTCGAGCCTGCGCTGAGCAAGCCCGGTGACTACGTGATCTTCCGCGCCGTGCTCGACTGCATCGCGGTGATGTCGGCGTGCCCACAGGACATCCTCACGATCAACAGCCAGGCGCCGACCGAGGCCCACTTCGAGGTGCTCCCGGCCGCGTGAGGCCCACCGAAGAGGTGCCATTTTGCTGATGGATGCGGGCGAGCCGCACGGATAGCATGTCGAGCGGAGAGCTGCCAGAGCGGCCGAATGGGGCACCCTGCTAAGGTGTTGATGGTTTCGGCCATCCGTGGGTTCAAATCCCACGCTCTCCGCCATCGTCACGAACCCCGGGCAGCTGCAGCGGCCCGGGGTTCGTCATTTTTCGGCCATCGGTCGCGCGCCGTCGTGCCTGGTGGGCGCGCTCATGTTGCAATCTCATGACAGGACGTGTAGAACTTTCGTCAAGAAGCCATGCGATTGCTCGTGTGGGGGGCGGACGATTCGCCCCCTCATCGCCTGCAGCAGGTCCCATCAGTTCGGGCCCGGCCGTGGACGTGAAAGGGAAGAACGAATGTCCGACGACGACTACGGGTTCTGGGACGCCGACCGCCAGCGCTCCGAGACCGGCCCGATCCCACGACTGAAACGGCCCGTCGA
Source organism: Ilumatobacteraceae bacterium (assembly GCA_025463305.1). The sequence goes on from JAOBWK010000097.1 coordinate 30,671, forward strand.
GCGCGTGCACCACGCAGCGCCCGGTCCGTCCGCGATGGTCAGCCGCCGCCCCGGTGCAGCGCCCAACCCGGGGCGCCGGCGCATCGCGATGCTCTGCGGTGTCTGCCTGCTGGCACTGCCGGTGGCCGTGATCGCCCGAGGCTCGAACAACGACGCGACGATCAGCTCGGCCGAAGCCGCCGCTGCCGCCTCGGTGTCCAGCGGTGTCCCGCTTCCGGCGGTCGCCGATCCCGCCACGACCGTCGCCGTGCCGGCCGTCGCCGAGACCGGCCCCGTGAGCGTCGAGACCGTTCCCGCGATGGCCGAGGCCACCAGCCCTGCCGTCGAGACCGTGGCCACCGTCGCGGCGACTGCCGCTGCCGCCGTCGAGGTCCAGTCCGCCGACACCGCCCGACCGGTCGGGATCGCCACCCCGGCGGTCGCCGAGGCCAAGCGCACCTGCGATCAGGACTACACGGTCCAGCCCGGCGACTACTGGATCTCCATCGCCGACAGCGTCGACGTGAAGCTCTCCGAGCTCCTCACCGAGAACGGCGCCACCGTCAACTCGCCGCTGTACCCGGGCCGCTCGATCTGCCTGCCCGCCGGTGCGTCGTCCCCCACCACGGACGCGCCCAGCACGACGGCGAAGCCCACCGCGACCACCGTCAAGCCGAAGACCACGTCGACGACGGTGAAGCCGACCGCCACCACGGTGAAGCCGAAGACGACGTCGACGACGGTGAAGCCGACCGCCACGACGGTGAAGCCGAAGACGACGACCACGACGGCACCGCCGACAACAGTTGCTCCCTCGACCACGGCTGCCCCGCCGCACAACAACTACACGCGGGCCCAGGTCGAGCAGATCATCCGCGACGTGTGGCCCGACGATCTCGAAGACGAAGCCGTCCGCATCGCCACTCGGGAGAGCAACCTGATCCCGACGGTCCGCAACGCGTGCTGCTATGGCCTGTTCCAGATCTACTTCACGGCCAACAAGTCGTCACTCGTGTCGTGGGGCATCACCTCAGCCGCGATGCTGTACGACCCGCAGGTCAACGCCTACGCCGCGTACGCGATGTACCTGCGTGCCGGCGGCTGGGGTCCCTGGGCGCTCTGACTTCGTGCCTCGTCAGTGAGGCAGCGACTGCAGTGCGTTGCCGACCGTCTCGGCGACGGACTGCGCCGTGCTCGAGATCGACCCTGCGGCCTTGCCGGCAGCCCGACGACTCGCCCAGAACACCGACGGCCGTCCACCGGTGTCGAGCGCCGCAGTGAGCAGGCCGCCGAGCATCGTCGCGTTCTTCATCGCCTGCATCCGCTGCTGGGCCCGCTGCTGCGGGTCCTTCTCCTTCCAGAACGGATGACCGGCGATCGTGGTCGGCACGAGCGAGGCGGCAAGTGCCACGGAGGCGACCCGCGGGAAGAACCCCAGCGCGAGCAACGCACCGGCACCGACCTGAACGCCGGCGTTGATCATGACGAGCTTCTCGGCGTCGGTCGGCAGCCCGACGACCTCCGCGATCGGCACACCCACCTCCTCGGCGGCGGGCACCACGGCCTTCGGCGAGCGCAGCGTCTGGATGCCACCAGCGATGAAGGCCGAGGCGAGCAGCGGGCGGATGAGGGTACGAGGTCCGAACATGCAGGTCGGGTACCCGATCCGGCGCCGGATCACACCGCCGCCGACCGGCCGCCGATTTCCGGGTGTTGGATCGTGCAGACCGCGACTACACTTCGTCACCGACATCTGCGCTCGTAGCTCAATGGATAGAGCACTTGACTACGGATCAAGCGGTTAGGGGTTCGAGTCCCTTCGAGCGCGCCAACTGGTTACGACACGAGGATCCGGCCCTGCGTCGGGTCCTCGAGCGTTTTCGCCTCATGTATTGGCGATGTATCAGTTGCGAAGGAGGTCGCCATGTTGTGGAAGCCCTCAGGCAGACCGATGGTGCGCCAGCAACGCGACAAGTGGGTCGTCCGTATCGACGGAACCGACACCGAATTGGGCAAGACCCGACCCCGCCAGCTCGGGACGTACACGTCGACGCGCGCTGGTCGACACCGCACGACAGCGGCGACCCCGGTCTTCCACCAGCCGCACTGCCCGATCGGACCGACGTGCGATGGTTTGTGGGCCCCACCCCCAAGCGATTGCCGTCTGCGTGGCAGCGGCGAATTCCTCGGACATCGAGCGTCGCGTCGGGGCGCGGATCGTCTTCGAACATACGATGAGCTTTGATGCTGCTGGAGCGGGACAGAGAACTCGCTGCGCTCGATGAGCTGTTGCGAACCGTGGCGGTGTCGGGCGGGAGGGTAGTTCTGATTCGTGGTGAGGCCGGCATCGGCAAGAGCACCTTGGTCAACGCGTTCGTCGCCGCACATGCGAGCGATGCTCGCTTCGCCGTGGGTTTCTCGGACGACATGGTCGCGGCTCGGCCGCTCGGGCCGTTCTGGGACTTTGCCCGGCAAGAGCCGTCGCTGGCCGCGGGCCTCGACTCGGGGGATCGTTTCGCGATGCTGACGGCGTGCATGGATCTGCTCTCGCGAACGACGCTGCCGACGGTCTTCGTCATCGAGGACACGCATTGGGCCGACGAGGCCACGCTCGACGCGATCCGGTTCCTCGGTCGACGGATCGGCAGGACGAGCGGGTTGCTGCTCGTCACGTATCGCGATGGCGAGGTCGACTTCGATCATCCGCTGCGGGCGGTGATCGGCGAGTTGCCGCCGGCGAACCTCGTGCGCATGCACCTCGATCCGCTGTCGAGCGATGCGGTTGCCTCGATGTTGGCGGGTTCGGCGATCGATGTCGATGACGTGATGTCGTTGACCCGTGGCAACCCGCACTTCGTCAGCGAGGTCGCCGCTTCGGGCGTGGACCATGTCCCGTCCAGCGTGCAGGACTCGGTGCTGTCCCGGGCCGCCCGCCTGTCACCCGAGGCGAGGGCGCTCCTCGATCTCGCGTCGGTCAACCTGGGACGGTGCGCGCGGACCTTCCTCGAATCCATCGTTGGGTCGACGGCGGATGCCCTCGCCGAATGCGTGCGTCTTGGTCTGCTGGAGCTCGACGGTGAGACGGTGAGCTTTCGTCACGAGCTGACGCGCCGTTCGGTCGAGTCGGCGCTGAGCAGCGCCGACCGTCGAGAGCACAACCGGCGGGTGCTGGCCGCGCTCGTGAGCGGCGACGACATGGCACGTGTGATCCACCACGCGCTCGCCGCCGGGGACCTCGATGCGTTCGTGCAGTACGCCCCGCAGGCAGCACTCGCGGCAATGGCGTGTGAGAGCTACCGCGAAGCTGACGCCCACTTTCGGGCTTTGGAGCCGCATCTCGATCGGCTGTCCGTCGTCGACCGCGCTGATGTGTGGGACGCGTGGGCTCGCGCCGCGGACTACGTTGCCGACTCCCGCGCGCTGGGTTTGATGGATCGTGCACTCGCGCTGCGCCGGGAGGCGGGAGACGACCTCGCGCTGGCGAGAACGTTGACCTTCGCGTCGCTGCTGACGTTCCGCTACGGGCGACCCGATGTCGCCGAACGTCAGTCACTCGAGGCGATCGAGCTGCTCGAACGTCATCCTCCGGGCGCGGACCTCGCGTCAGCGCTGAGCTCCCGGGCGAGCCTGCTGCTCTATCGCAGCGATGACTCGGACGATACGGTCGCGCTGGCCGAACGAGCGATGGAGATCGCTACGAATGTCGGCGATGACAGGTCGATGTTCTACGCGCTGATCGCCAAGGGGTCCGTCGAGCACGGCCGCCGTCAAGCGCGCGGCATGGCGATGGTGGAGCAAGCTCACCGCCTTGCGCAGCGCAACGGGCAACGGTTCGAGGAGGTCTACGCGCTCGTCAGCATGACCGGGCTCGCCGGAGATCACCGCCAGGTACGACTGGCGCTGGACCTGGCCCGCCGGTCGCTCGCGACTGCAACTCGTTTCGAGCTCCGCGGCATGGAGGCGCACAGCAGTGCCTTGCTCGCCGAGATCCTCTTGTGGGCCGGGGAATGGGCGGAGGCCGAAGATGCCGCGATGAGCGTGCTCGGCGCGTTCCCCTTCACTGATGCGATCTCGTGGAAGGTGCTCGCGCTGTTGCAGTTGCGCCAGGGTCGGCCGGGCGCAGCGACTGCTTTCGAGCGGATGTGGGCGATCGCGGACACCTCCGACGAGCTGCAGAGCTTCGATCCGGCTGCGGCGACGGCCGAAGACATGTGGCTCACCGGCCGTGTCGATCCGATGGCACTGGAGCGTGTTCGCGAGGCGTTCGAGCAAGGGGTCCGGGCAGGTCCGCCATGGCCGAGCGGCTCGCTCGCGTTCTGGGTGTGGAAGCTGGGAGAGCTGGGGGCCGTTCCACACGACATGGATGAGCGGTACCGGCTCATCATCGATGGCGACCCACTGGCGGCGGCAGAGCTGTGGGCGTCCGCGGGCTGCCCCTATGAGCGTGCGATCGCGCTCAGTCACGGGAACCTGGCCGCCCAACTCGAAGCGCTCGACGTGCTGGACGCGCTCGGGGCGACCGCGGTGGCCGCCAAGCTGCGAAAGGTCATCCGTGCGAGCGGCCAACGCGCACCAAGGGGCAAGGGTCGAGCCACTCGGGCCCATTCCGCCGGCCTGACGGCACGACAGGCCGAGGTGCTCGATCTGATCGTCGCCGGCTTGTCGAACGCGGCGATCGCCGACCGGCTCTTCTTGTCGTTGCGCACCGTCGAGCACCACGTCTCGGCGATCCTGGCGCGGCTCGACGTGACCAGCCGAGAGGAAGCCGTTCGGCGGACTCTCTCCGCTCAATCGGCCCGCACGCTCCTGGCCCATTCCCCTCAGAAGTAGGGGTCTGCGCACCCATTTTTGGGGGCGGTCCTCCGATGACCGCATCCGGCTTGGTTCGTACGTTGGAACGACACCAACCAAGTCGGAGGAAATGGCAATGGCACTCTTCATGGACGTCCACAACATCGCGGGTGGCGTCTCGGTCGATGACGTGATCGGGGCACACAAGAAGGATCTCGAGACCCAAGGCAAGTACGGCGTGAACTACTTGCGCTTCTGGGTCGATGAGTCGGCTGGGAAGATCTTCTGCCTCGTCGAGGCCGACAGCGCTGCGGACGCTCACGCCGTCCACCGTGAGGCGCACGGGCTGGTCGCCGACGAGATCTTCCCGGTCAGCGAACACAGCTGATCGAGCGGCGGCGAGGGTGTCGAGGTCGACCATGCATCAGCGTTCGAAGCTGGCCAGGATCGCTGCCGCGGCTGCGGTGGCGGTCGCGTCGCTCGTGACTTCAGTGCTCGCGCCCGGATCGCCGACCACGGCGTTCGCGGCAATGCAGACGGACCTCGTCGGACCGCCCGGGAGTGCACAGTTCGCACAGAACGTGCTGGTGCTGTCGAACGGCAACTTCGTGGTCACCGACCCCGGGTTCAGCAGCGGGTCCACCAACGGCGTGGGCGCCGTGTACCTCTACAGCGGCGCCACGCATGAGGTCATCAGCACACTCACGGGCAGTGAGGCCGGTGACCACGTGGGTTCGGGCTCGCTCGTCGCGGTGGGCACGAGCAACTTCGTCGTCTGGAGCCCGGACTTCCACAACGGCGGGACCACGGCTGTCGGTGCGGTGACCTGGGTGAGCGGTTCGACCGGGCTGAACAATGCGGTCACCGTGACGAACAGCCTGATCGGCGCCGGCTCGGTGAGCGTCACCACGTTGTCGAACCACAACTATGTGGTCTCCGACCCGGCGTGGAGCGTCGGGGCGTCCAAGGACATCGGGGCGGTCACGTGGGGCGACGGCAACAGCGGTGTGAGCGGCGTCGTCGGCACAGGGACCAGCCTCGTCGGATCCGCCGCAGGTGATTCCGTCGGCGTTCGCGTGCTGGCTTTGACGAACGGCAACTACGTTGTCGAGAGCCCGTCCTGGGCCAGCGGAGGCATCGCGGACGCCGGCGCGGTGACCTGGGAGCCCGGATCGTCGAGTGGCAGCCGGACCATCGGGCCCGTGAGCGCCACGAACAGCTTCGTCGGTACCACCGCTGGAGATTTCATCGGGAGCGACGGGGTCGCTCTGTCGAACGGCGACTACGTGATCGACAGTCCAGGTTGGAACCGGGCGGGTGCCGCCCATGCGGGCGCTGTCACATGGCGGGACGGCACGATTCAGGCCAGCACGTACCGGTCCCCCGTGCAATCGCACCCACTCGTGATCGACAACCAGGTGACGACCGCCAACAGCCTGGTCGGCACGTCGGCCAGCGAGTTGGTCGGCCTCGAGTCGGTGCATCCACTGGCGAACGGGAACTACGTCGTGTCGAGCCATCACTTCGGTGGACACCTCGGTGCGGTGACCCTCCGCCAGGGTGCGTATCCAGCCGGCCACGCGGGTGCCGATCTCACCGCGGCGAACAGCCTGACGGGCTCGACACAAGGCGACGTGATCGGCGGTGGCGCGGTCGTCGCCCTGTCCGACGGGAACTTCGTCGTCGGAAGCCCGTCCTGGCACGCACCGGTCGGCAGTGTCGGCGCCGTGACCTGGGTCAGCGGCACGACGGGCGCTCCCGGGGCGACGGTCACTGCCGGCAACAGCTTGGTCGGCTCGACGGTCGACGACCTCGTGGGCGAGATCCTCGACTCGCGCCACCCCAATGTCGTCGCACTGTCCGGTGGCCGATACGCCGTGGCCGCACCGAGCTGGGACGACGGCGCGAAGCAGGACGTCGGGGCGGTGGTGCTCGGGGCCGCCGGTGGCGCCACGACCGGCACGATCGCTGCCACGACCGCACTCGTCGGCGACCAAGCAGGCGACGCCGTCGGCGACCTGGGCCTCTCCGTGTTGACCAATGGCGACGCCGTCGTCAGCAGTGCGCACTGGCACGGGAGCGCTGGCGCGGCGACGTGGATCGACGTGGCGAGCGGTCGAACGGTCGGGGCGATCTCTCCCTCGAACAGCCTCGTTGGATCGACCCCGGGCAGCGCCGTCGCCGGCGGCGTGACCGTGCTGGCCAACGGCAACTACGTCGTCGACAGCCCGCACTGGTCGACTCCATCCACGTCAGAGGTCGGAGCTTCGACGTGGGGCAACGGCGCGTCGGGAACGATCGGTGTGGTGAGCGCGACGAACAGCCTCGTCGGGTCCGCGGCTGACGACCAGGTCGGTTGGGCCACGGATGCCCTGCCGGACGGCTCGTACGTCGTGGGGAGCAGGTCGGCGAGCGGTAACGTCGCCCACGCTGGTGCGGTGACGCTCGCCGATGTGGTTGGTTCGCACGGGACCCTCTTGGTGCAGCGCACCGTCTACGGCACAACGGACCTCGACGACTTCCAAGTGATGCCTGCCTTCGCCACGGACGGGTCCGTCGTGATCGACCGACCGCGGGACGAGATGGTGACGCTGCTGCGACCGGACACGACGCCACCGTCGTTCACGTCCGCACACACGAACGTCGCCGTCGCCGCTGCACCGGGCTCGACGTCGGCGGTCGTCAACTACACGAACCCGATTGGTGTCGACGACGTCGGTACGCCGACCGTCGCCTGCGCCCCATCCAGCGGCTCGACGTTCTCGATCGGGACCACGACGGTGACGTGCACGGCGACGAACTCCGAGCCCCTGACCGCAACGACGTCCTTCACGGTGACCGTGACGCAAGCCGCGTCGCCGACACCTGCGCCGACATCACCGACCGGGTCGCCCTCGACGACCACACCGACATCTGGCTCCGAAGCCCCGGTCACCGACTATGTGGCAGTGCCACCCGCACGACTTGCCGATACACGGCCCGGACAGACAACGGTCGACGGGATGTTCGCCGGCGTCGGGCAGCTGGCAGCCGGCTCGACGCTGCAGCTGTCCGTTGCTGGGCGTGGCGGCGTCTCGCCGGGAGCGGTGGCCGCGACGTTGAACGTCACGGTGACCGAACCGATGGCGCCTGGGTTCCTCACTGTGTACCCGTGTGGCACGCCGCAGCCCACGGCGTCGAACGTCAACTACGAGGCAGGTGAGACGATCCCGAACGCGGTGCTCACCAAGATCGGAGCGAACGGTCAGGTGTGCCTGTTCGTCCAAAGCGCACTGCAGCTCGTGGTCGACGTCGACGGCTGGTACCCGCCCTCGACGTCCTACCGTTCGCTCGAGCCGGCCCGCCTGCTCGACACCCGCCCCGGATCAACGACCATCGACGGGTTGGGCGCCGGCGGCGGAGCAGTTGCCGCCGGCTCGGTCACCGTGCTTCCCGTGGCCGGCCGCGCCGGTGTCGCCGCCGACGCGAGCAGTGTCGTGTTGAACGCGACCGTGACCGAACCGACCGCTGGCGGCTATGCGACCGTGTACCCCTGCGGCGACTCACCGCCGACTGCGTCGAACCTGAACTACACCACCGGGCTGACGATCCCGAACCTCGTCGTCGCCGAGGTCGGTGCCAACGGGGACGTGTGCATCTTCACGCAGGCCGCGACCCATCTGGTCATCGACGTGGACGGGTTCTTCCCGGCGGACTCGACGTACATCCCCCTGCCGCCGGCACGGCTGTTGGACACTCGCGAGGGAGGCTCGACGATCGACGGCCAACAGCTCGGTGCGGGCATCCGCGCCGCAGGAATGGTCACGGACGTGCACGTGGTCGGCCGCGGCGGAGTCGAGGCCAACGCCTCCACGGCTGTCCTCACCATCACGGTCACCGACTCGACCGGAAGCGGCTACGTGACGGTCTACCCATGCGGAACCGAGCCACCCTTGGCCTCGAACCTGAACTACTCCGCGGGTCAGACGATCCCCAACACGGTCATCACCGAGATCGGTGCCGGCGGCGATGTTTGCATCTTCAACAGTCAACCCACCCAACTCCTGGCCGACGTCGCCGGCTCCTTCCACTGACATCGGTGCAGCGTGGATCCCGATCGCTCGACCGACAACGCATCGCCCGCTCCGTGGGCGGCCCCGGCGGGGAGCGTCACCGTCGACGTTTCGGTCGACGTCGACGACGTGCGCGCGCTCGCCCGCCATCTCCTGCGCGGGCCGCGCCAGCGCCATCTACGTCGCATGCGCGCCGCATGTGTCGTCGCGCTCGTCTCCGTGTGGTGCGCGATCGTCACGACGACCGCTCCATCCGCGTCGTCGCCGATCCTCCTGGTCGCCGCAGCCGCTGCCGGGTTGATGCTGCTGATCGTGCGCAGCGCGGCGAAGCAGCAACGACAGCTCCGTCGAGACGACTACGCGGCAACCATGACCGCCGACTCGACGGGACTGACAATCGCGCGCCCACACTCGTTCACCCGCATCGAGTGGGCAGGACTCGAAGGACTCGACGTCACTCCTGTGCGCATCCTGCTCCGAACACTGTCGACCACCGGCTACGTGATCCCGTCCACATGCTTTCGGTCCGCCGAAGATCTCAGGCTGTTCGTGACCCTGGCCGGCGGCATCGACGCTGACAACGCCGGGAGGGCGTAGACATTCGCCGGGTGAGCCGGAAAGGACCCGGCCGGGCGGTCGGGTCCTCGAGCGTTCTCGCCCCATGCATCGGCGATGTCTCGGTTGCCACGTCGATCGGCGTCGTGCGTCACCCGACCGCGGCGGCCTTCGGCTGCGCCATCGCCCACTCGGCGGCGCTCGAGGCGAGGTGACCGATCGCGCCGCCTGCCCACATCTGGGCGGCGGCGTCACGGTCATTCGGATCCGTTCCGATGACGACGTCCGGGGCCATGTACGGAGCGAGCGGTTCGCCCACCGCTGGCGCTCGGCGCTGCGCGCCCGTGTGGACGTCGGTGCCGAACCACAGGTCCCACGCCACGTTCGCGGGACACGTCAGCTGTCGGGCGATGCGGACCGTCCAACCCTGCGCCGAGTCGATGATCTCGGGTCGGTCGAGTCCGAACTCGTGGACGAGCGCTTCGTGACGAGCGATGCCACGATCGGCCGCGGGCGGTGGCTCGTCACCGAGCACGGCACGCAGGCCGGCCAAGCACAGTTCCCATCCGGTGGCGAAGCTCGGCGCGCCGGTCCGGTCGTCGAACGAGTGGCTCAACGTGAAGGTCGTCCCGTCGCGATCCGCAGCGAGCTCGAACATCATCGTGTCCGCTCCCCACGTGAAGGTGATCATCCGCGGCGGTTCGATCTCGCGGACCGTGCCGAAGGCGGCGCCTGTTCCGTCGAAGGCGGAGAAGCGCATCGATCCGCCTGGACGCAGGTCGATCTCGACGGGGCTCGGGAACCACTGGTCGAGGTGCTCGGGTGTCGTGACCGCGCGCCACACCTTCTCGATCGGGTGCGGGTAGTGCCGCTGGACGTGGACGATGGGTCGCCCGTCGGTGGTGAAGAACGGATCAGTGGACATCGTGCGCTCCTCGCGGATGGGTGGGATCGCGATCCTGTGGGTCGTCGTCGGGCATCGTGTCGAGGTGGTCGCCGAGGCGGTCGAGCGTGGCCTCCCACATCCAGCGATACGGCGTCAGCCAGTTGTCGACCTCGACGAATGGTTCGGCTCGCACGCTGTACCAACGCCTCGGCCCATCGACGCTGACCGCGACGAAGCCGGCCTCGCGCAGCACCGCCAGGTGCTTGGAGACCCATCGAGTGCTGCGCTCGGCGCCCTCGGCAATGCCGTCCTCGTCGGTCACCGGACCACCCACTTCGCACCCTTCTTCAGCCTCGACCGGGTGGCCCCGGGCGACGAGATCGACGTCACCACCACGCTGGGCGAGGCGTTCGTCTACACCGTGACCGATTCCGTGACCACCGACCCGAACGACACCGAGGCGATCGCATCAGATCCGAGCAGAGCGACGCTCAGCCTTGTGACGTGTACGCCGATCGGCACCAGCTCGCATCGTCTCGTCGTCCATGCCGCGCTCGACAGTGCACGGTCGTCACAGCCCGAGGATTCGAGCGAGGTCGCCTCACCGGAGCCGTCCCAGGTGTCGGTGTGTGGCATCAGCGCACGAACACCGTGACGCTTCTCGTCGTACGTCGGTGAAGCGGTGTCGCCATCCCTACCCTTGATCGGACGTGCCGCCGCTGTCAGGTGGCCGTGGTGCGAGACATCGGAGAGGGAGCGAGCCGTGGGCGAACGGGTGTCGAGTTCACAGGGACGTCGAAGCGATGAGGACGCGCGGGCGACTCGGGCCCGCCTGCTGGAGCTCGCCGGCGATCTGTTCGCTGAGCGCGGATATCTGCAGACCTCGATCCGCGATCTCGGACGGCACGCCGGGGTGACGAGCGGCGCCATCTACGGACATTTCCGCAACAAGGCCGACCTGTTGGCCGAGACGATCAACGAGGGCACGGCTGCGCTCCTCGAGGCGGACACGATCGGCCTGGAGGCCGAGAGCGACCACGTCGAGACCCTGACCCGGCAGGCCGTTCGCGCACCGAAGCGTCGTCGGTTGCGCGCGTTGATCGTGCAGGGCGCCGCGGCGGCGCAGACCGACGGGGAGACTCGGTCCCGGTTGCGTGACGAGCAACGTGCCCACATCGACGTGTGGGTCGCTGCGCTCGAGCGCGATCGCAGCCGCCTCGGAATCGATCCGTCGGTCGATCTCGAGGCTGCCGTGCTCTACATCTGGGCGGCTGAGCTCGGCTTGGGTGTGTTGGAGAGCATGGGCATCGAGCCGAGGACCAATAGGGCGTGGACGGACATCCAGAACCGGTTGGCCCGGAGCTGGCAACTGGCGCCGGATGTGAAGCGCGTCCGGCCGCCTCGTCGTCGGCGGTCGGCCACGTCGGTCACTCAGGTCACCACGTCTTCTGGCGATCGGTGACGAACTCGACCGTGTCGAACGGGGCGGATTCGATGGAGTCGAGGACGACCTCCTTGTACCGGATCCGGTAGCCGTCAGCGCTGCGGACGAGCGTGAAGTGGACGAGTCCGCTCGACAGCGTGCTCGGCTTGCGGTCGATGATCTGGGTGACGAACAGGTACGACTCGAGGTCGATCTCGTCGCCTCGTTCGGCGACGACGTGGATGTTCGCGGCGTGGTGACGCAACGGGTACGGGCTGTGCCTACGGTGCTCGGCAGTCCACGCCATCGAGCCGTCGCGACCCCGGTTGTCGGACTTGATGAAGTTCTCGTACGGATGGTTGCCGAGCTCGGTGCGCGAGATCAGGTGGCAGTCGTCGGCGAGCAGATCGGCGAGCACGTCGAGGTGGCCCTCGTCGTAGTTGAACCACCAGCGGTTGATGAGCTCGTGGGCGGCGAAGTGGTCGTGAACGGTCATGGGAGTCTCCAGCTGTCGAGAGGTCGAGTCACGCCGCGTTCGGCGTGGCCCAGTCGGTGGTGGGCTTGATCGAGTAGGTGGCGATGAGCGCGCGGATGAAGTCGCGGTCGTGGAGCGGATCGGTGGGATCGGCGACGGTCACGCCTCGGGAGTGCATGTCGGCGAGCAGACGTTCGAACACGATGTCGTGGGTGAGGTCGTCGGAGTGGTCCATGTTCTTCTTGACCTCGTCCATGTCACGGAAGATCTCGGCGCTCCAGTGCACGAGGAGCCGCATTTCGTCGGGCTGGTAGCGGCGGATGACGTTGCCGTCGGTGGTGATCGCCCAGTCGTCGCGGTCGGCGTCGTAGCCGAGCAGCGAGCGGTGCTTGAGTCCGGGGATGTCGCGCTCGTCGGGACGTCCGACGGGATCGCCGCGATGGAACATCATCTCGTTCTGGACGACCACGCCCTTGTTCCACAGCGGGTGCTCGAGGCGCACGGGTTGGCCGGCGGGTCCGTCGGGCCAGTAGGTGAACGTGCCGTTCTCGCCGAGGTACCACCATGCGATCACCTGCGCCATCTTGATCAGGTGATCGGTGAACAAGCCGGAGCGACCCATCACGTTCTGCAGCCACACCGGCGAGTTCTCGATGCGGATCCCTCGGAACGTGACCGCGTCGAGGTGTGCGTTCAGCCCGCTGTGATGCGGCCCGCAGATGTTGAACAACATCCGCTGGGGTCGTGCATACTGCGCCCCCCAGTACGAACGCACCAGTTCGAGGAACCGACTGTTGTAGAAGCAGTCTTCCAACTGGTTGAAGTACAGGACGGAGTCTTCGGCGATCCGGCCCCGGAAGTGGCCGGTCGCCATGTCGTCGAGCGTGAGCTCGAAGTTGTCGGGCACACCGCCGTTGGAGGTGGCCATCAGCTCCTCGACGGTGTCGAAGTGATTGGCGGTGATGGTCTTCCACGGTCCGCGCTGTTTGACGACATCGAGCAAGCGCGCGTGTTGATCGTCGCTGTAGACGCTTTCCAGCACTTGCGGCTGCGCGACCGGACGCAGGATCTCGTTCAAACGGGTGAGGTCTTCTTGGTTCATGATCATGGTCCCCGAGAGCTCATTTGTCGCCCGCAATGGACAACGCTGTTACCCTAAACTACTCTCGGCGACGGTACGAGTCGAAGTGGATCCAGGGGGACCGTGATGATCATCGGGGAGACGAGGCTGGGTCGACGACCGGATGCTCGAGCCGCTGGAGACGATGGCCGAAGCCGCCGTGGCCCTGTGCTCCGGTGATCCCGCCGTGTCGACCGGGCGGATCGCGTTCAGCCTGCAGCTGCTGCTGGAGCTCCGGCGGCCGGTCCTGGATCTTCAGGGCAACGAGCTCGTCGCCGGTTGGCAGCCCGACGACCTCCGCGAAGTCATCGAACGCCAGGAAGCCCGACTCGCCGAGCAAGGCTGGCCGGACGCGTACACATTCGGGCGCGTCAACAGCCCGCGCCCGTGATGGCGTCGGCGGCCGAGGAGGAAACGTGAACGAACTGGTACAGACGGAACGGCGAGGGCACGTGCTCGTGGTCTCGATGCAGCGCGAGCAGAAGCGCAACGCAGTGGACCGCGCCCTCGCCGACGCGATCGACGCAGCGTTGAACGAGCTCGAGGACGACGACGACCTGTGGGTCGGAATCCTCACCGGAACGGCAACCGTGTTCTGTGCCGGCAGCGACCTCGGTTCACGAGGCGACTACGTGACCGCGCGCGGTGGCGAGTACGGCGTGATCCGCCGCCCACGACGCAAGCCACTGATCGCCGCGGTCGAGGGCTTCGCGCTCGGAGGAGGCTTCGAGATCGTGCTCGCCTGCGATCTGATCGTGGCCTCCAGCGCTGCTCGGTTCGGGCTTCCCGAGGTGTGCCGCGGTCTCGTGCCCACCTGCGGCGCACTCTTCCGCGCCCCGAACGTGCTGCCCGTCAACCTCGCTCGCGAGATGACCCTCACCGGCGTCCCGGTGCCTGCCGAGCGACTCCACCAGGCCGGCGTCGTCAGCCTGGTCACCGAGCCGGGCGGAGCGCTCGCCGGCGCGATCGGCATGGCCGAGCAGATCTGCACGAACGCACCGCTCGCGGTGCAAGCGTGCCTCACCGCGATCGGCGAGCTCGTCGACCAGCACAACGACGACGGCTGGGCCCGCACCGAAGCCGCGCAGCGAGCCATCGCCGGCAGCCACGACCAGCAGGAGGGTGTGCGCGCCTTCTTCGACAAACGACCACCGGTCTGGACCGGCCACTAGGCCCGCTCTTCTCACCATCACATCACGGCGCCGCTGATCTTCCAATCGATGATCGTGTCCCAGTCATGGCCGAGCTCGAGGAGGATCTCGTCGGTGTGCTGACCGTGGTCGGGGACCGGTTGGACGCAGGGGATCGCAGACCCGGCGAAGTCGACAGGGCTTGCGACGCCGGGGATCGGCCCGTCCGGGCCGGCGACGTCGATGAACGCTCCCGTCGAGCGGATGATGGGATCGTCGAGCGCTTCGCCGATGCTCAGCACCGGCTCGTACCAGACGCCGTGCTCGACGAACATCGCCTCCCACTCGTCTCGATCGCGGCTGGCGAACACAGCGTCGAGCTCGACGATCAACTCGCGTGAGTGCAGCCGACGGTCGGGCAGGGATGCGAACCGTTCATCGACGGCGAGGTCGGGCCGGTCGATCGCCGCGAGCAGCGTCGGCCAATGCCGATCCGGTTGCAACCCGAGCAGCCAGAACCACCGGCCGTCGGCAGCCTGGTAGGAGTTGAGCATCGGGTTGCTCGCCACTTCGCGGGGTTGTCCCATGGGGAACGTGACGTCGGCGCGTCGCTTGACGGTGAAGTCCTGGCCGACCGCGTAGGTGCCGACGCGGGCGAGTGACGTCGTCACGTGACGTCCGCGACCGTTGGTCTGCCGCTCGAACAGCGCAGCAGCGATCCCGCCAGCGAGGGTCATCGCCGTCATGTGATCGCCGTAACCACCACGCAACGTCGGCGGCGCCATGCCCTCCACCGTGTGCGATGCCGCACCACCGGAGCGCGCCCAGAAACCCCCGATGTCGTAGCTCGGACGGTCCCGGTACTCCGACGTGTGGCCGAAGCCGGTGACGTTGGCGTAGACGAGCGCCGGGTAGCGCTCGAGCATCACGTCCGGATCGATCTCGAGGGACTCGAGCGTGCTCGGACGAAGGTTCGTGATGAACACGTCGGCCTCAGCGACGAGCTGATGGAGCACGGCGAGTCCGTCCGGCGACGAGACATCGAGCGCGATGCTCCGCTTGCCGCGGTTGTCGAACTCGAACGCCGGGTTGATCCCGAGCGGACCGAGCGTGACCATCCCGCGTGCGGGATCGCCGTTGAACGGTTCGACCTTGATCACCTCTGCGCCCCAGTCGGCCAGGATCATCCCAGCGGCGGGAGCCGCAACCCACGCGGCAACCTCGATCACCCGCACGCCGGCCATCGGGCCGGGCCGTGTGGTTGCGGTGCTCACTTGTGCATGCCGCCGGAGACGGAGATGTCGTCGCCGGTGACGTACGACGACGCATCGCTCGCCAGGTAGACGACGGGCCCGACGATCTCTGCGGCATCGGCGACGCGCTTCTGGAAGGTGCCGCCGGCGATGAGGTCGATGAAGCCCGGGGCGTTGCGTGCTGCGCCCTCGACCATCTCGCTCATGAACGGACCGGGGGAGAGGGCGTTGACGCGCACCTTCCACGGCGCCCATTCCTGGGCCATGCTCTTGGTCAGGTTGAGCAGCGCCGCCTTGGACGCGCCGTATGCGTTGACCGCGGAGCCACCCGAGTACGCGGCCATCGTGGCGATGTTGACGATGCTGCCGCCGCCGTTGTCGCGCATGTGCGGGGCGATGCACTGCGACATCCGCAGCGGGCCTTCGAGGTTGACCGAGAAGATCTTCCGCCAGAGATCGAGCGGCATGTCGGCGACGGACGATCGTGAGGGGCTGATGCCGGCGTTGTTCACGAGGACGTCGATGCGGCCGGTCCGTTCGATGATCGACTCGACGATGGCCGGGATCGAGTCCCAGTCGCCGACGTGGCAGGCGATCCCGAACGTCGTCGAGCCGGTGGCTGCAGCGATCTCCTCGGCGACCGCATCGCACAGCTCCTGCTTGCGGCTGCTGACCACCACCGTCGCTCCGGCGCGGGCGCAACCTTCGACAGCGGCCCGGCCGATCCCCTTCGTCGACCCCGTGACGAGCACCACCTTGCCGCTCAGATCGAACAGTGCCGGTGTCGGCCTCATCGTGTTCTCGCTCATCGCTGACCCCCTCGGATCCAATCGGAGTAACATGTTATCCGTGCCTGCGTCTCGAGCCGTCGTCGAAGCGCCACGGGACCGCGTCGGTCGTGTCTCCCCGATGAGCACGCCGGCATCCGACCCGAAGGTGGCTGTCCCGAACCGCGACGATCCGCGCTTCCACCGACTGCTCGAGGCCACGCGCCGCGCTGCCCGGAACGGGTACGACGCCGTCTCGATGCGCGATCTCGCGCGCGAGACCAAGATGTCGCTGAAGACCGTCTACATGTTCTGCAACTCGAAGGATCAACTGATCGCCGAGGCGCACGCCGAGCAGATGAACGACTTCCGCTTGCTGCTGAACAAGCGTCCTCCGCGAGGCGACACCGCCGAGAAGCGGGTCCGGGTGGTGGTGCGCGGCATCGCCGGCGCGCTCGAGCGCGACGAAGTCCTCACCCGGGCGCTGATGCGCGCCTTCTACGCCGGCGGAGCCGGTGTTGCCGACGCGCGCCAGGGGGCCACGGACAGCTACAAGCGGATGATCGATGCGGCGATCGGTGCGGACGAGGTCGACGATCGCGCCGACATCATCGAGATCCTCGGGCACGTGATCAACAGCGTGATCCTCAACTGGCTGAACAACGGTTGGACCGCCGCGCACGTGACCACCGTGCTCGACGACACCACTCGAACGCTGCTCCGTCGGCGCTGAAGCTCACAGGCTCTGCCAGGTCGCCGGACGTCCCTCACGGAACGCCTCGAACGCTGCGGTCATCTCGCCCGTCGCCGTCAGCATGATCTGCGTCCGGTTCTCCATGTCCAACGCATGCCGCATCGACGGCGCGTCGATGGTCTGCCACATCGTCTCCTTCGTCATCCACACCGCGAGCGGCGAGAGGGCAGCGATCTGCCGAGCCGTCACGAGAGCGCGCTCGATCAATGCATCCTGCGCGACCACGTCGAGCACCAGGTCCATCCGCCGTGCCTCCTCGGCGTCGAAGATCCGACCGGTGAGCATCAACTCCGCCGCACGCGACGCGCCGACCAGTCGGGGCAGCAGGTAGCTGGTTCCCATGTCGCAGGCCGAGACGCCGAGGGTGATGAACACAGCTCCGAACCGTGCCGTCGGTGCTGCGAACCTGATGTCACACGACAGCGCGAGCGCGAACCCGCCACCGACAGCCACACCGTTGATCGCCGCGATCACCGGCTGACGAAGCCGATGGATCCGCTCGTGGAGCGATGCGAGGTGCTCCTGTGTCACGAAGTTCCTGGGGATCGCCGCCATGCCCTCGGTGCCCGGCGCCCCGGTCTCTCCGGGAACACCCTTGATGTCGGCGCCGGCGCAGAACCCGCGCCCGGCACCGGTCAGCACGATGACCCGAACGGATCGATCCGCGCCGAGCGTCTCGAAGGTGTGGTGCAGATCGGCGATCAGTCCTTGGCTGAGCGCATTGAGCCGGTCGGGCCGGTTCATGGTCACCACCACGATGCCCGGCTCGACCTCCTCGATCTCGACGTTGGTCGATGTGGCCACGCTGCAACCCCTCTCGTCGGTGAGCAAGACCCTGCCACTGGTGCAGCATCACCGCGTCCGCGGGCGGGTCTCGACACGCAGTACAATAACGCGTTACTGCATCACTCGTCACCGGGCGACATCTGGCGCCCGCTTGGCCGTTGGACGCCGCTGATCGGGCGTGTATTCTCTGGTCCTTCGGCGGCCCTGGACCCTGGCGTGCCGAGATGGGGCAGCGATGGACGAGCGTGTGCACGAGTGGTTCGCGGGGCTGTCGCCCGGCGAGCAGCTGGAGGTCCGAGCAGCGGTCGTGGCGCTTCCGGCGTGGCTCGTGAACTCGATGGCCGAGAGCGACGTGAACGTCCTCGAGCTGGCCGAGTACCTCCGTACGCCCTGACACGCGGCGAGCCCGTACTCGACAGCAATCGATCTCGGGTTCCGTGCGAAGATGACCCGATGGATGAGCAACGCCTCGGGAGGCTCCTTCTGTCCTTGCAGCACCTGCGCGGCTCGGCGTCGGTCCTGCAGCGGGTGTGTTCGATCTGTGCGGCAACGCTCGGCGTCGACGGTGCGGGGGTGTCGCAGTACATCGACGGCGACCATCGCCCGTTGGCCGCATCCGATGCGAACGTCATCACGTTCGAGGCGATGCAAGCCCGGCTCCGGGAGGGACCCGGCATCGACGTCGTCTCGACCAAGCGACCCTCGATGGTGCCCGACCTCCGGTCGAGGAACTCGCATGATCGCTGGCCGACGTTCGCTCCGGCGGCCCTCCAGAGTGGTGTCGGCGCCGTGTTCGCGTTCCCGTTGTTCACGCAAGGCGTCGCGGTCGGTGCGCTCGACCTATACGCGGCCGAAGCCGGCGAACTCGACGACAACGAGGTCGAGGATGCGCTGATCCTCGCCGACCTGGCCGGGCTCGCCGTGGTGGGACATCTCGACGAGACATCCATCGACGGTGTCGATGCGTCGACGGAGCCACAGGAACCCTGGGCGTACGCGGCGGTGGTCCACCACGCGTCGGGCATGGTCTCCGAGCAGCTCGAGATCGATGTCGGCAGCGCGCTGCTGAGGCTGCGGGCGGTGGCGTTCGCGACGGACCGGGACGTCGCCGACATCGCCAGGGACATCGTTGCCCGCCGGCTCCGGCTCGACGCGTGGAGCGCAGAAGGCTGATGGCGGACATGTCGGATGGAGACGCTGGACGCACCGTCGAGGAGACGTCGACGGTGATCGATGCGTTCGTCCGACTGTCGGACACCCTGGTCGACGACTACGACGTCATCGACTTCCTGACCTACCTCACCCAGCGCTGCGTGGAGTTCAGCCACGCGGACGAGGCCTCGGTGATGCTCGCCGCACCCGGCGGGCGGCTGCACCACATCGCCTCCTCGACCGAGCGGAGCCGCCTGCTCGAGCTGTTCGAAGTCCAGAACGACGACGGCCCGTGCCTCGACGCCTATCGCTCCGGCGAGGTCGTCGCCGCGGCGGACCTGACCCTCGAGGCGGAACGCTGGCCGACGTTCACGCCGGAGGCACTGGGTGTCGGCTTTCGATCCGTGTACAGCGTTCCGCTCCGGCTCCGCACCGACGTGATCGGCGCGCTCAACCTGCTCTGCGTCGACGACGGCAGCCTGTCCGCCCCCGACGCCCGCCTCGTGCGCGCGCTCGCCGACATCGCCACCATCGGCGTCCTGCAGGAGCGGACCATCAGCCGATCGCAGTCGATGGCGTCCGGCCTGCAGACCGCGCTCACCAGCCGGATCCAGATCGAGCAGGCCAAGGGCATCCTCGCGGAACGCGTCCGGATCTCCATCGACGAGGCGTTCGATCGGCTCCGCACGCACGCCCGCCAGAACCGTCTGCGCCTCACCGACGTGGCGATCGGCGTGATCGACCGCACCATCACGCTCTGATCCGTCGGATCGCCGCTCATCTCCAGGGGGATCCGGCCGATACACGAGTCAGCGGGTCGGTCGGCCCGGGGCATCGACGGTGGAGGCGCTCGGATGACGGTCGGTCAGGTCACGCTCCAGTCGCGGCGTCCGCACACCTGGTGGCACGTGCTGCGCTCGCCAGCGGTCGCCATCCTCTACGGGGTCGCATTCGCGGTCAGCGTCGGACTGGCGATCGGGGACATCCGCTGGATCGCGAGCAACGGGCACCAGCTGCCCCTCGGCGGACAGATCGGACTGGACCTGATGTTCTCAGTTCTGCTGGCGGCGTTCGGCGCGGTGACGACGGCCGTCGTCGTTCAACGCGCGCTGCCGGCCGGCGACGACACGATCCCGGCCTCGACGGCGAGCCGTCGAGCGGCATGGATCGTCGGCGTCGGCGTGGCGCACATCGCCGTCGGCGTGATCATCAACCTCGCGACGCCCTGACGATCGCCACGCCCTGACGGTCACAGTCCGGGGCGCACGCCGTTGCCCTGGTTTGGGAGACTCCGGGCGTGAACGAACCCACGCCTCCGGTGATCACCACGTTCGACGACGCGCGGCGGGCGGTGGCCGACGGGATGGCTGCCGCCGACGCAGCCGGTGCGCTGGTCGCGACGCTCACACCGGACGAGCGGCTGTGGTGCCTCGACGGCGACGCGCCGACGTGGGCGGGGCTGAAGTTCCTCAGCCATGACGGCTACCACAAGGCACCGTTCGTCGCCGCCGAGGTCGATCGTGTCGGGCTCCCGGGGATCCGGTTCAGCGACGGTCCGCGTGGCGCAGTGGTCGGGAACGCGACCTGCTTCCCCGTGTCGATGGCTCGGGGCGCGACGTGGGATCCCGAGCTCGAGGCGCGCGTCGGCGATGTGATCGGGCGCGAGCTCCGAGCCATCGGTGCGAACCTGACGGGGGCGGTGTGCGTGAACCTGCTCCGGCATCCGGCGTGGGGCCGCGCCCAGGAGACGTACGGGGAGGACCCGCACCACGTCGGTGAGATGGGCGCGGCCCTGACCCGCGGGCTGCAGCGGCATGTGATGGCGAACGTCAAGCACTTCGCCTGCAACTCGATGGAGAACGCCCGCTTCAGCGTCGACATCGAGGTCGACGACGTGGCGCTGCACGAGGTGTACCTCCCGCACTTCCGGCGCATCGTCGACGAGGGGGTGGCGTCGGTGATGTCCGCCTACAACAGTGTGAACGGCGAGTGGGCCGGCCAGAACTGCGCCCTGCTGACCGACGTGCTCCGCGGCGAATGGGGGTTCGAGGGGTTCGTCATCTCCGACTGGATCTTCGGGCTCCGCGACGCGGCCACCTCGCTCACGGCGGGGCTCGACGTCGAGATGCCGTACCGGATGGTCAGGGCGGCGCACCTCCCCGCTGCGCTCGAGCGCGGCGACGCGTCGTGGGACGACGTCGACCGCGCCGTGGAGCGCGTCGTCGCCACCCTGCTCCGCTTCGACGATGTCCTCTCGGCGCCCTCACCGTCGCGCGCCGTGCTCGGCTCGCCCGAGCACCGCACCCTCGCACGGGAAGTCGCCGCACGGTCGGTGGTGCTGCTGCGCAACGAGCCGGTCGACGGCTCGCCGGTGCTGCCGATGGCGGCCGACCGCTCGACGGCCGTGATCGGCCGCCTCGCCGCGTCGGTCAACGTCGGTGACGGCGGGTCGAGCGATGTCTGGGACCTCGAGTGCCGCACGGTGCTCGACGGGCTCCGCGCCGCGCTCGAGCACGTCGAGTTCGACGATGGTTCGGACATCGCCCGTGCGGCCGAGATCGCCGCGGCAGCCGACATCGCGATCGTCGTCGTCGGGTACACGTTCGTCGACGAGGGAGAGTACATCGGCGAGACCGACCGCACCCTGGTGTCGCTGTTCCCCGCCGCCGACGAACCCGATGTGGTCGATCTGTACCAGGGCGCGCTCGAGCAGGTCGCCCCGATCGTCAAGCCCGCCCATCTCTCGGCGCGGCCGCAGATGTTCAGCCGAGGTGGTGATCGCACGTCGCTGCGCCTGCCGGCTGACGATGTCGCGCTGATCCGCGCGGTCGCCGCTGCCAACCAGCGCACGGTGGTGGTGATCCAGGCCGGCAGTGCGGTCATCGCCACTGAATGGATCGACTCGGTGGCCGCTGTCGTCCAGGCGTGGTACGGCGGCTGTGAGGCCGGGCCCGGCTTGGCCGACGTGTTGCTCGGGGTGATCGACCCGTCGGCGCGCCTGCCGTTCAGCGTGCCCGTCGACGAGTCGCAGCTGCCCGGCTTCGACGCGAACGCGAAGCAGTTCACGTACGACCGCTGGCACGGCTGGTGGCACCTTGCCCGCAACGGCACGCCGGCAGCGTTCCCGTTCGGCTTCGGACTGTCCTACACGACGTTCGCGATCACCGACGTCGAGGTGTCCGTCGACAGCGCGGTGATCGCGGTTCGCGGCGCGGTGCGCAACACCGGCCATCGCGACGGCGCCGATGTCGTGCAGGTGTACGCGGAGCTGCCCGACCCCGACGCGCCGGCGCGACTCGTCGGCTTCGTCCGGCTCGTCGCGTCCGCCGGCACCACGGAGCGGTTCGACCTCGCCCTGCCGCTGGACCGGTTGGCGACGCGCGATCCGGTCGCCCGGGCGTGGCGTCCCGCGTCGGGCGCCCATCGCATCGTCGTCGCTCGGTTCGCCGGTGACCCCGGCGCGTCGGCGGTCACCATCGCCGTCTGAGCCGACACCGTCTGAGCCAAACCCAACCCTGACCGCGACGAAACGTTGGCACAGCGCACGCGAAGCAGGTGTTGACTTCCGCGGCCGATGGATGGACGATGGGTTCGCAAGGCACATCTCAACAGCCCATCCAGCATCGGAGGTTCCCTGATGAGGTATCGATCCATCGAGCGATCACCGCCTGCATGAGCAACGGCCCTCGGGCCGTTTGCAGCTCAGAGGCACGACTGATCGGCCGCTCGCAGAAATGGCGCGAGCCAGACGTGACGCGACAGTCACATCGCCGACACCGGGAGGGACCCGGTCCTGCCGCCGACACGGCGTCCACCGCATTTCTCTGACCAATGCGGCGCGATCGACCGTGCTTCCGAGCGACCACAACTCATGAGCATCAGCTGCGGGGTCCTTTGTCGGACCCCGTAGTCGCGTCTGTCCCCGCACCGCGCGCAGCCCGACGGATCGCCGACGCGTGCCAGACTTCCATCGCACGGGATGCACCATGCGCGAGGGGGAATCCATGTTCGGACGCCACAAGCTCACCCACGACGGGATCGCGACGGTGGTGTCGTGCTCGAACGCAGCGCACAACATGGCGATCACCGGCGCCGGTTACACCCGGTGTGAGTACGACCTCGTGGTCGACGTGCAGACCGACGGCGTTCCACCGTTCCGCACCGAGACCAGCCACTGGTTCGCCGACCTGTTCTCACCGAACCCCGGTGATCAGCTCACGGTGCGCTGCAACCCGGAGACCAAGGACGTCGAGATCGACATCTCCCGGGATCCGCGGTTCGACCCCGCGCTGCACATGGCCGCGGAGCAGCACGCGATCGACGCGCAACGCGCCGCCGATCTCGCCGCACCCCCCGGCACGCCTCCGGCCGGTCAGGGACCGCAGACCGGGTGGGACGACGGGCTCGATCCCGAGCTGCGCGCGCTGATGCAGAACGAGGAGAACGAGCGGCGCGGCGGCGGCTCGCCCACAGGGTGAACCCTCACCCTCCCGTCATGAACGTGAAGAACGAGAGCTGCGTTCCGTAGGCGACGAGCACGTCGCCGTCCCAGAGAGCCATGTCGACCGAGGCGTAGCCGTCGCCGGCCCACCGAGCGGTGTTGTGAGCGAGCACCCACGGGCTCCTGCACTCACCACACAGGTGGACCGTGAGATCGACGCTCGGTCCGAACCACGGCCGGTCCACCGGGCCGAGGCGTTGGCCGATCGCGCCCGGCATCGTGTCGGCGAGCACGATCATCGCGAGGGGATCGACGCGCGACCGGTCGTCGACCCAGGGCGTGTCGTCGAACCGGTACCAGATCGCCACCTCCGCGGTCCGGTCGTCGACGACCTCCCAGGGTGCCGCGCCGGACGCAGCCCGCCCTTCGACGCGGGTTGCCCAGAACGCGTTCTGTTCGGTCACCGGCACATGTGGGGGCGGCGGGTCGCGGAACGACGGGCACTCCTCGGGCCGAGGGACGTCGGGAGCGCGTAGCTCGGTGAAGGCGAAACCCTCGCGTGTGGTGCCGAACACGGCAGTCGTGATGTGCCCGGCCTTCGCACCGGGGTTGCGGATGTGGGCGCGCACGTGCGACATCGATCGGCCTCGGCGGAGGATCTCGACCTCGATCTCGAGCTCACCGTCGGCCACCTGGCCGACGAACACGGTGTGCATCGTCCGCAACGTCTGCCCGGGATCGCCGAGCGAATCGGCCATCGCGCGCAGCGCGATGGCCGTGATGATGCCACCCTGGGGAAGCGGTCGCAGGTTCCACGAGGCGTCGAGGAACGCCCGATGCCGACCGTCGGCGATGCGCTCGACGGAGGTGGCGGCTGCGAACGGCGTCACGCCCAGGAAAGGTAGTCGCACCCGAGGTGGCGCCCGCCGAGGATGACGCGCGGTGACACAGTTCAAAACACCCGAACCCGCATTCACGGTTGACCTCGGCCGGCATGGCACAGTAGGCAGCCATGAGCGACAAGCAGGGCGACGACAAGCACGGCCTCGGGGCCAAGATCCGGTATCGCTTCGATTCGGCGCTGTCGAAGGGTCCGTCCGTCGTCATCGGCTGGCTGGGTCTCGTGACGCTGCTGATCGTCCTCCTCGCGGCCATCGTCGACACGGCGTTCCGCCTGAGCGGGATCAGCGGCACCACCCACGGGCTCAGCTTCCCAGAGGCGTTCTGGCAGTCGGTCCTGCGCGTGTTCGACTCAGGAACCTTCGCCGGCGATTCGGGCTGGCCCACGCGCATCGTCAGCCTGCTGACCACCCTGTCCGGCATCTTCATCGCCGGCAGCCTCATCGGTCTGATCGCCAACGCTGTCGATCAGCAGATCGAGGAGCTGCGCAAGGGGCGGTCCGATGTGCTCGAGTCCGATCACACGGTCATCCTCGGCTGGTCCGATCGCGTGCCGCCGATCATCGCCGAGCTGGTGCTCGCCAACGAGAGCCTCAAGCGCGCCGCGGTCGTCATCGTCGCCGACAACGACAAGACCGAGATGGAAGAGGTCATCCGCCAGTCCATCAAGGACACCAAGACGACCAAGACGGTGTGCCGCAGCGGCGAGCCCTGGCTGATCGAGAACCTCGAGCTGGCCAACATCTCCAAGGCGCGCTCGGTCATCATCATCGGCACGGACGACGACTCGAACACGGTGAAGGTCGTCCTCGCGATCCACGCGCTCCAGCAGTCCGGCGCCGGGTTCGCCGGGCACATCGTCGCCGAGGTGCAGTACCAGGAGACGGCGGACTCGCTCGGCTCGCTGCTGGGCGAGGGCTTGGTCACGATCCGCTCCGACGACATCGTCGCCGAGCTGACCGCGCAGGCGTGCCGCCAGCGCGGCCTCAGCACCATCTTCCGCGAGCTGCTCGGCTTCGACGGTGACGAGCTCTACTTCGCCAAGTTCCCCGAGCTCGTCGGGCGCACCTACGCCGAGACCCAGATGGCGTTCGAGAAGTGTTCGGTCGTCGGCGTGTTCGACTCGACGGGCAAGGTCACCCTGAACCCGAGCCCCGACCGCCCGTACGGCGCCGGCGAGGAACTGATCGGCATCGCCGAGGACGACTCCGTCTACCTCACCGCGGCGACGCCGGTCCACGGCAGCCTGCTCGCCGCCGAGGCGCGCACCATGTCCGAGCACCGCCGCCGCATCGTGATCGCCGGCTGGAGCAACCTCGGGCCGCGCGTGGTGGCCGAGCTCGACGAGTTCCTCGACGCGCAGACCACGATCGAGCTGCTCCTCGACCCCACCAAGGTCGACGTCGAGGCCATCCGCGCATCGCTCGTCACCACCAACGTGGTCGTCGAGATCAGCGAGCTCGAGGGCGGCCCGGAGTCGATCGCCCGCCACGCCGCACGGATCGCCTTCAACGAGGTGATCGTCCTCGGCTACCGCGACTCGCTGACGGTGAGCCAGGCCGACGCGCGCACGCTGCTCACCCTGGTGGCGTTCCGTCAGGTCCGCCAGACCGAAGACGTCGGCCCGGTGCGGATGGTGGCCGAGCTGCTCGATCAGCGCAACGCGCGGCTCGCCCAGGCGTCCGGCGCCGACGATTTCATCGTGTCCGACGAGCTGACCAGCCTGATGCTCGCCCAGCTGAGCGAGCGGGGCGAGCTCATCCAGGTCTTCAACGACCTCTTCGACAAGGCCGGCTGCTCGATCGAGCTGCGCCCCGCACCGCTCTACGGCGCGCACCTCGCGACCACCTTCGCCGACGTCGTCACCACCGCGTCGTCGCTGGGCCAGTCGGCGATCGGCTACCGCCGCACCGGCACCGGCGAGGTCGTCACCAACCCGGCCAAGTCGGCGCCGCTCCAGCTGACCCGCGACGACGAGATCATCGTCCTCGCCGAGGCCACCGCCTGACCCGGAGGAGACGCCTCAGAGCAGCCCGTTGGCGGTGAGGAAGCCCTCGACGCACTCGCCGATGTAGTGGCAGTCGTCGTCGTCGAGCGAGTGGCTGTTGGGCAGGATCAGGCCCTGCTCCATCACCCGGTCGGCGTTGGGGAGGCCACCCTCGGGCGTTCGGAAGTTGCGCCCGCGCAGCATCGGCTGACGGGTGACGTTGCCCGTCCACACCATCCGCGTGTCGACGCCGTGGCGCTCCATCCACTGCTGCAGCTGGGCGCGCACGATGCGCGGATCGTCGATGATGATCGGGAACATGTGCCAACCGGTCTCGATGCCGTCGGTGAGCCGGGGCAGGGTGAAGAACTGGGGCCAGCGCTCGAAGTACGAGCTGGTGATGCCGAAGCTGCGCTGCCGGCGGGCGAGGTTGTCGGCGAGCTTGTCGAGCTGCACGAGCCCGAACGCTGCCGACAGCTCGGACGGCTCGAAGTTCCAGCCGTTCTCGTCGAAGATGAACAGGTTGTCGTACTCGAGCCCGTCGTCGATCTCGCTGAAGAAGCGGTTGCCGGCGCCGCGCAGCGATCCGAACAGCTGCAGCTCCGAGCGGCGTCCCCAACGACGGAACAGCAGCGCCTTGTCGGCGAGGTCGGCATCGTCGAAGCACACCATGCCGCCGGTGCCGGCCGCGGTGATGATGTGCGACAGGGCGAAGCTGGTGAGCGAGATGTCGGCGCGGGCGCCCGTGGGCGTGCCGCGCAGGGTGAGCCCGAGCGCGTCGCACGAGTCCTCGACCACGACGAGGTGATGCCGGTCGGCGATGGCCCGGATCGCATCCCAGTCGGGCGCGTTGCCGATCAGGTTCGGGACGAGGACGGCCTTGGTCTTCGGCGTGATCATCGCCTCGATCGCGTCGACGTCGATCTGGAAGGTGTCGGGTGTGATGTCGACGAACGCCGGCACGACGCCCTTGCGGATCATCGGCGCGATGTCGGTCGAGAACGTGACGGCGCTGGTGACCACCTCGTCACCCGGCTGCAGGTCGAGCACCTCGAGCGCGAGGTAGATGGCCGAGCTGCCGGAGTTGCACATCACGCCGCGCTGCTTCGCGAACAGTCCGGCCACTCGCTGCTCCATGGCTCGCACGTTCTTGCCGATCCGCAGCGCCGTCGGCCCGCCACGCAGCACGTCGACCACGGCCTGGATCTCGCGCTCGTCGTGGACGGACCCCGCGTACTCGATGCGGCGGGCTGGCTGGATCTGGTCGACGGACGGTTCGGTGCTCACGGGCCGAGTGTAGAGAAGTTGTTGGACATTGTCCAGTAGTTTCAGGGGAACCGTCAGCGCGGCGGGGCGGGCTTGAACGGCACGGCGCGCAGATCGCTCACGAGCCGATCGACGAGGCGGATCAGCTCGCGGCGATCCGCTTCGGGCCACTCGTCGAGCACCTTGGCGAGGTGGCTGGTGCGCACGTCGACGATGCGCCGGTACACCGCCCGCCCGTCGTCGGTGAGCCGCACCACCACGACGCGGCCGTCGTCGGAGCCGCCGACCCGCTCGACGATGCCGTCCTCCTCGAGCCCGCGAACCTGGCGACCGGCCGCTGCCGGATCCATCGAGCACTCGCGGGCGAGGTCGCCCATGCTGATCTCGCCGGCCTCGTCGATGCTGCGCAGCAACGCGTAGCCGGGACGGGCGACGACGGCACCGACGGCTGCCGCCTGCTTCGCGTACATCTTGCGGTTGGAGCCCAACCGGAAGAGGCGCTCGAGCGACCGTTCGGCGTCGGCGACGAGGGAGCGGTGAGCGACCATGCCCGCACGATAGGTGCTCACCGACCGACGGTGTAGGGGGCGCCGAGGATCCATCCGCCGAGGTGTGCCGGCAGCGCGTCCGAGTCGACCAGCCCGGCGACGTCGCCGACGCGGATCGTGCCCGGCCGGATGACCCAGCAGTTGAGCGCGAGCTCGCCGCCGAAGTCGCGGATGATGCGGCGGAAGACGTCGGGGCTCCGGTCGCCCGTGTCCGGATCGATGGACGTCACCACGCATCGCCGGCGGAGGGAGTGGACGCCGATGATCGCGTCGCCGATCGAGAGCGCGCGGCCGGGCCACGTCGCCTCGGCGGCGGCGGACACGCCGGCGAGCAGGATGTTCGGACGGATCCGGCGCACGTCGTGACCGAACGCAGCGACCGCCCCGTCGGTGGCCACGAGCAGGTTGCCGATGTCGAACCGCTCCGGTCCGTCGTACGACGCGAGCGCCGCGCCGTCGCCTGCGTGCCGGCGGATGCTCTCGGCCGCAGCAGCGCTCGTCCACGGCGATCCGTCGACCAGCGGAACGCCGTCGGCCCCCGTCGTGACCGGCAGCGTGAGCAGGCCGTGCCGGGTGCGACCGGTGATGACGCCATTCGAGTCGTGGACGTGGACGATGCGGTCGCCGGAGATGCCGTCGCTGGTGAGGTCGGCGGTGACGAGTGGCTCGCCACCGAGCGACTTGACCGGATATCGCCAGATGGCGGAGACGTGCATGGTTCCCCTTTCGAACGGATCGCCGCTCCTCACGGAACATTGGCCAGAACCCGTGAGGTCTTTCTAGCACTAGATTCTCACGGATGCAACGCCTTGTGCCGTGATAAAGTGACGGTATGACGACCCGGGTGGCGGTTGACCGAGCGTGGGTGCTCCCCGACGAACCGACGCCGGTCCGGCTGATGAACACCATCTGGGCCGATCGGACGGGGGTGCACGATCATCTGGGTGATGTCGCCGATCTGACCGCGTGGCTCGCCGATGTCCACGACGTCGTCGGGCTGTCGGCGCCGCCTCGGCTCACGACGGCGGATGTGGCGACCACTCGGTTGCTGCGTGACTCGTTCCGCCGCGTGACGGCCGAACACCTCGGCGACATGCGACCGGCCGCGCAGGCAGAGATCGACATCGACGCCGCGCTGGCCATCGTCAACGACGCCCTCTCGCAGCAGCCGCCCGTGCAGCTGGCCCGTCGCGGCGGGACGATCGTGCGCAGCGACCTCACCGCGCGGCCGACGATCCCCGCGATCCACGCCGCGCTGAGCGCCGCGTTGGTCGACCTGATCACCGATCCCGAGGCCTCGCAACTGGCGGCGTGCGACGCGCCGGGGTGCGTGCTGTACTTCGCCAAGGACCACCCGCGCCGCGGTTGGTGCTCGGTCACGTGCGGCAACCGGGCGCGTGCGGCGCGGCACTACCGCCGGCACCGCCTCGACTGACGCCCCGCCAGCGGCGGGCGGAGCCGGTTGTGACCAAGGCAACACGTTCCAGGTCGATACGGAACGACGCAGTCTCGTAATCTGTCCGGACGGAAGGAGCCCCGTTGAACACCGAAGCCGCACTGATGTCCGATCCCGAAGTCGATCCCGCCGTCCATGCCCGCCGATGGTGGGTGCTCGGCGTGCTGTGCCTGAGCATGACCGTGATCGTGATGGACAACACGATCCTCAACGTCGCGATCCCGAAGCTGATCGATTCGCTCAACGCTTCGAACAGCCAGGTGCAGTGGATCATCGACAGCTACACCATCGTGTTCGCCGGGCTGCTGCTCACCACCGGCAGCATCAGCGACCGCTTCGGTCGCAAGGGCACGCTGCAGCTCGGGTTGGTCCTCTTCGTGCTCGGCTCGGCACTGTCGGCCAACGCCGGCTCGGCCACCCAGCTGATCGGCACCCGAGCGTTCATGGGCATCGGCGGCGCGATGATCATGCCCTCCACCCTGTCGCTGCTGACGAACACGTTCCGCGATCCCAAAGAGCGCGGCCGGGCCATCGGCATCTGGGCCGGGTTCTCCGGCGTGGGACTGGCGATCGGACCGATCATCGGTGGCCTGCTGCTGAAGCACTTCTCGTGGGGCTCGGTGTTCTGGGTCAACGTGCCGATCGGGACGATCGCCCTCGTCGCCGGTGCGTTCTTGCTGCCGAAGTCGCGTGAGGACCGCTCCGACAAGCTCGACCCAGCGGGATCGCTCCTCTCCATCGTCGGCCTGGCGGCGCTGCTGTTCGGCGTCATCGAGGTGCCGTCACGCGGGTGGGGCGACGGAGAGGTGCTCGGCGGCTTCGGGCTCGGCATCGTGACGATCGCGGCCTTCATCGTCTGGGAGCGCCACACCGATCACCCGATGCTCGACATGCAGTTCTTCAAGAACCCACGGTTCACGGCCGCGAACCTGACGATCACGCTCACGTTCTTCGCGATGTACGGCTCGCTGTTCCTGATGACGCAGTACTGGCAGTTCGTCCATGGCTACACGCCGCTGGGCGCCGGCATCCGGCTGATCCCCTACGCCTGCGGGATGATGTTCCTCGCCCCGATCGCCAGCCGGTTCGTCGAACGGTTCGGGACGAAGCGGATCATCACGTTCGGCCTGTTCGTCGTGACCGCCGGTCTGCTCGGGATGTCCTTCATCGGCAAGGACACGCCGTACATCATCGCCATCATCCCGTTCGTGCTGCTCTCGTCGGGCATCGCGTTCGTGATGCCGCCGGCCACCGAATCGATCATGGGCTCGCTGCCACGCGACAAGGCCGGCGTCGGCTCGGCGGTCAACGACACCACCCGTCAGGTCGGTGGCGCGATCGGTGTGGCGTTGATCGGATCGATCGCCTCCAGCGTCTTCGCGAGCAAGGTCGGGTCGGTCGCCGGTCGCTACGGGCTGGCCGGCAAGGACCTCGCCGAGGCGAAGTCGTCGCTCGGTGGCGCGCTCGAGGTGGCCGGCCACGTCGGTGCAGGGTTCGCCGATGCGGCCAAGGACGCGTTCGTCAGCGGGTTCAGCCTGGGTCTGCGGATCTCCTCGCTGTTCCTGGTCGCGGCCGGCGTGATCGTCTGGCGCTACCTGCCGGCGCAGGCCCACGACGCGACCGATCTGCTGCCGGCGGCCACGCCCGAGGACATCGAGGCGCTGACGCCCTCGGTCGTCGCCGGGGACTGACGTCCGATGACGGCTGCCGCTTCCGCACGTGTCGACGCCGGCGTGCACGGCGTCGATGCCGACGTCGCATCTGGGCCACCGCGTCGCGGGCGACCACGAGACGTGCGCTGTGACCACGCGATCCTCCAGGCGACGCTCGACCTCCTCGCCGAGGGTGGGGCGGCCAACCTGTCGATCGACGGCGTGGCGGCGCGCGCCGGTGTCGGCAAGGCCACGATCTATCGGCGCTGGACGTCGAAGGAAGCGCTGCTGCTGGAGGCGCTCGGCACCGACACCACGGTGATCGAGGCGCCGGACACGGGCAACCTGCGCTCCGATCTGGAGGGCTACTTCGGCGGTCTCGTCGACGGCATGCGCGACCGCGCGAACTCCGATGTGCTGCCCCACCTGATCGAGGTCGCGTTCTACGACCCGGAGGTCAAGCACGCGCTCGATCAGTACCTGGTGACCAAGCAGGAGTCCCTGCGCCAGCTGCTCGCCCGAGCTCAGTCGCGCGGTGAGATCGCGCCGACCATCGATCTCAAGGTCTTCGTCGAAGTCACGATCGGCGCCGTCGTCTACCGCCGGCTGCTCACCGGCGAGCCACTCGACCGGGTGTTCGTCGGCAAGCTGCTCGACATCGTCGTCGGTTGACGCGCGTCAGCCGTTCGGCCAGCAGACAGCCGTCTCGCCGTCGGCGGTGACGGTGAGGACCTCGACCCCGTCGGCGGTGACGATGACCGTGTGCTCGAACTGCGCGCTGGGGAGGCCGTCGGCCGTGACCTCGGTCCATCCGTCGGGCCACTGCTCGAGGCGAGTGGTGCCGGCGGTGAACATCGGCTCGACCGTCAGC
Organism: Ilumatobacteraceae bacterium; assembly: GCA_025463305.1. The sequence continues at coordinate 62,915 of JAOBWK010000097.1, forward strand.
GCCATGCCCGGCACGAACACCGCGGTGTCCTTGCGGTCGTCGACGTGGTTGACGTGTGGATCGGCGTGGAACACGGCCCCGATGCCGTGCCCGCCATAGCGGGTGATGACGCCGAAGCCGTGCCGGTCGGCGATCGGCTCGATCGCCTGACCGATCACGCGGACCGAGCGACCGGGTGCGATCGCGGCGATGCCGGCGTCGGTGGCCGTGCACGTCGCGCCCACCAGCGCGGCGGTCGATGCGTCGACCGCGCCGACGGCGAACGTGGCCGAGGTGTCGCCGTGCATGCCGCCGATGTACGCCGTCACGTCGATGTTGACGATGTCGCCCTCCTGCAGTGCACGGCTGTCGGGGATGCCATGGCACGCGACCTCGTTGACCGAGAGGCAGACGGACGCCGGGAAGTCGCGGTAGCCCAGCGTGCTGGGGTAGGCACCGCGCGACACGTACGCCTCGTGGGCCACCGCGTCGAGCTCGGCGGTGGTGACGCCCGGACGGACGGTGCGTCCGGCCTCGAGCAACACGGTCGCGGCGACCTGGCACGCGTGGCGGAGCCGGGGCAGCGACTCGAAGTCGATGATCTGCGGACCCGGGCGTGCGCCCGGCTGGCCGCCCGTGGCGATGTACGGCGGGCGATCGATCGACGGTGGCACGGTTCGCAGCGAGCCGACCACACCGGGCTCGACCGGGGACCGCCGTGCGAACGCGCCGTGGCACCGCTTCCACTTCCGTCCGCTGCCGCACCAGCAGGGATCGTTGCTGCGCAACCGGCTCACGGCGCGGGTGTGGCCTTGGCCGCCCGACGGGGATGAGCGGCCGACCACGATTCGATCTCCGGCCGCAACCAAAGCGCGATCCGTCCCCGACCGGCCGTCACCACCGGACGGGGCAGGTCGTCGTAGCGGCGGAGGTAGCCGAACACGCTGTTGGCGTGCGACAGGCCGAGCACGTCGGCCACGTCGTGGGCATCGCAGAGATCGTCGGTGTTGACCATCGGGCACATCCCGATGACTCTATCCGTAGACGTCTACAGATGGAGACATCGTGAGCGCCACTCACTGCATGCGTGATGTCGTCCCGCAGACGACATCACGCGGTCGGACGCGGGCACCGTTGCATCGTCGATCGCGCAATCCGCGCGCGCGTGCGCGAGTGGCGCGACCCGGGTCGCGCAGAGCGCACACGCGTGATCGATCTGCGCGGCGTGGATCAGGGGAAGAGGGGGCCGTCGACGGCGAAGTCGAGCGGGGTGCCCCACTGGTTCTGGAAGGTCACGTCCTCGACGCGGGTGCGCGCGGCGACGCCCCACTTCCCGGTCGGGTAGCCGAACGTGACGCAGGCCGACATGTGCCAGCCCTCGCTCTCCGGCGCACCGAGCACGGCGAGCGTCTCGGCGAGCTTGAACGCGAGCACCGAGGTCAGCGCCGAGCCGACGCCCTCACCACGCGCCGCGAGCTGCGCGCTCCACACGGCCGGGTAGATCGAGCCGCCCGAGGGATCGTGCTGGGCGAACGCGAACATCAGCAGCGGATAGCGCTCGAAGTGGTCGGCGAGGTGCTGGGCCGACTTCTTCACGCGGAAGAACTGCTTGGAGTCCTCCGAGTCGGGCTCGGCCTCGGCGGCGGCGATCCGCTCGGCGTAGAACGTGCCCCACAGCAGATCCATGCACTCGCGGTAGAGCGGACCGAGCTGGGCCTTCACCGCCGGATCGTCGACGAGCAGGAACCGCCAGTTCTGCGCGTTCCCGCCGCTCGGGGCGCGCACGGCGGCGTCGAGGATGCGCGCCTGCACGTCCTTGGGGATCGGCGTGTCCGCCACTCGTCGCATCGCCCGGGTCGTGTACAGCGCTTCACGGAGTTCCATGTCCGGAGGTTAGGAGACAGGCCCGCCGAACCCATTGGCCGAGCGGCGCGCTGCTCGCCGTACCCGCTCCGTCTGGTAGGCCTTGCCCCGATGACCGAGCCCGTGACGGACCGTCGACTCACCCACGTCGAGCTGCTCGACGCGCCGGGCGAGCGCGAGCTGGCGATCGAGCTGTTCGCGTTGCTCGGCTGCGATCCCGTCGACCGCGGTGGCACGTTCTTCACGGCGTTCATCGATCCGGTGGTGCGCGACTACTCGACGAACGTGTTCTACGCATCCGAGGTCGACGCGGAGCAGTCGGCATTGGAGCAGGCGATGATCACCCAGCTGGGAGCCGCCCGCGACGACTACGTGGCCGCGATGCGCGTCAGTCCGCAGCGGTCGACGCACTTCGGGTTCCGCGTTCCCGACGAGCCGTCGCTCGACGCTGTGCTCGAGCGGGTGCGGCGCGCTGCGGTCGAGCATCCGCGCCTGGCCGGACGCGTCGCCGTCGACCACGTCTACCGACCCGGTGACCCGGGCGCGATCGCGCCGAACATGGTGCAGGCGTTCGTCTGGACCGATGTCGTCGCTGCCGGGCTGCTGTGCCTCGGCCAGCACATCGAGGTGCAGTGGCATCTGCCGGTGTCGTGATCAGGTGTCGGGCGACTCGAACTCGCTGAGGATCGCCGTTGCCGCCAACGTCGGGGTGGTGGCGCCGGCGCGCAGGGCCGCGGTGAGCTCCGCGGTGAGCGTGCGCACGCCGTGGTGGTTGCGCAGCTGACCCATCAGGCGCTCCTCGACGGCGGCCCACATCCATCGCACCTGCTGCTGGTTGCGCTTCTCGGCGAGAGCGCCCGTACGTTCGAGCGTGGCGCGGTGGGCGGTGATCTGCGCCCAGATGTCGTCGAGCCCGGTGTCGGCGAGCGCGCTGCACGTCAGCACCGGCGGGAACCAGTCGGGGTTGGTGGGCTGGAGGAGGTGCATCGCGTCGGCCAGCTCGCGGGCCGTGAGCTTGGCCTCGTGCACGTGCTCGCCGTCGGCCTTGTTGATCGCGACGATGTCGGCCAGCTCGAGCACACCCTTCTTGATGCCCTGCAACGAGTCGCCACTGCGCGCCAGGAGCAGCACGACGAAGCAGTCGACCATCTCGGCCACCGAGGTCTCCGACTGGCCGACGCCGACGGTCTCGACGATGACGATGTCGAAGCCGGCCGCCTCGACCACGACGATGGCCTCGCGCGTTGCGCGGGTGACGCCGCCGAGCGTGCCCGACGTCGGCGACGGTCGGATGTACGCATCGCGGTCGTACGACAGCTTCGCCATGCGGGTCTTGTCGCCGAGGATGCTGCCGCCGGACACCGTCGACGACGGGTCGATCGCGATCACGGCGACGCGATGACCGCGTCCGGTGAGCATCGTGCCGAACGTGTCGATGAAGGTCGACTTGCCGACGCCCGGCACGCCGCTGATGCCGATCCGCTGCGCCGAGCCGGAGAACGGCGTCAGCCGCACGAGCAGCTCCTGGGCGGCGATCTGGTGGTCGGGGCGCGTCGACTCGACGAGCGTGATCGCCTTGGCCAGCGTCGCCCGGTCGCCGGCGCGCACACCGTCGACGAGCGCGTCGATGTCGACCGGCCGGCGGCTCGGAGGCCCGGTCGTCGGGGACCCCGTCGACGGGGACACGGTCATCGAGCGCTCAGGTTGCTGCGAGGCGACGATCGAGCTCCTCGAGGAGCTCGACGGCGGCGTCCGCGATGACCGTGCCGGGCGGGAAGATGGCCGACGCGCCGGCGGCGCGCAGCTCGTCGAAGTCCTGCGGCGGGATGACGCCGCCGGCGACGATCATGATGTCGCCGCGACCCTGCGCGGCGAGCTCGTCGCGCAGCTGCGGCACCAGCGTGAGGTGGCCGGCGGCGAGCGACGACGCGCCGACGATGTGCACGTCGGCCTCGATCGCCTGGCGCGCCACCTCGGCCGGCGTCTGGAACAGCGCGCCGACGTCGACGTCGAAGCCGAGGTCGGCGAACGCCGTGGCGATCACCTTCTGGCCGCGGTCGTGGCCATCCTGGCCCATCTTGGCGACGAGGATGCGCGGCCGGCGACCGTGGTGCTCGGCGAACTCGGCTGTCAGCTGACGCACCTGCTCCATCCGCTCGGCGCCCAGCTCGTTGCGATACACGCCACTGATCGTACGGATCGTGGCGGTGTGCCGCCCGAACGCTGCCTCGAGCGCATCGCTGATCTCGCCGACGGTGGCACCGGCACGGGCCGCGTCGACGGAGAGCTTGAGCAGGTTCTGGTCGAGCGAGCCGGCCGTGCGGGTGCCGGCGAGCCCGGCGTGTGCCGCCGCGGTGAGCGCACCCAGGGCGGCGTTGCACGCATCGGTGTCGCGCTCGGCGCGCAGCTTGGCGAGCTTGGCGATCTGCTCGTTGCGCACGGCCGTGTTGTCGACCTTGAGCACGTCGATGGTCTCGGGCACGTCGAGGCGGTACTTGTTGACGCCGATGACGGGCTGGCGACCGGAGTCGATGCGGGCCTGGGTGCGGGCAGCAGCTTCCTCGATGCGCAGCTTGGGGATGCCGGCCTCGATCGCCGCCGTCATCCCGCCGACGCGCTCGACCTCTTGGATGTGCGCCCACGCCTTCTCGGCGAGATCATGGGTGAGTCGCTCGATGTAGTACGAGCCGGCCCACGGATCGATCACCCGGCACGTCCCGGACTCCTGCTGCAGGAACAGCTGGGTGTTGCGGGCGATGCGC
>JAOBWK010000108.1 GCA_025463305.1 Ilumatobacteraceae bacterium
ACATCGGTCTGTGTGCCGAGGGCGAGGCGGAGGGACTGCTGCGTTCCGGTGCAACCACCATCGGCGGCAAGATCCCCGTCAACCCGAGTGGCGGTCTGGCGTGCTTCGGCGAAGCCATTCCGGCTCAGGCCATCTCGCAGGTGTGTGAACTCGTCTGGCAGCTCCGCGGTCAGGCCGGGGACCGCCAGGTGGAGGGCGCGACGGTCGGCATCACTGCCAACCAGGGCCTGTTCGGCCACGGCAGCTCCGTGATCGTCTCCCGCTGAGCGTCGGACCGTGACCGTCGAACTGGCCAAGGACTCGATCGACCTGGGCATCGTCGTCACCGACGCCGAGGCCTCGCTCGCGTTCTACCGCGACACCCTCGGCCTCCCGCTCGTCGGCGACATGGCACTGCCCGGCGGCGGCACGATGTACCGGCTCGCGTGCGGCACGTCCGTGATCAAGCTCCTCGCCCCAGCGGTCGCACCACCGGCAGTGGCGCCACCCGGCGGCATCCCGGGCGCCACCGGCTACCGCTACTGGACGATCTCGGTCACCAACATCGCCGACGTGCTCACGTCGTGCGCGGCGGCCGGCTACACCGTGCCGGTCGGCCTCACCGAGCTCCGCCCGGGCGTCACCATCGGCATCGTCGCCGACCCCGACGGCAACTGGGTCGAGCTCGTCCAGCTCGGCTGAGCGGTCATCTGCGTCGATGCGACGTACCGAACCGCCGAGGTACGCCGCGGCGAGCGCATCGCCGGATCGCGCCGTCGCGAACCGCGCACCAGGTCCGGCTGGCATACTCCAGGCATGGCTACTGTCCGTCGAAGTGCCCGTTCGTTGCTGGCGAGCGTGCTCGGTTGGGTGATCGTCGCGATCATCGCCTACTTCGTGCTCGGCGCGCTCGTCGGCACGATCCTGTGGGTGCTGCGCGCCGTGCTCGTCGTCGTCGCGATCCTCGGGCTGATCTGGCTGTACTTCAAGCTCAAAGGCGACCCGAAGGACTGAGGCGTGACGTCCGTCGGCGGGGCGGCCCCGGCACGGACTGAAGCGGCCGTCCGCCGCTAACGTCGGCCTCATGCCTGAAGCATTCATCGTCGATGCCGTTCGTACCCCTGTCGGCCGCCGCGGCGGTTCGCTGAGCACGGTGCACCCGGCCGACCTCGGGGCGCACAGCATCAAGGCGCTGATGGACCGCACCGGGGTGGATCCGAACGCGATCGACGACGTCGTGTTCGGCAACGTGGACTCGATCGGACCGCAGGCTGGCTGCATCGCCCGCACGGCGTGGCTCACCGCCGGCCTGCCCGAGCACGTGCCGGGCACCACCAGCGACCGCCCGTGCGGCTCGGCCCAGCAGGCCATCCACTTCGCCGCCCAGGGCGTGATGAGCGGTACGCAGGACCTCGTCGTCGCCGGCGGTGTGCAGAACATGAGCATGATCCCGATCTCGTCGGCGATGTTCGCCGGTCAGGCGCTGGGCTTCGACGATCCGTTCACCGGGTCGCCCGGCTGGGTCGCCCGCTACGGCAGCGGCGCGGTCGACCAGTTCGTGGGCGCCGAGATGATGGTGTCGAAGTGGAACCTGTCACGCGAGGAGATGGAGGAGTTCGCCGTCGAATCGCACACCCGGGCCATCCGCGCCCGCGCCGAGGGCCGCTTCGACGGACAGATCGCGCCGCTCAACGGACTCGACTTCGACGAAGGCCCGCGCGAGCCCAACTGGGACAAGATCCGCTCGCTGAAGACGCTGATGCCCGAGGGCAAGCTCACCGCCGCCTGTGCGAGCCAGATCAGCGACGCCTCCGCGGCGCTGCTGATCGCCAGCGAGCAGGCCGTCAAGGACCACGACCTCACGCCCCGCGCCCGGATCCACCACATCAGCGTGATGGCCGACGACCCGATCATGATGCTGTCCGCCCCCATCCCGGCCACGCTGCGGGCGCTCCAGCGCACCGGGCTGACGGTCGACGACATCGACCTCGTCGAGATCAACGAGGCGTTTGCCCCGGTCGTGATGGCGTGGATGCGCGAGACCGGCTTCGATCACGCCAAGGTGAACGTCAACGGTGGCGCCATCGCGCTCGGCCATCCGCTCGGCGCCACCGGTGCCCGGCTGATGACCACGCTGCTCGCCGAGCTCGAGCGCACCGGCGGCCGCTACGGCTTGCAGACGATGTGCGAAGGCGGTGGCCAGGCCAACGTCACCATCATCGAGCGGCTCTAGGCACACCGCAGGCATGAGCGTCGTCCGCAAGGCCACCGACGCCGACATGACGCGGCTGTGCCGCACCGCGATGCACGCGTTCGCCGATGATCCGGTGATGCGCTGGTTCTGGCCCGACGACGCCGACTACTACGCCGGCGACGGTGAGATCATGCGGCTGCTGTTCCGGCGTTGGTTGGCCTACGACACGACCTTCACCACCGACGACTGCGTCGCCGTCGCGGCGTTCGTGCCACCGAACCCGCCGGTGATCGAGTTCGAGCCCGAGCAACCGGTGGTGATGCCGCCCGACGAGCTGCTCGCGCGCTTCACCGCGATCGGGCCGATCCTGCGTGAGAACACCCCGCCGCAGCCGCACTGGTACCTCAACCTGCTCGGCACCCACCCGCACTGGCAGCGCCAGGGGCTCGGCGCGATGGTGATGGCGCCCATCTTCGAGACGTGCGATCGCGAGGGCCTGCCGCTGTACCTCGAGACCGAGACGGTCGCGAACGTCGCGTACTACTCGCACCACGGGTTCGCCGTGCGCACCGAGTGGGACGTCCCGCTCGGCGGCCCGCACATGTGGGGCATGCTGCGCGACCCGAAGCGCTGACCGCCACCGACATCTCCAGAGCGTTGCGGTCACTGCGCGCGTGATGTCGTCCGACCGACGACATCGCGCGGTCACTCGTAGCGGGCGCCGAGGCCGTGGACGAACTCGACGAAGCGCGCCCCTGCATCCGGTGCGAGCTCGCCCGGTTCGTAGCGCACCGACCGCACCGTGCCGGCATAGGCGAACGCGCCGCGCCGCCCGTACCGCTGCCAGTCGACGGGTGAGCCGCGGTCGATGCCGATCGAGATGCCGGTGAACGGCGCCATCGGCCAGAGCATCGGGCGCTCGACATCGGCGAACCGCTCGACGCCATCGACCGCGAGCGTGACGATCCAGCGACCGCCGCCGGGTCCGCCGAGCGTGAGCACGACATCGTGCCGACCGGCCGCGAGCGCGCCTGCCGACGTGCGCAGCGTCGTGCCGTGGCCGTCGTTGTGCACGAACCACAGCTCGTCGCCCTCGACCTCGAGCGCGTAGCCACCGCCCTGGTCGCCGTGCGACACGAGCACGCCTTCGTCGCCGGCAGCGTGGGCGACATCGATGGCGACGACGCACGTGCGCTGCCAGACCAGGCTGCCGCTGCGGATCCGTTCGAGCGTCGGCGTGCCAGGCCAGATCGTGACCGGCTGGTGGAACACGTCGTCCTTCGGCGGGCGGGCCAGCCAGCGCCAGCCCGAGCCCTCGTCGAGGGGGTACACCTGGTTGGCGACGGCAGCGGTGTGGAACCCCGCGGACAGCTCGGCCACCCGCTCGGGCTGCTCGGCGGCGAGGTTGCTGACCTCGACCGGATCGGTGCGCAGGTCGTACAGCTCCCAATCGGCGTCGGTGAACTTCGTGCGCGGCTTGCGGTTGGTGACCACTTCCCAGCCGTCGCGGTAGAAGCCGCGGTGACCCTCCATCTCGTAGTACTGCTCCTCGCGCACCTCGCCGTGGTGCGCGTCGTGGAGCACGCCCACCATGCTCGCTCCGTTCATCGGCTTCAGCGGCTCGCCGTTGCGCTCGGCCGGGGTGTCGATGCCGGCCATCGCCAGCACGGTCGGGAGCACGTCGATGCAGTGGCCGTACTGGGTGCGGATCTCGCCGGCCACGGACGTGAGGCCCTTCGGCCAGCTCCACACGCACGGCACCTGGTGGCCGCCGGCGTGCGTGTTCCGCTTGTAGAGCCGGAACGGCGTGTTGCTCGCCATCGCCCAACCGCGCGGGTAGTGCGTCATCGTCTGCGGACCGCCGATGTCGTCCAGCCGGGCGAGGTCCTTCGGCAGCCGATCGAGCGCATCGCCGAAGCCGAGGTGGCCGAAGTAGTTGGTGGTACCGGTGGACTCGCCCTCGCGACTCGCACCGTTGTCGGACAGGAAGACGAGGATCGTGTTCTCCCACTCCCCCATCTCCACCAGCGCCTCGCGGAGCCGGCCGACGCTCTGGTCGATCTCGTCGACCATCGCCGCGTACACCGCCATGTAGCGGGCGTACACGGTGCGCTCGTCGTCGGTGAGGTCGTCCCACGCGTGCACGTCGTCACCGGGCTCGCTGTTGCGCGGCGGCAACGGAGTGCCGGGCGGGATGATCCCGAGCTCGAGCTGGCGGGCGTGGCGGCTGATCCTGATCTCGTCCCAACCCTGGGTGTACGCGTCGCGGTAACGCTCGACGTCGACCGGCTTGGCCACGAGCGGGGCGTGGGCCGCGGGATGGGCCATGTACAAGAAGAACGGCTGACCCGGCCGTGACGCGGCCCGGTCGCGGATCATCCGGATCGCCTTCTCGGTGAGGTCGTCGGTGAGGAAGTAGTCGTCCGGGTACTGGTCGATCTCGACGACGTGGTTGTCCTCCACCAGGCGGTGCGGCTGGTGCAGGTTGGTGAAGGCCTCGAGGATGCCGTAGTAGCGATCGAACCCGCGCTGGCACGGCCAGCCGTGCTGCGGTCCGCCCGAGGACATGTCGGCGTCGCGACAGAGGTGCCACTTGCCGACCATCAACGTCGCGTAGCCGGCGCCGCGCAGGATCTCCGCCGCTGTCGCGACGTTCGACGCGATCTCGGCGCGGTAGCCGGGGAAGCCGGGATCGTCCTGGGCGATGTGGCCCATCCCGGCAGCGTGGGCGTTGAGCCCGGTCAGCAGCGAGGCACGGGTCGGCGAGCACATCGGGTTGACGTGGAAGTTGGTGAAGCGGACGCCCTCGGCGGCCAGGCGGTCGATGTGTGGCGTGTTGATCTCGCTGCCGAAGCAACCGATGTCGGAGAACCCGACGTCGTCGACCAGCACGAACACGATGTTCGGCGCACCGCTCGGTGGTGCCGGCGGCGTCGGCCAGTCGTTCTGCGAACCGGCCATCGTCCGCCCGATCCGACCGGCGAACCCTTCGCCGCCGAAGGGGCTCGATCCTGCGTTGCTCTCCGCGCTCGTCACGGGTCGGAACTTAACCCCGCGCCCGGTGCCGGCCCCGGTTGGAACGGACCGGATCGCGGGGCAGAGTGCAGACATGACGACGACGTTCGACGACCTCGCCACGCTCATCCGCTCGCGTCGCACGAGCATGCTCGTCGACCCCGATCGCGCCGTGCCGACCGACGTCGTCGAGCAGCTCTGCGAGCTGGCCCAGTGGGCGCCGAACCACAAGCGCACCTGGCCGTGGCGGTTCGCGCTGTTCACGGGCGAGGGTCGTGCCCGCCTCGGTCAGGCGTTCGTCGCCGACATGAACGACCGCGACTTCGGCGACGAGGGCAAGCGCGCCAAGACGCTGACGAAGTACACCCGCACGCCGGCCGTGCTCGTGATCGGCGCGGCGGCCGACGGGAACCCGAGCCGTCACGACGAGAACCGCGATGCCGTCGCCGCCGGCATCCAGAACATGCTGCTCGGCGCGACGGCGCTCGGCCTCGCCACCTACTGGGGCACCGCACCGCTCATCGACTCGCCTCGCGTCCTCGAGCTGTGCGGCTTCGAGCCCGACGTGCGCATCGTGAACGTCATGTACCTCGGTTGGGCGCGCGATGCGCCCGAAGGTCCGGCGCGGCCGCCGGTGCAGCTGGCGGTCGTCGACGGCTGACGCGGGCCCGTGCCCTGCCTCAGGGCTTCGGGTGGGCGAACAGGAAGTCGATGATGTCGGGCGCGAAGTTCGCCGTCAGCGGCGGGATGTGCGGCGCGCCCGCCATCGTCCACAGGTTCACGTCGATGCCGGGTGGGCAGCCGGCGAAGCTCTGCTCGGTGGTCTCGTTGCCGTCGATCGAGCTGACCAGGTCGAGCGTGTCGGTGCCGTCGACCGGGGTCGGCGTGCAACCGTCGTAGGTCGCCCAGGTGGCCACCGTCGTGGGCGCGCTCGGGAACGTGTGCCCGAGGTTCTGGCCGCCGTCGTAGGCGATCGTGTGGTCACCCGTGCCGTGCACCTCGAGCACGCTCACCGGCTCCGACGGTGTGCACTTCGTGGTGTCCTCCCACGTCGCCCCGGCGAGGCTGACGATCGCGGCGATCTCGTCGGCGTGGTCGCAGGCCATCCGGTACGACATGAAGCCGCCGTTGGAGTGGCCGACGAGGTAGACCCGCTTGCGGTCGACGTTGTAGTCGGCCTCGACCTGGTGGATGATGTCGATCAGGTACGCCGAGTCGTCGACCTGGGACACACCGAACCCGCAGCACGCGTCGGTGGCGTTCCAGAACTGGTTGCCGAGCGCGTTCTTGGTGCCGTCGGGGTGCACGTACAGGAACCCGCGTGACTCCGCCTGGGCCTGGAGCTGGAAGTAGCCCTCTTGCAGATCGCCAGACGCCGAGTAGCCGTGGAGCAGCAGCACGAGCGGCTCCGGCGTGCCGGCGTCGTACGTGGTGGGCACGAAGACCGTATAGGGCCGGGTCGGGTCCGGCGGCTCGGCGACCGTCGACGACGTCGTCGGGGCATCGGTCGCGGCGGGCTCGGTCGTGGCGGGCTCGGTCGTCGTGGGCGCGTCGGTGGTCGGCGGCTCCGTCGTCGGCGCCGGCTCGGTGGTGGCCGGTTCCGCCGTCGCATCGGTCGCGGCCGGCGCCGTGCTCGTGACGACCGTCGTCGGCGCCACCGTGGTGACGGCGGCGGTCGAGGGCGACGAGGTGCTGGTCGAGCTGCACGCTGCTCCCGTGATCGCACCGACGAGGAGGAGTGCAGCGAGGCGCATGCAGGCACTGTAGGTCCCGTCCGGGCGATCGGTCAGGGCGTGTACGGTCGGATCATGACGGCGCCCGAGTCCGACCACCTGTTCGCCGGCGCGGTGCCCGACATCTACGACGAGCTCTTCGTGCCGCTGATCTTCACCCCGTACGCGATCGACGTGACGGAGCGCCTCGCCGGCACGGTCGACGGCGACCTGCTCGAGATCGCGGCCGGCACCGGCGCGGTCACCCGGTTGCTCGCCGACACCCTCCCCGCGGCCGTCGCGATCACCGCCACCGATCTGAACCAGGCGATGCTCGACCGCGCCGAGCGGATCGGGACGAGCCGGCCCGTCCGGTTCCGGCAGGCCGACGTGTTCGCGCTGCCGTTCGACGACGCGTCGTTCGACGTGGTCGTGTGCCAGTTCGGCGTGATGTTCTTCCGCCCACAGCCCGCCGCCTTCGCCGAGATCCGGCGCGTCCTGCGGCCGGGTGGCCGACTGCTGTTCAACGTGTGGGAGTCGCTCGATCGCAACGACTTCGCGCGGGTCGTCACCGCAGCGGTCAACGCCCTCGCCCCGGACGACCCCAGCCACTTCTTCGAGCGCACCCCGCACGGCTACCGGGATCCCGCCACCATCGTGGCCGACCTCCTCGCCGGTGGCTTCACCGCCGACCCGGTGATCGAACGGGTGGACCGCCGCAGCCGCGCCGCCGGCGCGAACGACGTCGCCGTCGCGTACTGCCAGGGCACACCGCTGCGCGGTGAGCTCGAGGCTCGGGGCACGGGCGCGCTGGCAGCCGCCACTGCGGCAGCCGAAGCGGCGATCACCGCCGAGTACGGCACCGGCCCGATCGAGGCCGCCATCAGCGCCCTCGTCGTCGACGTCGTCGCGTAGGAAGAACCTGGGGCCAACTCCACGGGTCCCGGATCGGCCGCCGTCCTACACTCGGTCCATGTCGTCGCCCGTCATGCTCGTCACCGGTGGATCTCGTGGGATCGGCGCCGGCATCGCGATCGCGGCCAGCGCGGCGGGTTACGACGTCGCCATCACGTACGAGTCGAGCAGGGACGCCGCCGAGGCACTGGTCGCCGACGGCCACGCCGCGCTCGCGCTCCGGTCAGACGCTGGTGACCCGACGGCAGCGGCACCCACGTTCGCGGCCGTGCTCGAACGGTTCGGCCGCGTCGACGCGCTGATCAACAACGCAGGCGGTGGCGGCGCGTACGGCAGCATCGACGTCGTCGACGCGGAGATGCTCACCCGGCTGTGGGCCGTGAACCTCACCGCTCCCTTCCTGTATGCGCAGGCAGCGGTGGCGCACATGTCCACCGATCACGGCGGCAGCGGCGGCAACATCGTCAACATCACGTCGAAGGCAGCGGTGCTCGGCGGAGCCGGCGAGTGGGTGCACTACGCGGCGTCGAAGGGGGCGTTGGAGACGATGACCACCGGCCTCGCCCGGGAGGTCGCGACTCAGGGCATCCGCGTCAACGCCGTGCGGCCCGGCCTCATCGTCACCGACTTCGACAAGGTGCTCTCCCCCGGTCGCACCGAGCGGATGCGCACGATGATCCCGATGCAGCGCACCGGTTCGGCGGCCGAGGTGGCCGCCGCCGTCATCTGGCTGTGCAGCGATGCTGCCAGCTACACCACCGGCACGTTCCTCGAGGTCACCGGCGGCCGCTGACGCCGGAGGTCGACCCCCGTCACCTCACAGGGCGTCGGATACGGTGACCGCCATGCAGCTCGGAGACATCGCCAACGCCGGAGCCATCGCCAACGGCAAGCCGCTCGACGGGGTGCGGATCCTCACCCTCGAGCAGATGCAGGCGCTCCCCTACGCCACCCAGCTCCTCGCCCGCCTCGGTGCGACCGTGGTGAAGGTCGAGCACCCCAAGGGCGGCGACCTCGGCCGTGGCTCGCTGCCGGCGATGAAGGATCCCGAGGGTCGCAACGTCGGCGCCACCTTCGTGCGCAACAACCTCAACAAGCGCTCGATCTGCGTCGATCTCAAGGCACCCGAGGGCCGCGACCTGATCCTGAAGCTCGCCCCGAAGTTCGACATCGTCGCCGAGAACTTCAAGGGTGGCGCGCTCGCCAAGATGGGCCTCGGCTACGACGACATCCGCACCGTGCACCCGGCCGCGATCTACCTCTCGATCAGCGGCTTCGGTAACACCACCGAGACGCCGTACGACGGTTGGCCCGCCTACGCCGGCGTCGCGGAGGCGATGAGCGGTCTCTACGACTGGAAGCGCCAGCCCGGGCAACCGCCGGCCATCAGCCCCGTCGGCGCGCTCGGCGACATCGGCACCTCGCTGTTCGGCGTGATCGGCGTGCTCGCCGCGCTTCGCCAGCGCGACGCCACCGGCATCGGCCAGTACGTCGACGTCGCGATGTTCGACGCGATGGTGTCGTTCGCCGACGTGGTCGTGAACTACTGGTCGATGGGCGAGCGCCCCGAGCCCGGCCGCGGCCTGAGCATGATCCTCGACGGGTTCGAGGCCGGCACCGGCTGGTTCATGATCCAGATCGGGCGCGAGCACGAGTTCGCCCGCCTCGCCGAATTGATCGGCAAGCCGGAGTGGACCAGCGACCCCCGGTTCGCGACCCGTCCGCTGTGGCGCCAGAACATCGAGCACATCCGCGCCGGCGTGTACGAGTGGGCGTCATCGATGACCAACATCGAGGCCTGCCAGGCGCTCGCCAAGGCCGGGGTCGCCGCGGGTCCGTGCCTGAGCGCGCAGCAGGTCATCGACGACCCGCACGTCGCCGCGCACCACATGCTCGTCGAGATGCCCCGCGTCGACGGCGTCGCCGAGCCCGTCATCTCACCCGGCAACCCGATCAAGATGAGCGCCGTCGCCGAGGGTCCCGAGACCCGCGTGCCGTGGCTCGGCGAGCACACCGACGAGGTGCTGGCCGCCGAGCTCGACCTCACCGCCGACGAGATCGCCACCCTCCGCGCGAGCGGCATCATCGCCTGAAGAGTGGTTCTCCGCGTGAAAACAACCCCACTGCAGGGCAACGCCCTTCGCCGAACCGATCTCGTCAGGAGCGCGAATCGCGGAGGGCGCTGCGGCGGACCTTGCCGTCGTGGCCGCGGACCTCGTCGGTGACGAACTCGAACGTGCGCGGGATCTTGTAGCGCACGAGCCGTTCGGCCAGGAACGCGCGCAGCTCGTCGACGTCGATGGGCTCGCTGATCTGGACGACGGCGTGGATGCGGTTGCCGAGGTCCTCGTCGGGCAGGCCGATCGCCGCGCACGACACCACGGCTGGATGCTCGTCGATGGCGGCCTCGATCTCGGCCGGGTAGATGTTGGCACCACCGGACAGGATCATGTCGCTGCGCCGATCGGCGAGGTACAGGTAGCCGTCGGCGTCCATCGAGCCCATGTCGCCAAGGCTCTCCCAGCCGTCAGGGCTGGTGCGCGCCTCGGCACCGATGTACTCGTAGGTCCTCCGGTCGGTGCCGGTGCGCATGAACACCTCGCCGACCTCACCGGTCGGCAGCACCTCGAACGTCTCCGGATCCTGGATGCGCATCTCGCCCGACACCGGGCGGCCGACGGTGCCGCGGTGCGCCATCCACTCGTCGCCACGCACGACGGTGACCGACTGGGCCTCGGTGCCCGCGTACAGCTCGAAGATCTTCTCGCCGCCGAGCCAGTCGATCCACGCCTCCTTCAACCACGGCGGGCAGGGCGAGGCCATGTGCCACACGGTCTGCAGCGACGACACGTCGTAGCGGTCGCGCACCTCGTCGGGCAGACGGGTGATCCGCTGCATCATCGTCGGCACGAGCAGCATCCAGTCGGCACGGTGGCGATCGATCGCGGCGAGGGTCGCCTCGGCATCGAACTTGGGCAGGATCACGACGTGGTTGCCGGCCATCAGACCGCCGTTCGAGAAGCTGAACGGGGCGTTGTGGTAGAGCGGCCCGGGCACGATCACCACACCGTCGCGACGTTGGCCGAGGCCCTGCACCTCGGTGTTGGCGATGCTCGGATCCGTGGCGACGATCAGCTTCGGACGCCCCGTCGATCCCCCGGACGTCGGCGCCTTCCAGTGATCGCTGAACGCGTCGGGCAGCTGTGCATCGTCGAGTGTCGGGTCCGGCTCGTAGCCGGCGGGGATCACCGTGCGGCCCGGGTGGGCGGCCGGATCGGCGCCGACGACGAGCGAGGAATCGGCCAGCTCGACGATGGCTGTGCGCTCGCGGTCGGGCAGCCGGTAGCTGATCGGCTGGGGCGTTGCGCCGAGCTTCCATGCGGCGATGCACGCCTCGAAGAAGCCGATCGAGTTCGGCAGCCCGATGGTCACGAACGAGTTCCGGGTCACGCCCAGCGCCGCGTAGGCGCGGGCGAGGCGGTTGGTGCGGGCCTCCAGCTCGGCCCACGTGATCGAGTCGTCGGCGCACGAGATCGCGACACGGTCAGGCTGGCGCGCGGCGTTGTCTGCGATCGCGCGGCTGTACGTCAACATGACCATGGCGTTCCCCTCAGGACTGCGGCGGCTGCGCGATCGCCTCGCGCCACGCGTTGTGCCAGTGCTGCAGCATCGGCTCGACCGTGCCGAACACGAACCGTGACAGCCCGGCCTCCGCGCCGCGCTGGCACTGCTCGGCCACCGGGAAGTCCTCGCCGCCGAGGATCTTGATCGTGAAGCCGGACCCGAGCTTGCGCGCGGCGCGCTCCTCCTCGGAGGTGATCGGATGGATGCTGGCCTCGGTGATCTCCACCGTCGACTCCCCCGGCCGGCTGCCGGGGTAGATCCGCAGCATCTGGCTGCTCGACGGTGTCTCGAGGATCACGCAGCTCGGGAAGAACATGTGCACCAGCGTCAACGGCGCCGGCTCGGGCCACTCGCTCTCGGGCAGATCGACGATGCCCGGATCGGCGAAGGTGGGGAAGACCCAGCGGGCGTGCTGCCCGAACGTGTCGCTCACCGCGTGGTTCATCACGAACGAGCTCAGCGAGTCGCGATGCAGGAACTTGACGTGGTACGCCTCGAGGTTGACGTCGACCGTGATCTTCCAGTTGCACTGCAGCGTGAACGTCTCGGTGCACACGACCTCGTGCTCGTCGTAGCCCATGTCGGCGATGTGCGGCGCGATCGATGCAAGGTGCTCGGCGGGATCCACGTCGTCGCTGAGGCTCACCACGAGCAGGCCGTGGACGCTGGCGATCCGCAGCGGCACGAGCGACAGCTCGTCGCGCGGGATCTCGGCGAAGGCCCACGCCTCGGGTTGGCCGACGAGGGCACCGCAGCCGTCGAAGACCCACGCGTGGTACGGGCACGTGAACCGTCGCGCCTCGCCACAACCGTCGGCCACCTGCGCGCCGCGATGGGTGCAGGCGTTGAGGAACGCATGGAGCTCGCCATCGCCATCGCGGGTGATCAGCACCGGGATGCCGGCGACCTGCTTGGTGACGAAGGTGTTCGGCCCGGGCAGCTCGCCCGCCCAGCCGACCACGTGCGCGCCACGACGGAACAGCACCTCGCGCTCGCGCTCGAACCGCACGGGATCCGTGAACGCACTTGCCGGCTCGGACACCGCATGCGGTGCGGTGTCGAGCGAACGATCGCGGATGCGGTCGACCATGCGCCGGGTGAGGTCCGCCGGGAACCGTGTCGTCGGGCGCGTCGGCGCCTCGTCCAGATCCGTCATGCATGCCCCCGAGCCATCGGAACAGTGTGTCAGAACTCCTCGATCAGGGCAGACGCGGAGCCGGGCGATCCATGGCAGGATGCTGCGATGAGCGAGCCGAAGTGGTCCGAGACCGACATCCCCGACCAGACCGGCCGCACCGCACTGGTGACAGGAGCGAACTCGGGCATCGGCTACGAGGCCGCCCGCGCGCTCGCCCAGCGCGGGGCCAAGGTGCTGCTCGGCTGCCGCAACCCGGAGAAGGCCGCGACCGCGCTCGAGCGGATCCGCGTGTCCGCACCCGGTGCCGACGTCCAGGTCCTGCCGCTCGACCTCGCCGACCTCTCGTCGGTCCGTGCGGCGGCGACCACCGTCAACGACAGCGAGCCGAAGCTCGATCTGCTGATCAACAACGCCGGTGTGATGGCCCTGCCGCTCAGCCGCACGGCCGACGGGTTCGAGATGCAGTTCGGCACCAACCACCTCGGCCACTTCGCGCTCACCGGGCTCCTGCTCGACCGCCTGAACGCCGCGCCGGCCGCACGCGTGGTGAGCGTGAGCAGCCAGGGGCATCGGATGGGCCGCATCGCGTTCGACGACCTCGACGCCACCGAGGGCTACCACCGCTGGCTGCGCTACGGGCAGAGCAAGGTGGCCAACCTGCTGTTCACGTACGAGCTGCAGCGGCGGCTGCTGGCCGCCGACTCCACCACGATCGCGCTGGCCTGCCACCCCGGTGGGTCCAACACCGAGCTGGGGCGCGACGCAGGGTTCTTGATGAAGACGTTCCAGCCGATCGCCAACCTGGTCATGCATTCGGCGACGATGGGCGCGCTCCCCACGCTGCGCGCCGCCACCGATCCGATGGCGAAGGGCTCCGACTACTACGGCCCCGACGGCATCAGCCAGACGCGCGGCTTCCCGATCAAGGTCCACTCGAGCGCGTACAGCCACAAGGCCGATGTCGCCCGTCAGCTGTGGACCGTGTCGGAGGAGATGACCGGGGTCAGCTGGTTGGACTGACCGTCGCGGCAGATCGACTCACGAGTCGCTGATCGATCACTGCGGTGATCTGCTCGGGTGTGGCGTCCAGATCGCGCCACAAGCCCGTGACGGCCAGCACGACCACCAGCGTCAACAGTGCACCGGCGTCGAGCAGGAGCGTGGTGTGGAACCCGATCGCGTCGCCGAGCGAGCCGAGGATCTGCGAGCCGATCGGCAGGCCGGCGAGCAGACCGAACAGGTAGAAGCTCATCGCCCTCCCGCGGTACTCGTCGGGCACGGTGCCCTGGATGAGCGTGTTCAGCGCGACGGCGACCGCGAGGTGACCGAGCCCGGCGATGAAGAACGCGATCTGGCCGACGAAGTACACGTGCGTCAGCGGGACAAGACCGACGCCGACCACGAACATCATGAACCCCACCATCATCTGCACCGAGCGGCGCAGGCGATCGCCGAGGCGGATGGTGGCGATCGACGACGTCACCGCGCCGATGCCGTACGCCGCGAGCAGGCCGGCGTTCGACTCGCTGGAGTGGTGGAAGATGCGCTCGCTGATCGCCGAGGCGACGTACTGCACCGACTGGCCGAGCGTTGCGACGAACAGGGCCAGGATCACGGCGAGCCGCAGCGGCCGGCGGTTCCAGAGGTACGCCGCACCCTCCTTCAGCCCCTGCCACACCTTCTGCTCGCGGGCCGCCACCATGTTGGCCCGCGGCCGGATCAGCAAGAGCGTGACGATGACGAGCAGGTACGACACGGCGTCGAACAGGATGCATGCGCCGGTGCCCCACAGCTGCACGATGATCCCGGCGAACGCTGGGCCGATCGCGCGGGCCATGGTGTACTGGGTGCTGTTCAGCCGCACTGCGGCCATCATGTCTTCCTGCGGCACCAGCAGGGGCACGAACGACTGCCAGGTCGCCGCCTGGAACCCGGCGGTGACGCCGTTGACGAAACCGATGCCGACGATCCATGCCGGCGAGACGACGTGGCCGACGTAGACGCCCCACAGCACGAAGCCCGTGCACATCTGCACGGTCTGGGTGACGCGGAGCATGTTCTGGCGCGACACCCGGTCGGCGAGCACGCCCGCGTATGGCGTCAGCAGCAGCGCGGGCACGAGGCTCACCACGGTCGAGAGACCGAGCCACGTGCCGCTGTTGGTGAGGTTGTAGAGCAGCGCCTGCACGGCGACGAGCTGCATCCAGCTGCCCCCGTTGCTGATGGCAGCGGCAGAGAAGAAGATCGTGAAGTCGCGGTGACGGAAGACCCGCATCGAGTCGCCCTTGGTGGAGGGCGGCAGCGACGCCTCCGCGATCTCGGTGTCGAGCTCCGGCGCCTCGGACATCAGGGGTTCACAGGTCCGGGAGCCCCATGTCGAAGTTCGGCACGCGCAGGCCACCATCGACGTGCAGGGACTGACCCGTCATGTACGACGATGCCGGGCTGCACAGGTACAGGACCGCGGCGGCGATGTCGTCGGCGACGCCGAGGCGGCGCAGCGGCGTGGCGTCCTCGATGGCCTTGCGCACCTCGGGGTCGCGCATGATGACCTCGAGCGACTCGGTGTGGATCGAGCCGGGTGCGACCGCGTTGACGCGGATGCGCGGCGCGAGGTCGGCGGCGAGCAACTTGGTGCCGTGGTCGAGCGCGGCCTTGACCATGCCGTAGGTGCTGAAGCCGCGGGCGACGAGGTGCGCCATCGTCGTCGTGATCATCACGATGGAGCCGTGACCCGCCGCGAGCATGTGCGGCACCGCGGCGCGCGACATCCGGATCGGGCCGGTGACGTTGAAGTCGAACGCGTCGTTGAGCTTCTTGTCGGTGCCGCGCATGAACGGCGCCGGCATGGTTCCTCCGACCACGTTGACGAGCGCGTGCAGCGCGCCGAACTCGGCGACGACCTTGTCGAGCGCGGCGACGTCGTCGCCCTCCTCCTCAACGGCCTGGATCACGAGGGCCCGGCGACCGAACGCACGGATGCCAGCGGCCGTCTCCTCGAGTTGGCTGAGCGTTCGGGCGCGGATCGCGACGTCGGCGCCGGCCTCGGCCAGCGCGAGCGCGCTCGCTGCGCCGATGCCGCGCCCGGCACCGTTGACGAACGCCACCTGACCGTCCATCCGGTACATCTGCATCACGGTCATGTCAGGCTCCAGTGCTGGCGGTGGGCGGCGCCGGGTTCAACCAGCGGGACAGCGATTCGATCACACACGTCTCGGCATCGTCGGGTCCGGGCGCGTCGCGCTCGCCATCTCGTTCGATGGTGATGACCATCGTCGTCTGGATGCCGTCACGCACGTCGGCCACCTCGACGAGGCTGGCCCGCCCGCGCACGCGGTCGCCGGCCCGCAGTGGCGCGCCGAGCTGCACGGCCTGGGTGCCGTAGTTGACGCCGAGCGAGTAGCCACGGACCTCGACGATCTGCGGCAGGAACATGTTCGACAGGCTGACGGCGAAGTACGCGCGCGTCGGGTCGCCCGTCGCGGCGATGTAGTCGTCGATGCGTGCCGGCGTGATCTCGAACCACTCGCTGGTGCCGAGCGACATCCCGACCGCGGCGCGAACCGCGTCTTCGCCGTCGAGGACGGTCTGCGCGCCCACGGCTCAGCCGGCGAGGTCGGCGAGCACGGTCGCCGCCTCGGTCATGATCCGCTCGATCAGCTCAGCGCAGGTGGGCAGGTCGTCGATGACGCCCACGACCTGGCCGCTCGCCATCACGCCGCTGTCGACCTTGCCGTCGACCAGCGCGGCCTTGAGCAGCATCGGCGTGTTCGCGGCCATCAGCATCTGCGCCCAGCTGAGGTCGCCGCTCTTGCGCATCGCCAGGCCCTCGCTGAGCATCGCCCGGTACGGGGTGTGGGTGAGCTTCTGGAACTTCAGCGCGTTGAGGGCGGCACGCGGCAGGGCGAGCAGCTTGCCGCTGCCGCTCTCGAGCTGGATGACGAGATCGGTGTTGAGCACGCGGTGGGGCACGCCGTCGACCTGCTTGCTCACCGTCGTGTCGGTGACGGCACGAGCGAGGTAGAAGTCCTTCACCGACTGCGGGACGGCGGAGTCGCTGGTGAGCAGGAACCGGGTGCCCATCGCGATGCCCGATGCCCCGTAGGCCAGCGCGGCCACCAGGCCGCGACCGTCGAAGAAGCCGCCGGCCGCGATCACGGGCACCTTGCCCGCAACCGCGTCGACGACTTGCGGGAGCAGGATCGTGGTCGGCACGGAGCCGGTGTGGCCACCACCCTCGCCACCCTGCACGAGCACGGCATCGACCCCCCACTGCAGCACCTTCTCGGCGTGGCGCTTGGCCCCGATCGACGGGATCACCAGCGCTCCCCCGTCGTGCAGCTGGGAGATCAGTGCCTCCTTCGGCGCCTGCGCGAACGACGCGACGCGCACCCCCTCGTCGATGATCAGCTTGACGCGATCGCCGACGTCGGCGGAGTCCGCGCGGAGGTTGACGCCGAACGGCTTGTCGGTGCGCGACTTCACCTCGGCGATGGCCGACTTCAGCTGCTGGAAGTCCATCGTCGCGCTCGCCAGGATGCCGAGGCCACCGGCCTTCGACGTGGCGCTGGTGAGCTTGGCGCCCGCCACCCAGCCCATGCCGGTCTGGATGATCGGGTACTCGATGCCGACGAGATCGCAGAGCGAGGTGTGCAACCGGTCCCCCACGTCAGGACACCTCGCGGTGACGCAGGCCACGAGGATCGAGACGGTCGATGACGACCTGCTCCTCGGCGGTGGGGGCGCGGCTGGTGGGCACATCGCCGTCGATGACGAGCTCGAAGCCAGTGGCCTCCTGCACATCGGCGACGGACACACCGGGGTGCACGCTGACGAGGCGCATCGAGTGGTCCGGTGTCTCGAAGTCGAGCACGGCGAGGTTGGTGACGACGCGGGGAAGACGATGGTGCTTGCGAGCCTGCTCGCTGAGCCCGGCGACGCTGTCGTAGCCGAGCCCGCTGACCATGTCGACCTTCGGCACGAACACCTTGGTGGTGTGCTTGGGGATGAAGAAGCTGGTCGCGTGGCTGATGGTGTTGCCCGGCCCGCCGCGCACGCCCAGCAGCTGGGCCTTGGGCTTGGCGAACGAGCCGATGATCGCGATGTTGGTGTTGCCGTAGCGGTCGATCTGGCTGGCGCCCATCATCACATGACGGCGTCCGCCCCACACCGTGTCGAACACGCTGCGGAACGGGATCCAGCCCTCGATCACCTTGTCGGTGCCGCCGATCGGCAGCTCGTTGCCGACGAAGAACGCCTCACCGTCGCTGACGAGGAGGTCGGGCTCGAACGTGCTGCGCGCCGTGCGCGCCGCGAGCGTCTGGATGGTGCCCATGCCGCTGGCGAAGATCTCGCCGTCGCCGCGGAACGCCTCGGCGGCGGCGATGACGATGACGTCGGCGAGCGCCGGAGTCGTGCTGGTCGATGTTGCGTTGTCGCTCATTGTTCGGCCTTCCACTGCTGCACGGCGGACTGGTAGTCGGACTCGCCGCCGGAGAGGAAGCGCTGCTCGAACGTGGCCCAGTCGTCGGGGTTGACGGCTGCGGTGGCGTAGGCCTTCTGGAACTTCTCATCGCGGCCGTAGTCGGGCTCGCACGTCGTGAAGTGCGCACCGTTCGGCGCTTCGATCACGCCGTCGACCATGCTGCGGTTGATCCGGAGGGTGTGGAACGTGCCCTCTTTCAGCAGATCGGCCGAGTCGACGATCTTCTCGCAGCTGAGGAACCGGTGGCCCGGATCGCAGGCGCCGAGGACCAGGTCGTCGAAGTACAGATCGGGCCCGAGGAACTGGGCGTTGCCGCTCGCATCGCTGCGGTTGAGGTGCACGAACGCCGCATCGAGGCGGATCGCCGGCACGGCGAGCAGCTCCTCGCCGTCGGCGTAGGGCGAGGTCACCGTGCGCAGGCCCGGGTTGACGTCCATCACGCCTGATCCCAACCCGGCGCGGGTCGGCAGGAACGGCAGGCGCAGCGAGCCGGCGTACAGGCCCCACTGGAGCATGCCCTCGTCGTACTCGACGGGTTCGGCGATGGAGCCGCTCTGGCGGGCGGCCCGCCAGTGGGGCTCGAGCGCGATGGAGTCGAGCGACACGAAGCCGTAGATGATCTTGCGGATCTTGCCGGCGGCCGCGAGCAGGCCGACGTCGGGCCCGCCGTAGGACACGATGGTGAGGTCCTTCACGTCGGAGCGGAGTAGGGCACGCACCAGGCTCATCGGCTTGCGCCTGCTGCCCCAGCCGCCGATGCCGATGGTCATCCCGTCGGACAGCGTGGCAACCGCCTCGTCCTCGGTCATCCGCTTGTCGCGCCCCATCAGTTGGCTCCCTGTGCCTTGTTCGAATCGGCCTTGTTCGTTCCGGAGAAGTCGTCGCGCAGCTCGTCGGCGACACCGGACAGGTTGAGCTCGAACGTGAAGCCCTGCTCGAACCGGTAGCTCTTCTTGACGTCCCAGAGGTCGATGCCGTTGAGGCTCTCCTTGGCGGCGCGGATCACGATCGGCGACTTGTCGGCGATCTGGTGGGCGACGGCGAACGCCGCGTCGCGCAGCTCGGCGCGGGGCACGACCTGGAGCACGCTGCCGAAGGCGTGGAGCTCCTGCGCTGTGGCCGTCGCCGACGTGTAGACCATCGCCCGCATCTTGTGCTGCGGCACCAGCCGGGACAGGTGGGTGGCGGCGCCGAGCGCGCCACGATCGACCTCGGGGAGCCCGAAGTAGGCGTCGTCGCTGGCGATGATGATGTCGGAGTTGCCGACCAGGCCGATGCCGCCGCCGACGCAGAAGCCGTTGACCGCGGTGATGACGGGCACGGGGCAGTCGTACACCGCGGCGAACGCGGCGTAGCAGCCCTTGTTGGCGCCGATCAGTGCGTCGAAGCCGGTGGTGTTCTGCATCTCCTTGATGTCGACGCCGGCGTTGAAGCCCTTGCCTTCGGCGCGCAGCACCACCGCCCGCGTCGCCGTGTCACGACCGGCCGCCGTCACGGCGTCGGCCAGCTCGAACCATTGCGCCACTGTGAGCGCGTTCACCTTCGGGCAGTCGACGACGACCTCGGCCACCCCGCGCTCGTCCGTCTGTGTGGAAATCCCCATCCTGGCGACCTTAGTGGGCATCTGACGGCGCGTCAGATTCGAGTCGCTACGCTGCCCCGCATGGCGATCACGATCGACTTCACGGGCATGGTCGTGCTCGTCACCGGTGGCACCAAAGGCGTCGGCCGCGGCATCGCCCAGCGCTTCGACGAGGCGGGCGCGACGGTCGTCGTGTGCGCGCGCAAGCCCGTCGACGACCTCCCCACCGCCTGGCAGTTCTTCCCGGCCGACCTGCGCGACGGCGCGGCGGCGTTCGCGGTGATCGACGCCGTCGTCGCCGCGAACGGCCGGCTCGACGTGCTCGTCAACAACGCCGGCGGCTCACCGCCGGTCGACACCGCCACCGTCGTGCCGCGCATCACCGAGCGCCTCGTGCAGCTCAACCTGCTCGCGGCCATCTATTGCAGCCAGCAGGCCAACCACCACATGCAGCAGCAGGACTCCGGCGGCTCGATCATCAACATCTCCAGCGTGTGCGGGTCCCGTCCCTCCCCCGGCACGGCCGCGTACGGGGCGGCCAAGGCAGGGCTCAACAACTACTCGAACACCACGGCGTTGGAGTGGGCCCCGAAGGTGCGCGTCAACGCGATCACCGCCGGGATGATCCGCACCGAGCAGGCCCACCTGTTCTACGGCGACGAGGCCGGCATCGCCGCGGTCGGCGCCACCGTGCCGCTCGGTCGGCTCGCGCTGCCCACCGAGATCGGCGACGTGTGCGTGTACCTCGCATCGCCGCTCGCCAGCTACGTCAGCGGCGCGAACATCGCCGCCCACGGCGGCGGCGAGTCCCCCGCCTTCCTCGACGCCGCCACCTGAGGTTCGACCGCGCTCCGACCGACCGCGGCATGTCGTCTGCGGGACGACATCACGCGGTCAGTGAGTCGACCGTCGAGGTCCGACCGCGGCATGTCGTCTGCGGGACGACATCACGCGGTCAGTGATGGTGCTGCGGCGGCCGGCGCGGGACCCGGGCCGGGGCGGGAGGCGTTGAGGGTGCGGCGGACGACGAGCAGCCAGGCGGTGGCGGCGCCCGAGGCGACGAGCACCGCGAGCGGCATCGCGCTGCTCGAGCCGTCGAGCAGCTGGCCGATCAGGAACGGCAGCGCGAGCCCACCGATGCCCGAGGAGCTGACGAACCACGACGTCGCCCGGCCGGACAGCGTGATCCGCTCCTCCGCGTAGGCGATCATCGTCGCGAACTGTGGCGCGACGGCGATCCCGATCAGCGGCGTGGTCACCCACACCAACGCCGGCGAGCCGTTCGCGATCGCCATCACCAGCAGCAGGCCCACCGTCAGCAGGCACGACGCTGCCAGCATCGCGCCGGTGCGGACGTGCTTGGCGAGCACCACGGCCAGCAGCCGCCCGAGCGTGAACGACAGCCAGAACACGGTGTTCAGCCATGTCGCCGCGTTGCGGCCGGGCAGGTGGATGCCCTGCGCGTAGGTGGTGATCCAGCCGCTGAAGCCGATCTCCACGCCGACGTACAGGAAGAAGAAGATGCCGATCACGGCGAGGATCCGCGTGGGCGTCTGCGGTGCGTGCGGGTCGCCGCCGTCGGGCGTCGTGTGCACCGGCGCTTGGTGAACGAGCATCACGATCGCGACGACCACGGCGTAGATCGCGATCACCGTGGTCACGACGAGCAGCCCGTGGCTCCACGCCAACGAGCGGTTGACGAGGCCCGGCACGAGCAGCGCCCCGATCCCGAAGAACAGGTGCAGACCGTTGAGCAGGCGGATCGAACCGGTGCGCCGAGAGTGCCAGACGACGAGCGTGTTGCCACCGACGTCGACGCACGCGCAGAACACGCCGACGAACGCGACGGGGATCGTCAGCAACGCGACGCTCGTCACGTGCGGGATCACCAGCGATGCGGCCGCGATGCCGACCAGTCCCGCAGCGATGCCCCGGTGGCCGGCGCCGCGGTCGTACAGCCGCCCGCACGACAGCGCACCCACGAGGTAGCCGAGCGACTGGGCGACGAACAGCACGCCGATCTCGCCGGTCGACACGTGCGCCCGGCCGCGCAGGAAGGTCAGCGACGGTCCGAGCAGGCTCAGCGACATGCCGAGCGCGATGAACGCCGCCAGGTACGGCCAGCCGGCCGTCCGCCTCATGGGCGCATCATCGTCGGGACGTCATCGTCGGATCACGGGCGCTGGCCGTGGTGGCCCGGCGAGAGCCGCCCCGACGCGAGGCGGAGCGAATCGATCAGCGCCTGGCGGAGATCGTCGGGATGGACGACCTCGTCGTAGCTCAGCGTGTCGGCCTGGCGCCACGGCCCGCCGCGCTCGAGCTCGACGAGCTTCTCGCGCGTCGCATCGTCGGCGGCGATCGCGTCGGCGCCGCCGCGGGCCGGCATCGCGCCGACGGTCGCATCGGGCAGGGCGAGCGTGACGGTCTGGTGGCCGTACGGGTTCTGGCCCATCATCGAGCTGCCGAACCCGTATGCCTTGCGCATCGTGACGTGCAGCTTCGGATGCGGATGGCGGTGTTGGGCGACGAACATGTTGGCCGCGGCCCGCAACGCGCCGGCCTTCTCGGCGGCGGCACCGGGGAGCACGCCGGGGTTGTCGGCGAGCTGGATCAGCGGGAGGCCGCGCGAGCCGGCGAGCCCGATGAAGCGCTCGGCCTTTCGCGCCGCGTCGGCGTCGAGCGCTCCCCCGCGCACCAGCGGCTGGTTGGCGACGACGGCGACGGTGACACCGGCGAGGCGGGCGAACGCCGTGATCAGCGACGCGCCGTAGCGCTCCTGCATCACGAGCACGGAGTCGGCGTCGAACAGCGCGGCCAGCACCAAGCGCATGTCGTACGGGGCGCGCTGGTTGGCCGGGATCAGCTGGGTCAGCGAGCGCTGCTCGCTCGGCTCCACCGGCTCGACGATCCACTCCAGCGAGAGCAGGCGGCGGACGAGCGCGAGCGCCTCGCGGTCGTCGGCCGCACCGAGGTCGCCCACACCCGATGCGAGGTGCACCTCGCTGCCGCCGAGTGTCTCCTTGTCGATCTGCTCGCCGGTCGCGGCGGCGACGAGCGGAGGTCCGGCCACGAACAGCTGACCCTGGCCCTCGACCATGATGATGGTGTCGCACAGCGGCGCGGTCAGCGCGCCGTGGCCGGCCGACGCACCGTGCACGACGGCGATCGTCGGCACCCTGCCGATCAGATCGGCCATCAGCGCGAGGTCACCGGGCGCCGGTCGGTGGCGCTCCATCGCCGAGCTGACACGGTGACCGGCGCCGTCGAGCAGCATCACCAGCGGCACGCCCTCCTGCAGCGCGAGCGCGGCGAGCCGGGCCCGCTTCGAGCTGCCGGCAGACCCGATCGAGCCGCCCTGCACGGTGGCGTCCTCGGCGCCGACCAGCACAGGGCGGCCGTCGATGGTGCCGTGGCCGGCGAGGAGCGCATCGCGCGGCGCCTCGATCGCCAGCCCGGTGAACGTGCCGATCTCGCGAAACGTGCCCGGGTCGAGCAGTTCGTGCACTCGCTCGATCGCGGTGAGCGCGCCCTTGGCGTGGAGGCGGTCGATGCGCATCTGGCCACCCATGCCGTGCGCGATCTCCGTGTGCCGGTCGAACCGCTCCAGCAGTTCGTCCCAGCCGTCCAGTTGTTCATTCGTCACAGGGGTGCCTCCGTCGGCCGATGGTACCCACCGGCGCGTGCCAGTATCGGAACGTGACGACCTCGACCCTCGATCAGGCCCGCCAGGCCTTCGCCGACCGTCACCCCGAGAGCCGTCTGCAGCACGAGGCCGCGCGTGTGGTGCTGCCGGGCGGCCACACCCGCACCGTGCTCACTCATCGCCCGTTCCCGCTGACGTTCGTGGCCGGCGAGGGGGCCATGCTCACCGATGCCGACGGCCAGCAGTACATCGACCTGCTCGGCGACTACACCGCCGGCCTGCTCGGGCACAGCGACCGACGAGTCCTCGACGCGGTGGCGGCCGCGCTGTCCGAGCTGGCCAGCGTCGGTGGTGTGCACCGCCACGAGATCGGCCTCGCCCGGCTGATGTGCTCGCGCTTCGGCCTCGACCGGGTGCGCTTCACGAACTCCGGCACGGAGGCCAACCTGATGGCCATCACCACCGCGCTGATGCACACCGGACGAACGAAGATCATGGTCTTCCACGGCGGCTACCACGGCGGCGTCCTGTACTTTGCCAGCGGTGCCGCACCGTGGAACGCGCCGTACGACTTCGTGATCGCCCCCTACAACGACCTCGCCGGCACCGAGTCGCTCATCGCCCAGCACGGCGCCGAGCTGGCGGCCGTGCTGGTCGAGCCGATGCTCGGCTCCGGTGGCTGCATCCCGTCGGTGCCCGGCTTCCTCGCGGGCACCTTCGCCGCGGCGCGCGCCGTCGGTGCGGTGTGCATCGCCGATCAGGTGATGACGTCACGGCACGGCCCGTCCGGGCTGGCCTCGCTGCTGGGTGCGGACGCCGACATCACGACGTACGGCAAGTACATCGGCGGGGGGTTCTCGTTCGGGGCGTTCGGTGGCACGGCCGACCTGCTCGACCAGTTCGACGACGAGCGGCCGGTCACCGGCGCACGACGCGTCATCAGCCACGCCGGCACGTTCAACAACAACATCGCCACGATGGCCGCCGGCGAGATCGTGCTGGGCGAGGCGTTCACATCCGACGTCGCGGTCGCGCACACGGCGCGGGGCGAGGAGTTCCGCGGCCACGTCGAACGGGTGCTCGCCCGGCACGCGCTGCCGGTGAGCGTCAGCGGCTTCGGATCGATGATGTCGCTGCACGCCACCGCCACGCCCCCGTCGACGCCGGAGGGCGCTGCCGCCCGCGACGAGGTGCTCCAGGAGCTGCTGTTCCTCGGCCTCTACCAGCGCGGGATCTACACGGCCGCGCGCGGCATGATCAACCTCAGCCTGGCCGTCACCGACGACCAGCTGTCGACGGCGCTCGACGCGCTCGACGACTGCCTCACCGAGCTGGCCGGAACTTCGTGACCCGCCACGTCCTGGTGGTGGTGACGCACCCGGTGCCCACCAGCTTCACCCATGCCACCGCCGAGGCGGCCGTCCGTGGGCTGCGCGACGCGGGGCACGAGGTGACCGTGCTCGACCTGTACGCGATGGGGTTCCAACCGGCGATGACCGAGCCGGAGCGCCACGCGTACCACGGCGAAGATCCCGTCGTGGACCCCCTCGTCGCCGAGTCGGTCGCCGCGGTGCAGGCGTGCGACACCATGGTCTTCGTCTATCCGACGTGGTGGAGCGGGTTGCCGGCGATGCTCAAGGGCTGGCTGGAGAAGACGATGGTGCCCGGCGTCGCGTTCGTGTTCGACGCGCAGGGCAAGGTGCACCCCGGCCTGCAGCGAGTGCAGATGATCGTCGGCATCAGCAGCTACGGCTCGAGCCAGACGTACGTGCGCCTCGTCAACGACAACGGCCGGCGGATCCTGCTGCGCGCGCTGCGCCTCAACACCGGCTGGCGCACGCGCCGTCACTGGCTGCCGTTCTACTCGGCTGATTCGGCGACACCACAACGTCGGGCGGAGTTCATCGCCACCGTCGAGCGTCAGATGCGGACGCTGTGAAGACACTCGTCGTCTACTGCCATCCGAACCCGGCATCGTTCGTTGCGGCAGCCCGTGACGCGGCGCTCGACGGGCTGCGCGCCGGTGGCCACGAGGTGCGCGTCACCGACCTGTACGCCGACGGGTTCGATCCGGTGTTCTCGGCCGAGGACCATGCCGCACACCTCGCCGAGCCGTCCGCCAAGCCGGGTGTCGCGACATACGGGGCCGATCTGCAGTGGTGCGAGTCGCTGGTCCTGATCTACCCGACGTGGTGGGCCGGCCAGCCGGCGATGCTCAAGGGCTGGGTCGACCGGGTCTGGATCAACGGCGTCGCCTGGACCAAACCTGCGGACGCGACGCGACTCCGCCGTGGTCTGCGCAACGTGCGCCGCATCACCGTCGTCACCACCCACGGCTCGTCGAAGTTCGTCAACGCGCTCGAGGGCGAGGCGGGCAAGCGCACGGTCACACGGTCGATGTGCGTGCTGTGCAGCCCGTTCTGCCGGACACGTTGGCTCGCGCTGTACACGGTCGATCGCTCGACGCAGGCCGAGCGCGCCGCTTTCCTCGAACGGGTCAGGAAGCGGCTCGCGCGCTGATCGCCACCGCGACGGCGCCGGCCACGGCAGCGTTGTTCTCGGCGAGGGCGAGGTTGGCGGGCAGGCTGCGGCCCGTGGTCGCCTCGGCGATGCGCCCGAGCACGAACGGCGTCACGGCCGCACCGGTGATGCCGGCGGCGTCGCAGTCGGCCAGCGCGGTCGACAGGATCGAGTCGAGGTGGGTGGCGTCGAGCTCGTCGGCCATCGGGATCGGCGCCGTCAGCAGCATGCCGCTGCTCGGCCGGCTCCTGGCCGCGAAGATCGCCGCGACGGCGTCGGCGGACTCGACGCGGTGAGCCACTCGCAGCCCGGAGCTGCGCGTGTAGAACGCGGGGAACCAGTCGTGCTGCCAGCCGAGCACGGCGACGCCGACGGTCTCGAGGTACTCGAGCGTGCGCCCGAGGTCGAGGAACGCCTTCGCGCCGGCGCACACGGTGAGCACCGGCTGGTTGGCCAGTGCGTCGAGGTCGGCCGAGATGTCGCCGGTGATCTCCGCACCGCGGTGCACGCCGCCGATGCCACCCGTGGCGAACACGCTGACGCCGGCCGCCGCGGCCAGCGCCACCGACGCCGACACGGTGGTGGCGCCGAAGTCCCAGCCGCCCCCGATGGCGACGGCGAGGTCGCGCTCGGCAACCTTGCAGGCCGCGCCGAGGATGCGGGCGTGCTCGCTCGGGTCCAGCCCGACGCGCGCAACGCCGTCGAGCACCGCCGTGACCGCCGGGACCGCGCCGGCCGAGCGGACCGCGGCGATGCATCGATCGAGAGCTTCCTGGTTGAACGGCGCCGGGAGTCCGAGGTTGGAGAAGATCGTGGACTCCATCGCCACGACAGCGCCGCCGTTGGCGACAGCGTCGGCGACCTCTGCGGACAGCACGGGATGCAACATGGCCAACAGTGTGCCAACCCGCTGCGTCACTCCGCCGCGTCAACCCGCCGGGTCAGGCTGTGGTACCTGCCACCACGACCGGGTTGGCCGACGACAGCACGCCACCGGCGACCTCGTCGGTGATGGCCAGCAGCGAGACCGGGGCACTCACCGTGAACGTCTCGGTCGACGGTGAGTCACCGAGCAGGCCGAGCGAGATCAGCTTGTCGTCGACCTGGCCCCACAGCTGGTAGGTCCGGTCGGCGCCGAGCTTGGGCAGGCTGTCGGCGAGGATGTAGCCGTGGCCATCGGGATCGATGACGGCGTGGACCTTGAGGCTCTTGTCCGAGCCGGACACGAGGTCGGTCTGCAGCGACTTCGGGTTGGCGATGGCCTGGGTGACCTCGGCCGCGAGACCGTCGGCACGGTTCGACGACGTGTCGTCGTTGGAGATCCGCACGGCGACGACGGCGATCAGCGCCGCAGCGGCCGTGCCCATCGCCCAGGATCCGGCGGTGCGGGCGAAGCTGCGCCGGCGCCGGCTACCACGCATCGGCAGCACGTGGCCGAGCTCGAGCTCGGGCTCGGTCTCGGCACCTTCCAGGTTGCCGGCGATGCGATCCCACAGGCCCTCGGGGGCGTCCATGCCCGACCACGCCAGCATCGTCGCGACCTCGCGGTGCTCCTGCACCTCGGCCCGCGCCCGGGGATTGGCAAGGAGGTAGTCCTCCACGGCGCGACGTTCCTCCTCGCTGACCGCGTCGAGCGCGTACGCGCCGAGGAGCTCGTCCATGTCGAAGGGGTTCGTGGACATCAGTGGTCCCCCAACGTAATGCCTGCCGCCAGCAGGTTCGTGCGCAAACGCTTCAATCCCACGCGGATCCGGCTCTTGACCGTGCCTTCCGCTTCGCCCAACTGCTCGGCGACCTCTCGATATGTCAACCCTCCGAAGTACGCCATCTCGATCGCCGCCCGCTCTCCTTCTTGCAGATCCGCCAAGGCCTCCCTGACCTGCGAGGCGAGGGTGATGTCCCACACCTCGCGGTCGAGGTCGTAACCGGCGTCGGCGGTGAGGTGCGCATCGCGATCCTCACGCCGTCGCCGGGATGTGTTCGACCGCAGCGAGTCCACCGAGCGGCCATGGGTGTGGGCGAGGAGGAAGCTCCGCAGCGACCCCCGGTCCGGATCGAAGCGATCCGGTTCGTTCCACAGTCGGAGGAAGACCTCCTGCACGATCTCTTCGGCTTGGGCGTGATCGAGCAGCAGCCGCTTGGCCAGCCCGAACACCGCACCGGCGTGGCGTCGATACGCCTCGGCCAGCGCAGCCTGCTTGTAGCGACCGATCGCGACGACGAGCGACGCGTCGGAGGCTGAGCTGAAGTCATCTCGCACGTCTGGTCTACGGAGCGGACCGTCCGCTGGATGAAGGTCGTCCGTCATCGCACGAACCGGGTGACCGTCTCGATGTGCGAGGTGTTCGGGAAGGCGTCGATCACCTGGGTGCCATCGTGGCGGTAGCCGGCGGCCACCAGCAGTCGGCTGTCGCGAGCGAGCGAGCCCGTGTCGCAGCTGACGAGCACGATCACCGGCGCGCCCGTGGCCACCAGCACCGCCGTGCCGTCGCGGTCCAGCCCGGCACGGGCGGGATCGGCGATCACCAGATCGACCGGCTCCGGCGACCAGTCCTCGACCCGACCCTGGACGACCGTGGCGCGGCGACCTTCGAGGTTGACCCGTGCGTCGGCGCAGGCCGACGGCGACCCCTCGAGCACCGTCACGTGGGCAGCGTCGGCGGCGACCGTGGCGGCGAACAGGCCGATGCCGCCGTACGCGTCGACCACCTGCGCCGAGGCGATGTCGACGTCGTCGCACGCCCTGGCGACGGCGGCCACCAGCAGCTCGGCTGCCTGGGGTGACGACTGGAGGAACGATCCGAGCGACACCTGCAGGCGCTGGCCGGCGACGACCTCGTGCAGCGTGGCGATGACAGATCCAGTGGAATCGTCGACGTCGCCCGTCGCCATCGACGTCCGCACGACGATCTCGTCGGCGTCGTGGTGCCGACCGCCGAGCTCGCGCATCCGCGCGTTCACCGCCGGCGCCGCCACAGGGCACTCGGTGATCGCGATCACGTGGTGTGAACGCCGCGACCGGAACCCGAGCGCACCTCGCGACGATGCGAGCCGAACGGTGGTGCGGTAGCCCCACGGATCGACCGAGCCGGCGGCGACGACGACGGGATCGGCGAGGCGGCCGGTGCGGGTCAGCGCCTCGGTGACGATCGCGACCTTGTTCGCCAGCTGGGCGGCCGGCGCGATGTGCTGCCAGTCGCAGCCACCGCACCCGCGGTGCCACGCCTCACATGGCGGCTCGACCCGGTCCGGCGACGCGACGAGCACCTCGGCCACATCGGCCGTGGCGAAGTCCTTCTTCGTCGTCCGCAGGGCAGCCACCACGGTCTCGTCGGGCAGGGCACCGGACACGAACACCACCCGACCCGTCGCCTGGCGGGCGAGCGCCGCGCCGCCCACCACGAGGTGCGAGGTGTGCAGTTCGGCGAAATCCATTGCGACCGATCGTACGGCGTCGCCGACCAGGTCGACCTGCTGTTCGGGTTCGATAGCGTGAGCCGTGATGCCGCGCCCGTTCGAGATCGCCCCGTCCATCCTGCCCGTCGACTTCTCGCGGCTCGGCGAGGAGATCGTCGCGCTCGACGAAGCCGGCGTCGACCGGATCCAGTTCGACGTGATGGACGGCCAGTTCGTGCCCAACCTCACGTTCGGCCCCGACATCATCGCCAGCGTGCGCAAGCACACGTCGCTGCCGTTCGAGGCCCATCTGATGGTGCTCACGCCCGACGCGATGGCCGCGCAGTACGTCGAGGCGGGCTGCGAGCGGCTCATCGTGCACGCCGAGGCCTGCACCCACCTGCACCGCACGCTCGGACACATCGCCTCGCTGGGGGCCAAGGCCGCCGTCGCGCTCAACCCGGCCACGCCCGCCGATGCCGTCGCCCACGTCCTCGATCTGG
This sequence comes from Ilumatobacteraceae bacterium, assembly GCA_025463305.1. The sequence goes on from JAOBWK010000108.1 coordinate 29,707, forward strand.
TCGACATGGTGCTGGTGATGACGGTCAACCCGGGGTTCGGCGGCCAGTCGTACATCGCCACGATGGAGCCCAAGATCCGTGAGGTGCGGGCGATGATCACTGCGGCCGGGCTCGACGGATCGGTCGACGTCGAGGTCGACGGCGGCATCGGACCGAAGACGGTGGCCGGCGCCGCGGCGGCCGGCGCGAACATCCTCGTCGCCGGCAGCGCGTTGTTCCGCGACCCCGAGGGGCTCGGCCATGCGGTGGCCGATCTCCGGGCGCGCGCCGAGGCGGCGGTCAGCTGAGCTCGACGGCGCGGTGCGTCAGAGCGCGCCGTGATCGCGTGCCGTCGGCTCGCCCTCGGCGGCACGACGGAAGGCGATGAAGATCCCGGCGAACAGCCAGCGGACCAGCACGAGCACCAGGATGATCGCGATCACCACACCGATCGGCTTGGCGAACGCGAGCGCGATCCCCTGCTTGTCGGCCGCCAGGCCCTTGAGCATGCCCGCGTCGATCGGCGAACCGTCGACGTGGAAGGTGCGCACAGGATCCTCCAGCGTCGGGCAGTCGACGCCCTTCTCGGTGAGCCCGATGATGGCGTTGCCGCCGAGGATCGGCTTGGCCTCGCGCACCTTCGAGGTCAGCACGAGGTCGGCACCCTGGGGCACGGCACCGACGAGGTAGTCGTGGTTGAGGTCGAGGAACTCGACGTCCTTGTCGTAGCGCACGTCGATCAGGTCGCCGAACGCGTAGCCGGCGGCAGAACCGGCCCGCACCTGATCGATGTGGTAGCGGGCGACGCGGTAGTCCTTCGCCACCAGCCGTCCGACGAACACCACCGAGGCGACGGGCGGGCTCTCGCAGCCGGCGGGGATCTGCACGAGTGGTGCCGACGGTGCGGCGACGGGTGCCGGCACGGCCGCACCGGTGTCGGTGTCGCTCGCCAGCGGGGCGGCGGCCGGCGACTCCGACGTGTCGGCCGTCGCGGGATCGGTGGTGACGGTGCTCCCTGCGCCCGGGGGCGCGGGCACCGTGGCCGAGGCGGCAGCGGGCGCGAGGGTCACCAACGCGCCGAACAGCACGGGCGCCACCAGCCACTTCATCCCGCACACGCTAGTGGTGCAGGCCCGTCCGGCCGGGTCACGCGCCGCGCTCAGCGGCCGCGGAACGTCGGTTCGCGCTTCTCTGCGAAGGCGCTGATCGCCTCGACCGTATCGCGGGTCCCGAAGTTGACGGTCTGCGCCGCGCCCTCGTCGTCGAGGGCCTGCTCCATCGTCATCGCCATCGAGTTGTTCAGCATCCGCTTGGTCTGGGCGAGTGCGATCGGCGGCGAGCTCAGCAGCCGAGCCACCCATCCGTCGACGAACGCGTCGACCTCGGCGTCGGGCAGCACCCGGTTGACCAGACCCAGCTCCTTGGCCTCGGCCGAGCTGAGGATGTCGCCGAAGAACGCGAGCTCCTTCGCGACGTGCAGGCCGACGCGGCGCGGCAGCACCCATGACCCGCCGAAGTCGAGCGACAGCCCGCGCCGGCTGAAGATCTCCGAGAACCGCGCCGTCTCGCTGGCGACCACGAGATCGCAGCCGAGCGCGAGGTTGCAGCCGGCCCCGACGGCAACGCCGCGCACCTTGGCGATCGTCGGCTGCGGGAGGCGGTGCAGGGCGAGCGCGACGTCGCCGACGTGGCGCATCCCGGCGAGGCCGTGACGCGGCGTCTCGTCGGGGCCTTCCCAGAGGTCGGCGCCGGCGCAGAACTCGCCACCCGCGCCGGTGATCACGACGACGCGATCGGTGGCGCTGCGCGAGACCTCACGGAGCACCTCGAGCAGCTCGGTCCACAGCTGCACCGTCGCGGCGTTCTTCTTCGCCGGACGGTTCAGCGTGATCGTGACGGCACCGTCGTGACGATCGACCTCGATGGTTTCCATGACGTCGGACGATACTGATGCCATGGGTTACAACCCCCACCGCAAGTACGTTCCCAAGCGCGGCGATCTGGCCATCGTCATCGCCGCGATCGCGGTCGCCGTGGTGCTCGTGCTGTGGGCCTTCGCCGGCTGAGGCCGGCGCACCACGCAGTCCGGGCGGTCCGGGCGGCGCGAACATCACGGACCGACCATTGGTCCGCGCAGTACATTGACAGTGGCACTGTCAGATCGACCCCGTCGCCAGGGCTGGCGGAGATGCGGACGCTGTACGTGCGAGGAGCTGAAGGGACACGGTGATGTGCGATGGGGCACGAGATGGGCACGGCTGAGTCGGACCGACGCGCGCAGGGATGCCGCTGATGTCGTCGGTCCACATCCTCGTCTGGGTCGATCACGAGCGGGCGCGTCTGATCGAGCTCTCGGGTGGCGAGTCGCGCGCGATCCGGATCGGTGTCGATCCCTTCCGCACCGACACCTCCACGCCTGCGCCCCCGCCGCTGACGTCGACCGAGCTGTACGAGGGGATCGCCGACGCGCTCGCGGACGCCGAGGAGATCGTGATCGCCGGCCCGAGCCACGAGCGCGTCGCCCTCGCCCGCCACCTCGAGGTCAACCACCCGGCGCTCGGTCGCCGGGTCATCGCGATCGAGCAGATGGGCAACGCCACCGACACGATGCTGCGGATGTACGCCCGCACCTACTTCCGCATCTCCGACCGCCTCGGCCCGCGCTGATCCGTCCGCGCTGATCCGTCCGCGTCGGTGCGTCGGTAGGGTCCTGCGCCATGCGTGCAGTTCGTTGTGAGGGTGGCGCTCCGGTCGTCGTCGAGGTCCCGTCGGTCTCCGGCGATGGCGTGCGAGTGCGCGTCGCCTCGGCCGGGATCTGCGGATCCGATCTCCACCTGCTGCCGTGGAACCTGCCGGCGGTGATGGGCCACGAGCTCGCCGGCACCCTCGCCGACGGCACGTCGGTGGCGGTCGAACCGATCGCGCCGTGCGGCGCCTGCGCGGCCTGCGTCGCGGGCGACGTGCAACGGTGCGTCCTCGGGCCGACGATGATCATGGGCATCGGTCGCGATGGTGGAATGGCCGACGAGTGCCTGGTCCCCGTATCCGCGCTCGTTCGGCTGGCGGCAGGTGTGGCGCTGCGCGATGCGTGCCTCGTCGAGCCACTGGCCGTCGCCGTGCACGGCGTACGCCGCGGTCACGTGCTCGGCGGTCAGCGGGTCGGCGTCATCGGTGGCGGCTCGATCGGGCTCGCCACGGTGGCCGCCGCGCAGGCCGCCGGCGCGTCCGTCGACATCGCCACCCGGCACGATCGCCAGCGCACAGGTGCTGAGCGGCTCGGTGCCGGCGTGCTGCAGCTCGATCGCCAGTACGACCTGGTCATCGATGCCGCCGGCACGTCGGCGTCGCTCGCCGAGGCCATCGGTTGCTGCGCCGGCGGCGGCACGGTGGTGATGGTGGCCACCTACTGGGACGGCGACCTCGCCGTGCCGAGCACGCTGCTGAGCATGAAGGAGGTCAGCCTCGTGCCCGCCAGCATGTACGGCCGGGTCGGGCCGTCACGCGACGTCGACGTCGCCGCGGCCATGCTCGCAGCGCGCCCCGAGATCGCCGATGCGATCATCACCCATCGTTTCCCGCTCGACGCGGCTGCCGACGCGTTCGCCGTCGCCCAGGACCGCTCGGCCGGCGCGATCAAAGTGGTGCTCGAGCCGTAGGACGCGGCGCGAGCACGTGTCACATGCTCGGCAGGCCGAGCATCGCGAACAGCTGGCCCATCCCCGTGAACTGGGCGATGCACAGTCCGAGCTCGATGAACTGAGCCGTCGAGAGGTGCTCGAGGGTCTCGTCGACGAGCGCCTTGTCGACCTTGCTGTGGTCGAGCCGGTAGACCTCGGTGAAGCGCATCGCGGCCGACTCCTGCGCCGTGAAGCGGGCGTCGTCGAGGCGTCCCCCGAGCACGGCGTCGACGTCGTCGTCGTCGACCACCGGCACGCCCGCCGCGTCGCGGAACCGGCCCCCGAGGCAGAACATGCAGCCGTTGCGCGCCGCGATGCGCAGCCGGCACAGCTCCTTGGTGCGCAGCGCGAGTGTCGACTGGTCGTTGACCACGGGCTGGTAGAAGGCGAACCACTTGTCGATGAGCCCGGGCGCGTGTTCGAACTGGCCGTAGAAGGTCTGCATGCCGGTCTGGCGGATGCGCGCCGCTGTCGCCGGATCGAACTCGGTGACGGGCGTCAGGATCGGCTGCGGGATCGCGCATTCGGTGACGGAGCGGAGGTCGGTGGCCATGGGCCGCGAGCGTATGCCCGACCCGATCGACGGGCCGACACGGACCGGCGTGTCCGAGCGCGGCACTCGCGCCAGCGGAAAACGATCACTCGTTTGCTAGACCTGATCCTTCACGCACGAGATCGCGGCACCGCCGCGACGACACAGATGGGATGGTTGATGGCACGGTCGATGAACCTGGCGGACTTGTTCGAAGTGGTAGCGGAGGAGGTGCCGGGTCGTCTGGCCATCGCGTCCGGCGACCAGCACCGCACGTTCGGCGAGCTCGACCGGCACGGCAACCAGCTCGGCCGCCACCTCATCGCGAACGGAGTCGGCAGGGACGACAAGGTCGCCATCTACGCCTGGAACCGCGTCGAGTGGGTCGAGGCGCTGTTCGCCGCCTACAAGGTCCGCGCCGCGGCGATCAACATCAACTACCGCTACGTGGCCGCCGAGCTGCAGCACGTGATGGCCGACAGCGACGCCAAAGCGGTGTTCGTCGAGCGCGCCTTCCTGCCCACGCTCGCGGCGATCCGCGAGCACCTGCCGTTGCTCCAGGTGGTCGTGGTCCTCGACGACGGTACGCCCGGCGGCAACGAGGCCTGGCCCGAAGCCGTCGACTACGACACCGTGCTCGCTGCGCAGAGCGATGCGCCGCTCGGCATCGATCGCGACGGCGGCGACCTCTACATGCTCTACACCGGCGGCACCACCGGCATGCCGAAGGGGGTCATGTGGCGCCACGAAGACCTGATCAGCGCGGCGCTGATGGGCCTCGTGTTCACCGGGTCCGTCGTCACCGATCCCGACCAGCTGCGCGACCGGATCGTCCCCGAGGACACCCGGCCGATCACGATGACCATCGCCCCGATCATGCACGGCGCCGCCCAGTGGGGCATGTACATCGGTCTGTTCACCGGGGCCACTGCCGTGCTGTACGGCGCGCACGGCTTCGATCCCGTCGAGGTCTGGAAGGGCATCGCCACGGAGCGCTGCAACCGCGTGATGGTCGTCGGCGACGCGATCGCCCGTCCACTCGTCGAGGCCCTCGACGAGCCCGGCTTCGACCTCGACGTGTCATCGCTGCAGGGCATCGGCTCCGGCGGCGCGCTCTTCTCCGACGTCGTCAAGGACGAGTACCGCACTCGGTTCCCGGGCATCATGATCTCCGACAGCATCGGTTCGTCGGAGATGGGGGCGAGCGGCTCCCCCGCCGGGCCGGGGCAGCACTTCAAGCTCACCGCGAACATGGCGGTGCTCGACGATGACATGCGCCCGGTCACGCCCGGATCGGGCGAGGTCGGACGGCTCGCCCGCAAGGGCGCGATCCCCCTCGGCTACTACAAGGACCAGGCCAAGACCGACTCCACGTTCGTCCCCGACCCCGACGGCGTGCGCTGGGTCATCCCCGGCGACTTCGCCACGGTCGAGGCGGACGGCACCGTGATCCTGCTCGGCCGCGGATCCGCGTGCATCAACACCGGCGGCGAGAAGGTGTTCCCCGACGAGGTCGAGGCTGCGCTCAAGCGCCACCCGGCGGTCGACGACGTGCTCGTGGTGGGCATCCCGGACGCCCGGTTCGGCCAACGCGTCGCCGCCGTCGTGCAGGCCCGCGAGGGCATGACGCCCACCATCGAGGAGCTCAGCGCGTTCGCACGTGAGTGGGTGGCCGGCTACAAGGTGCCCCGCGACCTCCGCCTCGTGCCTGTGATCGGTCGCACGGCCAGCGGCAAGGCCGACTACGCCTGGGCCAAGCAGGTCTTCGTCGACGCCTGAGGAGTTCGCGGGCAGGTCGTCAGAAGGCGTCCTCGATCACGCGCACGCGGACCCCGAGCACGCACACCACATCGAAGCGGATGTCGACGCCGTGGGTCTCGGTGGCGGTGAGCCATGCTGCGCCGAGCCGTCGCAGCCGGGCCTGCTTGGCGTGGCCGACGGCGTACGCCGGATCCCCGAACGCGTCGTTGGCGCGGCTCTTGACTTCCGCGAACACGATGAGCCGGTCGCGACGCACGATGAGATCGATCTCACCGGCCTTGACCCGCCAGTTGCGGGCCACGAGCTCGTAACCGGCGTGCTGGTACCAGCGCGCGGCCTGGTCCTCGCCCCAACGCCCGCGAGCGTTGCGGTCCAGACGCGGCTCGCCGAGATCGCTTCGATCTCGACCGCCTAGATCTCGACCGGTGGCAGCTCCTCGACGTTGACGTCCTTGAACGTCAGCACCCGTACCTTCGGGACGAAGCGGGTCTTGCGGTACATGTCCCACACCCATGCGTCTGTCAGCACCACCTCGATCAGTGGCCTCGCTGCATCGGACACCTGGGTGACCTCGACAGAGTTGGCCAGATAGAACCGGCGCTCGGTCTCCACGGCGTAGCGGAACATGGCCGCGACGTCCTGGTACTCCTGCGCGAGCTGGAGCTCTCGTTCCGCCTCGTAGTTCTCGAGATCGTCACTGCTCAATGAAGGGTGCTCTCACCGAAGGCGGCCGGAGCCGACCAACCGTCTGACCGAGTGGTCAGCGGTCGCGCTTTTCCTTGATCTTGGCCGACTTGCCCGAGCGCTCGCGCAGGTAGTACAGCTTGGCCCGACGCACGTCGCCACGACGCACGACCTCGAGCTTGGCCACGGTGGGGGTGTGCAGCGGGAACGTGCGCTCCACGCCGACGCCGTAGCTGACCTTGCGGACCGTGTAGGTCTCGGCGACGCCGCTGCCCTGGATGGCGATGACGTTGCCCTGGAAGATCTGGACGCGCTCTTTGTTGCCCTCGATGACCTTCACGTGCACCTTCACCTCGTCGCCGGGACCGAAGTGCGGCATGTCGGTGCGGAGGTACTGGTTGTCGACGAGATCGGTGGTCTTCATGGAGCGGTCTTTCGTGAACACGGTGCGGCCAGATCGGTGATCCTGGCATGGCGAACGATCAAGGATAGGCCTCGGATGGGAACTCTTCCAACAGCCGCCGGTCATCATCTGAAAGACCGCCGGCGGCGTCGATCAGATCGGGGCGATAGCGGATCGAGCGGTGCAGCGCCTGGGCGGAGCGCCAACGGGCGATGCGGGCGTGGTCACCGCTGCGCAGCACGGGTGGCACATCCCACCCGCGGAACTCGGCCGGACGGGTGTACTGCGGCTCCTCGAGCAGCCCGGAGGCACCGAAGCTCTCGGTGACGGGGCTGACGCTGTTGCCCATCGCCCCCGGCAGCAGGCGGGTGACGGCCTCGATGACCAGGCAGGCGGCCACCTCTCCCCCGCTGAGAACGACATCGCCGATCGACAGCTCGTCGTCGACCAGATGCTCGCGCACGCGGTGGTCGATGCCCTCGTAGCGACCGCACAGCAGGCTGAACCCGCCGCCCGCCGACAGCTCGCCCGCGAGCGTCTGGTCGAACCGCCGTCCGCCGGGGCCGAGCAGGAACAGCGGCCGCAGCGGCTGGGCGGCCTCCACCGATGCGAAGATCGGCTCGGGGCGCATCACCATCCCGGCGCCGCCACCGAAGGGGTTGTCATCAACGGTGCGGTGCGGATCGGTGGTGTGCTCACGCAGGTCGTGGCAGCGCAGGTCGAGCAGGCCGTTGCCGCGCGCCTTGCCGAGCAGGCTCTCGCTGCAGAACCCGTCGACGAGCGCCGGGAAGATGGTGAACACGTCGATGCGCACGGATGCTCAGCTGTCGAGATCGAACAGGCCGTCGGGTGGATCGATGGTGATCACGCCATCCGCGACGCCGACGATGAAGACGACCGGCACGAGCGCACCCGAGTCGAGCTCGAGCAGATCATGGGCGGGATTGGCCAGCACGCCGACGCAGTGGCCGCGCTCGACGCCGGCCGCCTCGACCACGGCAGCGCCGACGAGGTCGTGGACCCACAGCGCGTCGGCGTCGTCGACCGGCGGCGCCATCAGCGGCTGGTTCGTCAGCGCTTCGACGGCTGTGCGGTCGTCGAAGCCCTGGAAGTGCACCAGCCAGCGCTGCGGCAGGCGCTTCGAGAACGTGATCGTGCGCCAAGCGCCCTTGCACCACAGACGCGAGCCGACCGCGAGGCGGTCCTCGCGGTCGGTCACGAGATCGACGTACGTGTCGCCCTTGACCCCGTGAGGCCGGCGCACGACTCCCACCTCCAGCATCCCCTCAGGGCTGCCGGGCGGCGATGGTTCGGTCATCGACCGTCAGTCGTCGACGAAGTCGACGTCGACGTCGACGCCATCGCGAGTGGCGGCGGCGCGGACGACCGTGCGGATGCTCTGCGCGGTGCGACCACGGCGGCCGATCACCCGGCCGAGATCGCCGGCACCGACCTTGACCTGCAGCTTGACGCGGCCCTTCGACGGTGTGCCCTCGACGCGAACGGCCTCGGGATCGTCGACGATGGAGCTCACCACGTGGGTGAGCACCGCAGATGCGATCGGCGCAGCGAGCTCGTCGCTGCCGGCGTCGACCCCATCATCGACAGGGCTCACTTGGCGGCTGCCCGCGCGGTGCCGAAGTCGCTCCAGGCACCGGAGATCTCGAGCAGCTTTTTGACCCGATCGGTCGGCTGGGCGCCGTCCATCAACCACTTCACGGCCTTGGCGTTGTCGATGGTGACGACGCTCGGCTCGGCGCGCGGGTTGTACTGGCCGACGATCTCGATGAACCGACCATCGCGGGGCGACCGGCTGTCGGTGGCCACGATGCGATATTGCGGCTGCTTGGTCTTGCCAACACGGGTGAGGCGCAGCTTCACTGACATTTGATACAAACTCCTGATGTGAGAACCCCGAAAGGTTAGCGGGCTGCACGTCCTGCGCCACCCGTGGGCATGGTCCGTCTGGATTCGATCACAGACAGACGAAACTGGAGGACGACGATGACCGAGCAATCCGGCCAACCGAGCGCGACCGACTTCGAGCACGTGGATCTCACCGGTGCGAGCTTCCGCAAGGTTCAGCTGAACGACGCCCGCTTCCGGATGGTCGACATGTCGGGCGCTCGCATGCGCGATGTGAGCCTCTCCGGAGGCGAGATCGACGGCGCCGAGATCGACGGCCTCCGCATCAACGGAGTCGAAGTGGCACGACTGATCGAGGCCGAGCTGACGCGACTGCAGCCCGCTCGTTCCCTCCGGCGCTCCTCGGACCCGAACGAGCTCCGCGCCGCATGGGCGGCCATCGAACTGGCCTGGGCGACGGCGTACCGGCGGGCGGCCGCCATGCCGGCCGGCACGGTCGATGTCTGCGTGGAGGAGGAATGGTCCTTCGCCGAGACTGTTCGTCACATGGTGTTCGTCACCGATGCGTGGCTCGGAGCCGTCCTCGGCAGCGAACCTCGGTTCCATCCGTGGGGCGTTGCGTTCTCCGACGTCGGCGAGTTCGTCGAGGACGTGGCTGCGCTCGGGGTCGACGTGGACGCAACGCCGTCATGGGGCGACGTCCTCGCCGTGCGCGCCGAGCGCGTGGCCCGAGTCTGCGAGCTCTTGAGCACCGCGACGCCGGAATCGCTGTCCGAGCTCACTGCCGGACCCGTCTGGGCGGGCGACGAGCCGATCACCGTGCTGCGTTGTGTGTGGGTCGTGCTCCGCGAGGAGCTCGAGCACCTTCGCTTCGCGGAGCGCGACCTCGACGTCATCGAGGCCGACGCGCAGCCCCGCTAGTTGAACGGCATGTCGGGGAACCCGGGGGGCAGTCCGCCCTGGCCACCCTTCAGTGCGCCGAGCATGTTGGGCATCTTCTTCTTGCCCTTCTTGCCGACCTGCATCCCGCCCATCCGCTTCATCATCTTCTGCATCTCGCTGAACTGCTTGACCAGGCGGTTGATCTCGCCGACGCTCGTGCCGCTGCCGGCCGCGATGCGGTTGCGGCGGCTGCCGTTGATGATCTCCGGCTTGCGGCGCTCCAGCGGGGTCATCGCGCGGATGATGGCCTCGACCGGCTTGAGGTCGTCATCGCTGATCTTCGCGCCCTTGAGCTCCTTGGGCATGCCCGGCATCATCCCCAGCAACCCGGACAGCGGACCCATCTTCTTCAGCTGCTGCATCTGCTCGAGGAAGTCGTCGAGGGTGAACTCGCCGGCGAGCATGCGCTCAGCAGCCTCTTCGGCGGAGTCCTTCTCGAAGGCCTTCTCGGCCTGCTCGATGAGGGTGAGCACGTCGCCCATGCCGAGGATCCGGCTGGCCATCCGGTCGGGGTGGAACTGCTCGAAGGCGTCGAGCTTCTCGCCGACCGAGGCGAAGGCAATGGGTTTCCCGGTGACGTTCTTGA
>JAOBWK010000002.1 GCA_025463305.1 Ilumatobacteraceae bacterium
TGGGCTGTCCAGGACGCCGATGATCGGCAGGATCAGGAGTTGCTCACGGACCTGCAGCACCGGGGTGGACAGCTCGCGGATGGCCTCCTGCTGCTGCCGGATGATCCGCTCGCGCTCCTGGACGAAGCTGACGCCCACGGTGTTGGCGATGCGGTTGGCGGCCGGCTCGTAGGCGTCGAGGACTCGGTTGAGCAGGTCGAAGTCGGTCTGATACTTCTCGAAGAGCGACCGGGCGAGGACGTCGCGGAGCAACAGCACGATGCCGAGCACCTCGTCGGTCTCCACGCCGCGGGGAATGATGCGTTCGGACAGGTCACGGGCGTAGGCCTGCAGTGCTTCCACACTGCCGGTCTCGAGCACCTCGACGTAGTTGTCGTAGACCGCTGTCGCTTCGCCGAAGAGCTCCTCGGGCGTCATCGCCGTCAGCAGCTGCGCCTCGGTGATGCGACGGGCCCACTCCTCGCGCAGCGCCGTGCGGTTTTGGCGAAGATGCTTGACCAGCTGGGGTAACAGTCCCTCGCTCGAGACCGAGTTGTCCGTCACCAGATCGTCTGACATGTGTTCTCCCGCTGCAGTCCGCGCCCCTCGGCGAGTCGCCGATCTTGAGATTAACCTGACGGGTGACGCAGTAGCCGCTAACTCGTTAATGGCAAGCGAAGCGATCGCGGGCACTAGGCTCATCGTGTTCGCCGCCACGGCGATGAACGAGGTTCGTTAGGGAGGATGGCCGTTGTCAGCAGCCGATGCGATCTCGACCTCGGTCGATCGTCGGGACGGGATCACCGTGTTGTTGGTCGACGGGGTGGTGGATCTCGCCACCTCGCCGCCACTCGAGGAGCTCTTGACCGAGCTGGTCGATGAGCGTCCCGACGCACTCATCATGGACTTGACCTCGGTATCGTTCCTGGCGTCGGTCGGCCTGCGGATCCTCGCCGAGACCCACGAAAAAATCGGCGGTACGGGCAAATTCGCCGTAGTGGCCAGCGGGCCGGTGACCGCGCGGCCAATTCAGCTGACCAAGCTCGACGAGTTTCTGGCGTTGTACCCAACGGTCGACGAGGCCGTTGCCGGTCTTCGCACCTAGCTTGACCTGCGTCGTCGAACGTCTTTTCGGTGCAGTGTCCGCAGTACGGGACGGTCCCCGGTAGTGTCGGATGACTGTCAAGCAGGGGCAGCGCCTTGATCCGACGTATGAAGGATGTGGTTGCTGGTGGGCGCCGTGCGCGACCCTGACCCGACGGCCGGGGTTGGCGTTGGCGTCCAGACGCGGCCGCTGTCGCTGCTTCTGGTGGAGGACGACCGCGGCGACGCTCTGCTCGTCGAGGAACTGGTCACCGACGCCGACATCGACATTCAGATGGCCTGGGCGCCGACGATGGCCGAGGCGGAGATTCAACTGGTCCGGGTACGGCCGGACTGCGTCCTGCTCGACCTGAATCTGCCCGATGCGAACGGCATTGCGGCTCTCGACCACATCACCAAGTGCGACCCCGACATCCCGATCGTGGTGCTCACCGGCCTGAACGACGAGCACTTCGGCGTATCCGCCCTCGCTTCCGGCGCGCAGGACTATCTGGTCAAGGGGCGGGTCGAAGCCGAGATGCTGCGGCGGGCGCTGCTCTACGCGATCGAGCGCAAGCGCGCTGAGCTCACCTCCGCGGATCTGCGTGCCAGTGAGCTCAGAGCCCAGGAGAACGCCCGTCTCGAACGAGGCCTGTTGCCCTCGCCGTTGCTGCTCGACGACCCCGGGGTCGACATCGTCGCCAAGTACCGTCCCAGCCGCGAGAGCGCGCTGCTCGGCGGCGACTTCTACGACTTCGTCCAGACTCCGGACCGCACCGTGCACGTGATGGTCGGTGACGTGTCGGGACACGGACCGGATGAGGCCGCCCTCGGCGTCGCACTGCGCATCGGCTGGCGGGCGCTGACGTTCGCGGGCCTTCGCGGGAACGAGCGCATGCGTCAGCTGGAGCGAATCCTGCGTGCTGAGAGCCCCGACACCAGGATCTTCGCAACGGTGCTCAGCATCGCCATCTCGCCGGTGAACCTCACTTTCAACGCCGTCCGCGCGGGACATCCCGGCATGCTGCTGCACGGTCCGAACTCGGCGGAATGGCTCGAGCCGCCCGCCGGACCGGCGCTGGGCTTCGGCGGCACGAACTGGCCGCTGAGTGAGCTGGAGTTGCCCGCCGGACACGGTCTGCTGCTGCTGACGGACGGACTGTTCGAGGGGCACTCCGGGGACGGTAACGCGCGTCTTGGCGAGGACGGCCTTCTCGAGCTGGCTCGAGAACGGGCGCACCTCTCCGGCGAGGCCTTCGTCGACGCCCTCATCGACGGCGCAGAGCAAAGGGCGGCGAGGCACGGCGGGCTCTCCGACGATGTCGCCGTGGTGCGGGTGGAACGGACCCCACGATGACGACGACGGCAACGACAACGGCAACGGCAACAGCAACGGCAACGACGACGGCCACCAGACCGGAGGCGCCGGTTCCCCGCCACGCCTCCCCGCTCACCGTGCAGGGCTGGCAGACGCTGGTGCTGTCGATCATGGGCGTGCTGGTACTCGGCGCCGCAATTGCGGGCGCACTGTTGCTGCACCGGTACGACGAGGTGTCCCGCGATCTGATCGACGAAGTACAGCCGTCGCGCTCGGCGGCGTACCGGCTGCAGGCGGCGCTGGGCGATCAGGAGACCGCGGTCCGCGGCTATGCGATCACGGCCGACCGCCAGTTCCTCGACCCCTACTACGCGGGGCTGCAAGCCGAAGCCACGGCGGCGGCTGAGATTCGGCAGCGCGCGGGCGCTCGCCCCGAACTGGTCGCCGATCTCGACGCGATAGAAGCGGCGTCGAGATCGTGGCGGTCGTCGTTCTCGGAGCCACTCATCGCGAGCATCACACCCAATCGGCCGACCGTGGTGGACGCCACTGTCGTCGAGCGCGGCAAGACCGAATTCGACCGGATGCGAGCGCTTTTCGATGGCCAGAACCAGCACCTCGCGGACGCCAGGGCGGCGGGCATCGCGAACCTCGACGAGATTCGCTGGTGGCGCAATGCGGTTCTCGGCGCCATCGTCGTGGCGCTGCTGGCCACCGCGGCCGCTCTCGCCATCGTGATGCGGACGGCCGTCACACGCCCCCTTGCCGCGCTCGCGGCGGCGTGTCGACGCATCACCGAGGGCAACTTCGCCGAGAAGATCATCCCGCAGGGGCCCAAGGACATCCGCACCATCGCGGTCGACGTCGAGAACATGCGACAGCGAATGGTCACCGACCTCGACGCATCGCGTTCGGCGGAAAGGCAATTGGACGCACAGACCATCGAGCTGCGCCGCTCCAACGCCGAGCTCGAGCAGTTCGCCTACGTCGCGTCGCACGATCTGCAGGAACCGCTGCGCAAGGTCACCTCGTTCTGCCAGCTGCTGGAGAAGCGGTACGCCGACAAGCTCGACGAACGTGGCATCGAGTACATCGACTTCGCCGTCGACGGCGCCAAGCGCATGCAGGTCCTCATCA
>JAOBWK010000004.1 GCA_025463305.1 Ilumatobacteraceae bacterium
TACGCACTGCGCCTGGTCGCTGAGGTCCTGGCCTCGAACGGCTCGACGTCGATGGCGTCGGTCTGCTCCGGCAGCCTCGCGCTGATGGACGCGGGTGTGCCGATCAAGGCGCCGGTGGCCGGCATCGCGATGGGCCTCGTCTTCGCCGAGGGCAAGTACACCACCCTCACCGACATCCTCGGAGCCGAGGATGCGTTCGGCGACATGGACTTCAAGGTCGCCGGTACCGACGACGCGATCACTGCGCTGCAGCTCGACACCAAGATCGACGGCATCCCCGCCGACGTGCTGATCGCTGCCCTGGCCCAGGCCAAGGAAGCCCGCACGCAGATCCTCGAGAACATGAACGCCTGCATCGGCGTCGCTCGCTCGCAGGTCAACGACACCGCACCGAAGATCGTCTCGTTCCAGGTGCCGCTCGACAAGGTCGGTGAGATCATCGGGCCGAAGGGCAAGGTCATCAACACGATCCAGCAGGAGACCGGCGCCGACATCAGCGTCGACGACGACGGCGTCCACGGCATCGTCTCCATCGGCTCGGTCGATGGCTTCCGGGTGGAAGAGGCCAAGGCCCGCATCCTCAGCATCATCGACCCGCCGAAGGCGGATGTCGGTGGCGTCTACATGGGCCGCGTCGTGAACATCACCAAGTTCGGTGCGTTCGTGAACATCCTCCCGGGCCGTGACGGCCTCGTCCACATCAGCAAGCTCGGCAACGGCAAGCGCATCAATGCGGTCGAAGACGTGCTCAGCCTGGGCGACGAGATCGAGGTCCGCGTCGACGAGATCGACGACAAGGGCAAGGTCAGCCTCAGCCCCGCCTCCAACCCGCCGGCACCGGAGGGCGAGAACCGCGAGCGTGGCAGCGAGCGCGCACCGCGCGAGCGCAACGACCGCGACCGTGGCGATCGCGGTGACCGCGGCGATCGTGGCGATCGTGCCCCGCGCCGTGAGTCGGCGCCGTCCAGCCTCGACAGCAACGTCGCCACGGTGTCGTTCGAGGATGCGTTCGACGATCAGCTCCGCGGCGAGCTCGGCGATCTCGGCCCGGCCGGTGAGGCTCCCCAGCCCGACCGTCCGCCGCGCGACGATCGTGGCGGCAGCCGCGACCGTGGCCCCCGCCGCCATCGCTGATTCGAATCTGAGGTGAGCATCGGCCGCCAGCCCCTCGGGGGCTGGCGGTCGTTTGCGTTTTCGGTCCTCTAGGATCGGTGGATCAGTGACTCACCCGCAGCGAACGATCTTCGCATCACGCATCTGTCCAACGGCCTGACCGTCGCCACCGAGCGGATCCCCGGCGCGCTGTCCATCTCGGCCGGAGCGTGGGTGGGCGTCGGTGCCCGCGACGAGCCCGAGCAGCTGTCCGGCGTGAGCCACTTCCTGGAGCACCTGCTGTTCAAGGGCTCCGACACGATGTCGGCGCGCGAGATCAGCCAGACCATCGATCGCGTCGGCGGCGACATCAACGCCTTCACGGCGAAGGAGTACACGGCGTACTACTGCCGGCTCCCGGCTCGTCACCAGGCGCTCGGCATCAGCCTGCTCGGCGACGTGCTCACCTCGCCGGCGCTGCGCGACGACGACGTCGACAACGAGCGCCAGGTCATCCTCGAAGAGCTGGCGATGGACGACGACAGCCCCGACGATGTCGCCCACCGCGCGTTCATGAGCCACCTGTTCCCCGAGCACCCGCTCGGCTGGGAGACCGCCGGTTCCGCCGACACCGTCGAGGCGATCACGCCCGGCGACGTGCGCACGTTCTTCGGCGAGCACTACCGCGCCGGCTCCACCGTCGTGGCCATCAGCGGACCGCTGGACCACGACGTCGCGCTCGCCCAGGTGGATCACGCGTTCGCGTCGCTCAACCCTGGCGACGGACGGATCCCGCGCGCGGCTCCCGGCGCGGCCACCGGCGGCGAGGTCATCGAGGACGACACCGAACAGGTGCACATCGTGCTCGGCGTGCACGGCCTGCGTCGCAGCGACTCCGACCGCGAGGCGCTCGATGTCGTCAACCACGTGTTCGGCGGCGGCCTGTCGAGTCGCCTGTTCGACGAGATCCGCGAGCGTCGCGGCCTGGCCTACAGCGTGTACAGCGGCGTGTCGTCGTACGTCGACGCGGGCGCCTTCACCATCTACGCCGGCACCCAGCCCAAGCACGCGACCGAGGTCATGGAGCTGATCCACGAGCAGCTCGAGCTGCTGGTCAAGGACGGCATCACCGACGACGAGCTGGCCATCGCCAAGGGCTACCTCACGGGTGCGTTCGAGCTCGGCCTCGAGGACACCGGGTCGCGGATGGCCCGTTCGGCCGGACTGCTGGTGACCACCGGCGAGATCCGCCCCGTCGGCGAGCAGGTCGCGCGCTGGGACGCGGTGCAGCAGGACGACACCCGACGCGTCATCGAGCGCATCTTCAGCCAGCCGCTCACGCTCGTCGCGCTCGGCCCCGTCGACGCCGCGGCGGTTCCGCTCGCCCTCCGGCCGGCAACGTGATCAGAGTCGGCGTGGTCGGCGCCACCGGACGGATGGGTCGCACCATCTGCGCGGCCGTCGCCGCCGACCCGGAGCTCGAGCTCGTCGCCGCGGTCAACCGTGTGGCCGGTGAGGTGATCGGTGGCGTCGTGGTCGCCACCGAGCTGCAGGCCCTGGTCGACGCACAGGCCGAGGTGGTCGTCGACTTCACCGTCGCCGACGCCGCCCGGGTCACCGTCCCGTGGCTCGCCGAGCACGGCATCCACGCGGTCGTGGGCACCACCGGCCTGAGCGACGCCGACATCGATCACTTCCGTTCGGTCTTCGCCACGAGCAACGCGTTCCTCGCCTCGAACTTCTCGATCAGCGCGGTGCTGATGATGCGCTTCGCCGAGCTGGCGGCGCCGTACTTCGACACCGCCGAGATCGTCGAGCTGCACCACGATGGCAAGGCCGACGCGCCGAGCGGCACCGCTGTGACCACCGCCAAGCGGATGGCCGCGGCGTCGCCCGACTGGGCCGCCGACCCCACCAAGCACGAGGTGTTCCCCGGAGCGCGCGGTGGCGTCGGGCCGGCCGGCATCCACATCCACTCGGTGCGGATGCGCGGCATGCAGGCCCATCAGGAGGTCATCCTCGGCACCTCCGGGCAGACGTTGACGATCCGCCAGGACAGCTACGACAACTCCAGCTACATGCCCGGCATCCTGCTCGCCTGCAAGCGCGTCGGCGCAGTGCCCGGGCTCAGCATCGGCCTCGACGCGTACTTGGATCTGTGACCGGTACGGCATCGATGGCCAGCCGGCTCAAGATACGGCGCCTGACGTCGCTGTTCCTCGCCGCCGTCGCGTGCGCTGGTGCAGCCATCGTCGGCACGGTGGCGACGGTGCTACCTGCGTCGGCAGCGTGCGCGGCGGGCACGCAGTTGAACGCGGCTCAGCTCAACGCGGCGTTCGCCGGCCCTGGCCTCGGTGCCGTCAACGGTGCGGAGGGCTTCGGCGGTGGCGACTACCAGCACGCCTACCCGCTGCCCGACGGGCGGATCCTGTGGCTGTTCCAGGACATGTACTTCAGCAACGACAACAACCTCAACGAGCCGCCGAACAACGCCGCGCACAACTCCGGGCTGATCGAGTCGGGTGGCTGCTTCACGGTGCTCGGCACGCAGGGCCGCGACTTCATTGGCGATGTCGAGACCATCGACAGCCGGCGTTGGTTCTGGCCGCTCGACGGTGAGATCGGGTTCGACGGGAACCTGTACATCTTCATGGCGGAGATGGAGAACCCGTCGGGCAACGGTGCCAACACCGGTGCGTTGCCGGTGCGCACCTGGTTGGCCATCCTCGACCCCGTCACGCTGCAGCAGCTGTACTTCCAGCCGGCTCCCGACGCCGGTGCGAGCAAGCAGCTGTACGGCTGGTCGATCGCCTCGAACGACCAGTACAGCTACATGTACGGGCACTGCTACCGGCAGTTCGCCAACGATGTCGACGGCCCGGGCGAGTTCGACTCGTCGTGCATGCCGAGCACGTACGTCAGCCGGGTGCCGCTCGGCCACTTCGACGTGGCCCCGCAGTACTGGAACGGCACCACGTGGACCGACGACGCGCACACCGCGGTCCCGGTGCTCACCCGTGGCGCCGCCAACCCGATGAGCGTGCAGTGGTTCGGCGACGTGTGGGTGTCGGCCACCAAGCAGGACGACTGGTGGGGCACGGTCATCAACATCGACTCCGCCAAGGATCCGCAGGGACCGTGGAAGCCGGTGCAGTCGATCTCCGTGGTCGGCGATCGCAAGTGCTCGAACGGCTGCGGCAACTACGCGGCCACGTTGCTGCCGTGGCTCGACGGCAACGGCAACATGATCATCGCCCTGTCGAACGGGGGCGACTACCCGCTGTGGCTCGCCAACGGAGCGCTCTACCGGCCGACGTTCTACACCGAACCCGTGCCGGGCCAAGCCGCCGGGGGATCGGGCGCGTCACCGCCCGCGTTCCCGACGACGCCGGGCACCGCCGGGTTCCTCGCGGTGGATCCCGTGCGGCTCGTCGACAGCCGGGTCGCCGGGCAGGCGTTCGGTCGGCTTGCCGCCGGCGTCGAGGTGTCGATCGACCTGCGCGCGTCCGGTGTCGTTCCGGGTGGGTTGCCGGCCGGCGCCACCGCGGTGGCGCTCAACCTCACTGCTCTCGGGTCACCCACCAACGGTTACGTGCGCGCCTATCCGTGCTCGGTGGCCGAGCCGCCGACGTCGAACGTCAACCAGGTCGCCGGCGCGGTGCAGACGAACGCGGCCATCGTCCCCGTCGGCGACGGCCGGATCTGCTTCCGTTCGTCCACCGACGTCGACCTCGTCGTCGACCTCAACGGATGGCTGACCACCTCGTCGAACGTCGGATTGCAGCCGCTCGACTCGAGTCGACTCGTCGACACCCGGATCGGCCAGGGCGGCGCCCGACTCGGCCCGGGCACGCAGATCCAGGTGCCCGTCCTGCCGGCGGGCTCCACGTCGACGGCGGTGTCGCTCAACGTGACAGCGGTGGACCCGAGCGCCGAGGGCTTCGTCACCGTGTGGCCGTGTGGTTCGGCGCGGCCGAACGTGTCGAACCTCAACCCCGAGCCCGGCGTCACCCAGCCGAACCTCGTCAACGTGCGCGTCGGGACGGGTGGCTCGGTCTGCGTCTACAGCTCGCAGGAGACCGACCTGGTGATCGACCTGCTCGCCGACTACACGCCCGGCGCGGCCGCCAAGTACGCGGCGCTGACGCCGCAACGGCTGCTCGACACCCGCGTCGACGACAAGCCGCGCAGTCAATCGAACCTGTCGTACGTGGTGCCGATGGGCTCGGTGGTGGCGGCGCAGGTCAACCTCACGGCAACCGGCGCGTCGAGGTCCGGCTACCTCACTGGCTACCCGTGCCTGACGGATCCGTGGCCCGGTACGTCGAACGTCAACTACGTGCGTTCGACCGACAGCGCGAACTCCGCACTGCTCACCAACTCGCGGGGCTACTCGTGCGTGTACGCGTCGTCGGCCACCGACGTGGTGGTCGACCTCTTCGGGATCTGGACGCGTTAGCCGCGCCGCTGCCCGCGGAGGTCGGCGTCAGCCGAGTGCGCTGAGCGCCGAGTCGTAGTTCGGCTCGTGGCCGATCTCGGGGACGAGCTCGGTGTGCACGACGGTGCCGGTCTCGTCGAGCACGACGACGGCGCGGGCCATCAGCCCGCTGAACGCGCTGTCAGCCAGCTCGATGCCGTACGCGGTGCCGAAGTTGCTCCGGAAGGTGGAGCCGGTCTGCACGTTCGTGAGGCCCTCGGCGCCGCAGAAGCGGCCCTGCGCGAATGGCAGGTCGGCACTGACGCACAGCACGACGGTGTTCTCGAGGCTCGACGCGGACTCGTTGAAGTGGCGGACGCTCTGTGCGCACGTCGGCGTGTCGACGGACGGGAAGATGTTCAGCACGACGCGCTTGCCGGCGAAGTCGGACTTGGTGATCTCGCCGAGGTTGGTGCCGGTGAGCGAGAAGTCGGGCGCCGTGGTGCCGATCTCGGGGAGCTCGCCGACGGTGTGGACGGGGTTGCCCCCGAGGGTGACTGCAGCCATGCCTGCTGTCTAGCACCAAACAGGCCGGGAGCGATCCGGTCAGAGGCTCTTCGGCGGGGGAGCGTTGCGCAGGCCCTTGACCGCGCTCTGCAGGATGGTGATCAGGAAGAAGGCGGCGACGAGCCACCACTGGTACTTCTCGATGAACTTGAGGATGGTCTTCAGCTGGCTGTCGAACACCTTCGCCGCGATCCACAGCCACACCAGCCGGAAGGCGATGCCGGTCGACAGGTAGAGCGCGAACCGCTCGCGGGTCATCTTGCGCTGGCCGACGAGCACGCAGACGATGTTGCTGCCCGGCATGAGGAACGTCAGCAGCGGGCCGGCACGGTCGGCGCCCTTTTGCAACCACCGGAACGTGGCCGGCGTGTCGCCCTGCACCTGCTTCTCCAGCCACAGCACGCCACGGTCGCCGTAGAAGTAGCCGAGCCCGTAGCAGACCCACGCCGCCACCGAGAGCCGGATGAAGCCGACGACGGCGTACCCGAACGGGTTGACCCCGGCGGTGACGGACAGCAGGAGGTGGCGCATGCGCGAGGAGAGCGCGAGCAGCAGCGTTGGACTGCGCTTGATGAGCGTCGGGAAGATGATCGACCCGACCTGCGAGCACGCGACCAGCGTGGCGAACGCGGCCACGAGCAGCGCGAGGCGCTTGTCCTTGCGGCCGGGGACGACCGGCTCGCCGGAAGGGATCATCGCGAACGGGTCGTTCGACGGGGCGAGCGGGTCGAGTGGGGCATCGTCCGCCATCCGCTGACAGTAACGTACGGCTCGTTGGCAGCGAGCTTCGGCTCGCGGAGTCGAGGGGGCGCCATGCTGGGTTCGATGCAGGACACACCGCTGTCCATCATCCATCTGTTCGAGCGGGCCGAGAAGTACCACGGCGAGAAGAGCATCATCACGTCGACCCCGGTCGGGCTGGAGCGCACGGACTATGCGACGTGGGCGAACCGCACCCGCCGGCTCGGCGGTGTGCTCGACCAGTTGGGCATCTCGGCCGACGGCCGGGTCGCGACATTCGCGTGGAACACCGCCCGCCACCTGGAGCTGTACTTCGCCGCGCCGTGCAGCGGTCGGGTGCTGCACACCCTCAACATCCGGCTGTTCCCGGAGCAGCTGACGTACATCGTCAACCATGCCGAGGACGAGGTGATCTTCGCCGACCGCAGCCTGCTCGGGTTGCTGCAACCGCTGCTGAAGACGTTCGAGACCGTCAAGCACCTCGTGGTGATGGACGACGGCCGCGGCGACATGCCCACCGACTTCGCCGGCATCGAGCTGCACGACTACGAGGAGCTGCTCGCCGCCGCGGAGCCCGTCGAGTGGACCGTCGTGCCGGAGAACACCGCGGCGAGCATGTGCTACACGAGCGGCACGACCGGCAACCCGAAGGGCGTCGTCTACTCGCACCGCAGCACGTTCATGCACACCTTCGGCGTGATGACCGCCGACTCGCTGGGCGCGCGGGAGAGCGACGTGATCCTGCCCGTCGTGCCGATGTTCCATGCCAACGCCTGGGGCCTCGCCCACGCAGCCGTCGCCACCGGCGCGAGCCTCGTGATGCCCGGCCCGGACCTGTCGGGCAAGGCAATCGCCGACCTGATCGTCGATCAACACGTGACGGTGGCGGCTGGCGTGCCGACGATCTGGATGGCCGTGCTGCCCGAGCTCAAGGATCGCGACACGAGCAGCCTGCGCGCCATCCCGTGCGGCGGCTCGGCGGTGCCGAAGGCGCTGAGCGAGGCGTACCGCGCCGCCACCGGCCTACCGATCCTGCAGGCGTGGGGGCTGACCGAGACCAGTCCGGTGGCGTCCGTCGGCCAGCTGCGTGCGGCCGAGCTCGACCTGCCGCAGGAGGAACAGGCCGACCTGCGCGCCTCGGTGGGGCTCATCGCGTTCGGCGTCGACTGCCGCGTCGTCGAGCCCGACACCACCAACCAGGTGCCCCGCGACGGTGAGACGAGCGGCGAGCTGCAGTGCCGCGGCTCGTGGATCGCTGCCGGGTACTACAACGACCCGCGCTCGGGCGACAGCTTCACCGCCGACGGCTGGCTGCGCACCGGCGACGTCGCGGTGATGGACGACACCGGGCGGATCTACCTCGTCGACCGCACCAAGGACCTGATCAAGAGTGGCGGCGAGTGGATCAGCTCCGTCGAGCTGGAGAACGAGCTGATGGCGCACCCGAAGATCAAGGAGGCCGCGGTCGTCGGCGTGCCGCACGTGCGCTGGAGCGAGCGCCCCCTGGCGTGCGTGGTGCTGCAGCCGGGTGAGACGCTCACCAAGGACGAGGTCCTCGCCTTCATCGCGCCCCGCGTTGCCAAGTGGCAGATCCCTGACGACGTCGTGTTCATCGACGAGGTGCCCAAGACCAGCGTCGGCAAGTTCAGCAAGAAGACCCTGCGCGACCAGTTCGCCGACTACGTCCTCCCCGGCCAGTAACCGCGAACTGCACGCACGATCGGCCCGGTTCCGGGCCGTGTGAACGTGCGGTTCGCCGTTCGGGCTACGGGGTGCGGCCGACGAGGGCCAGGAGGCGGGTCTGGGGGTCGGCGTCGGCAGGGACGGCGACGAGGTCGCCGAACATGCTCGGGCCGCGCATCGCATCGGCGACGGGGAGCAGGCGGGCCAGGGCGACCTCGACGAGATCGGGATCGAGGCGGTCGTCGGCCCCGACGGCGCGGGCGAGGTCCCACGTGTGGATGATGGTGTCGCCGACGTTGTAGCCGAGCATGTCGTCGACGGTGACCTCGCCGCGCCAGGTCTTCACGATGCGGTCGAGCACGCCGGGTGCGGCGATGGCCGACGTGACGGCCGCAGACGCGTCGGCACACGCGGCGGCCGGATCGTCGCCGGCGTGGCGACCGGGATCGACCATCGGGTTCATCGGGGCGCGCTCGCCGGCGATCGTCGCGATGATGGCGTGCTGCACCGCGACAACATGCCCGACGACGTCGCGAGCCGTCCACTCCGAGCACGGCGACTGAGCATCCCAGTCCGTGGCCGCGGTGGCGCGCACGACCCGCCCGAACCCGTCGATCGCGCGCAGGTACCGGTCGCTGTCGAGGCTCATCGGCGCAGCGTAGAACGCAGCCAGGCGCCCAGTCGCACCTGCTCGCCATCGGGTCGCTCGGCTAAGGTACGGCTTTCACTTCAGGGGAGAACACACAGATGAAGATGCGCAAATACGCGGCGTTCGCCGTCGCCGGAGTCGTCGTGCTCGCGGCCTGCGGCAGCGACAAGAAGACCGAGACCACGACGGCGGTCACCACCGCCGTGACGACGGCGGCCACCACGTCCGCCAGCACGGCCGCCACCACAGCGCCCACCACGGCGACGTCCGGTGGCGACACGACGACGCCCGCCAGCGGCGCCGTTTCGAGCACGCCTGCCGGTGGCACGATCGATTGCAAGCCGGTGAAGGCCGGCGTCCTGTCGGTCGTCACCAGCCTGCCCGGACCGAACTTCTGGGGCACCACCAACGCCGAGGTCGATCCCGACGCCATCAAGAGCGGCATCGAGTACGACATGGCCAACGACATCGCGGCCAAGTGCGGCCTGAAGATGGAGTTCCGCAACGAGGGCTTCGATGCGCTCGTCGCCGGTCAGATCGCTGCCGACAGCTACGACATCGCCCTCTCGCAGGTCACCATCACCGATGACCGCGCCAAGGTCGTCGACTTCTCCGTCGGCTACTTCAAGAGCGACCAGGGCCTGCTCGTCAAGAAGGGCACTGTCGTCAAGACCTGGGACGACGTCAAGAAGCTGAAGATCGGTGTCCAGGCGTCCACGACGGCCGAGTACTACTTCACCTCGGGCGAGGTGCCCGGCTGGTCCCTCGACGGCGTCAAGTCGTACCCCGACCTGTCGTCCGCCTACGCCGCGCTGAACGCCGGCCAGGTCGACGGCATCGTCATCGACACCCCGATCAACCTCGGCCAGGCATCACAGTCGGGCGGCAAGCTCGAGGTCGTCGGCCAGTTCAAGACGGGCGAGGAGTACGGCGCGATCTTCGGCAAGGGCAACGGCAAGAAGGCCATCTTCGATCCGATCATCCAGGGCCTGATCGACGACGGCACCGTGAACTCGCTCATCGCCAAGTACCTCGGTGGCGACCCCACCACCGTTCCGTTCATCGACGTCCCGTCGTCCTGAGCAAACGGCGTTGAACGAGCCGAGCCTCATCACCGGCTCACCCGCCCCACGGCGGGTGAGCCGGGTGCTCACCTACCGCAAGGCTGCGGTCATCAGCCTGCTGTTCCCGCCGGCCGGGATCCCGGCGATGTACCACTCGCTCAAGGCCGGCCGATTGGCGAAGGCCGGCGAGGTCGAGCCGGCGCGCGAGGCCGGCGGCAAGGCGCGGGACTGGTCGTGGTACGCCGTCGGCGTCGGCCTGACGGTGTACGTGATCGCGTTCTTGCTGTTCATCCTGTTCAACAACCACGGCGCGGTTCGAGTCGTCTTCTTCGGCTGGTCGATCCTGACCAACGGCAAGGCCTGGCACTCGATGCTGAAAGGCTTCTGGATCAATGTCCAGGTGTTCTTCATCACCGAGATCATCGTGCTGGTCTGGGCGCTCGTCGTGGCCATCGTCCGGCTCCTGCCGGGCAAGGCGTGCCGACCGATCCGGCTGCTCGCCACGCTGTACGTCGACATCTTCCGAGGCATCCCGGCGATCCTCGTCGTCTACCTCGTCGGCCTCGGCTTCCTGCAGGCGAAGGTGCCGATCGTCGGTGACCTGTCCGACATCCAGTACGTGATCCTCGCGCTCACGCTGACGTACGGCGCCTACGTGTCCGAGGTGTACCGCGCCGGTATCGAATCGGTGCACTGGAGCCAGGTCGCGGCAGCCCGCTCGCTCGGGCTGTCGTACACCCAAGCCCTACGACACGTGGTCGTGCCGCAAGCCGTGCGCCGCGTCATCCCGCCGCTGCTCAACGACTTCATCGGCCTGCAGAAGGACACCGCGATCATCAGCGTGATCGGCGTGCTCGACGTGGTCAACCGGGCCAGGTTCATCAACAACTCCAAGGGCACCCTTGCCGCGTACTCGTTGGCAGCGCTGCTCTTCCTGGCCGTCACCATTCCTTTCACGCGTTGGCTGGAATGGCTGCAGAAGCGCAGCCAGAACCGCATGCAGGGAGGTCACTGATCATGGCGTTCCTCGAGATCCGCGACGTGCACAAGCACTTCGGGGCGGCACACATCCTGCGGGGCATCAGTCTCGATGTCGACCTGCATCAAGTCGTCTGCCTGATCGGCGCGTCGGGCAGCGGCAAGAGCACGTTGCTGCGCTGCATCAACTCGCTGGAGATCATCGACGGCGGCGTGATCCGGCTCGACGGTGATCGCTGCAGCGGCCCCGGCATCGACGTCGACGCCCTCCGCCAGGAGATCGGCATCGTCTTCCAGTCGTTCAACCTGTTCCCGCACATGACGGTCCTGGACAACATCACCCTGGCGCCGCGCAAGGTGCTGCGGATGTCGAAGGCCGAGGCCGAGGAGCGGGCGATGGGCCTGCTCACCCGCATCGGACTGGCGGCCAAGGCCACGGACTACCCCGACCGGCTGTCCGGCGGACAGCAGCAGCGCGTCGCCATCGTGCGCGCTCTGGCGATGGAGCCGCGCCTGATGCTGCTCGACGAGATCACCTCCGCGCTGGACCCCGAGCTGGTCGCCGAGGTGCTCAACATCGTCCGCGACCTGGCTCGCGACGGGATGACGATGATGCTCGCCACCCACGAGATGCACTTCGCCAAGGAGGTGTCGTCCAAGGTGTGCTTCCTGCACGAGGGCGTCATCCTCGAAGAGGGTCCGCCGGCGCAGATCTTCGGCGACCCCACCGAGGAGCGCACCCAGGCGTTCCTCAAGCGCATCATCGACGCCGGCCGCCTCTAGCTCCACGAGAGTGCGGGCGGCGCGAACCCCTTGAACGCGCGCGCCCCGATGCCGATCGCAACGATGTGCCTCTGCGTGTGCCACTTGACACTGAGACAGATCTGTCTTATCGTCTCACCATGACCCCGGCCGAGACGCGCATCCTCGACGCCGCCAAGGCGTGTTGCGAGCGCTGGGGCATCGCCAAGGTCGGCGTCGACGACATCGCCGCTGCGGCCGGCGTCTCCCGGGCCACGCTCTACCGCATCTTCCCCGGCGGCCGCGACATCGTGTTCGACGCGCTTCGCGTCCGCGAGCTGGAGGAGTTCTTCACCCGGCTCAAGGCAGGCGTCGTCGGTGTGGCGTCGCTCGAGGACCTGCTCGTGCGCACCGTCGTCGTCGCCACCCACGAGCTGCGCGCCGACGATCACCTCGCGCTGATGTTGATGTCCGAGCCCGGCGACACGCTGTCCCAGCTCACGGTGCAGGGCCTGCCACGCATCATCCGGATGGCGTCGCTGTTCCTCGCCCCGCTCGTCGACTCGTACCTGGGCCGTGCCGAGGCCGCGCGGTTGGTCGACCTGCTCGCCCGTCTCGTCATCTCGTACTTCTTGGCACCGTCCGACCACGTCGACCTCGGCGACGAAGCGTCGGCCCGGACATTCATCCGCATCCAGATCCTGCCGGCGTTCCAGTCGCCGGACGTCATCCCCTCGGGAGTTCCATCATGACCGTCGTCCACAACGACAACCAGACCATCCTCGGTCGTGGCGAGATCAACGACATCGACGAGATCCTCGCGATCCCCACCACGGATCCCAACGAGGTCGAGCACGTCGTCGTCAACAACGCCGACACCATCTTCACCTGGGACTACTCGCTGACCCGGCCGCCGCTGCGCAAGCTGTACGAGAAGGCCAAGGTCGGTCAGTGGAACTCCACGACGGATCTCGACTGGAGCACCGACGTCGACGTCGAGCGCACCATCAAGCAGGATCAGGAGATCCTCGGCACCGGCCTGGACCCGAACACGTTCATCGGCACGCCGGTGGAGAAGTGGGGCGACAAGGAATGGCTCGACTTCGGCATCGAGGGCCGCAACTGGATGCTCAGCCAGTTCCTCCACGGCGAGCAGGGCGCGCTGCTCTGCACCGCCAAGATCGTCGAGACCGTTCCGTGGTACGACGCCAAGCTCTACGCCAGCACCCAGGTCGTCGACGAAGCGCGCCACGTGGAGGTCTTCGGCCGGTACCTGAACGAGAAGCTCGGTGGCCAGTACCAGGTCAATGCGCACCTGCGTCTGCTGCTCGACGACATCATCAACGACAGCCGGTGGGACATGACCTACCTCGGCATGCAGGTGATGGTCGAGGGCCTGGCCCTCGCTGCGTTCGGCTTCCTCCACCAGATCACCCAGGAACCGCTGCTCAAGAAGCTGCTCCGCTATGTGATGAGCGACGAAGCCCGCCACGTCGCCTTCGGCGTGCTGTCCCTCAAAGAGGTCTACGACGGCATGACCGACGCAGAGATGAAGGACCGCCAGGAGTTCGCCTTCGAAGCCGCGGTGCGCATGCGTGACCGGTTCATGCAGCAAGAGGTCTGGGAGCGGATGGGCGTCAGCGTGCGCGAGGTGATGCCGTTGATCATCAACGACCCCACTCGCGAGGTCTTCCAGTCGATGCTGTTCAGCAAGATCGTGCCGAACTGCAAGAAGCTCGGCCTGCTCGAGCGCAACGACCAGTGGCTCCGCCACCGGTTCGAGGAGATGGGTGTCATCCAGTTCGAGGACTGGGCCGACACGGGCGAGGAGTACACCACCTTCGAGCTCGACGCCGAGCCGGTGCCCGTCGCGGGGGAATGACCGTTACTCGTCGTCGGCGGGATCGTTCGGCACCACGAGCACCGGCAACGGTGCGCGGTGCACGATCTCGTAGGTGACCGAACCGAGCAGCAGCGCGGCCTTCAACGGCCCGCTGCCAACATGGCCGACGGCGATCATCACCGTCTGACGCGCCGCCGCCACATCCACCAATGCGTCCACGGGGCGCTGCTGCACGAGCTCGACCTCGATCGACCGAGCCGGAGAGAGGTGGACGAGGGTGTTGCTCAGCCACGGGAAATACAAGTACAATACAAGTTGTGACGATGAACCGACCCGATGCAGGACGTGGCGATTGGAACCCCCAGCAGTACGGCAAGTTCGCCGACGAGCGATCCCAGCCGTTCCGCGACCTGCTGGCCCTGATCCAGCCGAGCCCGATCGAGCGCGCCGTCGACCTCGGCTGTGGGTCGGGTGAGCTGACGGCGCTGGCTGCCGCCCAGCTCGATGTCGGGGCGATCACCGGACTCGACAACTCGCCGGCGATGCTCGCCGCCGCGGCCGTGCACGCCGGCGACGGGCTGTCGTTCGCCGACGCCGAGATCGGCTCGTGGACGTCCGCTCCGGTGTTCGATCTCGTCCTCGCCAACGCGTCGATGCAATGGGTGCCCGACCACGCCGGCGTGCTCGGCCGGTGGACCGCCGCGCTCCGGCCCGGGGGACAGCTCGCCGTGCAGGTCCCGGCGAACGCGGCGATGCCGTCGCACCGCATCGCCGGCGAGGTGGCCAGGGAGGAGCCGTTCCTGTCGGCGTTCGGCCCGGCCGGGCCGCCGCCGGATCCGGTGGGCGAGAACGTGCTCACGCCCGAGGCCTACGCCTCACTGCTGTACGGCCTCGGCTTCGAGGCCCAGCACGTGCGGCTGCAGGTGTACCCACATGTCCTGGCGAACACTCACGCCGTGGTCGAGTGGGTTCGCGGCACGACCTTGACCCGGTTCCAGAAGCTGCTCGAGCCGGCGCTGTTCGCCGAGTTCCTGCGCGCCTACGACGAGCGTCTGGTTGCCGAGGTCGGCGTTCACGAGCCGTACTTCTTCCCGTTCCGGCGGATCCTGATGTGGG
This sequence comes from Ilumatobacteraceae bacterium, assembly GCA_025463305.1. The sequence goes on from JAOBWK010000004.1 coordinate 14,892, forward strand.
GTCGGCTACCGGGCTGAGGCGCCACGGCGCTGACCTGGTCGAAACGTGCCAGGCGATGCCGAAAATGAAACGTCAATGCAGCGTGCGGGGTAGCGCAGCGAGGCGCAAGAATGTCCGTCGGACGCTGGTGTCCGCTGGGAAGGGAATGCACTGATGGCACGTTTCGGTCGGGTACTCACGGCGATGGTCACCCCGATGAACGACGACGGTTCGCTGAACCTCGACGTCGCCCAGCAGCTGGCGCGCTACCTCCAGGACCACGGCAACGACGGCCTCGTCGTCGCCGGCACCACGGGTGAGGCGCCCGTGCTCACCGACGACGAACGGCTCTCACTGTTCGCCGCGGTGATCGAGGCCGTCACGATCCCCGTCATCGCCGGCTCGGGCACGAACGACACGGCGCACTCGATCCACCTCACCAAGGAGGCCGCCGCGCTCGGCGCGGCCGGCACGCTCGGCCTCTGCCCGTACTACAACCGTCCGTCGCAGGCAGGCATCGAGGCGCACCTCCGGGCGATGGCCGCGGCCACCGATCTGCCGATGATGATCTACGACATCCCGGTGCGCACCGGGCGCAAGATCCTCACCTCCACCCTGTTGCGGCTGTTCCGCGAGGTGCCGAACATCGTCGCCCTCAAGGACGCGGCGGGGAACCCGGGCGAGACGGCGTCGTTGATCAGCAGCGCGCCGGAGGGCGTCGAGGTCTACAGCGGCGACGACGGGATGACCCTGCCGCTGCTGGCCAGCGGGGCCGTGGGCACCGTCGGCGTGGCCACCCATTGGCTGGGCGACGACCACCAGCAGATGTTCGACCTGTGGGACAAGGGCGACACGATCGGCGCCCGGCTGGTCAACAGCCGGATGCTGGAGAGCTTCGCGTTCGAGACCGGCGACGACGCCCCGAACCCGCTGCCGTCGAAGGCGATGATGCGCCACCTGGGCATTCCGGTCGGCCAGGCCCGCCTGCCGATGGGCGACGCGCCGGCCTTCGTCGAGGAGCGAGCGCCGCAAGTGTGGGACAACCTGGCACGATGGAGGGATGCATTCCCCCTCCGCCCTCAGCCATGATCTGAGTCGTTCGTGACCGCATCCGTCAAGATCACGTTCCTCGGCGGCCTCGGTGAGATCGGCCGCAACTGCATGGCCATCGAGCAGGAGGGCAAGGTCCTGCTCATCGACTGCGGGTTGATGTTCCCCGACGCCGACATGCACGGCATCGATCTGGTCCTGCCCGACTTCACCTGGCTGCGTGAGAACAAGGACCGCGTGGTCGGCTGCGTCGCCACCCACGGCCACGAGGACCACGTCGGTGCGCTGCAGTACCTGCTGCGCGAGCTGAGCTTCCCGATCTTCGGCTCGGCGGTCACGCTCGGCTTGGCCCGCAACCGCATCGAGGAGGCCGGCCTGCTCGGCCGCACCGAGCTCGTCGTCGTCAAGGACGGCGAGCGGCGCAAGATCGGACCGTTCGACGTCGAGTTCATCCCCGTCACGCACAGCGTGCCCCACGCCCACGCGGTGGTGGTGCACACGCCGCAGGGCGTCATCGTCCACTCCGGCGACTTCAAGCTCGACCTCACGCCGGTCGACGGGCGGCGCACCGACCTCGCCCGGCTCGGCGCGATCTCGTCCGCCGAGGGCGTGCGCGTGCTGCTCGCCGACAGCACCAACTCCGAGGAAGCCGGCCATGCGCCGAGCGAGAAGGCCGTCGGCGCGGTGCTGCGTGCGATCTTTGCCGAGCAGCACGGACGGCGGATCATCACCGCCAGCTTCGCCAGCCACCTGCATCGCATCCAGCAGATCGCCGATGCCGCCATCGCCAACGGGCGCATCGTCGCCACGCTGGGCCTCAGCATCAAGAAGAACGTGCGGATGGGTCGCGAGCTCGGCATCCTGCACATCCCCGACGCCTCGCTGATTGACATCGAAGAGGCCGACAAGTATCCGCCGGAGAAGCTCTGCATCGTGTCCACCGGCTCGCAGGGCGAGCCGATGTCGGCGCTCGGCCTGTTGGCCCGCGGCGAGAACCGCTGGGTCAAGGTCGGCGACAACGACACCGTCATCCTCAGCAGCCACGCCATCCCCGGCAACGAGAGCAACGTCAACCGGGTCATCGACGGCCTGCTCCGCGCGGGCGTCGAGGTCATCCACAGTGGCGTCGCCGACGTGCACGCCACCGGCCACGCCCAGGCCGACGAGATCAAGACATACCTGTCCATCGTGCAACCCGAGTTCTACGTCCCGATCCACGGCGAGTACCGCCACCTGGTCGCCAACTCCAAGCTCGGCGTGGTGATGGGGGTCAAGCCGCAGAACGTGCTGCTCTGCGAGGACGGCGACGTGCTGACGCTCAGCGACAAGGGTCTGGCGCCGACGGGGCGGGTGCCGGCCGGCTACCTGTACGTCGACGGCATCGTCGGCGACGTCGGCCAGGGGGTGCTGCGCGACCGCAAGGTGCTCTCCGAAGAGGGTGTCGTCGTGGTCGTCGTCACCGTCGACATCCAGTCGGGGAAGGTGCTGACCGGCCCGGAGATCATCACCCGTGGCTGGGTCTACGCGCCCGAGGCCGAGGATCTGCTCGACGAGGCGTGCGACCGGGTCGCCGACGCGATCGAGGCCGCGCTGGCCAAGGGCGAGCGCAACGTGGATGCGCTCGAGCGCGATGTGCGGCGCGCGGCCGGCAAGTTCGTCAGCGAGCGCACCAAGCGCCGTCCGATGATCGTGCCCGTCGTGATGGAGGCGTGATCACGTGAGGCCACTCCCATGAGATCGCTGCTGGTCGCGGCGTGCATCGTGGTGGCCGCCGCAGGTTGCTCCAGCTCGAGCTCCACCTCGTCGACGACGAAGGCGGCGGACACGACGGCCCCGACCATCCCGGTCGGCAAGGCACCCGTCCTGCTCGACAAGATCCGCCCTGCCATCGCCGCGCTCGAAGCGAAGCTGGGCGGCCCGCAGCGGTACTTCGAGGTCAACGCCACGGTCACACTCGTCAACCTGTTCGTCGCCACCGAGGGTGGCACCCAGGCGGTCGCCTACGTGTACGACGCCGACGGCAAGCTCGAGCCGCCCGCTGCGGCACAGCCGGCGAGCGGCCCGACCTTCGCCGCGTCCGACGCCACCTTCGACGAGACCAAGGTCATGGCACTCACGGTGGCCAACCTGCCGACGTCGACGTTCCTGCGGTTCTCGGTGACGGGCACTGCCACGGGTGGGGTCTCGTACGGGATCCTTGCCCAGTCCGAGCTCGGCACGCAGTTCCAGGTGACGGTGGGGCCGACGGGCAACGTGCTGGGAACGGACCAGCTCACGACCACCGGATCCACGCCCGGATCCTGACCGAGACCTCGCTCGGACGGTGCATGGCGCCGGGTGCGCGCGCCCCCTTGGTACGTTGACGTCCATGGCCACGTGGGGGAGCAAGCCCCGGAGCACCAGGTCGAGCCGATCGACCACGCCCGCACGCTCCACCCCTGCGCGCTCCACACCTGCTCGCTCGCTCGAGAAGGTCAGCTCGTCGAAGGCGCTCGCCACCCGGGATGACATCAGCGGGCCGATCCGCCGCGGCGATCAGGCCCGGGCCGAGCTGCGCGACGCGGTCAGCGGTCGCGAGCACGAGTTCATCGGCGTGGCGTTCGTGTTCGGCGGCATCCTCGTCGGTCTGGCCATCTACCTCAAGCTGGCCGGCATCCTCGGCCGCGCCCTGGCCAGCGCGCTCGGGTTCCTGGTCGGGCTCGGTCGGTTCGCGGTGCCGGTCGTGCTGGTGATGATCGGGGTTGCGCTGGTGCGCACCGGCCGCAGCGAGCACCGCTTCCGCCTCATCGCCGGCTGGGGCGCCATCACCATCGCCGGGCTCGGCCTGCTCCACGTCGGCCGCTCGCACGACGTCGGCATCACCGGCAACAGCGACGTGCTGAAGCGGGCGGGCGGGTTCTTCGGTTCGATCATCGCCGTGCCGATCAGCGCCCTGATCGGCACCATCGGCGCCGTCGTGCTGCTCATCGCGATCGGCGTCGGTGGTGTGCTGCTCATCTCCAACCAGAGCGTGCGCACCATCATGGCCAGGGTCAGCTCGTCGATGGGCGCGCTGGGCGGTTTGGCGGTGCCCGTCGGGCGTGCCGCGCGCCGTGCCGTCGACGACATGTCGACGCTGTCCAGCGAGCGCGTGCCCCAGCTCGACGCCGGCCCGGCGCCACAGATCTACGACGCCGACTCCGAGGAGGTCGACGAGCCTGCTCCGCCGAAGGCGCCTCGCGCGAAGAAGGCCGCTGCGCCGGTGGATCCGCTGCTCGCCACGGTGTCCGGCGCCGCCGAACAGGTCGAGCTACCCCTCGGTCCCGGCGCACAGAAGGGTCAGTGGGTGCTGCCGCCCGGCAGCTTCCTCAACCGCTCCGGCGTGCAGACCATCAACAAGGAAGAGGTCGAGGCGCGCGGTCGCACCCTCGTCGACTCGCTGAACTCCCACGGTGTCGAGGTCAAGCTTGTCGGGATGACGGTTGGCCCCACGGTCACCCGCTACGAGCTCGAGCTCGGCAGCGGTGTGAAGGTCGCCCGCGTCACCAGCCTCAACCGCGACATCGCCTATGCGATGGCCGCCATCGACGTGCGCATCCTGGCGCCCATCCCCGGTCGCTCGGCGATCGGTGTCGAGGTGCCGAACCACACCCGCCAGCTGGTCTCGCTCGGCGACATCATGACCTCGCCCGAGGCCAAGGTCGCCTCGCACCCGCTCGACGTGGCCGTCGGCAAGGACATCGCCGGCCGCTCCGTGTTCCTCAACCTGGCCACCACGCCGCACCTGCTCATCGCCGGCGCGACGGGCGCAGGCAAGTCCAGCGGCATCAACTGCATCATCACCTCGCTGCTGATGCGGTCCACGCCGGAACAGGTCAAGCTGATCCTCATCGACCCGAAGCAGGTCGAGATGGGGCAGTACAACAAGCTGCCGCACCTGCTCACCCAGCCGGTCACGAATCCGAAGAAAGCGGCCAACGCGCTGCAATGGGCGTGCAAGGAGATGGACCGCCGCTACGACGTGCTGTTCGAGGTCGGCTTCCGCGACATCGGGGGCTACAACGCAGCGTTCGATCGTGGCGAGCTCACACCCGACCCGTCACTCGGCGACCTCGACGGCGAGACCACGCCCGAGAACGCGCCGAAGCGGATGGAGTACATCGTCGTCGTGGTCGACGAGCTCAACGACCTGATGATGGTGGCCGCGCGTGACGTCGAGGAGAGCATCACCCGCATCGCCCAGAAGGCCCGCGCCGTCGGCATCCACCTCATCATCGCCACCCAGCGGCCGAGCGTGAACGTCATCACCGGCGTCATCAAGGCCAACGTGCCGGCCCGCATGGCGTTCGCCGTCAGCAGCCTCACCGACAGCCGCGTCATCCTCGACCAGCCGGGTGCGGAGAAGCTCGTCGGCAAGGGCGACATGTTGCTGCTCCCCGGCAACTCCAACGTCGCCCAGCGCATCCAGGGCTCGTTCGTCAGCGAGGAAGAGGTCCGCAAGGTCGTCGGCCATTGGCGTCGCCAGGCGCCCGAGATCACGTACGTGTCCGGTGTCGAGGGCGACGAGGACGACGGCGGCGCAGCCGGCCTGTTCGCCGGCAGCGGCAGTCGTGGCCCGAGTGGCAGTGGCGGCGGCGGTGCGTCCAGTGACGATGACGACGACGACCTGATGCGCCAGGCGATGGAACTGGTCGTGCGCAGCCAGCTCGGCTCCACGTCGATGCTGCAGCGCAAGCTGAAGGTCGGCTTCGCCCGTGCCGGGCGCATCATGGACCTGCTCGAACAGGGCGGCATCGTCGGCCCCAGCGAGGGCTCCAAGGCCCGCGCCGTGCTGATGACGGTCGAGGAGTTCGAGCTGATGCAGGAGAACGACCGCAAGCGCTTCGACGACATCTGAGCCGTGTTCGGCCGGACCCGTCGGCTCGGCGTGCGGTGTAGGTTCCCTGCAGCACGTACGCAGAGGGGGTCTGCATGTCACAGATGGAATTCGTCGAGATCACGTCGGGGCTGCGCTTTCCCGAGGGACCGATCGCGATGCCGGACGGATCGGTCATCGTCGTCGAGATGTTCGGGCCGCGCATCACGCGCGTGCTGCCCGACGGCACCAAGGAGACGATCGCCGAGGTGCCGGGTGGGCCCAACGGGTTGGCCATCGGCCCCGATGGCGCGCTCTACCTGTGCAACAACGGTGGCTGCTTCTCGCCGCTCGAGGTGGGGGAGTGGCTGCTGCCCGGGCCGTTCGATCCGCAGCGCTACATCGGCGGGCGGATCCAGCGCGTCGACATCGCCAGCGGCCAGGTCACCGACCTGTACACCGAGTGCGACGGGCATCCGCTGCGCGCCCCGAACGACATCGTCTTCGATGCCGATGGAGGGATGTGGTTCACCGACCACGGCGTGCGCAACGAGGGGGCGCGCACCACGGATCTGTGCGGGATCTACTACGCGCTGCCCGACGGCTCGAAGATCACCGAGGTCGTCTACCCGACCGAGGCGCCGAACGGCATCGGCCTGTCGCCCGACGGCACCCACGTGTATTGGGCCGAGACCTACACCGGCCGGGTCTATCAACGCGTCATCACCGCCCCTGGCGAGGTCGCCGCGGCCACACCGCTCGATCCGTCGTTGCTCGCCGGCCTCCCCGGGATGCAGCTGCTCGACTCCCTCGGTGTCGATGGGGAGGGCAACGTCTGCGTCGCCACGCTGTCGAACGGCGGGATCACGGTGATCTCGCCCGACGGATCCAGCGTCGTGCACCACGCCACCGGCGATCCACTGACCACGAACATCTGCTTCGGCGACGAGGACGGCAGCGGCGAGTACCGAACGGCGTACATCACGTGCTCGGGCTCGGGGAAGCTCGTCAAGACGCGCTGGCCGTACCGCGGTCTGCGGCTGAACTTCATGTAGGCCGCATGCCAGCGCATCCCGCCGCCGGGCGCGAGGTACCAACCGGTAACCGACCGTCACTCAGGGACTGTCGGTAGGCTCGGTGGCCGTGGCAAAACGGTTCTACATCGAGACACTGGGTTGCCCCAAGAACCAGGTCGACTCCGACAAGTTGGTGGGCACGCTGCTCGCCGACGGCATGGTGTCCACCGAGGATCCCGGCCTCGCCGACCTCGTCGTCGTCAACACGTGCGCCTTCATCGGTGAGGCCCGGCAGGAGTCGATCGACACCATCCTCACGCTCGAGGGCCAGCGCCGCGACGGCTCCCGCCTCGTGGTCACCGGCTGCATGGCCGAGCGCTACGGCGACGAGCTCACCGAGGCCATGCCGGAGATCGACCTGGTGGCCGGCTTCGGTGCCCACCTCCACGACGACCACGGGGGCCACGGCCCGGTGGCGACGGCCACGGCGACCGCGGTCGAGATCGGCCGCAAGCCGTCGCTGCCCGACTTCGACCTGCTCAACCTGCCCCGGCCCCGCTCGTCGCGGCCGTGGGCCTACGTCAAGGTCGCCGAGGGCTGCGACCGGGCGTGCGGCTTCTGCGCCATCCCCAGCTTCCGAGGCCCGCAGCGGTCGCGCTCCATCGAGACCATCCTGGACGAGGTCGAGCAGCTCGACGCCCAGGAGATCGTGCTGGTCGCCCAGGACCTGGCCGCCTTCGGGCGGGACCAGGGGGTGGGGGAGCGCTCGATCGTGCTGCTGGTGCGGGCGGTGGCCGAGCGGGTCCGCCGCACCCGCCTGCTCTACCTGTACCCGTCGGACCTGACCGACGGCCTCATCGACGCCATCATCGCCACCGAGGTCCCGTACTTCGACCTGTCGCTCCAGCACGTGTCGCCGCCGCTGGTGCGGCGCATGCGGCGGTGGGGCCACGGCGACAAGTTCCTGGCCCGCATCGCCGACATCCGGGCCCGGGCCCCCGAGGCCGCCTTCCGCTCCAACTTCATCGTCGGCTACCCCGGCGAGACCGAGGAGGACCACGACCACCTGCTGCGGTTCGTGGAGGAGGCCGAGGTCGACTGGTGCGGGTTCTTCGCCTACTCGCCGGAGGACGGCACCTACGCCGCCGACCTCGACGGCCAGGTCGACACCGAGCTGGTGGGGGAGCGCCTCGCCGAGCTGCGCGAGCTCCAGGACGCCATCACGGCGAGAAAACGTGACGAACTGCTCGGCTCGACGGTCGAAGTCCTGGTGGACACGCCCGGCATCGCACGCTCGCACCGCGAGGCACCCGAGATCGACGGGATCATCACCGTTCCCGAGCACCTACCGGCTGGTAGCTTCGCCACGTTGACCGTGACCGGCGCCCTCGGGCCCGACCTCGAGGCCTCCTGACGTGACCCTGCCGCTCCCCGAGCCCGACGCCCTCGGCCCCGTGCCGATCGACGACCGCTACGGGCCCGGCGCCCTGCTGACGCCGGCCAACGCCATCACGATGCTGCGGCTCGTCCTGTCGCCGGCGCTGCTGGTCCTGGTGGTCCGCGACCCCACGTCGTGGGCCACGTTCGCCTTCTGGACCGTGCTGGCCTTCAGCGACGGCATCGACGGCCACCTGGCCCGGCGCCACGGCACCACCCGCTCGGGCGCCTTCCTCGACCCGCTGGCCGACAAGGTCCTGGTCCTCGGGGCGCTGTTCGCCCTCGTCGCCGCCGGCCGGTTCTGGATCGTGCCGGTCGTCCTGATCGCCATCCGGGAGGTCGCCATCAGCGCCTACCGGACCCGGCTGGCCCGCGACGGCCTCGCCGTCCCGGCCCGGTTCACCGGCAAGGTCAAGACCATCGTCCAGGAGTTCGCCGTGGCCTTCGCCGTCTGGCCGCTCACCGGCGACTTCGAGCTGCTCGCCCTGGTCACGCTGTGGGTGGCGGTCGGGCTGACCTGGTTCTCCGGGGCCCAGTACCTGCTCGACGGGCGCAGCGCCGCCACCACCCTGGGCCGACGCACCGCCTCGGTCTGACCTCGCCGGTCCCGCCCGACGGCGGCTGATCGATCCGACCAGCGCGAGCGACGCCTGGGCCGCAGATCGCGCACCCCACACGGGTGATCGGCGCGAAG
>JAOBWK010000045.1 GCA_025463305.1 Ilumatobacteraceae bacterium
CCGGCATGTCCACATGCGCATAATGACGATTCGGGGTCTCGTACTCGATGTGCGCAATCGAGATCGTGATACCACGAGCCTTCTCCTCCGGCGCCTTATCGATCTGATCGAACGGCGTGTACTGCGCCAACCCCTTCGACGCCAACGTCTTCGAAATCGCCGCCGTCAACGTCGTCTTGCCATGGTCGATGTGACCCATCGTGCCAATGTTCACATGCGGCTTCGTACGCTCGAACTTTGCCTTGCTCATGTCTGTCTCCGTGCTGATTTCTCGGTGTTGGAATCTGGGGTTGTCAAAGAACCGGATCGTGACTCGTCGCCAGCGGCGTGGTCACGGAAGTGGCCATGCTAATGGTGCCTCGCCGAGTGCGGCAACCCAGGTCCGCGAATGGGCTCACGGGGATCGCCGGGTTGGCTAGCGTTGAGTGTCATGGCGATCGCAATCAGAGACAAGATCATCGAGAACTCCCAGCAGTTCCTGGCCCCCGGCGAGCAGGTGCAGGCCGTCATCGGTGGGCAGACGCTCAGCGGATGGTGGGGTGCGTTGTCCTCGCTGGTCTTCTTCTGGAACAACTACCGCGCCGTGCTGGCCACCGACCGGCGGATCCTCGTGCTCGCCTGCGGCAAGTTCCGCATGGGCGCGCCGAAGTCCGTGGTTCGGGAACTCCCCCGAGCCACCAAGATCGGCCCGGCCAGCGGCCTCTGGTGGAAGTGCACCACCCTCGGCGAGAAGCTCTACGTCCACAAGCGCTTCCACAAAGACGTGGAGGCTGCGGACGCAGCGGTCGGGCTCGCTTAGCCCTCTCGTTCTTGGCTCGGGCTGCCGCTCCGTCATCGCTCGGCGTTCGCCTCCTCGCACGGCCTCGCGGGGCTTCGCGGGACTCGGCCTCTCTGCTCGTCGGTCGAACCCCGACCGCCGACTCCGCTCGTCTCCGGCCACACACCGACCGCGGCAGACCTCCCCTGCCGGTGCATCCTGGCTCGAAGTGCCGAACCCCACTCACGGGCCGACATCCGCGCCCAGAACGAACGAGGCCCCCGCCAGCGGCGGGGGCCTTCGTGAGTTGTCTTCACCCGCTGACCCAACGCCGAGTGGTCGGAGCGTTGAGACGAGGGAGTCGGCTGCCGGATCTCGCTGACCAGCGAGCAGACGGTCGGGGTTCGACCGACGAGCAGTGAGGGCGGAGCCTGCGGAGCCCGTGCGAGGAGGCGAACGCCGAGCGGCTGCGAGCGGACGACGCCGTCCCGACCGATCCGAAGCGACGACTACTCGCCGCGAACCCGCTTGATGATCTCCGTCGCGATGGCGTTCGGGACTTCCTGGTAGGAGTCGAACTGCATCGTGTACGTGGCCCGACCCTGGGTGCGCGAGCGCAGGTCGGTGGAGTAGCCGAACATCTCCGACAGCGGGATCTGGGCCCGGACGACCTGGGTGTTGCCCCGGGCCTCCATGCCCTCGATGCGGCCGCGACGGCTGCTGAGGTCGCCCATGACGTCGCCCATGTACTCGTCCGGGGTGACGACCTCGACACCCATGATCGGCTCGAGAAGGACGGGCTTGGCCAGCTCGGCAGCCTTCTTGAACGCCATCTGACCGGCGATCTTGAACGCCATCTCGCTCGAGTCCACGTCGTGGTACTGACCATCGGTGAGGGTTGCGATGACGTTCACCGTGGGGTAGCCGGCGAGCACGCCGTTGTCGAGCGCGCTCTGGATGCCCTGGTTCGTGGGGTTGATGTACTCACGCGGGATCTTGCCGCCGCTGATCTTGTCGACGAACAGGTAGCCGCCCTCGGGGTTCGGCTCGAGGCTGATCTTGACGACCGCGAACTGGCCCGAACCACCGGACTGCTTGATGTGGCGGTACTCGACGTTGTCGACCTTCTTGGTGATCGTCTCGCGGTAGGCCACCTGCGGCTTGCCGACCGTGGCGTCGACGCCGAACTCGCGCTGCATGCGGTCGACGAGGATCTCGAGGTGGAGCTCGCCCATGCCGGAGATAACCGTCTGGTTGGTCTCCTCGTCGGTGCGGACGCGGAACGTGGGGTCCTCGTCGGAGAGGCTCTTCAGGGCCTTGCCGAGCTTGTCCTGGTCCACCTTCGTCTTCGGCTCGATGGCCACGTGGATGACGGGCTCGGGGAAGATCATCCGCTCGAGGATGATCGGGTTCTGCCGGTCGCAGAGCGTGTCACCCGTGGTGGTGTCCTTCAGGCCGAGGCCGGCGACGATGTCGCCCGCCATCGCGACGTCGAGGTCTTCGCGCTGGTTGGCATGCATCAACAGGATGCGACCGAGGCGCTCGCGCTTCTCCTTCGTGGAGTTGAAGATCTCGTCGCCCTTGTTGATCTGGCCGGAGTAGACCCGGAAGTAGGTGAGCTTGCCGAACGGGTCGGCGACGATCTTGAAGGCGAGCGCCGCGAACGGGCCCTTCTCGTCGGCCGGGCGGTCGATCGGGTTGTCGTGGTAGTCGACGCCGGACGCGGCCTTGATGTCGAGCGGGCTCGGGAGGAAGTCGACGACGGCGTCGAGCATCGGCTGGACGCCCTTGTTCTTGAACGCCGAGCCGCACAGGATCGGCACGAAGTCGAACGCGATGGTGCCCTTGCGGATCGCCCGCTTGATCTCGGCCTCGG
>JAOBWK010000090.1 GCA_025463305.1 Ilumatobacteraceae bacterium
CAGCGCACCCACACCAACGCTCGTACCCGCAAGGGCCCGAAGAAGACCGTTGCCAACAAGAAGAAGGCCGTGAGGAAGTAGCGATGGCAAAGCCAAAGCCAGGTGGACGTCGTCCCCGCAAGCGCGAGCGCAAGAACGTCACCGTCGGTGTCGTCCACATCAAGAGCTCGTTCAACAACACCATCGTCAGCGTCACCGACACCGAGGGCAACGTCATCTCGTGGGCCTCGTCGGGTGGCGTCGGCTTCAAGGGCTCTCGCAAGAGCACCCCGTTCGCCGCGCAGATGGCCGCCGACAAGGCTGCCCGCGCCGCGATGGAGCACGGCCTGCGCCGTGTCGAGGTGCAGGTGAAGGGTCCGGGTTCGGGTCGTGACACCGCCGTCCGCTCCATCCAGAACACCGGCCTCGAAGTCACCTCCATCAAGGACGTGACCCCGTTGGCTCACAACGGCTGCAGCCAGCCCAAGCGCAAGAGGAACTGAGTCATGGCCCGTTACACCGGTCCGAAGGTGCGCGTCTCGCGCCGCCTCGCCACCAACATCTTCGAGAACGAGAAGGGCCGCAAGGCTCTCGAGCGTCGCCCCTTCCCGCCGGGCCAGCACGGCCGCACCCGTCGCCGCAACGCCGGCAGCGAGTACCTGGCCCAGCTCCAGGAGAAGCAGAAGGCGAAGTACATCTACGGCGTCCTCGAGCGTCAGTTCCGGCGCATGTACGAAGAGGCCAACCGGCTCCAGGGGCCGACGGGTGAGAACCTGCTCCGCCTCCTCGAGACGCGCCTCGACAACATCGTGTACCGCGCCGGCTGGGCCGAGACCCGCCCGCAGGCCCGCCAGTTCGTCAGCCACGGCAAGATCCTGGTGAACGGCAAGCGCGTCGACATCGCCAGTGCCCGCGTCTCCAAGGGCGACGTCGTGAGCCTGCACCCGAAGGCCCGCAGCATGATCGTGATCCAGCACAACATCGATGTCATCGATCGCAAGGTCGTCGGTTGGCTCGAGCAGGGTGACGGCGGCAAGCAGGTCACCGTGCGCGACCTCCCGCAGCGCGAGCACATCGACGTGCCCGTCCGCGAGCAGCTCATCGTCGAGCTCTACTCCAAGTAACCGACCCCCGACCGACCCGTCCAGAAAGGACCGTGGCCTCCATGCTCGTCATTCAGCGCCCAACCGTCGAGGCAATCGGCGAAGAATCATCCAACCGTCAGCGTTTCTCCGTCGGCCCGCTCGAGCCCGGCTTCGGCCACACGATCGGCAACTCGCTCCGCCGCGTGCTGCTCTCGTCGATCCCCGGTGCAGCCGTCACGGCCGTCCGCTTCGACGACGCACTCCACGAGTTCGACACCATCGCCGGCATCAGCGAGGACATCACCGACATCATCCTCAACCTCAAGGACATCGTCCTCACGAGCTTGAGCGACGAGGCCGTCGTCATCCGCCTCGATGTCCGTGGCCCGGCCGAGATCAGCGCCGCTGACATCAAGTGCCCGGCCGATGTCGAGATCCTCAACCCGGAGCTGCACATCGCGTCGTTGAACGCGAAGGGCCGCCTGGCCATCGACCTCACGGTCGAGCGTGGTCGTGGCTACCTCAGCAGCCACCGTGAGAACGAGAGCCGCACGATCGGTGTCATCCCGATCGACGCGATCTTCTCGCCGGTGCGTCGCGTCATGTTCGAGATCGAGCCGACCCGCGTCGAGCAGAGCACGAACTACGACCGTCTCCTCCTCGACATCGAGACCGACGGATCCATCGCTCCCCGCGACGCACTGGCCTCGGCCGGCGCGACGCTGCGCTCGCTGGTCGACCTCGTCGCCAGCCTGAGCGACGAGCCCCAGGGCCTCGAGCTCGGCGAGGTCGCTGCCAGCAGCGCAACCTCCCCCGACCTCGACCTCCCGATCGAGGACCTCGATCTGTCGGAGCGCCCACGCAACTGCCTCAAGCGGGCCCAGATCAACTCCATCGGCGAGCTGCTCACCAAGACCGAAGACGACCTTCTGAACATCACCAACTTCGGTCAGAAGAGCCTCGACGAGGTCAAGCAGAAGCTCGACGAGCGCGGCTTGACGCTGCGCGGCTGAGCAAGAACCCGCCGAAGAAAACCAGGAAACGGACACACCATGCCGGCAACACCCCGCAGAGCTCGCAACTTCGGTGGCAGCTCGCAACACCAGAAGCTGATGATGGCCAACCTGGCCGCATCGCTGATCGCCGCCGAGGGGATCGTCACCACCGAGGCCAAGGCCAAGGCGCTGCGCCCCATCGCGGAGAAGCTGATCACCAAGGCCAAGAAGGCCACCGAAGAGGATCCTCTGCGCATCCACCGCATCCGCCAGATCCAGGGCTACCTGGGCGACCGCGAGATGACGGCCAAGCTGGTCGACGAAGTCGCGCCTCGGTACACCGAGCGCAACGGCGGCTACCTGCGGATCCTCAAGCTCGGACCGCGCCAGGGCGACAAGGCCCAGATGGCCCGCATCGAACTCGTCTAGTCACTGAACGGTCGAAGACCGTGTCGGAACCAGTCGTGCTCGAACCGGATCACACCGAACGCAACGAACCCGTCGCTCTGCGGCGGGTTCGTCTCGTTGTGGCCTACGACGGCGCCGGCTATGCCGGCTTCGCGATCAACCGCGACGTCGTCACGGTCGCCGGCGCGCTGACCGACGCGATGTCGCTCGTGGCCGGCCACCCGGTGCTCATCACCGGCGCCGGTCGCACCGACGCCGGCGTGCACGCGTGGGGGCAGGTCGTCAGCTGCGACCTGCCGGCGCGCACCCGCCTCGACGATCTGATCCGCCGGGTCAACAGCATGTGCGGGCCGACCGTGGTCATCCGTTCGGGGGAGTGGGCGGAGGGCGACTTCAGCGCGCGGTTCAGCGCCGAGTGGCGGCACTACCGGTACACCGTCGTGAACAGCACCGTGCCCAACCCGTTCCTGGCCGATCGGGCGTGGCACGTGTTCCGTCCGCTCTCGCTGCCGGCGATGCAGCTCGCCTGCGATCCGCTCATCGGCGAGAACGACTTCACGTCGTTCTGCCGGATGCCCGACCGCGTTCCCGGCCGACCGGAGCCCTCGATGAAGCGACGCGTGATGCTCGCCCGCTGGACGGACGTCGGCACCGTCGACGTCCCCGACGTGCTGCGCTTCGAGATCCGCGCCAACGCGTTCTGTCACCAGATGGTGCGCGCGATCGTCGCGTTGATGATCGACGTCGGGCGCGGCAAGCACCACGCCGGCGAGATCCGCGAGATCATGCGCGCCAAGGACCGGTCGCTGATGCCGAGCCTCGCGCCGGCGAAGGGCCTCACCCTCTGGGAGGTCGGTTACCCCGCGAGTGGTAGCGGCGCAGGTACCACCGCAGTCGCCAGCCCCCGTAGGTGATGAACATCACGGCGAGGAGGAACGTGAGCACGTTCTCCACGGCGCCTCGAGCACCCAGCAGCGCGGTCGCGGACATCGCGCCATCGTGCCACGCGACCAGCGCGAATTTCGCGAGTGCGTGATTGCCGATTGGCGATCGACGCCCTTATCCTTGTTGGGTTCCCGGTGGCAGCCGATCGGCGCCGCCGACGGAGACCGTTCCGTAGAAAGTCCCATCATGCGCACGTACACCCCCAAAGCCAGCGAGATCGTCCGCGCTTGGCACGTCATCGACGCCGACGGCCTGGTCCTCGGCCGTCTGTGCACCGAAGCGGCCCGCGTGCTGCGCGGCAAGCACAAGACCACCTTCGCCCCGCACATCGACACGGGCGATCACGTGATCGTCATCAACGCCGCGAAGGTCGTGCTCACCGCCGACAAGGCCGGCAAGAAGACGATGTACCACCACACCGGCTACCCCGGCGGCATCAAGGCCGAGACGTACTCGAACCTGCTCGGCCGCAAGCCCGAGGAAGCGGTTCGCGACAGCATCCGCGGCATGCTGCCCCACGGCCCGCTCGGTCGTCAGATGATCACCAAGCTGAAGGTGTACGCCGGTGCCGAGCACCCGCACGCCGCACAGGCCCCCGTCGTCATGGATCTCTCAGCGGCCAAGGCCCGCTGAGCCCTCGGTCAACAGAACTCGGAAGTAGACATCGCATGGGTACCAAGCCGCTCACTCAAACCACTGGTCGCCGCAAGGAGTCCGTCGCTCGCGTCCGCCTGCGTCCGGGCACCGGCATCGTCACCGTCAACGGTCGCACGTTCGAGAACTACTTCCCGACGGCGATGGCGCGCATGATCGTCAGCGAGCCGCTGCGGCTGACGAGCACCGAAGAGACCTACGACATCGACGCCACCATCTTCGGCGGCGGCATCAGCGGTCAGGCCGGCGCACTGCGCATGGGCATCGCCCGCTCGCTGATCGAGATCGATCCGGAGCAGCGCCCCGCGCTGAAGAAGGCCGGCCTGCTCACCCGCGACAGCCGTCGCAAGGAGAGCAAGAAGTACGGCCTCAAGAAGGCTCGTAAGGCCCCGCAGTACACCAAGCGCTGATCCTTCGGCGCTGATCTCCACGGCGCCGCCTTGTTGCGCTTCGGCACGGATGGTGTGCGCGGCGTCGCGCTCACCGAGCTCACGACGGACTACGTCGCGGCGCTCGGCGTGGCCGCGGCGCGCGTGCTCGGCGGCGGCACCTGGCTGATCGGCCGCGACACCCGCGAATCCGGTCCGGCACTCACCGACGCCCTCGTGCGCGGGCTGCGCGCCGCGGGGGCCGAGGTCGTGCTCTGCGGTGTGCTGCCGACGCCGGCGCTCGCCGCCGCGTCGGCCGCGCTCGGTGCGCCGGCGGCGATGATCACGGCGTCGCACAACCCCTTCGCCGACAACGGCGTGAAGGTGTTCGCGGCCGGCGGTCTGAAGCTCGGCGACCACGTGGAGCAGACCATCGAGGCCGAGCTCGAGGCCGCGCTGACCGAGACTGTGTCGACGGATCCGGCGCCAGCAGCGTCCGTCGACCCGGGGCGTGACGACAGCGCGGCGATGCTCGATCGATACGTCGCGAACGTCGTCGCGATGTTCCCGGCCGACGTGCTGGCCGGCATGCGAGTCGTGCTCGATTGCGCCAACGGCGCGATGAGCGTCGCCGCGCCCGCAGCGGTGCGTGCGCTCGGCGCCGACGTCGTCGTGATCAACGCCGATCCGGACGGGCGGAACATCAACGACCGCTGTGGCGCAACCGAGCCGGCTGCCGTGGGGCGGGCGGTGGTGGCCGAGCGGGCCGATGTCGGGCTGGCGTTCGACGGCGACGGCGACCGGGTGATCGCGGTCGACCACACCGGCCGCATCGTCGACGGCGACCGGCTGATCGCGCTCGGCGCGCTCCAGCTGCGCGCCGAGTCGACGCTCACCGCGAACACGGTGGTGGTCACGGTGATGAGCAACCTCGGCTTCCACCATGCGATGCGCGAGGCCGGCATCGACGTCGTCACCACGGGGGTCGGCGATCGCTACGTGCTCGAGGCGCTCGACGCCGGTGACTTCGCGCTCGGCGGGGAGCAGAGCGGGCACATCATCTACCGCCACCTGGCCACCACCGGCGACGGTCTGCTCGCCGGGCTGAAGGTGCTCCAGCGGGTGCGCGGCTCGGGCACCACCCTGGCCGAGCTGTCGAGCTCGGTGATGACCACCTATCCGCAGGTGCTCGTCAACATCCCGCTCGCGGCGCGCCATCCGCGCATCGCCGAGGAGCTGTCGACCGAGATCGCCGCCGCGGAGGCCGAGCTCGGTGACGAGGGTCGTGTGCTCGTGCGTGCCAGTGGCACCGAGCCGCTCGTGCGGGTGATGGTGGAGGCAGCCACCGAGCACGCGGCGTCGACGATCGCCGGCGGTCTCGCCGACGTCGTCCGCGCTCGTTTCGGCTGACGCCCACGCCGGGTGACACGCGCCTGCGGCTGCGGTGGGGGACCGCCAAAGTAACCTGTTCGACATGTGCGGGATCATTGCCATCCACAGCCGCCCCTCGACGCGCCCCGTGCCCACGTCGGACGAGATCCTCGGCGGCCTCGATGCCGCGCTGGCACTCGCTCCCGACATCGCTGCGGTCGCCGAGCGGACCGCAGCCGTCGATCGTGCACTGCGCGGCGTGCCCGGTGTGCTGTGCATGATCGGCCGCCGCGAGCTGGTGACGGCCATCGGCGGTCGGCTCGATCAGCTCGACGCCGTGATCGCGACACGGGAGGCCGCACTGGAGCACGGACCGGCGCTGTCGGCCGACGAGGTCGAGCTCGCCAACGCGACGCTCGTCAGCCTGCGCGACGCGGTCTGGGCGATCCGCCACGATCGCCTCCGGGCTGCGCAGCGCGTCGACGAGCTCGCCGGGCGCGATGCGGGTCCGGCCGCGATCGCCGCGTACTTCGCGATCCAGCAGGCGCTCTCCTCGCTCGACCGGCTCGAGGTGCGCGGCCGCGACTCGGCCGGCGTGCACCTCTATGTGTGGGGCCACGGGCTGTCGGGCGATGATCCGGCGGTGCAGTCGTTGATGGCCGACCGCAACGACAACCCGCTGTTCGGCAACGGCTCGGTGCGCGTCGCCGGCGACTGCATCAGCTTCGTCTACAAGGCGGCGATGGAGATCGGCGAGCTCGGCGACAACACCCGGCACCTGCGCCGCTCGCTGCTGTCGGACTCACTGCTGCGGCTCGCCCTGTCCGCGCCGACCGCACGGCTCAGCCTGCTCGGCCACACCCGCTGGGCGAGCGTCGGCATCATCAGCGAGGCCAACTGCCATCCGCTGAACAGCGAGGAGCTGGAGGCGAGCTACGACGCCGGCCCGTACGTGGTGGCCGCGCTCAACGGCGATGTCGACAACCACGCCGATCTGAAGGTGGAGCACAACCTGCGCATCGCCGGGCCGATCACCACCGATGCGAAGGTCATCCCGGCGCTCGTGTCGCGGCTGTCGAGTCAGACGGGCGGCGATCTCACCGAGGCGTTCCGGCGCACGGTGGCGAGCTTCGAGGGCAGCGTCGCGATCGGTGCGGCGTCCGCCCAACATCCCGAGCTGCTGATGCTCGCCCTGCGCGGCAGCGGCCAGGCGCTCTACGTCGGCCTGGCGGAGGACACGTTCATCGTCGCCAGCGAGCCGTACGGCGTCGTCGAGGAGACCACGCAGTACGTGCGCATGGACGGCGAGACCCCGGCCCACGCGGATCAGCCGAACAGTCGTGGCCAGGTGTTCGCGCTGTCGATGGACCACGCCGGCGAGCTGGCCGGCATCCGGCGGCTGGGCTACGACGGCACCGAGCTGCCACTGTCGGCCGACGAGATCGTGACGGCCGAGGTCACCACCCGCGACATCGATCGTGGTGACGCACCGCACTTCCTGCTGAAGGAGATCAGCGAGGCGCCGAACAGCTTCCGCAAGACGCTGCGGGCCAAGATCGTCGAACGCGACGGGATGCTGCACGCGTCGGTGGGCGAGCGAGCGATGCCGCCAGCGGTCGTCGCCCGGCTGCGCGACGGCGTCATCCGCCGGGTGCTGGTCATCGGCCAGGGCACGGCTGCGGTGGCGGGCCGCAGCGTGGCCACCACGTTGCAGGTGCTCGTCGACGGCGGCCTGGACGTCGATCCCATCGTGGCCACCGAGCTGAGCGGCTTCGGCCTGCGGCTCGACATGAGCGACACGCTCGTCATCGCGGTCAGCCAGAGCGGCACCACCACCGACACGAACCGCACCGTCGATCTCGTGCGCGGTCGCGGCGCGCTGGTGATCGGCATCGTCAACCGGCGCAACAGCGACCTCACCGACAAAGCCGACGGCGTGCTCTACACGTCGGACGGTCGCGACGTGGAGATGAGCGTTGCGTCGACGAAGGCGTTCTACGCGCAGGTCGCGGCCGGCACGCTGCTGGCGTGCGCGATCAGCGAGGCCGCCGGGCTCGGCTCCGACCGGCGCCGGCACGAGCTGCTGACGTCGCTGCGTGAAGTGCCCGATGCGATGCGCGAGGTGCTCGAGCTGCGGACTCAGATCGGCGAGGCCGCGCAGCGCTATGCGCCCCAGCGCCGCTACTGGACCGTCGTCGGCAACGGTGTCAACGCGGTCGCCGCGCAGGAGGTGCGGATCAAGCTCAGCGAGCTCTGCTACAAGAGCATCGCCTGCGACTTCACCGAGGACAAGAAGCACATCGACCTGTCGTGCGAGCCGTTGATCCTGGTGTGCGCGGCCGGCCTCGTCGGCGGTACGGCCGACGATGTGGCCAAGGAGGTCGCGATCTTCCGGGCCCACAAGGCGCTGCCGATCGTGGTCGCAACCGTGGGCGAGACCCGCTTCTCGGCGGCGGCCAGCGTCATCAGCGTGCCTGCGGTGGACCCGGCGCTGGCGTTCATCCTCTCGGCGATGGTGGGCCACCTGTTCGGCTACGAGGCCGCACTCGCGATCGACGCGTCGGCACGCCCGCTGCGCGAGGCCCGCGAGCTGATCGAGCGCGTCGTCGCCAGCACCGACGTCGGCGACGAGGTCGTGCGCCGGGTGACGGCCGAGCTGGGCCCGATCGTCGAGCGGTTCATGGTCGGCCTGCGCAGCAACCTCTACGACGGCCAGCTCGAGGCGTCCACTGCGGTGCGGCTCACCACGATCCTGCGCAGCGCGCTCAGCCCGGCCCCGCTCGAGGCGTACCAGTTCGACACGGGCAAGCTCGGCACCCCGAGCCTGCTGATCGACGACCTCACCGCAGCGCTCACCCGGGCGATCGAGGAGCTCACCCGGCCGATCGACGCGATCAAGCACCAGGCCAAGACCGTCACCGTCGGCATCAGCCGCAACGACGAGGGCGTGCTCGATCGCCGTCTCGTCCAGGCCGTTCTCATGGCGGGCGTCGGCCGCGACCGCCTCGCCTACAAGTCGCTGAAGGTGCTCGCCGACCTCGATCCCGCGGTGGCCGATGTCGTCGGGTTCACCCGCTACCAGATCGAGGGCGATCCCGAGTCGGGTGACGCGACGATCTCGATCCTCGATCGTGGCGGGCTGTCACGCGACGTGCCGTCGCGGGTGGAGCGCAACAGCTCGCTCGTCGGCACCAAGCGCCGTGTCGCCGCCGAGCGCGACGTGCTCGTCGCCCGTGGCCGCAGCGATGGCCGCACGGTGATCTTCGTGCCGGAGGTCAAGGGCAACCAGACCACCGGCATCACGTTGCTCCACGTGCGCTTCCATGACACCCTGCCAGCCTCCACGATGCGCGGCGTGCTCCAGGGCTACGACCGGCGCTACAACCGTCTGGTCGACTGGGTGGCCGAGACCGAGGGCGGCTTCCGCGACGACCGCCTCGGCGACGTCTCGGTTGCCGACCTGCTGATCCTGCCGATCAGCGAGATGGCCGACCACTGGCGCGCATGACCGGCACCTCATGATCGGCACCAGATGATCGGCACCAGATGATCGGCATCGGTGTCGACGCCGTCGAGATCGAGCGCTTCCGGATGTCGCTGGCGCGCACGCCGACGATGCGCGGCCGGCTGTTCACCGCCGAGGAGCTCGACTACGTCGCGCCCAAGTCGGACCCGGTGCCCTCGCTGGCTGCCCGCTTCGCCGCGCGTGAGGCCGTGATGAAGGCGCTCGGCGTCGGGCTCGGCGCGTTCGGGTTCCACGACGTCTGGGTCAGCCGGGCGCCGTCGGGCGTGCCGTCGCTGCGGATCACGGGCGCGGCGCAGACGCTGGCCGACGCCGCCGGGGTGAGCCGCTGGCACCTCTCGTTGACCCACAGCGACCTCATCGCGATCGCGTACGTCATCGCCGAATGACGCCGGAGACCGGCTGGCTACGCTGACCGGATGCTCCCGATCGTGACCCCGGACGAGATGCGCGCCATCGATGCCGCGGCGGCCGCCGATCCCGTGCACCCGCTCGCGGAGTCGGTCCTGATCGAGCGTGCCGGGTCGGCCGTCGCGTGGGCCGCGCTGCGGATGCTGGGCGGCGCATACGGCCGCCGGGTGGTCGTGGTGGCCGGTCCGGGCAACAACGGCAACGACGGTCGCGTCGCGGCCCGACGCCTCGCGGCGCGCGGCGTGAAGGTGACGGTGATCGAGGCCGCCGACGTGCCGGCCATGCTGCCGCCGTGCGATCTGGCGATCGACGCCGCCTTCGGCACGGGCTTCCGCGGCCACTGGATCGCGCCGGATCCGGGTCGCGCCTCCGTGCTCGCCGTCGACATCCCGTCCGGCGTCGACGGTCTCACCGGGCGCGCGCCGGCCGGGGTGATGCGTGCCGATCGCACCATCGTGCTCGCGGCGCTGAAGCCCGGCCTGCTCCTGCAGCCGGGCAGTGCCATGGCCGGCATCGTGGAGGTGGCCGACATCGGCCTGGCGTGCTCGTCGCAGGCGCACCTCGTCGAGGCCGCCGACATCGACGCGTGGTGGCAGCCGCGCTCGGCCGAGGCCCACAAGTGGCAGGCTGCGGTGCGCATCGTCGCCGGGGGCCCGGGCATGACGGGGGCCGCGCACTTCGCCGCCAGCTCGGCGCAGCGCACGGGTGCGGGCATGGTGCACCTGTCGGTCCCGGGCGACACCGCGCCCGGCGAGCACGAGTACGTGCAGCGCAGGCTCCCCGACACCGGATGGAGCGGTGAGGTGCTCAACGGGCTCGATCGCTTCCAGTCACTGGTCATCGGTCCCGGCCTCGGGCGCGCCGACGGCACCATCGCCGCGGTGCGCGACGTGCTCCGCCAGTCGCCGGTGCCGACGGTGGTCGACGGCGACGGCCTGTTCGCGCTGGCTCGCGGTGGCTCGGGCGCCGCGGCCATCCTGCGCGACCGGCGCGGGCACACGGTGTTGACCCCGCACGATGGTGAGTTCGAGCTGCTGTCCGGCGCCAAGACGCCACCCGACCGCCTCGCCGCGGCGCGCAAGCTCGCGGCCGACCTGCGCTGCGTGGTGCTGTTGAAGGGTCCGGCGAGCATCGCCGCCGATCCCGCCGGCCGCGCCCTCGTCGTCACCACCGGCGACGATCGGCTCGCCACGGCCGGCACCGGCGACGTGCTGTCCGGCATCGTCGGTGCGCTGCTGGCACAGGGGCTCGCGCCCATCGAGGCCGCGGCCGGGGGCGCGTGGATCCACGGCTGCGCCGGGCGGCTCGGGCCACGACGCGGGCTGATCGCCGGTGATCTGCTGACGCTCATCCCACGGGTCCTGGACACGCTCACGTGAGGTGGGCCTGGGCTGAGATCGACCTCGATGCGATCGCCCACAACGTCGAGGTGATCCGCCGCACGGTGGCACCGAGCGATGTCTGGGCGGTGGTCAAGGCCGATGCGTACGGGCACGGCGCCATCGATGTCGCGCGCGCCGCGCTCGACGCCGGCGCGACGGGCCTGTGCGTGGCGCTGGTGCAGGAGGGGGTGGCGCTCCGGGCCGCCGGCATCCGCGCACCCATCATCGTGCTGAGCGAGCAGCCATCGGACGAGCTGCCGGCGCTGGTGCACCACTCGCTCACCCCGACCGTGTACTCCGCGGCCGGTGTCGCCGCGTTGAGCGCGGCCGCGTCGGGGCGAGCCGGGCGGGTGGGCGTGCACCTCAAGATCGACACCGGCATGCACCGCGTGGGTGCCGACCCCGACGACGCGCTCACCATCGCGTCGTCGATCGCGTCGTCGCCGCATCTGCGGATGGTCGGGCTGTTCACCCACCTCGCCGTGGCCGACGAGCCCACCGCACCGTCGAACGCCGTGCAGCTGCGGCGGTTCGACGATGTCGTGGCCGCGCTGCACGCCACGGGTCACGTGCCCGACGTGATCCACTCGGCGAACTCGGCCGCCGCGCTCGCGCTGCCGCACAGCCGGCGCGACGTCGTGCGGCTGGGCATCGCGATGTACGGCATCGAGCCCGGGCCGGCCGTGCACGACCTGTGCAGCGAGCTGCGCCCGGCACTGTCGCTTCGCGCCCGCGTGAGCGTGGTCAAGATCGTGCGCGCCGGCGAAGGCATCAGCTACGGGCTGCGCCACGGCTTCACCCGCGACGCCACCGTGGCCACTGTCCCGATCGGCTACGCCGACGGCGTGCCGCGCCGGCTGTTCGGCAACGGCGGCGAGGTGCTCGTCCACGGTCGTCGGCTGCCCATCGTCGGCGTGGTGACGATGGATCAGCTGATGGTCGACTGCGGCGACCTCCCTGTCGAGGTCGGCGACGACGTGATGCTGATCGGTGCGCAGTCGGGTCGTGGTGGCATCGACCGGATCCCGGCGGAGGAGTGGGCCGCCAGACTTGGCACAATTGGCTACGAGATCGTTTGCGGGATCAGCAGACGCATCGACCGTCGTCCGCGACCACGACCATGATCGAGCTGCAGTCCACCTCTCCCGAACGCACCCGCGGTCTCGCCGCGTCCATCGCCCGGCTCGCCCGCTCGGGTGATCTCATCGTGCTCGCCGGGCAGATGGGCGCCGGCAAGACGGCGTTCGCGCAGGGATTCGCCAAGGAGCTGGGCATCCACGAGCCGGTGACGTCGCCGACCTACACGCTCGTGCACACCTACCGCGCCGGCTCGACCTCGCTCCACCACGTCGACCTGTACCGCCTCGACCACACCGCGGAGGTCGACGATCTCGCCCTGCCCGAGCTGCTCGACGATCGATCGATCATGCTCGTCGAGTGGGGCGACGTCGTCGACCTCGGACCACACCTGCACATCGAGCTGCGCGTCGACGACGATGACGACCTCGATCACCGCGAGATCACGATCACGTCGAACGATCGCCGCTGGGCGCCACGGTGGGAGCGGCTCGAGGCCGCGCTGCAGGACTGGACCGTGTCGTGATCACGCTCGGGATCGAGACCGCGACGTCGGTCGTGAGCGTCGCGATCGGTGGCGACGACGGGGTGCTCGGGCTGGTCGAGGTGTCGCAGGGCCGGCGCCACGCCGAGACGCTCACGCCGGCGATCGAGTTCGTCTGCCGGCACGCGCAGGTGGCGGTCGGCGACATCGCCGCGATCGGCGTCGACATCGGGCCCGGGCTGTTCACCGGCATGCGCGTCGGCATCGCCGCGGCCAAGGCGATGGCCTACGCGCTGCAGGTGCCCGTGGTCGGCGTGTCGTCGCTCGACCTGCTCGCCCATCCGCTGCGGCACAGCTCGAAGGTGATCGCCAGCGTCATCGACGCGCGCAAGGGCGAGGTGTTCTACGCGTTCTTCGTGCCGACGCCGGGTGGCGTGCAGCGCGTCACCGAGCCGCGCGCCGCGAGCATCGAGGACTTCAACGCCGACGTGATGGCCCGCGGCCAGGACGTGCTCGCGGTGGGTGACGGCGCGTTCCGGTACCGCGACGAACTCGACCTCGGCGTCGAGGTCGCGGACCTCGCCCATCCGTCGGTGGCATCGCTCGTCACCCTCGCCCGCGCCCGCGTGCTGCGCAGCGACATCGAGACGTTGCGCGCCGACGACGTGCAGCCGCTGTACCTGCGCGCGCCCGACGCGCAGATCAACTGGAGCATGCGGTGAGCGTGCTGTCCCGGTTCCTCAACCGCACCCCACCGGCGCGGGGTCTGGTGGTCGAGCCGATGCGGCGGCGCGACCTCACCGCGATCCAGGTGATCGAGCGGCAGGTCTACCCACAGCCGTGGTCGGTCAACGTGTTCACCAACGAGATCGAGATGGCGCGCCAGGGCCAGCGCTACTACATCGTCGCCCACCGGGCCGGTGAGCTCGTCGGCTACGCCGGGATGATGATCGTCGCCGACGAGGGCCACGTCACCAACATCGCCACCGACCCGAAGCGCCAGCGCGAGGGCATCGGCCGACGATTGCTCGCCGAGCTGGCCTGGGAGGCGCGCCGTCGCCGCTGCGTCGGCCTGACCCTGGAGGTGCGCATCTCCAACACCGCCGCGCAGGCGCTCTACCACCAGTTCGGGTTCGAGCCGGCCGGCATCCGCCAGCGGTACTACGAGAACGTCGAGGACGCCATCGTGATGTGGTGCCACGACATCGACACCGTCGACTACGCCAACCGTCTGTCGCTGCTGTCGCCGGAGAGCGCGGGCCGCCCGCCACGGATGGGTCGGCGATGAGCGGCCGCCAGGCGTTGTCGGGCTCGTTCGCGGTCGACGAATCGACGGTGGTGCTCGGCATCGAGACGAGCTGCGACGAGACCGCCGCGTCGGTGGTGATGGGCGGCCACGACGTGTTGAGCAGCGTGGTCAGCACCTCGATCGAGCAGCACGTCCCGTTCGGCGGTGTGGTGCCGGAGATCGCCAGCCGTGCGCACGTCGAGCTGATCGTGCCGGTCATCGCCCAGGCCATCGAGCAGGCCGGCATCGCCGACTCGCGCATCGACGCCGTCGCGGCGACGGTCGGGCCGGGCCTCATCGGTGCGCTGCTCGTCGGCGTGGCCGCGGCGAAGTCGCTCGCGCTCGTGTGGGACGTTCCGTTCGTCGGCGTCAACCACCTCGAGGCACACCTCTATGCCGGGCTGCTCGAGGATCCCACGCTCGAGTTCCCGCTCGTCGTGCTGCTCGTCTCGGGCGGTCACACGATGCTGGTCGAGATGCGCGGGCCCGGCCGCTACCGACTGCTCGGCGAGACCATCGACGACGCGGCCGGCGAGGCGTTCGACAAGGTGGCCCGGTTCCTCGGCCTCGGCTATCCGGGTGGGCCGGCCATCGATCGCGAGTCGCAGTTCGGCGATCCCGAGGCCATCGCCTTCCCGCGGGCGATCCCCGACTCGCTCGACTTCAGCTTCAGCGGCGTCAAGACCTCGGTGATGAACCACGTCCGCAAGCACCCCGACGTGGCCACCGCCGACGTCGCCGCGTCGTTCCAGACGGCGGTCATCGACTCGCTGGTGGCCAAGGCCCGCCGGGCTGCCCGCCAGGTCGGGGCGAAGGGCCTCGCCCTCGGTGGTGGTGTGGCCGCGAACTCGCTGCTGCGCGAGCGCTGGGTCGAGGCGTGCGATGCCGATGGCATCCGTGCCTTCGTCCCCAGCCGGGCGATGTGCACCGACAACGCGGCGATGATCGCCGCCGCCGGCTGGCACCGCCTCGGCAGCGACGGTCCGACGGCGCTCGACGCGGGCGCGTACCCCGGCCTCCGCCTGACGATGGACTGACACGGCCGGTTGCGTCACAAAGCCTCTGGCCGGGCACGGCCGTACACTCGTTGGACCATGAGCCGGCTCCAGATCTACGTCGTCACCGCACCCGGGCTGGAAGAGGTCACGGCTCGTGAGCTGGCCAAGCTCGACATGAAGGTCGTCGACCTCGGCATCGGCGGGCTCACCTGCTCGGTGACGTGGTCGCAGCTGATGCTCGCCCACCTCCATCTGCGCACCGCGACGCGCATCCTCGTCCGCCTCGGTCGATTCGAAGCCGGCGGCTTCGGCGACCTCAAGGAGGGCATGGGCGAGATCCCGCTGCACGAGTGGCTGCCGCGCCACACCGCACTGAACATCAGCGTGTCCACATCCGGCTCGCGCCTCACCCACACCGACGCCATCGAGGAACGCGTGCGCGAAGTGGTCCGCCGCGCCTACGACCCGGCGCTGTCCTACGAGGGCGGGGTGCACACGATGCACGTCCGCATCGCCCGCAACGTGGCCACCGTCAGCCTCGACGCCACCGGCGATCCGCTGTACCAGCGCGGCTGGCGCACCGGCGCCGGTCCCGCGCCGATGCGCGAGACGCTGGCCGCAGCGCTGCTGCAGTGGAGCGGCGCCGGCACGTACAAGGGCGTGCTCACCGATCCGTGCTGCGGCGCCGGCACGCTGATGATCGAGGCCGCGCAGATGGCCCGCAAGATCCCGGCCGGGCGCAACCGCGAGTTCGCGTTCGAGCACTGGCGACCGGCCGACGCGGACCAGAACGCCAAGCTGCGCGCCGCCGCCGAGGCCGACGTGCGCCCGTCGCTGAAGAAGCCGCTGCGCGCCAGTGATCTGTCCGCCGACGTCGTCGAGATCGCCCGCGCCAACGCCGAGCGCGCCGGTGTCGACGGCGACATCGTGTTCGACGTCGCCGACGCAGAGTCGGTGGTGGGCGGCGCGTCCGTGGTCACCAACCCGCCGTACGGCGAGCGGATGACGGCGAAGGACCAGAAGGGGCTCTACGCCGCGCTGGGTTCGGCCGACCGCCTCGCCGTCATCGCCCCGGCGTCGGGGCTGCCGGCGTTCAAGCGCGAGTTCGACGCGACCCTGGCCACGAGCAACGGCGGGCTCTCGGTGCGGTTCGCACAGGTAGCCTTTTCGGCGTGAACGCGCCCGCCACATCGACCGCGGACCTGCCCAGCACCGCCCCGCTGCAACCCAGGATCGCCCCGCTGCAGTTGGGTGCGCACCAGGTCTGGCCGCCGGTGGTGCTCGCCCCGATGGCCGGCGTCACCAACGCGCCGTTCCGCACGATGTGCCGGCGCTTCGCCCCGGGGCTGGTGTACGTCAACGAGATGGTGATGGCCACCGCGCTCGTCCACGGCAACGCGAAGACCAAGCGGATGGCCACGTTCGGTGCCGATGAGCCGTTCCGCAGCCTGCAGATCTACGGCAGCGATCCGGCGATCATCGGCGAGGCCGTGCGTCGTCTGGCCGACGAGGACCGCGTCGACCACATCGATCTCAACTTCGGCTGCCCCGCACCGAAGGTGACCCGCCGCGGCGGCGGGGCGGCCGTGCCGGTCAAGCCGAACCTGCTGCGCGCGATCCTTCACGCCGTCGTCAGCGGTGCTGCGCCGCACGGCATCCCGGTGACGGCGAAGTTCCGGATGGGCATCCACGACGATCTGCTCACGTTCGTGCGCACCGGGCAGATCGCCGAGGACGAGGGCGTCGCCGCCATCGCGCTGCACGCGCGCACCGCCCAGCAGCACTACGCCGGCCACGCCGACTGGGACGCCATCGGCGAGCTGAAGACCGCGGTGCACGGCATCCCGGTGCTCGGCAACGGCGACATCTGGGAGGCGTCCGACGCGCTCGCGATGGTCGCGCGCACCGGCTGCGACGGCGTCGTCATCGGGCGCGGCTGCCTCGGCCGGCCGTGGCTGTTCGGCCAGCTCGTCGCGGCGTTCAGCGGCGAGCCCATCCCGACGTCGCCGCCGCTCGGCTTCGTCGCCGCGCAGATGGCCGACCACTGCCGGCTGATGGCCGATCTGCTCGGCGAGGACAACGCCGTGCGCGACTTCCGCAAGCACACGTCCTGGTACCTCACCGGCTACCCCGTCGGGGGCGAGATCCGCGGGCGGCTCAGCCAGATCGGCTCGCTGGCCGAGCTCGACGACCTCCTCGCCGAGCTGCTCGACCGGGTCGGTCGCGATCTCGTCGTGGTCGATGGCGGCGAACGGATCCGTCGTGGGCACACCAACGGCCCGATCCGGGTCGTGCTGCCGGAGGGCTACCTCGACGACCTCGACGACGCCACCCCGCCCGACGACGCGCACGTGATGGCGCTCAGCGGTGGCTGACCACGTTCGGATCGTGCTCGCCTCGGCATCGCCGCGGCGCAGCGATCTGCTGAGCACGCTCGGGCTGCCGTTCGCGGTCGCGCCGAGCGACATCGACGAGACCGAGCACGATGGCGAAGACCCCGTCGCGTACGTCCGCCGGCTCGCCGTCGAGAAGGCAGCCGTCGCTGCGGCGGGTCATCCCGGCGACGACACCGTCGTCGTGATCGCCGCCGACACCACGGTGGACGTCGACGGCACCATCCTCGGCAAGCCCCTCGATGCGCCGGACGCGTGCCGGATGCTCGGGCTCCTCGGCGGTCGCGCCCATCGCGTGCACACCGGCGTCGCGGTGCAACGCGGCGAACGCATCGAGGCCGACGTCGTCTCGACGACCGTCTCGATGATCGCCATCGACGACGCGCACCTCGCGTGGTACGTCGGCACCGGTGAACCGTTCGGCAAGGCCGGCGCGTATGCGCTGCAGGGAGCCGGCTCGTTGCTGGTCGAACGGATCGACGGGAGCGTGAGCAACGTGATCGGCCTGCCGCTCGCCGTGCTCGACGAGCTGATGGCCCGCGTCGGTGTGTCGCTGGTTGACCTCGCGGCCCGCCCGGGCTGACGCATGCCGCACCTGAACCGCCCCACGCGCCTCGCGCTGAAGGTCGCGGTGCTCGCCGTCGTCGGCATCGTGTTCGTGCGGCCGGTCGCGATCAACTTCGTCAAAGCGGTCCGCGACATCCACGACGTCGACGTGTGGCTGCTCGTCCTCGCAATCGTGCTGCAGGGCTTCGCCCTCTTCGCCTACTCATCGGTGACCCACGCCGCGCTCGGCGGTGCCGACGCGCCACTGTCGGTCTGGCGGGTGCTGCGCATCCAGTTGAGCACCCGCGCGTTCGGCGGCATCGTGCCCGCCGGCGGCGCGGCCGGTCCGGCGCTCGGCTACCGCCTGCTGACCCGCTCGGGTGTGCCCGGCAGGCAGGCCGGGTTCGCGCTCGGTGCGGCTGCGATGGTGTCGGCAGTGGTGCTCAACCTGATCCTCTGGATCGGGCTCGTCATCTCGATCCCGATCCGTGGCGTGCACGGCCTGTCCCTCGCCGCCGCCGTGGTTGGACTGCTCAGCATCGTCATCGCGGTCGGCGTCACCAAGGCGTTGATCCGTGGCGATCGCCGCATCGAGCGACCGGTGCTCGCGCTCGCCCGGCTGCTGCGCCGCAACGAGGACACGGCGCGCGCCGTGCTCGCCGATCTCGGCGAGCGGCTGCGCGAGCTCACCAGCAACCGACGGCTGCTGCGGCGGGTGGCGGGTTGGGCGCTCGCCAACTGGGCCATCGACATGCTGTCCCTGTGGGTCTTCCTGCAGGCGTTCGAAGGGACGGTGCGCATCGACGCGCTGCTCGTCGCCTACGGCATCGGCAACATCCTCGCCGCGATCCCGATCAGCCCGAGCGGCATCGGCATCGTCGAGTACGGGTACATCACCACCCTCCACGGGTTCGGGATGGCCACGTCCATCGCGACGCTCGGCGTCACCGCGTACCGCTTCGGCCACGTGCTGCTGCCGCTACCGATCGGTGGGCTCGTGTACCTCTCGCTCCGGTTCGGCCCGTGGTCCATCGAGCGGTCGATCGAGCGGAACGGTTCCCAGACAACTCCCAGCAACGGCGGAGGAGTTGTCCAGGGTGCGGGCGCAGAGTAACGGCATCACCCCAGACGCCTCTCCGACGCCTCTCCATTCTCCCGAGGAGAAGTCATGAACTCCCCTTACTCGCCGTACGACGAACAGGCCTCCGCGCAAGCGGAAGTGGCCGGTTCCGCTGGCTGGACCGCCTCCCCGTGGCCAGCGGAACCGGCTTGGGCGCCGCCCACATCACAGCTGCCACCGCTCGGGTCCTCCCTGCCCGAAACCGGTCAACGGCCGACAACGCTCCCGCCCGCAAAGCGACGTTGGCCGACCGTGGCGGTGGCAGCTGTGGTTGCGGCAGCTCTGGTCGGGGGTGGTGCCGGCTACGCCGGTGCCACCCTCGCTGGAGACACCTCGTCGCACACCACGGCCTCCGCAGTCCAGCCGTTGGCCTACACGTCGACATCCAACGATGTCGCTTCGCTGCTCGCCAAGGTCGAGCCGTCGGTGGCCACGATCAAGACCACCATCGAGGTCCAGGGCCAGTTCGGCCGGAGTGAGTCCGGCGAGGCAGCCGGCACCGGCATCGTCCTCACCGCCGACGGTGAGATCCTCACCAACGCCCACGTGGTGGCCGACGCGACGTCGATCACGGTCACGCTCAACGGCCAGACCACGGCCCTCAAGGCCACGCTCATCGGCGCCGACACCACCAACGACGTCGCGCTGATCAAGGTCCAGGGTGTGAGCGACCTGACGCCCGCCACGATCGGCGACTCCGACAAGGTCGTCGTCGGTGATGACGCGATCGCCATCGGCAACGCCCTCAACCTCGACGGTGGGGTGTCGGTCACCAAGGGCATCATCTCCGCCCTCGGCCGCTCGATCGACGTCGAGAACGGGCACCTCAGCAACCTGATCCAGACCGACGCGGCGATCAGCTCGGGCAACTCCGGTGGCCCACTCGTGAACGACGCCGGCCAGGTCGTCGGGATGAACACCGCCGGAGCCACCAGCTCCGACAGCGTGACGGCCGAGAACATCGGCTTCTCGATCCCGATCAACCAGGCGATGAAGATCGTGGCCCAGCTCCGTGGCGAGGCGTGATAGCAAAGCGTCCATGACAGTTCTGTCGCAGCGACGAGCCTCCCCCTCATGACGCTGCGGCTCCGGCTGGTCGCCGGGCTGGTGATCCTCGTGCTCACCGGCCTGGCGATCTTCGGCATCTCCACCTATGCGCTGTACAGCCGATCGCAGTACGCGCGGCTCGACGACGAGCTCCGCAACTCGATCTCTTCGGTGGCCTGTCAGCTGTTCTCCGCCACGGCGTCGGGACCCCGTCCCGACTGCGGTCGCAACTCGTTCGCTCCGTACGGCAGCTACGCCGTGCTGGTGTCCGCCGACGGCACGATCGCGGTCGGCGAGGACGGGACCGAGCTCGAGGCACGCTTCCAGGGCAGCACGGGCGTGCCGTCGCTGCCCGACGAGTTCACCGATCCCGGTCCGCAGGGGCACCTGTTCACCACCGGCTCCAGCAGTGGCAGCGGTGACTGGCGGGTCTCAGTGACCAGAGCCTTCGGCGGCGGCGGGATCCGCGACGACCTGTTCCTCGTCGTCGCGATCCCCACCACCGAGGTCACCAACTCGCTGCACCGCCTGATCCTGATCGAGGGCTCGGCGGCCGGCGGTCTGCTGATCATCCTCGCGATGGGATCGTGGTTCATCCTCCGCCGGGGGCTGCGCCCGCTCGAGCAGATGGCCATCTCGACCCGCTCGATCACCGCCGGCGACCTGTCCCACCGCGTCGAGCCGTCCGACGGGCACAGCGAGGTCGGCCAGCTCGGCCTCGCCCTGAACACGATGCTCAGCGAGCTCGAGCTCGCCTTCCAAGAGCGCGACGCCACCGAGCTGCGCCTCCGTCAGTTCCTGGCCGACGCGTCGCACGAGCTGCGCACGCCCCTCACGTCGATCCAGGGCTTCGCCGAGTTGTTCCGCCTCGGCGCCGGCCATCCCGACCTCGATCTGCCGATCGTGATGCGCCGCATCGAGCAGGAGTCGGCGCGGATGAAGGTGCTCGTCGACGACCTGCTGATGCTCGCCCGGCTCGACCAACCGCGCCCGACGAAGCCGGTGCCGGTCGATCTCGCCGTGCTCTGCGCCGACGCGTGCAGCGACGCCCATGCCACGGCGCCCACGCGCAAGGTGTCGCTGATCGCGCCGGAACCGGTCGTCATCAACGGCGACAGCGATCACCTCCGCCAGGCGATCGCCAACCTCGTCACCAACGCGCTCAAGCACACCCCCGAGGGCACGGCCATCGACGTGACCGCGGCGTTCGACGCCGGCATGGCGAAGGTCGTCGTGCGCGACTCCGGCCGTGGGCTCGACCCCGTCGCGCTCGAGCATGCCTTCGACCGCTTCTGGCAGGCCGATTCGGCTCGAGTGGGCGTGGGTTCCGGCCTCGGTCTCGCCATCGTGCAGAGCATCGCCCACGAGCACGGCGGTACGGTCGAGGCTGCGAACGCGCTGAGCGGTGACGGTGGCGTCACCGGAGCCGTGTTCACGATCCTGCTGCCGATCGGCGATCGCCACCAGGGCATTCAGAGCGAACTCCCAGGTTCGGCAAAGGACCAGCCCAGTTGAGAACCGGATGATCATCACATGGCACACACGATCCTGATCCCAGACGACACCCCGAACAACGCAGGCATCGTCCCCCTCGGTGGGCGTGCCGTCCTCGACGCCGGTCCCCGGCCCGATCCGCTGTTGGTCTACGACCCGCACGGCGAGCGGCCAACCGCGCTCGTCGAGATCGTCATCCCCGTCTTCAACGAGGAGGCCGATCTCGAAAACTCGATCCGCACGCTGCATGCGTACCTCACCGAGCACTTCCCGCTGTCGTGGACGATCACCATCGCCGACAACGCCTCCACCGACCGCACCTGGCCGATCGCCTGCCGGCTTGCGCTGATCTTCGACGGCGTCCGCGCCGTGCGCCTCGCCCAGAAGGGCCGCGGCCGTGCGCTGCGCGCCGTCTGGTCGACCTCGGCCTCACCGGTGGTCGCCTACATGGACGTCGACCTGAGCACCGACCTCAACGCGCTGCTGCCGCTCGTCGCCCCGCTCGTGTCGGGCCACAGCGATGTCGCGATCGGCACCCGTCTGGCTGCGACGGCCCGGGTGGCCCGTGGGCCCAAGCGCGAGGCCATCTCGCGGACCTACAACCTGCTGCTCCGGGCCACGCTCCACGCCGGGTTCTCCGACGCGCAGTGCGGCTTCAAGGCCGTCCGCACCGACGCCGTCCGGCAGCTGCTGCCGATGGTGGTCGATCAGGGCTGGTTCTTCGACACCGAGCTGCTCGTGCTCGCCGAGCACAACGGCCTGCGCATCCACGAGGTGCCGGTCGACTGGATCGACGATCCCGACAGCCGGGTCAACGTCGTGTCCACGGCCCGCGGCGATCTCGCCGGGATGTGGCGGATGATCCGTCGCTTCGCTCGCAACGACGCGACGATGCCGGCCGGGGCGCTCGAGCGACCCAACGTCGGCGGCCGCCCCGCGCCCCGGCCGTTCCCCGAACAACTCGTTCGCTTCGGCTCCATCGGACTGGTGTCCTCGGCCGTGTTCGCGCTCGGTTTCGTGCTGCTGGCCAAGCCGCTCGGCCACATGGCCGCCGCCATCATCGCCCTCGCGGTGTGCAGCGTCGCCAACCACGCTGCCAACCGCCGGCTGACGTTCGACCTCATCGGCCGCACCCGCCGGCTGCGCCACTTCGCGAGGGGACTGGTCGTCGCCGTCCTGCCGTTCGCGGCGACGATCATCACACTTTCCGTCCTCAATGCCCTCGGCGCTACCCGGACGCTCACCGCACTCGCTACTCTCACGGTCGTGAATGTCGGAGTTGGCCTCGTGCGATTCGTGCTGATGCAACGTTGGGTGTTCAGGCAACAGGCGTGATCCGGTTCATCAATCGTCATGTCCACTGGGGGAAGTTCTTCCGGTACGCAGCCGTGTCCGGTGTGTCCACCGTCGTCAGCCAGACGGTGCTCGCCGTGCTGGTCGCGACGCGCACCACGGGTGCGGTGTGGGCGAACATCATCGCCACGATCGCCGGCACCATCCCGTCGTTCGAGCTCAACCGCCGCTGGGTGTGGGGCAAGTCCGGTCAGCGGTCGCTCGGCCGGGAGATGATCCCGTTCGCGGCGCTGTCGGCCACCGGCCTCGGCCTGTCGACGATCACCGTGGCGATCATGGAGCACTTCACGAACACCTGGTCCACCACGGGTCGCACGGTGAGCATCCAGTTCGCCAGCCTCTCGGCCTTCGGCCTGGTCTGGGTGTTCCAGTTCTTCATCCTCGACAAGGTGCTGTTCAAGCACAACCACGGCCACGGCCAGCCGTCCACCGGTGCGGGCTCTGCCCCCGGTGCGCCAGCCACGAAGGCGTCGGCCACCGTCGGCTGAATGGCCTCGAGCTGCGGCTTTCGGACGCTTCCCCGATGTGGGGTCAGCGGCCCCCGGGGAGGCGCAGGCTGTAGCCGACGCCGCGCACGGTGTGGATGAGCGCCGGTTCCTCGACGTCGACCTTGTGGCGGAGGTAGCTGATGTACGTCTCGAGCACGCTGGCGTTGCCGGCGAACGTGTAGTCCCACACGGCCTCGAGGATCTGATCCCGGGTCAGCACCTGGCGGGCGTGGGCGAGCAGGTAGCGGAGCAGCTTGTACTCGGTGACCGTGAGCTCGATCAGCCGCTCGCCGCGCCACACGTCGCGGGTGTCCTCGTCGAGGACGAGGTCGTGGTACACCAGCTTGTGCTCGCCGGTCGCGACGTTGCTGGAGCGCCGGAGCACGGCCTTGACCCGCTCGATCAGCTCCTCGATCGAGAACGGCTTGGTGACGTAGTCGTCGACGCCGAGGCGCAGTCCCTCCACCTTGTCGGTGGTGGTGTCCTTGGCGGTGAGGAAGATGATCGGCACGTTCGAGCCGGAGCGATGGTCCTGGCGCAGCCGTCGGGCGACCTCGAAGCCGTCGAGATCGGGCAGCATCACGTCGAGCAGGATCAGGTCCGGGCGATGGGCCTCGACCGCGGCGAGCGCGGCGCGGCCGCTGGCCGCGCGCTGCACGTCGAAGCCGTTGAAGCCGAGCGCCATCGAGATCAGCTCGGTGATGTGCTCCTCGTCGTCCACGGTCAGCACGAGCGGTTTGGTACGACCGGTCTCCATCTGCTGCACCTTACCGACCACGGTCTGCGAGGCTGGGGGAACCGCCGCTCTCCCAGTGGATTGTTCGGCGACACTGAGCAAATCCTGAGGTTCGGGGAGCACGCTGGACATCATGAGCATCACCACCTTCGTGCCTCCGGCAGCCGAACCGCCGTACAACGACGGACCGGTCGGGCCACCGATGGCTGATGATGCGCCGATCACCGACGACGCGGCGCCCGTCGACGAGACCGTCGCTCCCGCGACGCACACGCGCGCGCAGCGACTGCTCCACGGCCGGCCCGACGATCCGCTGTGGGTCCGGCCGACTCTGGTCGTGCTGCTGGTCGGCACCGGCGTGCTCTACATCTGGGGGCTGGGTGCGTCCGGTTGGGCGAACAGCTTCTACTCGGCCGCGGTGCAGGCCGGCACGAAGAGCTGGAAGGCCTTCTTCTTCGGCTCGTCCGACGCGTCGAACTTCATCACCGTCGACAAGCCCCCCGCCTCGCTGTGGGTGATGGAGATCTCGGCGCGCATCTTCGGCGTCAACGCGTGGAGCATCCTCGTGCCCCAGGCGCTCGAAGGCGTCGCTGCGGTCGGCCTCCTGTACGCGACGGTGCGGCGCTGGTTCACGCCGGCGGCCGGCCTCATCGCCGGCGCGGTGATGGCGCTGACGCCGGTCGCCGTGCTGATGTTCCGCTTCAACAACCCCGATGCCCTGCTCGTGCTGCTGCTCATCGGCGCCGCCTCTGCGATGACCCGGGCGCTGGAGAACGGCAGCACCAAGTGGCTCGTCGTCGTCGGGTTGCTGATCGGCTTCGGCTTCATCGCCAAGATGCTGCAGGCGTTCGTGGTGGTGCCCGGCTTCGCGGTCACGTACCTCATCGCCGCCCCGCCGAAGTTCCTCAAGCGGCTGTGGCAGCTCCTCGTCGCCGGTGTGGCGATGTTCGTGGGCGCGGGCTGGTGGGTCGCCATCGTCGAGCTCTACCCGAAGTCGTCGCGGCCCTACGTCGGCGGCTCCACCAACAACAGCGTCCTCAACCTGATCTTCGGCTACAACGGCCTCGGTCGCGTCACGGGCGACGAGACCGGCAGCGTCGGCGGCGGTGCGGCGCGCAACGGCGCCACGGGGATGTGGGGGCCGACCGGCCTGCTGCGAATGTTCAACACCGACTTCGGTGGGCAGGCGTCGTGGCTGATCCCGACCGCGCTGGTGCTGGGCGCCGCGGGGCTGGTGGTGACGATCAAGCGCCACCGCACCGACCGCGGCCGTGCCGCGCTGTTGCTCTGGGGCTCGTGGCTGGTGGTCACGGGCGTGCTGCTCAGCCTGAGCAAGGGCATCATCCACCCGTACTACACGGTCGCGCTGGCGCCGGCGATCGGCGCGCTGATCGGCATCGGCGGGCACCTGCTCTGGAAGCACCGCGCGTCGTTCCTCGCCCGCCTGGGCCTCGCCGCCGCCGTGCTGGTGTCGTCGTGGTGGGCGTACGAGCTGCTCGATCGCACGCCCGGCTGGCACCCGAACCTGCGCACGCTGGTGGTCGTGGCCGGCATCGTCGGTGCGGTTGCCTTGCTGTTCGGCCCGATGCTCGCCGGCTCGAAGCTGGCCGGATCCAAGCTCGGCAACCCGAAGCTCGCCAAGGGGGTCGCCGTCACCGCGATCGCTGCATCGCTCGTCGCCGGCCTCGCCGGCCCGGCCGCCTACGCGCTGGACACCGCCTCGACAACGCATTCCGGCTCGCTGCCGACGGCCGGACCGAGCGTCGGCGGCTTCGGCTTCGGCCGCGGCTTCCCGGGCGGCATCCCCGGTGGCACGCGCGGCGCCAACGGCACCGGCGGCGGCAATCGCGGCAACGGCAATGGCAACGGTGGCTTCCCCGGTGGTGGCGGCTTCCCGGGTGGCGGCACCTTCCCCGGTGGTGGCGCCTTCCCGGGTGGCGGCACCTTCCCCCCCGGCGGCGTGCCGAACGGTGGCGGGTTCGGCGGTGGTGGCGGCGTCGGCGGTCTGCTCAACGCGAGCACGCCGAGTGCGGCGCTGACCGCGCTGCTCGACGCCGACGCCAGCCACTACACCTGGGTCCTCGCGACGGTCGGTGCCAACCAGGCGTCGGGCTACCAGCTGGCGACGGGTGATCCCGTCATGGCCATCGGCGGCTTCAACGGCACCGACCCGACCCCCACGCTGGCAGCGTTCCAGGCCTACGTCGCAGCCGGCAAGATCCACTACTTCATCCTCGGTGGGACCGGTGGCGCCAGCTCCGATGCGAGCAAGATCCGCTCGTGGGTGGAGGCCAACTTCCCCACCGTGGTCGCCGGGAACACCACCCTCTACGACCTCACCCAGCCCAAGAGCTGAGCGTCCCGCGGTTGGCGCTGGCCCGGGCCTGATCCGGGCCTGAGGGCTCACCGGCTCGAGCCCGACGGATTC
Source organism: Ilumatobacteraceae bacterium (assembly GCA_025463305.1). Next base: position 26,574 of record JAOBWK010000090.1, read on the forward strand.
GACCGATACAGCCCTGTCCATCCCCGGCGAGCGCGTGGATCCCATCCACGTCCCGCCGCGGGCGCAATGGGACAATCTCGACCGTCCAACCGTCCATCGCTGGAGAGAGTCCGTGTCGAACGCCACCCCGCCCCAACCCCCGATCAAGGCCAAGTCGCCCACCGGGCGGCCGACGAAGGCGATCAACCGCGGCAAGCGGAAGAAGGCGGCCCCCGCGATGGAGCGCGCTGCGCCCGAGCGCGACGACACACCATTCGCCGCCAAGCTGCGCTACCGCTTCGACACAGCGCTCTCGCGTGGCCCGTCCGTCGTCATCACCTGGCTGGGGCTCATCACCCTGTCGGTCATCCTGCTCGCCGCCACCATCCTCGCCACGTTCCGGCTCACCGGCATCAACGGCGGCTCGAAGGGCCTGAGCGTCGAGGAGGCGTTCTGGCAGTCGCTCGAACGCGTGCTCGACTCCGGCACGTTCGCCAGCGACACGGGCTGGATCACGCGCATCGTCGCCCTGCTGATCACCCTCGCCGGCATCTTCATCGCCGGCAGCCTCATCGGTCTGATCGCGAACAGTGTCGATCAGCGGATCGAGGAGCTGCGCAAGGGCCGCAGCAAGGTGATCGAGTCCGACCACACCCTCATCCTCGGCTGGTCCACACGGGTGCCGGCCATCGTCAGCGAGCTCGTCGTCGCCAACGAGAGCATGAAGGACGCGGCGATCGTCGTCATGGCCGACGTCGACAAGACGGTGATGGAGGAGACGCTGCGCGACCTCATCCCCGACACCAAGACGACCCGCATCGTGTGCCGCCGTGGCGAGCCGTGGGTGGCGAAGAACCTGGAGCTCTCGAACCTCAACGGGGCGCGCTCGGTGGTCATCGTCGGCAACGGCCGCGACACCGACGTCGTCAAGACGCTGCTCGCCATCCGCTCGGTGCGCGCCGGCGAGGGCCTCGACCACTCGTCCGCAGCGCACATCGTCGCCGAGGTCGTCGACGGCGACACGTCGCGCTCGTTGAAGTCGCTGCTGGGTGATCGCCTCGTCACGGTCAGCTCCGACGAGATCGTCGCCGAGCTCACCGCCCAGGCATGCCGCCAGCGCGGTCTCAGCGGCGTGTTCCGCGAGCTGCTCGACTTCGACGGCGACGAGCTCTACTTCGCCCCCTTCCCCGAGCTGACCGGGCGCACCTACGCCGAGGCCCAGCTGATGTTCGAGAAGTGCGCGCTGATCGGCGTGCTCGGCGCCGACGACGTCGTGCGCCTCAACCCGCCGCCGAACAGCGTGCTGGCCGATCGCGAGCAGCTGATCGCGGTCGTCGAGGACGACTCGATGTTCAAGGTCGCGCCGATCGCCGCCACCCCGGCCGTGATGGTGGTGGAGGAGCCGGTCATCAGCCCGGCCTCGCGTCGCATCGTCGTCGCCGGCTGGAGCGACCTCGGGCCGCGCGTCATCTCCGAGCTGGACGAGTTCCTCGATCACCGCACCACGATCGAGCTGATGCTCGATCCAGCGCTCGTCGACGTCGAGCACGTGCGCGGCATGCTCACGACCCGCAACGTGACGCTCGAGGTCAGCGAGCTCGGGGGCGGTCCCGAGTACGTCGCCGCCCACGCAGCGCGCCGCTCGTTCCACGAGGTGATCGTGCTCGGCTACCGAAAGGCGCTCAGCGACGACGAGGCCGATGCCCGCACCCTGCTCACGCTGCTGGCGTTCAACCAGGTCCGTCAGGCCGAAGACGTCGGCCAGGTGCGCATCGTCGCCGAGATGCTCGATCAGCGCAACGCACCGCTGGCCGAGGCCACCGGGGTCGACGACTTCGTCGTCAGCGACGAGCTCACCAGCCTGATGCTCGCCCAGCTGAGCGAGCGCCAGGAGCTGGACCAGGTCTTCGCCGATCTGTTCGACCGGGAGGGGTGCTCGATCGAGCTGCGCCCGGCGTCGCTGTACGGCGCGCACCTCGCCACGACGTTCGCCGATGTGGTCGCCACGGCGTCGTCGCTCGGGCAGAGCGCGATCGGGTTCCGCCGAGCGACATCGGGCCAGGTGGTCGTCAACCCGGCGAAGTCCGACCCGCTGCGCCTCGATCGCGCCGACGAGGTGCTGGTGATCGCCGCCGGCCTCGTGCTCGAACCCGCTCCCTGACCGGCACCCCGATCTGGCCCCCTGATCCGGGCGCGTGATCCGGGCGCGTGAAACGCGGCCGGTTGCGGTTGCCATCCTGGCTCGCCAGCCCCTACCATTAGCACTCGCACTCGTCGAGTGCTAACGCCCGTGCGGCAGCGACCAGATCCGGTCCTGTCGACCACACAACACACATGGAGCTTCTCACTATGAGCCTCAAGCCGCTGGATGACCGCATCGTGGTCAAGCCGAACGAAGCCGAGCAGACCACTGCTTCGGGCCTCGTCATCCCCGACACTGCCAAGGAAAAGCCGCAGCAGGGCAAGGTCCTCGCCGTCGGCCCCGGCCGCTGGAGCGACGACAAGGGCACGCACAGCCCGCTCGACATCAGCGTCGGCGACACGGTCCTCTACAGCAAGTACGGCGGCACCGAGATCACGATCGAGGGCGAGGATCTCTTGATCCTCACCAGCCGTGACGTCCTCGCCATCGTCAGCAAGTGAGCTGAGCCACCATGGCAAAAGTTCTCAAGTTCGACGATGAGGCGCGTCGCGCCCTCGAAGCCGGTGTGAACAAGTTGGCCGACACGGTCAAGGTCACGCTCGGGCCGAAGGGTCGCAACGTCGTCCTCGACAAGAAGTTCGGCGCACCCACCATCACCAACGACGGTGTGTCCATCGCGAAGGAAGTCGAACTCGACGATCCCTTCGAGAACATGGGCGCGCAGCTGGTGAAGGAAGTCGCCACCAAGACCAATGATGTTGCCGGTGACGGCACCACCACGGCCACCGTGCTCGCTCAGGCGATGGTGCACCAGGGCATGCGCAACGTCGCGGCCGGCGCCAACCCGATGGGCCTCAAGCGCGGCATCGAGAAGGCCGTCGCGGCGGCCGTCGAGTCGATCAAGAGCCAGGCCAAGGAAGTGGACGACAAGGGCGACATCGCCGCCGTCGCCACCATCTCCGCCGCCGACGCCTCGATCGGCGAGGTCATCGCCAACGCCATCGACAAGGTCGGCAAGGACGGTGTGGTCACCGTCGAGGAGAGCAACACCTTCGGCACCGAGCTCGAGTTCACCGAGGGCATGCAGTTCGACAAGGGCTACCTGTCCCCGTACTTCGTGACCGACGCCGAGCGCCAGGAAGCCGTGCTCGACGATCCGTACATCCTCATCAACAACGGCAAGATCAGCTCGGTGCAGATGATGCTCCCGGCGCTCGAGCTCGTGATGAAGACCGGCCGTCCGTTGCTGATCATCGCCGAGGACATCGAGGGCGAAGCCCTTGCCACCCTCGTCGTCAACAAGATCCGCGGCACGTTCAACTCCACCGCCGTCAAGGCCCCCGGGTTCGGCGATCGTCGCAAGGCGATGCTGCAGGACATGGCCGTGCTCACCGGTGGTCAGGTCATCAGCGAGGAAGTCGGCCTCAAGCTCGACTCCGGCACGCTGGACCTGCTCGGCCGTGCCAAGCGCGTCATCATCACCAAGGACGAGACCACCATCGTCGATGGTGCGGGTTCGTCCGACGATGTGACCGGCCGGGTCAACCAGATCAAGGCCGAGATCGAGAACACCGACAGCGACTGGGACCGTGAGAAGCTGCAGGAGCGTCTGGCCAAGCTGGCCGGCGGTGTTGCGGTCATCAAGGTCGGCGCCGCCACCGAGGTGGAGCTCAAGGAGAAGAAGCACCGCATCGAAGATGCCGTGTCGGCAACCCGTGCAGCCATCGAAGAGGGCGTCGTCGCCGGCGGCGGTACCGCACTCGTGCGCAGCCGCAAGGCCGTCGCTGCGGTCGTCGCGTCGCTCGAGGGCGACGAGGCAACCGGTGCCAAGATCGTCTGGGAGTCGCTCATCGCGCCGCTCAGCACGATCGCCGACAACGCCGGCCTCCAGGGTGCCGTCGTCGTCCAGCACGTCGAGACCTCCGAGGGCAACATCGGCCTCAACGCCGCATCCGGCGAGTTCGAGGACCTGGTCAAGGCCGGCATCATCGACCCCGCCAAGGTGACCCGCGCCGCGCTGCAGAACGCAGCGTCGATCGCGGCCCTCGTCCTCACCACCGAGTGTCTCGTGGCCGACAAGCCCGAGAAGAAGTCAGCGGCGATGCCCGGTGGCGGCGGTGGCATGGGCGGTATGGGTGGCATGGGCGGTATGGGCATGATGTGATCCGCTTGCGGATCGCATCGGCTGATCGCCGAAGCTTCAGAAGGACCCCGAGCATCTGCTCGGGGTTCTTCGCTTTTTCGGCCACTAGCTTGTCGGGCATGGCCACTCCTTCGGGCAAGCGTGCGTTCTGGATGCACCAGCTGGCGGAGTACGTCATCGCTGCGGTGTTCGTCGCGCAAGGCCTGCAGAGCGTGACGCCGGCGGTGCCGACGTTGTGCGGCGGGATGGTGCTGCTCAACACGGCGTGCGCGAAGGGGCCGCTGTCGGCGTTCCGTGTGTTCGGCCGCAAGATGCACCGCCTGCTCGATCTCGTCGTGATCGCCGTGGTCGTCGTGATGGCCGTGCAGCCGGCCATCTCGCTCGACAACAGCACTCGGGTCATCATGGGCGTGCTGGCCTTCGTGCTCGCGTTCATCTGGTTGGGCAGCGACTTCTCCGAGTCCGAGCGGGCGCTGCGCAAGCAGGATGCCGCGCAGGCCAGGCTCGCGGCTGCAGCGGCCGCGCCGACCGCCACCACGTCGACGGCTGCGTCCGCGGCTGGGTCCGGAGCCGCGTCCGGGTCCGCGGCAGCGGGTGGAGCGGCCAGTGGCGTCCCTCGCCGGCCCTCGGTCCCACGCCCGGCCAACGACACCGTCGCCGACACAGTGGGGCGCACCGCCGGGCGGCTCGCCGGCAAGGGCGTCAACCTGTACCGCGATCAGGCCGCCAAGCGCCGCAAGAAGTAGGGCACCACTCGCCGTTAGCCTGTGGCCTCATGGCATTCGAACGTCCCGCCCCCGACCTCACCAAGCTCGTTGCCGCGTGGCAGTCGTTCGAGCGCGGCGAAGAAGCGCCGGGCAAGGTCCTCGCCAACCTGAAGACGGCAGGCCTCGCCGACGTCCTGGAACAGCTGGTCGAGTCCGGCTGGGTGCCGGCCGTCCCGGCGAGCTGACCGGACCCACCCGCTGCGGGGGTCAGCTCGCGGTGAACAACCGGCGCAGCTGGGCGCGGAACGCGTCGACGTCGACCTCGAGCCCGATCTGCCACGGTGAGAACCCGTCCGGCAGGGTCTGCTCGCCACCGTCGCTCTTGGCGAAGAACGTGACCCGCCGATCGATCACCGTCGCGCCGAGGGCCGGCCCCGGGGCCACCTGCACGCCCATCGGCAGCACCGGCCCTCCGACCATCTCCGGATGGACCGCCGCCATCACGGCGAGCGCGTCGTGGCACGGGAACTCGCCGGGCGCGCAGAACGTGCCGCCGAACTGGCTGTAGCAGGCCAGGGGTGCGTCGAGGAACACGCCCGCTGCCGTGTTGTGCTGCTGGACGAGCGCTACCTCGGCGGTGGTGAACGTGGCGAGGTGGGTGACGTCGAGCCCGACGAGCAGCGGTGGCGTCGTCCACGCGGCGGTGGCCACGACGTCGGCGGCGGTGGGATCGTGGGCGATGTTCGCCTCGCCGATCGGCAGCGCGTTGCCCTGGGTGAGCGCCGCGCCGCCCATCACCACGAGGCGCTTGACCTTGGTGGCCCACGTGGGATCGGCACGGATCGCCGCGGCGATGTTGCTGAGCGGCCCGATGGGCACGAGCACGAGCTCGCCCGGCTGCTCGCGCACGATGCGCAGGAGCATGTCGACGGCGTGCTCGGCCACGGCGCCGAACGCGGCCTTCGGGCGATACGTGTTGCCGAGCCCGTCGTCGCCGTGGATGAACGTCGCCGGGCGCAGCTCGGGTGCCGGGCCGATGGCCGTCGCGCGGCCGGCCGCGACGGGCACCGTCGGTGCGCCGCAGGCCTCGAGGACACGGCACACGTTGTCCGTGGCGGTGCCCAGATCGACGTTGCCGTGGACGGTGGTGATGGCCACCAGCTCGACGTCGGGCGATGTCGCCGCCCACCAGATCGCGACGGCGTCGTCGACGCCACCATCGCTGTCGATCACGAGCTTCGTCTTCGTCCCGGTGGGGGCGTCGGGCAGCTCGGTCGATCCGTCGGTCATGTCCCGACCGTAGCCTGAGCCCGGTGAGCGCGGAGCCTGGACCAGCACGTCGTGCCGGGGGTCACCAACGGATCCCGCGACCGCAGGCGTGGCGTCTCGACGTGCCCTCTGCATGGCCGGCGCGCGAGGTGCCGACGGCTGCCGACGTCTGCGCGATCGTCGGCGCGGCGGGCCTCGGTGGCGCGCCCACCACGCCGCCGTTCCCGGACGCGCGGGCGTCGGCGGTGTTGATCGCGCTCGTCGACGGACCACGCGGCGCCGAGGTGCTGCTGACGAAGCGGTCCGAGTCGTTGCGCAACCACCGCGGCGAGATCAGCTTCCCCGGCGGGCGGGTCGATCCGGGCGAGACGGCGATCGAGACCGCGCTGCGCGAGGCGCGCGAGGAGGTGGGTCTCGATCCGGCCGCGGTCCACGTGTGCGGCCGGCTCAGCCACCTGTCCACCGTCGTCAGCCGCAGCTCCATCGTGCCCATCGTCGCGACCCTTCGCCAGCGTCCCGCGTTGGTGCCTCACGAGGTGGAGGTTGCGCGCATCCTGTGGGTGCCGCTCGCGGAGCTGGTCGATCCGGCCACCTATCGCCAGGAGTGGTGGGGCACCCCGCCGCTCGATCGCCGGATGACGTTCTTCGAGCTCGACGACGAGACGGTCTGGGGTGCCACCGCGCACATGCTGTTCGAGTTGCTGGGCCTCGTCTACGGACCGCCGGCGAGCCGCACCGCGCTGTAGTAGGTGTACGCCCACGAGATGCACGTCGGCCGGTCGATGAGCCGTCGCGCGTGGCAGTGGGTGAGCATGTCGCCGAGGAAGTTCTCGTCGATCCGCTTGCGGTTCGGGCCGTTCCAGAACCGCCCGGCGCCGTAGCGGCGATCGAGCAGCTTGGTGTTGCGGTAGCCGAAGTCGTGACGGCGGCACGGCTCGGTGAAATCGAAGCTGCGCCCGGTGTTGCCGACGAGCGGCGCCGAGCAGAGGTCGGTCGACCAGTCGAACCACGTGTCACCGCTTCGGCCGTCGGGTCCGATGCGCTGCCGTGTGGCGCTGGTGAAGGCGCCGATCGACGTCGCGAACAACATCCGCTGGACGAAGGCATCGTCGCCGGCGGCTGTGCCACCACCGGCCGCGAACGTCGGGGTCGACCAGCCGGGCGTGATCAGGCCGGCCGGGATGAACATGGCAGTCAACAGGCTCGTGACTGCGACGAGGACACGGGCGAGATGCCGCATGATGTCCCCTTTGGGTTGTCTCTGACCTCGCCGATTCAACCACCGCGATCCGGTGCGGCCAACACGCCCCGCCAGGATTCGCGCCCGGCCTACTGTGGGCGGATGACCGGCTTCTACCCCGAGATCGAACCGTACGAGTCGGGGATGCTCGACGTCGGTGACGGCCAGTTCGTGGCCTGGGAGGTGTCCGGGAACCCCGACGGCAAACCGGTCGTGTTCCTCCACGGTGGCCCCGGTGCCGGCACCTCGCCGAGCCACCGCCGGCTGTTCGATCCGCTCCGGTACCGCATCGTCCTGTTCGACCAGCGCGGCTGTGGCCGCAGCACACCGCACGCCAGCGGCCCTGGCGTCGATCTCACGACCAACACGACGTGGCACCTCGTCGCCGACATGGAGCGCCTGCGCGAGCACCTGGGCATCGATCGTTGGCAGGTGTTCGGCGGCTCGTGGGGGAGCACGCTCGCGCTCGCGTACGCAGAGACCCACGTCGCCCGCGTCACCGAGATCGTGCTGCGCGGCATCTTCACCCTGCGCCCGAAAGAGCTGGACTGGTTCTACGAGGGTGGCGCAGCGGCCATCTTCCCGGACACGTGGGAGGGCTTCCTCACCCCGGTGGCGCAGGACGACCGGGGTGCGCTGATCCAGGCGTACCACCGGCTGCTCAACGATCCGGACCCGGCGGTGCACGGGCCCGCGGCCGTCGCGTGGGCGACGTGGGAGGGCTCGGGCATCACGCTGCTGCCGCAGCCGGCCACGGTCGACCGGTTCGCCGATCCGACGTTCGTGCTGGCGTTCGCGCGCATCGAGAACCACTACTTCGTCCACCACGGTTGGTTCGAGGACGAGCAGCTGATCCGCGACGCCGACCGGCTGCGGCACGTCCCGGCCGCCATCGTCCAGGGCCGCTACGACATGTGCACGCCGGCGATGACCGCCTGGGACCTGCATCGGGCCTGGCCGGAAGCGGATCTCGTGATGGTGCCCGACGCGGGTCACGCCTACGACGAGCCGGGCATCCTCGCCGCGCTCATCGCCGCGACGGATCGGTTCGGCGGCTGAGGGACGTCAACCCGCGAGCGACTGGAGCAGGTTCCATCCCGCGAGGACGTGGCGCTCGGCGGTGAGCCGGGTGCCGATCGAGAAGCGCAGGATCGAGCGCGGTTCGCCGTCGACCTGCAGCACGGTCCGCGTGAACATCACCCGGCCCGTCGCGTTCGCTGCCTCGATCAGCGCGTCGGTGGCGGCGTTGCCGGCGACGAGCGAGCAGCACAGCAGGTTCAGCGGATGCGGCGCGTCGATGCGGAACCGCGCGTCCGCGCCCACCAGCTCGGCCAGCTGCTCGGTGAGCCCTACGTGCCCACGGATCATCGCCTGCACGCCCTCGACACCGTCGCAGCGGAGCATGAACCACAGCTTCAGGGCACGGAAGCGACGACCGAGTGGGATCTGCCAGTCGCGGTAGTCGATGGCCGCGCCGCTCTCCAACGCCTTCGAGCGGAGGAACTCGGGAAGGATGCTCAGCGCGCCGAGCAGTGATGCCCGGTCGGCGGTCCAGAACAGATCGCAGTCGAAGTTGACGCCCATCCACTTGTGCGGGTTGGTGCAGTAGCTGTCGGCGAGGTCCAATCCGTCGTTGACCCACCGCAGCTCAGGGACGAGCGCGGCGATGCCGCTCATCGCCGCGTCGACGTGCAACCACAGGCCCTCGCGCCGGCAGATCTCGCCGATCTGCTCGGTGGGGTCGAACGCGGTCGAGCTGGTCGTGCCGCGCGATGCGCAGACGAAGAACGGCACGATGCCGGCAGCACGGTCCTCGGCGATCATCCGCGCGAGCTCGTCGGCGCGCATCGCGAACACGTCGTCGCACGGCACCATCCGTATCCGGTCCGAACCGATGCCGGCGATGCGCAGCCCCTTCTCGATGCTGCTGTGGGCCTGCGCGGTGGTGTAGGCGACGAGGCGCGTGGTGTCGCCGTCGACGTTCACCTCGCCGCCCGTCACCCGCCAGCGCGCGGCGAGGATCGCGGCCAGCGTCGCCTCCGATGCCGATCCCTGGATCACCCCGCCGCCGGCTGACGAATCGCTGCGGAACCGGGCCGGGAGCCCGAGCAGCTCCTGCATCCAGTCGAGCATCAGCGTCTCGACCTCCGTGCACGCCGGGCTGGTGACCCAGCTCATGCCCTGCACGCCGAGGCCGGCTGCAGCGAGCTCGCCGAGGATGGCCGAGTACGACGAGTTGGCCGGGAAGTAGGCGAAGAAGTTGGGATGCTGCCAGTTGGTGAGCCCTGGCACGACGATGTCGTCGAGGTCGGCCATCACCGCGCTGAACGGCTCGACCGTGGTGGGCGGGTGCGGCGGCAACCGGCGGCGAACGTCGCCCGGCTGCAACGCGGGATCGAACACGGGCAGCTGCTCGATGTCCTCGATGTAGTCGGCGATCCAGTCGATCAGGGCATGGCCGTTCTGGCGGAACTCCTCGGGTGTCACGGGCCGCGACGGTAATCGCTACCTTCGGGCGATGAGCACCGATGCCGACATCGATCCGGAGCGCTTCACCGTCGAGCACTGCGAGCTCCGCGGCTTCCGCCAGGCGTACGTACGGGTCATCCCGCGCGACCGCGCCGGCCGAGGTGTCCCGCTGCTGTGCGTGCACGGCTGGCCGGAGTCGAAGCGCATCTTCTGGAAGGTCATCGAGCCGCTCGCAGCCGCTGGCTTCGAGGTGATCGTTCCAGATCTGCGCGGGTTCGGCGACAGCGACCTCGGTCCCGACGGCTTCCACGACGTCGCATCGCACGCGCTCGATCTGCACGCACTGGTCCACGATCACCTCGGCCACGAATCGGTCGTGCTGGTCGGCGGCGACCTCGGCGGCCCCATCATCCAGGACCTCGCCCTGCGCCATCCCGAGTGGGTCGACCGGATGGTGTTGTTCAACTCGCCGTTGCCGTACCTGCGCGAGGAGATGGCCGGCATCGACGGCACCCGCACGGCGCGTGAGTCGGCCGACTACTTCGTCCGCCAGGGCAGCGACGCCGACGCGCTGGCCGCCGAGCTGGTCACGCCGGGCGAGCGCCGGCGGTACATCGCCACCTTCTACACCAGCCGGTTCTGGGCCCATCCCGAAGCGTTCGGCTCGCCCGACATCATCGACTTCCACACCGAGCCGTTCGCCGACGCGGCGCATCTGCGCGCGAGCTTCGGCGCGTACGAGAGCGCCTTCGACCCGTCCAAGCGCTCGGGCCCGTCGTGTCGGGGCGCAACACGCGCACGCCCACGTTGATCCTCCACGGCCCGAGCGATCACGTGATGTACCCGGCGTTCGACCTGATGGCCGCGAAGGTGTTCGACCACCACGTCGGCCCGTTCCAGCTCCGCGACTGCGGCCACTTCGTGCCGTGGGAGGCACCGCACGCATTGGTCAGTGGCACCGTTGCGTTCTGCAGCGACCTGCTCGCCGTGGGCCGCGCCTGACCGACCCGAGGCCTGTGATCGACGGGTCTACGGAGCCGGCGTGGCTGCGGCGACGAGCGCCTCGGTGAACTGCATGACGCCGTCGTCGATCGGCGCCTTGCGGAACATCTTCTTGTCCCGGCTGTAGCGCTGCGGGTTGATCCAGGGCTCGCGGTCGCCCTGGCGCGGGAACATGTGCATGACGCGCTGCATGTAGCCGGCGGAGAAGTCGTCGATCCACGGACGCTCCGGCATGCCGCGGTCCGTCGGACGGAGGCGTGGGGTGCACTGCACCGTGCCGGTCTCGGCCATGTGGTTGAGCAGCCGGCAGACGTACTCGCAGATCAGGTCGGCGCGCAGCGTCCACGAGGCGTTGATGTAGCCGAACGACGATGCCAGGTTCGGCACGTCGGAGTAGGCGAAGCCCTTGTACGTCCACGTCGTGGCGAAGTCCACCGGCTCACCGTCGACCACGAACTCCATTTCTCCCAGGGTCACCAGCTGCAGGCCGGTGGCGGTGACGATGATGTCGGCGTCGAGGTGATCGCCCGATGCCAGCGTGATGCCGTGCTCGGTGATGGCCGCGATCTGATCCGTGACCACCGACGCCTTGCCGGATTTGATCGCCGTGAACAGATCGCCGTTCGGCACGAGGCAGAGGCGTTGATCCCAGGGGTTGTACGTCGGTGTGAAGTGCTTCTTGACGTCGTAGCCGGGGCCGAGCGCGGTGCGCACCTGATCGAGCAGTCGGGTCTTGAGCTGCTGGGGATGGGTGCGCGATCGCCCGTAGATGAAGCTCTGCAACGTGACGTTCTTCCAACGCGTCAGCTGGTAGGCCAGCCGGCTGGGGAGCACCTTGCGCAGGGTGTTGGCTACCGCGTCGGTGTCGGGTCGGGCGACGACGTAGGTGGGGGAGCGCTGCAGCATCGTCACATGCGCAGCCGTGTCGGCCAAGGCCGGCACGAGCGTCATCGCCGTCGCTCCGGAGCCGATGACCACCACCCGCTTGTCGGTGGTGTCGAGGTCCTCGGGCCACGCCTGCGGATGCACGACGGCGCCGGCGAACTGATCGAGCCCGGCGAACTCGGGCGTGTAGCCGCCGCGGTAGCTGTAGTAGCCCGAGCACATGAACAAGAAGTTGCACGTCAGCTCGACGGGTTCCTCGGCGTCGCCCTCGCCGCGGCGCGTCGCGTCGACGGTCCAGCGCGAGTCGGTGGTGGACCACTCGGCCTTCGTGACCCGGTGGCGGAAGCGGATGTGCTGATCGATCCCGAACTCGCGGCTGGTCTCGCGGAGGTAGCTGAGGATCGACGGCCCGTCGGCGATCGCCTTGTCGGACGTCCACGGCTTGAAGCTGTAGCCGAGGGTGTGCATGTCGCTGTCCGAGCGCACGCCGGGGTAGCGGAACAGGTCCCACGTGCCACCGATGTCGTCGCGCCCTTCGAGGATCGCGTAGGTGCGACCCGGGCACATCGTCTGCAGGTGGTACCCGGCGCCGATGCCGGAGATGCCGGCGCCGACGATCAGCACGTCGAAGTGTTCGTCACTCATCGGATCGCTCTCCATGATCGTCCGCGGTCCCCGAACCGCAGGGGCTGACTGTAGTGCGTGCCGGTGTTGCGTCCATCGGGGCGGGGCGGGGCGGGGCCGGGGCGCGGCATCGGCCTGGCGGGATGCGCCGGGTCGACACGTGTTCGATCGCCGCTTCATGCGGCCCGCTGGGTGGAGGGTGGTCCGGTGGTCTGCACGGAGCCGTCCGGGAACGTGATCGTCAACGACCGGTCCGGGTGCAGGACGAGTTGCCATCCGCCTTCGTGGACGAGGTGATGGTGCCGCTTGCAGAGTGGCAGCAGGCTCGCGAGGTCGGTGCGACCGTTGAACGGTGGCCGCCACCACACGACGTGATGCGGTTGACAATGCCTCGCCCGCACCTCACACCCGGGGACCCCGCAGGTCGGGTACATGGCCCGCAGCGCCCGCCGCTGTCGTTTGGTGGCGAGACGTTTCGATCGTCCTTCGTCGAGGACGACACCGTCACCGTCGAGGACGACCGGGATGATCGCGGCCATGCAGGCCATCCGCCGATACGACTCCACCGGCAACGTCAGATCATGACCCGGGTCGATGATCGAGCCTTTGTGGAGCCCCGACATGAGCGTGTCGAGGTCGACGACGACGATGATCTCGGTGT
>JAOBWK010000091.1 GCA_025463305.1 Ilumatobacteraceae bacterium
GTGGGCATCGGGGCCTGCGGCGGCAGCGGACGGGCCGCGACCGAGCTGGTGGGGCGCGGCGCCTCGGGGGCACGCGAGCTGGAGATGACGCGGTTCGTGCCGTCGGACGGCACCGGCGGCGGGCCGGCGGATGCGGCAGGCGCGAGCGGCGCGGGGGCGGGCTCGACCGGGGCCGGCACAGGAGCGGGTGCCGGGGCGGCAACCTCGCGGACCGGTGCGGGCGCTGGCGCGGGTGCCGGCGCCGGTGCTGCCGCCACCGGGGCGGGAGCAGCAGGTGCCGCTGCCGGTGCCGGCGTCGGGGCGGGCGCGGGTGCCGGGGCCTCGGCGACGGGGGCCGGCGCGGCAGCGGCCGGAGCAGGAACCGCCTCGGGCTCGGCGCGGACCGGGGCGGGCGCGGGCGCTTCGGCCTTCATCGTCGGGGCCGGAGCAGCCTCGGGCGCGGCGGGTGCAGCGGCCTCGGTCTCGGGCTCGGCCGTCTTGGCCGCCGACTTCTTGGCGGCCGACTTCTTCGCCGGCTTGGCCTCTTCGGGCTGCTGCTCGCGGGTCAGACCGTCACGCTCGGCACGACGGCGGATGCGGTCGGCCTGTTGTTCGATGATGGTGGAGGAATGGCTCTTCGCACCGACGCCCATGGCGTTGGAGAGATCCATGATCTCCGTGTTCGTCATCCCGAGCTCTTTGGCGAGCTCGTGCATTCGCATGTTCTTCGGCAAGACCGATACAGCCTTTCGTGGTGTTGCGCTGAACCGGCGACCGGCCAGCGCGTTCTCAGTTTTCCATGTTCTTCGTCATCGCTTCGTATGCGATCGTCAGAATGTTGTGTTGTGTGGTGGACACCGGGCACTTCCATGCCCGATCGAGTCCACGTCGTTTGATTGCCTGGTGCAGGCACGTCGCCTGCTCGGTGCACAACCACGCCCCACGTCCGGCTGCCGTGCGGCTGATGACGGGGTTGCCGTCGGCCGCCAGCGCGCAACGCAGCATCTCCGTCTGGGGCCGCTTGGCGCGGCAGCCGACGCAGGTGCGAACGGGCGTCATCGTGCTATTCGCTGCCAACGCCACCCTCCACGGATTCGGCGGCCACGGATTCGGCGGCCACGGGGGCAGCCTCCACGGCGTTTTCGGACTCGGCAGCAACGGCTGCCTCGCTCGCGGCAGGGGTCGCGTCGGCGGGCGCGGCATCGACCGCAGCAGCCGGCTCGACGCCGCCCTGCTCCCACTCGTCGGCGCTGATGACGCTGCCGTCGGCGTTGTGCCACTCCATCTTCCCGGTCTCGGGATTTTCCTTCCACTCGCCCTCGGCGTAGTCGGCCTCGTCGAAGGCCGGCTCGGGCTCGTGGATCGGCTGGCTCTCGCCACGGATGTCGATGCGGACACCGGTGAGGCGAGCAGCGAGGCGGGCGTTCTGGCCCTCCTTGCCGATGGCGAGCGAGAGCTGGTGGTCGGGGACGATGACGTCGGCCTGGGTGCCGTCCTCGCTGACGATCACGTGGGTGACCTTCGCGGGCGACAGCGCCTTGGCGATGAAGTCCGGGAAATCCTCGCTGAACGGGACGATGTCGATCTTCTCGCCGCGCAGCTCGTTGACGACCATCCGGACGCGACCGCCACGAGCGCCGACGCAGGCGCCGACCGGGTCCACGTTGCTGTCGTTGCTCCAGACGGCGATCTTGGTGCGGTGCCCTGGCTCGCGGGCGCAGGCCTTGATCTCGACGACGCCGTCGGCGATCTCCGGGACCTCGAGCTCGAACAGCCGCTTGATCAGACCCGGGTGGGTGCGGCTGACGACGATCTGCGGGCCCTTGGCGGTCTTGCGGACCTCGACGATGTAGGCCTTCACGCGGCCACCGGGCTCGGGGCGCTCGAACTGGACCTGCTCGGCCTGGGGCAGCAGCGCCTCGACCCGACCGAGGTCGAGCAGGGTGTAGCGGCTGTCGGTCTGCTGGATGATGCCGGTGACGATGTCGCCCTCGCGGTTCGCGTACTCCTCGAACTTGCGGTCGCGCTCGGCCTCGCGGATGCGCTGGTTGAGCACCTGGCGGAACGTCTGCGCGGCGATGCGGCCCATATCGTCGGGCGTGTCGTCGCGGGCGTTGACCCAGTTGCCGTCGTCGTCGATGTCGTACGCGATGATCCGGATGTCCATCGTGTCGGCGTCGATCTGCACCTCGGCCTCGTCGGCGGCACCCTGGCGCCGCTTGTACGCGCTCACGAGCGCGTCGGCCAACACCTGCAGCAGGGTGTCGACGGAGATTCCCTTGTCCGCCGCAAGCATGCGGACGGCTTCAGCCATGTCAAGACCACTCATGCGATCTGCTCCTCGTGGGTGGGTGAGTCGAGCTCGTCGGACGGACCGGGTGCCGGCTTGTTGCCGCCCGCCGCCTTGGCTCGCTTCGGTGAGTTCTTCGGACGGGCCTTCGGCGTCGCCGAGCCCTTGGCGCCCTGCTGGCGAGCGTTCGCTGACTGCTGGTTCGCCTTGGACGGGGTGCCCTTGGTGCCCTTCTCCCAGACGAACACCGTGCGAGCACGGTCGATCATCGAGATCTCGACGACGCGCTCGGTGAGCTTGGCGTCGTCGAGGCGGACGGTGGCGGTGGTGTCGTCGGCGGCGACGAGCACGCCCTGGAGCCGGCGGGTGCCGTCGACGTTGGCGCGCAGGCGGATGGTGACGGTCTTGCCGAGCTCGCGCTGGAAGTGCGTGGCGGTGCGCAGGTTGCGCTCCAGCCCCGGGCTGCTGACCTCGAGCGTGTAATGGCCGGGGATGGGATCGTGGTGATCGAAGTCGCGGCCGACGAGCCGGGTGACGAGCGCGAGCTGGTCCAGCGTCACGCCGGCCGGTCCGTTCTCGCCGGTGCGTCCGGGCGGCGTGTCGATGGTGATCTTGAGGATCCCGCCGTTGTACTCGAGGTCGTAGAGATCGAGCTGGAGGTCGGCGACGATCGGCGACACGAGGGCCATGATCTTGCCGATCACCGTGTTGATCTTCGGATCGAGCGTGGGGGTGAACACCGGATGGATCGCGGCGAACTGCTCGGCGGTCAGCTCGGTGCTGCCCTCGTCGAGGTCGTCGTTGTCCTCGTCGTCATCGTCGATCTCGGCATCGTCGAGCTCGTCGTCCAGCTCGAGCTCGTCGTCGAGCTCGCCGTGGATGTCGCTGCTGATGTCGTGGGTGTCGTCGTGGTCCATGTGTCACCTCCTCCGTACTGGGATTCTCGTGTCCGAAACTGCCCGTAGGTGAAACAAAAGGCGTGGGTCGAGACCCACGCCTGTGTCGGGTTACGAACTTCGGGCCATGCAACTATATCGGGCCGATAGTGTCGTTTGACGCCCGCTACCCTGCGGCAACGCGCCTGCGCCACCCAGTCTTGAGGTCTTCCTGTGCTCCGAATGTCGACGCTCTTCCTCCGCACGTTGCGTGAAGATCCCTCCGACGCCGAGGTGCCGAGCCATCGTCTGCTGGTGCGTGGCGGCTACATCCGCCGTGCCGCACCGGGTGGGTACACCTGGCTGCCGCTCGGCTGGATCGTCTACCGCAACGTCGAGCGGATCGTGCGCGAGGAGATGGACGCCGCCGGCTTCCAGGAGGTCCACTTCCCGGCCCTGCTCCCCCGCGAGCCCTACGAGATCAGCGGCCGCTGGACCGACTACGGCGACGGCGTGTTCCGCCTCAAGGACCGCAAGGGCAACGACTTCCTGCTCGCGCCCACCCACGAGGAGATGTTCACGCTGCTGGTCAAGGACCTCTACAGCAGCTACAAGGACCTGCCGCTGCACATCTACCAGATCCAGACGAAGTACCGCGATGAGGCCCGGCCCCGCGCCGGCCTGCTGCGCACCCGCGAGTTCGTGATGAAGGACAGCTACAGCTTCGACATCGACGACGAGGGCCTGGTCAAGAGCTACGAGCAGCACCGTCAGGCGTACATCAGCACGTTCAACCGCCTCAAGCTCCCATTCGTGATGGTGTCCGCGGTCAGCGGGGCGATGGGCGGATCCGCCAGCGAGGAGTTCCTCGCCCCCATCGACGTCGGCGAGGACACGTTCGTGCGCTGCACGAACTGCGACTACGCAGCCAACACCGAGGCCGTCCAGGTGCGTCCCCCCGACGCCATTCCGCTCGACGGCCTGCCCGCGGCGCGGGTCGAGGACACCCCTGACACGCCCACCATCGACACGCTCGTCGAGGTGGTGAACTCGCGCGCCGATCTGCGTCACCCCGATCGCGACTGGACCGCGGCAGACACGCTGAAGAACCTGGTCGTCAAGCTCAAGCACCCCGACGGCACGTTCTCGGCGCTCGCCATCGGCCTGCCCGGCGACCGCGACGTGGACCTCAAGCGCGTCGAGGCCCAGGTCGGCCCGGCCGAGGTGGTCGCGTTCGAGCCCGAGGACTTCGCCAAGAACCCCGCCCTGGTGAAGGGCTACATCGGGCCCGGTGCGCTCGGCGAGCACAACGCCTCGGGCATCCGCTACCTGGTCGACCCCCGCGTCGTCGACGGCACGGCCTGGATCACCGGCGCCGACCAGCCCGGCCGCCACGTCATCGACCTGACCATGGGCCGCGACTTCACGCCCGACGGCGTCATCGAGGCCGCCGAGATCCATGCCGGCGATCCCTGCCCGAAGTGCGGCAACCCGCTCGAGATCGCCAAGGGCATCGAGATCGGTCACATCTTCCAGCTCGGCCGGCGCTACGCGAAGGCGCTCGGGCTCACCGTGCTCGACCAGAACGGCAAGACGCAGGTCGTCACGATGGGCAGTTACGGCATCGGCGTGTCCCGCGCGGTGGCGGCGATCGCCGAGACCGTGGTCGACGAGAAGGGCCTCTGCTGGCCTCGCGAGATCTCCCCTGCCGACGTGCACATCGTCGTCACCGGCAAGCCGAGCGAGCCCACGGGGCCGAAGGCCGAGGAGCTGGCCCTCGCGCTCGAAGCCGCCGGCCTGCGGGTGCTGATCGACGACCGTGTCGGCACGTCGCCCGGCATCAAGTTCAACGATGCCGAACTGCTGGGCGTGCCCACCATCGCCGTCGTCGGCAAGGGCCTCGCCAACGGCACCATCGAGGTCAAGGACCGCAAGTCCGGCGAGCGCGTCGACGTCCCCGTCGACGACATCGTCGCCCACCTCGTGCAGGTCTGCCGCACCTGACCGTCACGCCCGGTCGCACCTGGCCGCCTCGCCGGGGATGAAGTCCCGGGTCACGGCGACCGCTGCCCGGTCGCGCATCGCGATCACGCGTGCGCGATCTGCGCGACCGCGGTCGCACCACTCGCGCACGCGTGCGCGGATTGCGCGGGATCGACGGGGCGGACCGGTCAGGCGAGGCGGCGGAGGCCCTCGCGGATGAAGGCCGTGCCTGCGTCGAAGGCGCTCGGCACGGCGGAGACGGCGTCGTAGCCGAGGACCGCGCCGAACGGCGCGTTCCAGTAGCCGGCGTCGCCGGCGGGCGGGCCGTTCCAGGGTGAGACGTAGAGGTACGGGGTTTCGTGGAAGCCGTCACCCGGCGATGCGCCGAGGTTGCACCGCGCCCCGTTGCTGCCGACCGCGAGGTCGACGCCGAGATCGAAGTGCTCCGGCCACAGCCGCAGCCGAGTCGGAGCTGCAGTCGCCGGCTGCTCGGCGACGACGCGATCGAGCACCTGCGCGCCGTACGCCAGCCACGTGCCGATCTGGGTGAGCGATGCGGCATCGAACGAGAGGGGCGAGTCGACGTCGCCGAGGTCCGGCGTGTCACCGCCGACGTCGAGCTTCGTCGTGAGATCGGCACCGATCAGCGTGGCGAGCTCGGCCAAGGTGCGACCGTCGACGGCGGCTGACCTGGTCGTCGCCCCACCGCTCCCCGATCGCTCGACGACGAGCAGGCCGCCGCTGAGACGGATCACGCAGTGATCGTCGCCGAACGCCGGCGTGCCGAAGCCGCCGGGCATCGGCACGAGATCGATGCGCGCGCACGCCGCCTGGCGCGACCGGGCCATCAGGTGTGCCCCGATGCGTTGCGCGACGAGGCGTGTCGCGCCGTACCCGTCCGGGAGCGGCGCGAGAGGCATCAGCGGAAGCGGAGCAGGCCCTGGTCGATGACGACCCGGTCGCCGACCGAGGTGGTGAAGACGGCCTCGCCATCGCCCATGACCCAGGCCCGCACGGTGAGCGCCTCGCCCGGGATCACGGGAGAGGCGAAGCGGCCCTCGATGTGCTCGAAATTGGCGGACTCTCCACCGCAGAGCGCGTGGAGCAGCGCCCGACCGGTGAACCCGTAGGTGCAGAGCCCGTGGAGGATGGGCCGGTCGAAGCCACCCATCGCCGCGAACGACGGATCGCTGTGCAGCGGGTTGCGATCGCCGTTGAGCCGGTACACCAGAGCCTGGTCGGGCGACGTCTGGTAGGTCACCGTGTGGTCGGCCTCGCGCTCGGGCGGCACGTTCTGGGCGCCGCTCGGGCCGCGGTCGCCACCCCAGCCACCCTCGCCGCGGATGAACAGCGACGTGGTGGTGGTGTACAGCGGGTTGCCGTCTTCGCCGGTGGCATGGCCTTCGAGCACGACGACGGCCGCCTTGCCCTTGTCGTACATCGCCGCGAGCTTGCCGACCACCGTGGCCGAGCCCTCGGGTGGCAGCGGCTGGTGCAGCGTGACGGCCTGCGAGCCGTGCACGAGCATCGCCGGGTTGAAGGTGCCGACGTTGCGCATCGCGCCGGTACCGCCGGGGATCACCACGGGGTAGGTCGGCAGCGCCTGCTGCGGTACACCCTTGGTGTTCTCGGTGGTGTACTGCAGCTCGCCGGTGCCCGCGCCGAGGCTGACGGCGTAGAGCAGCGTGTCCTTGCTGGTCCAGCTGACGGTGGTGGGCTCGGATTCGGAACCGACGGCATCGGGGTTCAACGGCATGGCGGAACCTTAGAACGCTGGTCGCGTCAGCGGCGAGGCTGGGGCCAGCTGCCGTCTTCGCCGTCCATGCCGGCGGCGCGGCGGGCGCGGCTGACGAGATCGGCGACGATCGGCCCGAGCTTGGTGGGATCCTCTTCGGGCGCGACGCGGGGTCCGCGGTGCCAGCCCTCGGCGATGGCCAACGTCTGACCGCTCGCCTCGAACACCTGGCCGGTGACGCCGGCGGACTCCATCGACGCGAGCCACGTCACGATCGGAGCGATCCAACGCGGCGAGCGCATCTCGCGCTCCTCGTCGGTCTCCGGCGCCGGCCCGAGGCCCTCGGTCATCCGGGTCAGCGCCACCGGGGCGACGGCATTGACCGTGACGCCGTAGCGCACCAATTCGAGCGCGGCGATGTTCGTGAACGCCGCGATGCCGGCCTTGGCCGCGCCGTAGTTCGTCTGGCCGGGGTTGCCGTAGATGCCGGACACGGACGTGGTGTTGATGATGCGCCCGTCGGTGGGCTTGCCGGCCTTGCTGCGCTCGCGCCAGTAGGCGGCGGCCCAACGACTGGGACCGAACGTGCCCTTGAGGTGGACGGCGATGACCGCGTCCCACTCCTCCTCGGTCATGTTGATCAGCACGCGGTCGCGTAGGATGCCCGCGTTGTTGACGACGACGTGGAGATCGCCGAACGCCTCGACCGCGGTGTTGATCAGGTTCTGGGCACCTTCCCACGAGGCGACGTTGTCGCCGTTGGCGACGGCCTCGCCGCCCATGCCCTCGATCTCGGCGACGACCTGCTGGGCGGGCGACTTGTCGCCGCCGGAGCCGTCGACGTTGCCGCCGAGGTCGTTGACCACGACCTTGGCGCCCTGGCTGGCCAGGCTCAGCGCGTGCTCGCGCCCGATGCCACGTCCGGCTCCCGTGACGATGGCGACGCGGCCCTCACACAGACGATTGCTCATGTTCGATCCCCTTTGATCGCTGGTCGGTGCCCTCGGGGCATCACGCGGTCATCATAAAGTGACCCTGTGTGCGACTCCCACTTCACCCGCCGTGAGGCCCTGGTCACGACCGGGCTCGCCGCGGCGGCAGCGGTCGTCGCCGGTCGGGTGATCGGCGCCGGCACCGCCGTCGCCGCCGTCGCCGCCGGGACGCCGGTGCTGCCGGTGCAGGTCCGGCCGGGGCTGTTCGTGTTGCCGCGCGATTCGTGGGGCGCCGACCTGCCGGCGCGCGGCGCGATCGCGCCGGAGACCGTGCAGTTCCTGCTCGTGCACCACACCGCATCGTCGAACTCGTACGGCGCCGGCGGCGCGCCAGGCGTGCTCCGATCGGTGTTCGCCTATCACACCAGTTCGGCCAAGGGCTGGCCGGACGTCTGCTACGAGTTCTTCGTCGATCACGACGGGATCGTCTACGAGGGCCGCACGGGCGCGCTCGCCGGTCCGGTGCGCGCCGATGCCACCGGGGGCAGCCAGGGGTTCGCCCAGCTCGTCTGCCTGATCGGCGACTTCTCCGACACCGAGCCGACCGACGCGATGATGGGCTCGCTCACCAGGGTCCTCGCCTGGCTGGCCGATCGCTACTCGATCGACACGTCGCCGGGCGCCACCACCAGCTTCGTCTCACGCGGCTCGCAGCGGTACGCCGCGGGAGCGACCGTGACGACCCCGACGATCGCCGGCCACCGCGACATGTCGTACACCGAGTGCCCCGGCGACCACGTCTACATCCGCATCGTCGACGGCCTGCGCGATCAGGTGCACGCCCAGCGCACCGCCTGGAGCGGTGCGCTCTACCAGGCCGATCGACTGGGCCCGACGACACCCTGACGGAGGCGGAGGGACGACGGGCAGCGGGACGCGGGCTGGACCGACTGCCCGTGGCGACGCGGCCGTAGCCTGCCTGGCGTGCCCGCCGAGCCCGCCATCGTCGACCCCGTTGCCGGCCGCGCTGTCGACCGGGTCACCGACGTGCTCGTCATCGGCGCCGGACCGGCCGGGTCCGCGGCCGCCCGCGTGCTGGCGAGCGCCGGTCGCGACGTCACGATCGTCGACAAGGCCACGTTCCCACGCGACAAGTGCTGCGGTGACGGGCTCACCACGCTCGGGCTGCGCGAGCTGGAGACCATCGGCTTCGACCCGGGCGACGTCCCGAGCTGGACGGCAGTGGATGCCGCCTGGCTCCGCTCGCCGTCGGGCCGCGAGGTGCGGTTGCCGCTGGAGGGCGTCGGCCAGTTCGCCGCCGTCACGCCGCGCCTCGAGCTGGACGACGCGCTGCTCCGCCACGCCGCGGCCGCCGGGGCCACGGTGCTCGACGGGCACGGGTTCGCCCGCTTCGTCGACGACAACGTCGACGACGCAGTCGAGCCGGACTCCGTCGCGGTCGAGATCGACGGCATCGGCATCGTCAGCGCCCGGTACGTCGTCGCCGCCGACGGCATGTGGTCGCCGGTCCGCAAGGCGATGGGTCTCGCCACGCCGGGCTACCTCGGCGAGTGGCACGGCTTCCGCCAGTACGCGTCCGGTGTCACCGGACCGGCCAAGGACCGCCTGTACGTGTGGTTCGACGCCGATCTGATCCCCGGCTACGCGTGGTCGTTCCCGCTGCCAGACGGCCGCGTCAACATCGGCTTCGGGCTGCTCCGCGACGGCCGCCGCAAGGTGCAGGACATGAAGACGATCTGGCCGGACCTGCTCCAGCGGCCGCACATCCGCGAGGCCCTCGGACCTCACGCCGTCATGGAGGATCGCCACACGGCGTGGCCGATCCCGGCGCGCATCGACACCGCGACGCTGGCCGCCGGCCGGGTTCTCTTCGTCGGCGATGCCGCCACCGCCACGGATGCCCTGACGGGTGAGGGCATCGGCCAGGCGTTGCTCACCGGTCGCCTCGCGGCCGAGGCGATCCTCGCCGGTGGCGGGCTCGACGCCGCCACGGTGCGCACGCACTACGAGCACCACGTCGCCGAGCACCTCGTCGCCGATCACCGGATGTCCGTGGCGCTCAGCCGCGTCCTGGCCAGCGAACGCGGTGCCCGCGGTGCCGTGCGAGTCGTCGACGTCAACGCCTGGACGCGCCGCAACTTCGCGCGCTGGATGTTCGAGGACGAGCCCCGCGCCGTCGCGCTCACGCCGTCGCGATGGCACCGGGCGATGTTCCGTCGCGCCGGCGCGTACGCGGGTCGCACGCCTACGGTGCGCTGACGCACCCGGGGGTACGGTGCAGCACATGCACACGAGACTCACCGAGCTGTTGGAGATCGAGCACCCGGTCATGCTGGCGGGCATGGGTGGCGTCAGCTACCACGCCCTCGTCGCTGCGGTGAGCGCGGCGGGCGGCATCGGCACGCTCGGCGCGTCGACGATGCGCCCGGGACAGCTGCCCGAGGAGATGGCCCTCGTCCGCGCCGCCACCGACAAGCCGTTCGGCGTGGATCTGCTCACCGCCGTCGCCGGCCAGGTCGAGTCCGGCATCCAGGAGATCATCGACGGCGGGGCGCGCATCTTCGTCGCCGGGTTGGGCGTTCCCCGCGAGGTCGTCGACCTCCTCCACTCGCACAACATCCTCGTCGGCAGCATGTGCGGCAAGGTCCGCCACGCCGCTGCCGCGGTGGCCAGCGGATGCGACTTCGTCGTGGCCCAGGGCACCGAGGCCGGCGGCCACACGGGTCTCGTGGCGACGATGGCGCTCGTCCCCCAGGTTGTCGACGAGGTGGGCGACAAGGTGCCCGTGGTCGCCGCAGGCGGGCTGTTCGACGGCCGCGGCCTGGCCGCCGCGCTGGCCCTCGGCGCCGACGGTGTGTGGATCGGCACTCGCTTCATCGCCACCCCCGAAGCCCAGGCCGTCAACGGCTACAAGGACGCACTGCTGCGCATCGCCGAGGACGGCACGGTGATCAGCAAGAGCTACTCCGGCAAGACCTGCCGGGTGGTGCGCAACGAATGGACGAACCACTTCGAGCAGCATCCGGAGGAGCTCAAGCCGTTCCCCCAGCAGCTCATCGCGTCGCACCAGGCCGGCGTCAACCACCTCGGCTACCCCGACGGCACCGAGGTGCCCGAGGACAAGGAGTTCATGCCGGCCGGGCAGGGCGTCGGCGCGATCCACGAGCTGATCCCCGCCGGCGACATCGTGCGGTCGATGGTGGCCGAGGCCGAAGCCGTGATCGAGCGCCTCTCGGCGGCGCGGGCATGAGCACCGCTTCACCCGCCCGCACCGAGTCGCAGGACCTGATCGAGCGGATCTGGACCCACCACATCGAGCCCGCGCTGCACGAGTACATCACCATCCCCAACGTGTCGGAGGCGTACGACGCCGACTGGCGCGCCCACGGGCACATGCAGCGCGCCGTCGACCTGGTGAGCCGATGGTGCGCGGCGCGGCCGATCGCCGGTCTGGCCCTGTCCGTCAACGACCTGCCCGACCGCACGCCGCTGATCGTGATCGACATCCCCGCCTTCAACGGTGGCTCCGACGACGATCCGGTCCTGCTGTACGGGCACCTCGACAAGCAGCCGGAGATGGTCGGCTGGCGCGACGGCCTCGGGCCCTGGACGCCCGTGGTGGAGAACGGTCGGCTGTACGGGCGCGGCGGTGGCGACGACGGTTACGCGGCGTTCGCATCGCTCGCCGCGATCGAGGTCGCCCAGGCCACCGGCATGGCGCACAACCGCTGCGTCGTGCTGATCGAAGCGAGCGAGGAGAGCGGCAGCCCCGACCTCCCGGCCCACCTCGTGTCGCTGCGCGGCCGCATCGGCACGCCGTCGCTCGTGCTCTGCCTCGACAGCGGCTGCCTCGACTACGACCGGCTCTGGGTCACCACCTCGCTGCGCGGCCTCGCGGCGTGCACCGTCACCGTGCAGATCCTCACCGAGGGCGTGCACTCGGGCGAGGCGAGCAGCATCGTGCCGTCGTCGTTCCGGATCATCCGCCAGCTGCTCGACCGGCTCGAGGACTCGGCGACCGGCGACGTGCTGCTGCCCGAGCTGCACGTCGAGATCCCGGCCGACCGCACCGCCCAGGCCGCGGCCACCGCTGCCGAGTTCCCCGAACCGATCTCGACCCACTTCCCGTTCGTGCCCGGCGCGACGCCGATGGTCACCGACGCCGCCGAGCAGCTGATCGCGCACACCTGGCGGCCGAGCCTCAGCGTCACCGGTGTGGCCGGGATCCCCGATGTCGCGATCGCCGGCAACGTGCTGCGCCCGTACACCAGCCTCCACCTCAGCTTCCGGCTGCCGCCGACGTGCGACAGCGGCACCGCGATGCGGGCCATCTCGTCGGCGCTCACCGCGGCGTCTCCCTACGGAGCGCGGGTCACGGTGACCGATCTCACCGACGGCCCCGGATGGAACGCGCCGCCGTTCGCGCCGTGGCTCGACCAGGCCTTGGAGGACGCGTCGAACGAGTACTTCGGTCGGCCCTCGCGGGCCTTCGGCGAGGGTGGCACCATCCCGTTCATGGGCATGCTCGGCAAGATGTTCCCCGAGGCCCAGTTCGTCATCACCGGCGTGCTCGGGCCGGGCAGCAACGCCCATGGCCCGAACGAGTTCCTCGATCTCGCCGCGGCCCGCAAGGTCACCGGCTGCCTGGCCCGGATCCTGGCCTCACACGCCGGACGCTGAGCCATGGCGGAGGAGACGGCGATGGGCGACACAGCGGACCTCGTGGCATGGCGCGACTTCTGCCGGCAGCTGGAGGCGCTCGGCGAGCGGATCTGTGCCGACGACTTCCCCGCGTCGCCACGCGAGCGCGCCGAGGGCTTCCGCCACATCCTGCGCCAGCTGAACTTCGCGTCGCAGTGGGCGATGGAGTTCGGTGATCCCGACTTCCCGGCGTTCGTGCGCACCACGGACGATGCCGTCATGTTCGGTGGACCGAGCGCCGACAACCGCAACGTGCGCGCCCGGGTCGACGGCAACGGCACGTACCGGATCAGCGGGCGGATCGGCTCGGCACTCGACGTGCTGTTCACCGCGACCGGCGGCGACATGGCGCTCGGCCAGACCAGCGTCAGCCACGAGGTGTCGGCGAGCGAGCTCACGGTCGCAGCCGATGGCTCGTTCGAGCTGATCGTCAGCGGCCGCGAACATCCCGGCAACTGGCTCCCGATGGCGCCCGAGACGCGCCGCATCCAGGTGCGCCAGATCTTCACCGACTGGTCGGGGCAGGAGCCCGGCTGGTTCGACATCGAGCGCCTCGATCGCGCCCAGCCCTACCCGACGCCGCTCGACGCGGACGCGATGGCACGGATGATCGGCGAGGCCGGCCGCTGGGTGACCACCTCGACCACCTACTGGAACGACTACCAACGGAAGATCCTCGATCGGCTCGCGCCGAACACCATCGAGGCCCCGCAGCCGCAGGAGGGTGGCGGGCTGAGCATCCGCTACGGGTTCGGTCGCTGGCAGCTCCGGCCCGATCAGGCGCTGCACGTCACCTTCGCCCCGCCTCGGGCGCGCTACTGGTCGCTGCAGCCGTACAACCTCGGCTGGTTCGAGGTGCTCGACTACCGCAACCGCCAGACCACGCTGAACAACGCCCAGGCGCTGCAGGACGACGACGGACTGATCCGGATCACGATCTCCGCCACCGACCCCGGCGTGCCGAACTGGATCGACACGGCCGGCCACGCCGACGGACACCTCATCTTCCGCTGGATCTGGGCCGAGGCCGCTGAGTCCGTGGCGCCCGAGTGCGTGGTGGCCGACGTGTCGGCGATCGCCGTCGATCCACCCGTCGACCGCGCGGCCGCGGTGCGCCGCCGGCGGATCAGCGTCGCCAAGCGGCACCGCCGATGAGCTGGGAACCAGGCGCCCGCCCGGCGTGGGTGCAGCACGCGATCGACGGCGAGGGGGGCCCGGTCTACGCGCTCGCCGCGCAGCCGCTCGTGGTCGACGAGCTGCTCGCCGAGGCCCAGGTCCGCGCCGGGCTCACCGACCGCAACGCCGAGATCTGGGGCAACGACGACTTCCTCGAGCCGCTGCACATCTTCGTCGACTCCGTCGAGACGGAGGCGAACCTGCACATCGTCGGTCGCTGGCGCGTCCGCGAGGTGATCCTGCGCGCCCTCGAGAACCGGCTGCGGATCCGCGCCGCGGTGCAGGCCGACCCGGCGATCATCGACGAGGTCATCGCCGCCCCCATCGTGGTCACCGGCAGCCCGCGCGCCGGCACGTCGGTGATGCACGAGCTGCTCGCGATGCTGCCCGGCACCCGTGCGCCGCTGGCGTGGGAGTACTGGTGGCCCGCTCCCCCGTCGAGCGATCCTGATGATCCGCGCATCGCGCTCGCCGACCGCGACGTGCGCCTGTCCGCGGCCTTGAACCCGTCGTTCGACGGGATGCACGTGCAGGGCGGGCGGGTGCCGCGCGAGGACCCGTCGGCGATGCTGATGTCGTTCCGCACCGACGTGCTCGCCGCGCACTACCCGACGCCGAGCTACGCCCGCTGGCTCGCCACCTGCGACATGCGGCCGGCCTACGAGTACCACCGGCTGGTGCTGCAGCTGCTCCAACGCAACCGTGCCGAACGGACGTGGGTGCTCAAGGCGCCGAGCCACCTCGCCCACCTCGATCTCGTGCTGGCGATGTACCCGGACGCCCGCGTGGTGGTGTGCCACCGCGATCCGCTGGCGATGATCAGCTCGGTCACCAGCCTCACCGCAACGCTGCGCTGGGGCCACGCGGCATCCGTCGACTACCACGCCCTCGCCCGCGAGAACATGGAGCAGTTCGGCCGCAACCTCGACGCCGTGCTCGCCATGCGCCAGGCCGGCCGGCTCGACGACGCACAGGTGGTCGATGCCCGCTTCCACGAGTTCGTCGGCGATCAGCTCCGCGTGGTGCGCGGGATCGCCGACCACTTCGGGCTGGCGATGGGCTCGGCTGCCGAGCTGGCGATCACCGAGCACCTCGCCGCCAAGCCACCGGCCCAGGGCGGCCAGCACGTGCACTCGCTCGACGACCTCGGGCTCGACATCGATCGCGAGCGCGAACGGTTCGCCCCGTACATGGAGTTCTTCGGAGTGAGATCGGGCTGAACCCCGGCTGAACGCGCCCCTGACCTGGCGATCCCCGTCGCCGCGATCGGCCCCGTAGAGTCTGCGCCGTGGATGAACAGGTTGTGGTGCAGGATCCGACGGCGGCAACGGCGGCCACCGTCGAGAAGGTGTTCTTCGAGCTGCGCAAG
>JAOBWK010000005.1 GCA_025463305.1 Ilumatobacteraceae bacterium
ACGTGCTTGCGACCGTCGTGGACGGCGATGGTGTGCCCGACCATGTCGGGGATGATGGTGCTGCGACGCGACCAGGTCTTGATGACCTTCTTGTCGTTCGCCGCGTTCATGACATCGACCTTCTTCAGCAGATGGTCGTCGACGAACGGGCCCTTCTTCAGGCTGCGGGACATGATTACCTCCGACCCTTGCTGGTACGGCGGCGGCGAACGATGAGGTCCTGCGACGCCTTCTTCTTGTTGCGAGTACGACCCTCGGGCTTGCCCCATGGGGACACGGGCGGGCGACCGCCCGACGTGCGGCCCTCGCCACCACCCAGGGGGTGGTCGACGGGGTTCATGGCCACACCACGGGTCTGCGGGCGGATGCCCTTCCAGCGGTTGCGACCGGCCTTGCCGATGGTGACGAGCTCGTGCTCGCTGTTGCCGACCTCGCCGACGGTTGCCCGGCAGTCGATCAGCACGCGGCGCATCTCGGTGGAGGGCAGGCGCACGGTGGCGAACTGGCCGTCCTTGGCGACGAGCTGGACGGCCATGCCGGCGGAGCGAGCCATCTTGCCGCCGCCACCGGGGCGCAGCTCGACGTTGTGGATGACGGTACCGACCGGCATGAAGCGCATCGGCATCGCGTTGCCCGGCTTGACATCGCTGCCCTGGCCGCTCTGCACGTGATCGCCGACGTTGAGGTTCTTCGGCGCCAGAATGTACGCCTTCTCGCCGTCTGCGTAGTGCAGGAGGGCGATGCGGCAGGTGCGGTTGGGGTCGTACTCGATGGCGGCGACCTTGGCGATGACGCCGTCCTTGGTGCGCTTGAAGTCGATGATGCGGTACTGGCGCTTGTGCCCGCCGCCGATGTGGCGCGAGGTCTTGCGACCGTGCACGTTGCGACCGCCCGAGCGGGTGCGGGGGGCGAGGAGCGACTTCTCGGGGGTCGACTTGGTGACCTCGGAGAAGTCCGGCGACGTCTGGAAGCGACGTCCGGCGCTGGTGGGTTTGCGTGAGCGAATGGCCATGACTGGTTCTTTCTCCTGGCTCAGTTCTCGAACAGCGGGATGTCGTCGCCGGCGGCGAGTGTGACGATGGCCCGCTTGGTGTCGGGCTTGCGGCCCAGACGGTTGTTCTTGCGGGCACGGGTGACCTTGCCCGGGCGGTTGAGCGTGTTCACCTTGACGACCTTGACGCCCCAGATGGACTCGACGGCGTCGTGGATCTCGGGCTTGCTGGCGCTCGGGTGCACGATGAACGTGTAGACGCTCTGCTCGATGAGCGCGTAGCTCTTCTCCGAGACCACCGGAGCGATGATGATGTCGCGGGGATCTTTCATGACTCGTCACTCTCTTCTGCGTCGGCTGCCTTGGCGCCCGGCTTGGAGAAGCCGGCGGCCTCGGCGGCTGCCTCGGTGGCGAACCAGACCTCGGCGACCGTGGACTTGTAGTAGCGGCTGCCCGGCACGTGGTAGAGGTTCGACTGGGCGTTGCCCTTGATCTCGAAGCCCTCCGGCGCGACCGACGCATCCTCGAGCGGGGCGTGGCTGCCGGGCCCATTGGGGCCGTCTGCCTGGGTCTTGGCCGCCTTGGCGCCAGCGCTGGCGGCGAACGTCTTGCGCTCGCCGGCGGACTTGCCGAGCGGGCCACCCACCGGGAGGTTGTCGCTGGTGAACACGATGGTCTCGTTGCAGAGCACGTCGTAGGCGTTCAGCTCGCCGACCTCGATCAGCTGGACGTTGCCGAGGTTGCGGAAGCTCTTGACCGTGTTGACGTCTTCGCGACCGTGGACGACCAGGACGGAGCCGGTGATGCCGAGCGTGCCCAGGGCAGCGACGGCGGCCTTGGTGCTCGGTGCGTCGAAGCCCCAGCTGTCGACGACGACGACCTTGCCCTCGTTGGCGCGGTCGGACAGTGCCGAGCGCAGCGCGAGCTTGATCATCTTCTTGGGCGTCTTCTGGCTGTACTTGCGCGGCTTCGGTCCGAGGGCGACACCACCACCGCTGAAGTGCGGGGCGCGGGTCGAGCCCTGGCGGGCGTTGCCGGTGCCCTTCTGCTTGAAGGGCTTCTTGCCGCCGCCACTGACTTCGGCGCGGGTCTTGGTGGACTGCGTGCCCGCACGGCGGTGGGCGAGCTGCGCCGTGACCACCTGGTGCATCACGGGCACGTTCGGCTGGGTGCCGAACACGTCGGCGTCGAGCTCGACGGTGCCGGACTTGCCACCCTTGCCGGTGACGTTGCTGAGCGTTACGGAAGGCATGTGCTCACTTCCCCTTCACGGCGTTGCGGACGATCACGACGCCACCGTTCGGGCCGGGAACCGAGCCCTTGACGAGCAGCAGGCCGCGCTCGAGGTCGGCTTCGACGATCTCCAGGTTGAGCGTGGTGACCTGCTCGTTGCCCATCTGGCCGGCCATCTTCAGACCCTTGAGCACGCGGCCCGGGTAGCTGCAGGAGCCGATCGAGCCGGGGGCACGGTGGTGCTTGTGGTTACCGTGGCTGGCGCCCTGGCCCTTGAAGTTGTGACGCTTCATGACGCCGGCGGTGCCCTTGCCACGGCTGATCGCGGTGACGTCGACCTTCTGACCCTTGGTCAGGGTGTCGACCGCGATCTCCTGGCCGACGGAGAAACCGTCGACGTTCTCGAGGCGCAGCTCGACGAGGCGACGCCCGGGGGCGACACCCGCCTTGACGAAGTGGCCCGCCTCGGGCTTGGAGAGCTTCTTGGCATCCTTGGTCCCGTAGGTGACCTGGAGTGCGGTGTATCCATCGCGTTCGGTGGTCTTGACTTGGACCACGCGGGCCGGCTCGACGCGCAGGACGGTGACGGGGACGATGCGATTGTCCTCGGCCCACACCTGGGTCATGCCGACTTTCTCGCCGACGATCGCTTGTTGTGCCATGGCGGCAGCCTTTTCATCCGGAGGAACCCGTTGGGGTTCATGGTGGGTACGAGGCTGGTGCCCAGTTGCACCTGCATGGAATTGACCAGCGGCAGGATGCGGGCACCATTCACGCAAATGCTCCGAGGGCGCAGCCCACGGAGCATCGAGATCAGGTTGTGCCGTGCAGTTCCCGGAAGCGGACTTCCGGGCGGACACGGACTTCGATTGCAACTCGTGATCGTTCGACCCTCGCGGGCCTGCGAACACAAGCAGGAAACTCTATCCGCCGCTCCGGCGCGATTCCACCGCCCGACCGGCGATGTTTCGCGCGGTCGTGGCGCTCAGCCGATCTCGCTGATGGCGACGACCCGGCCCTCGCGCACCGAGGTCTTCGCGGCGATGCCGATCACCAGCGGCGCGCGACCGTCGGCGGCGCTGACGGGCGACGGACCGCCCTGGGCGACGAACTGCACGAACGCCTCCCACTGCCGCACGTACGCGGTGGCGTAGCGATCGATGAAGAAGTGCGGGATCGGTGCCGTGAGCTCGCCGGCGGCGGTCCGCGTCGATCCGCCGTGGCGGGCGACGTTGTCGCTGGACGCCACGCCGCCCGAGCCGAAGGCCTCGACCCGCTGGTCGTAGCCGTAGACGGCCTGGCGGCTGTTGTCGATGGTGGTGATGGCGCCGTTGGCGTGGGTGAGGATCACCACCGCGGTGTCGACGTCGCCCACGGCACCGATGGCGGGGTCCACCCGCACCGCGGCCTGGGCGTAGACGTGGGTGACCTCGCTGCCCGTGACGAACCGGGCCATGTCGAAGTCGTGCGAGGTCATGTCGAGGAAGATCCCGCCGGACACCTCGATGTACGAGATCGGGGGTGGTGCGGGGTCCCGGCTGGTGATGCGCACCACGTGCACCTCGCCGACGGCGCCGCTGACGACCGCGTCGCGGACCGATGCGTGACCGGGGTCGAAGCGACGGTTGAACCCGATCTGGATCGGGACGCCCGCTGCGCTCACCGCGGCCATCGCCCGATCGACCGCGCCGAGGTCCAGTGACACGGGCTTCTCGCAGAAGATCGCCTTGCCCGACCGAGCGGCGGCGACCAGCAGCCGCTCGTGGGTGTCGGTGCTGGTGCAGATCGCGACGGCGTCGACGTCGGCGGATCCGAACACCTCGTCGGCATCGGACGTGAACGGGACACCGAGCGCCGTGCCGACCCTGGCGGCCGCCTCGACATCGATGTCCTGGACGAACGCGAGCACGGCGCCCGGCACCTGATGGGCGACGATCTCGGCGTGCATCCGGCCGATCCTGCCGACGCCGAGCACGGCGATCCGCAGTGGTGCCGTCGGCCGGGTCATCGGGTTGGCGGACATGGCGCTCAGCATGCCGCCGAGAGCCACGGTTGAGGCACCCGCGTCAGAGACCGGCGCCGTGCCGCCCTGCGCCGGACGCGAACCGTCGTGCGCCGTCGGCCGTCTCGCCGCTGTTGATGACGTCGAGACCGCGTCGGGTCTCGTTGGCGAGGGCGTCGGCGAGCGGCAGGTCCCACTGCTCGTACGACGACAGCCGGTCGCTGCGCATGCACCCCTGTGGGAACGCGGCGATGCCGGCGGCGAGCTCCATCGCCCCCGCGAGCGCACCACCCGGTTCGGTCAGACGGTTGGCCAGGCCGAGCCGCTGGGCCTCGTCGCCGCTCACGCCCCGCCCGGTGAGGATCAGGTCGAGCGCATGGCTGTGTCCGAGCAATCGTGTCAGCCGGACGGTCCCGCCATCCACCAGCGGGACACCCCAGCGGCGGCAGTAGACGCCGAACACGGCGTCGCGGGCGGCGACGCGAAGGTCGCACCACGCCGCCAATTCGAGGCCGCCGGCCACGGCGAAGCCCTCGACGGCGGCGACGACGGGCTTGGTCAGCAGCATGCGGGTCGGGCCCATCGGGCCGTCGGCGGACACGTCGAGATCCACCCGGTTGGCGCGGTTGCTCGTCATCGCCTTGAGGTCGGCGCCGGCGCAGAACGTGCCGGCAGCACCCGTGAGGATCGCGACGTGCAGCGCCGGGTCGGCCTCGAAGCGCCGGAACGCGTCGGCGAGCATGACCCCGGTGGGCCCGTCGACCGCGTTGCGCGCCTCGGGCCGGTTGATCGTGACGACGGCGACCGGGCCTGCGGTCTCGAACAGGACTGCGCTCATCTCGCGGACCCTACGCCGGATCGACCCACCGGTCGACGGCCTGTTGATCCACGGCCTCATGGGCGACGGCCTCATGGGCGATCGCGAGTCCGGCGCGCCGCCAAGCGGCGAAGCCGCCGATCAGGTCGGTGGCGTTCGGGTGACCCAGGCGCTGCAGGTTCGCTGCGGCGAGGCTCGACGAGTAGCCATCGGTGCACACCACCACGATGCGCCGCGCTGTCTCGGCCACGGTCGGGTCGGAGTAGCCACTCGCGCTGTCGATGCGCCACTCCAGCACGGTGCGCGGCAGGTGCACGCTGCCGGGGATCCACCCGTTGGCGGCGCGGTCGTTGCCGGCACGGGTGTCGACCACCACCGTTCCGTCACCGACCGCCAGCGCGGTGGCGAGCTCGGCCGGCGAGATCCGCTGCAGCCCCGCCCGCGCCTCGGCGAGGAGGTCGTGCACGGTGAACCGGTCGGTGCGGCGGTGGACCGACACGTGGTAGCCCCCGCCCGCGAACGGCTCGCCCGTCCAGGTCGCGAAGCGCGACTCCGACGTGAGCCCGCTCGCCGCGCAGTGCTCGTCCCATTCGGCCAACGTGTAGCCGCCGCGCTCCAGGCTGAACCCGGCCACGAGCGCTCCCCCGGGCAGCAGGTGCTGGGCCAGGTTGTGGACGATGAGCCGGCGGTCCTCGGGCTCGCAGAACAGCATCACGTTTCCCGGCATCGCGATCAGATCGAAGCGCCGAGCGAGCTGCATCCGGGCGAGGTCGTCGACCAGCCACGGACGATCCGGCGCCTTGCGCACCGCTGCAGCCACCATGTCGGCATCGAGATCGACCCCGGTGACGTCGAAGCCCCGTCGGGCCAATTCGATCGCGATGCGCCCGGTCCCGCAACCGGCGTCGAGCACGGCGGTCGGCGACATCGCGGCGATGAAGTCGGCCTCCCCGTGCACATCGTTGCCGGCGGCGGCCATTCGCTCGAACCGCGCGTCGTAGTCGGCGATGTCGATGTCGCGCCGCCACTGCACCCAGCGCGGCGACACCACCGCGGCGTTCGGGAACTCGGCGTCGTCCACCGCGGGCATCGTACGATGCACCGATGGGCGAACTGCGCGTCGTACGGCACACCGATCGCTTCGCGGAGGGTTGTCACTTCTACGGCGAGGTGCTCGGCTGGCCGCTCACCACATCGTGGGACGAACCGTCGCCGGGCCGGATCTACGGCCATGGCGACTCCGCGCGAGTCGAGCTGTTGCCGGTGGACGATCCGGCGCCGACCAGTGGCACGTACATCGCCGTCGAGGTTCGACGACGTCACGGCCGTCCATGCCGCTGTCGTTGCTGCCGGGATCACGATCTCCCAGCCGATCGCCGATCAACCGTGGGGCCATCGCAACTTCGGCGTGGTGGACCCGACGGGCCTCACCGTCGTCTTCTTCGAGGTGACCGAGTGACGGCGAATCGCGTGAACGGGCTCGTCGGCGAGGCATCCGTCGAGGAGTTCCAGCGCGACGGGGTCACCGTCCTGCGCGCTGCGGTCGACGCCGCTCAGCTGGCCGCGCTCGAGGACGCCGTCGAGCAGAACCTCGCCCAGCCAGGTGAGTGGGCCAGCGACTACACGCCGGCCTCGGGGGCCGGTCGCTTCTTCGGCGACTACGCGAACTGGGAGCGGATCACCGCATACCGCGACGTCGCGCTCGGCTCAGCACTGCCGGCGATGGCCGCCGAGCTGATGCGCAGCCGCTCGGTGCGGTTCTTCCACGAGCACGTGCTCGTCAAGGAGCCGGGCACCACCGAGATCACGCCGTGGCACCACGATCAGCCGTACTACTGCGTCGACGGCGAGCAGAACGTCAGCTTCTGGATCGCGCTCGACGCGGTCCCCCCAGCCGCCGGGGTCGAGTTCCTGCTCGGCTCGCACCGCTGGGGCCGTTCGTTCGTGCCGCGCAAGTTCGTCGACAGCTCGGCCTACGCCGACACGGCGGACGATTTCGAGCTCGTGCCCGACATCGATGCAGAGCGCGCCCTGCATCGCTTCGCCCGCTTCGACGTGGAGCCGGGCGATGTCATCGCCTTCTCGTACCGGACCCTCCACGCTGCACCGGGCACGGCAGGGTTGACCTCCGGCCGGCGCCGCGCGGTGAGCATCCGCTACGTCGGTGACGACGCGGTGTTCGCGCTGCGCCCGTGGCTGCACTCCCCACCGTTCGAACAGCGCGGGCTCGTCGTCGGCGGTCCGCTCGACGACCAACGCTTCCCGCTCGTCGCGACCGGCTGACGGCTCGCGCCGTGGTCAGCTCTGCGGACGGGCGACGAGGGTGGCCGTTCCGGTCATCGACTTGCCGCCGCGGGAGTAGTCGATGGTGACCTTGTCGCCCGGTGCGCTGTCACGGATCGCGGCGATCAGGCCGCCCTGGCCGTTGATCTCGACGCCGTTGACGTGCGTCACGACGTCGCCGACCTGCAGACCGAGCGCGGCGGCCGGCGAACCATCCTGCACGTCGGACACGATCGCGCCGCGGCCACCGTCGTGACGATCGTCGACCCCGATGCCGAGGTAGCCCTCGGTCCGCGAGGAAGTGCCCGACGTCTTCAGCTGATCGATGATCTTCTCGATCTCCTTGGTGGCGATCGCGAAGCCGATGTTGTTCGCTGCGTTCGTGCTGTCGCCGCGGGCGACGGCGGTGTTGATGCCGATCATCTGACCGTCGGCGTTCACCAGCGGACCACCCGAGTTGCCCGACGAGATCGCCGCGTCGGTCTGGATCAGCCCGTCGAGCGCGCCGTTGTCGGTGACCATCGAGCGGTTGAGCGCCGACACGATGCCGGACGTCACCGATGCGTCACCCTCGAGATCGAGCGCGTATCCCATCGCCACGACGGGCTGGCCGACCTTGACCTTGGAGCTGTCCGCGAGGGTCATCACCGGCAGGTCCTTGCCATCGATCTTCAACAGCGCGAGGTCGTTGCCGACGTCGATGCCGAGCACCTTGGCGCTCACCGGCTCGCTCTGGCCGTCGAGCAGGACGCGCACCTTCGAGGCGTCGGACACGACGTGGGCGTTGGTGAGGATCTCACCATCGGGCGTCAGGATCACGCCGGTGCCGACGCCTTCGCCGGCACCCGTGCTCGCCGACGCAGAGATGTCGACGGACACCTTCACCACCGAGCTACGGATCTTGGCGACGATGCCGATGACGTCGAGCCCGTTGTTGCCGACACCGGTCGGCGTGTCGGCGGTGGAGGTGGCCTCGGTGACCGGCGTGTCGGCGGAGGTGCTGAGCGTCGGGCTCGAGGCCGCTGAGGAGTGGTTGTCGTCGACCGATGCGCGCGCGATCGCGAACGCTGCGACGGCGCAGACCACGCAGGCCGCGACGACGAGCGCGATGTTGCGTCCCCGGTGCCCGTTGCCCGCCGGCGCATCGCCGGGGCCGGACGGGCCGTGTCCCGCCGCCTGGTGGGGCGCGACCGGCCAGCCCGACGACGGTGGCGCGCCGACGGGCACCATGTACGGCGGCTCCACCGGCAGCTCGGGAGGGGCAAACGGATAGGTCATCGCGGTCCTGTCTAACGCAACCACGCACCGGACGGAACGCGGGCCGGAAATTCCTTACTGAGCTTTTACGGTGCCGAAAAGGCAGAGGGGGCAGCCGATCGGCTGCCCCCTCCTGTGGTCTCGGACCCGGACGTTGCTGGGTTCAGCTGCCCTGGATCTTGATCTCGATGTCGACACCGGCCGGCAGCTCGATGCGCTGGAGGCTGTCGATGGTCTTCGGGTTCGGATCGATGATGTCGATCAGACGCTTGTGGACGCGCATCTCGAAGTGCTCGCGAGAGTCCTTGTCGATGTGCGGCCCACGGATGACCGTGTAGCGGTGCTTGTCGGTCGGCAGCGGGATCGGGCCACGGATGGTGGCCGACGTGCGGGTCACCGTCTCGACGATCTTCTTCGTCGACTGGTCGATGATCTCGTGATCGAACGCTTTGATGCGAATGCGGATGCTCTGTGCCATCGTCGTTCAGCTCACTTCAGGATCTTGGTGACGCGGCCGGCGCCAACGGTACGGCCACCCTCACGGATCGCGAAACGCAGGCCCTCGTCCATCGCGATCGGCTTGCCCAACTCGACCGTCATCGACACGTTGTCACCGGG
>JAOBWK010000032.1 GCA_025463305.1 Ilumatobacteraceae bacterium
CCACGTCGGCAACCACCAGGCGCGGTGGCCCAGCAGGCTCATCACCGCCGGCACCAGGACCATCCGCACGAGCGTGACGTCCAGCAGGACGGCGACGGCCAGGCCGACGCCGAACATCTTGATCGTCGGCTCGTCACCGAGGATGAACGAACCGAACACGCAGATCATGATCAGCGCGGCCGAGGTGATGACCCGGGCGGTGGCGGAGATGCCCTCGACCACGGCGGCCGTGGAGTCCTTGCGATGCAGGTACTCCTCACGGATGCGGGAGAGGAGGAACACCTCGTAGTCCATCGACAGGCCGAACAGGATGGCGAACATCATCATCGGCAGGAACGACACGATCGGCACCGTCTCGTGGAGACCGATCAGGCTCTTCAGCCAGCCCCACTGGAAGACGGCGACGATGATGCCGTACGCCGAGCCGATGGACAGCAGGTTCATGACGGCGGCCTTGATCGGCACGGCGACCGAACGGAAGACCATCATCAGCAGCAGGATCGAGAGGCCGATGACCGCTGCGATGAACCACGGCAGGCGACCGGAGATCTTGTCGGACAGGTCGATCGACACGGCGGTCTGGCCACCGACGTACACGTGGGCGCCGGGGATGTCGGCCGTCGCATTGGGGATCACGTCGTCGCGGAGGCGGTGCACCAGCGTCGCGGTGGCGCTGGCCTGCGGGGCAGACTTCGGCGTGACCTGGATGATGGCGGCGGTGCCGTCGGCGTTGGCCTTGGCCGGTGACACCGACTGCACGTCGGGGTCCTTGGCGATCGCCGCGCTCAGCGGGGTGAGCGAGTCGACCGTGGTGCCGGTGTCGAGCTCGACCGAGAGCAGGAGCGGGCCGTTGAAGCCCGGTCCGAAGCCCTTCGAGAGGAGGTCGTACGCACGACGGGTGGTGACCTGGGTGGACTTGGTGCCGTTGTCGACCATGCCGAGGCGGAGGCTGAACAGCGGTGCGGCGAAGGTGCCGAGGATGACGACGCCACCGACGAGGTAGCGGACCGGGTGCTTGGAGACATGACGGCTCCAGCGGTGCCAACCGCTCTCCTTGGCCACGTACGCCGGATCGGCGGCACGGACCGCAGCCTTCTTGGCGGCGCGCTTGCTGACCTTGTCGATCTTGTGGCCGGCGAAGCCGAGCAGGGCCGGCAGCAGGGTGAGCGAGATGGCGACCATGACGAGCACGGTGAGGCCGGACATGAGGCCCATCCACGTGACGTTCGGGATGCCGGCGATCGCGAGACCGCAGATCGCGATGACGACGGTGATGCCGGCGAAGAGCACGGCCGAGCCGGACGTGGCGATCGAGCGCCCCGCCGATTCCTCGACGGTCATGCCGAGGCGGAGGTTCTCCCGATGTCGGGTGACGATGAACAGCGCGTAGTCGATGCCGACGCCGAGGCCGATCATCGTCGCCAACACGGTGGCGATGTCGTTGATGTCGGCCACCGACGAGATCAGCGTGATGAGCCCGATGCTGGCGGCGAGGCCGAGCAGAGCCGTGCCGATCGGCAGGCCCATGGCCACGACCGACCCGAACGCGATCAGCAGGACGATGACGGCTGCGGCGAGGCCGATGACCTCCTGGCCACCGGGCGGCGAGTTCGTGGCCGCCGTCGGCAGCTCGCCACCGAGCTCGATGGTGACGGCCTTCGACTCCGACGCCTTGACGGTGGCGTCGAGCGCGTCGTACGCCTTGGTCTTGATGTCGGCGAGCGGCTTGGTGTACGAGACCTCGACGAACCCGATGCTGCCGTCGGCCGAGGTGTGCAGGGCGCTCACGGCGCCGACGTTCGGCTGGGCGGTGATCGCGGAGATGACGGTGTCGACCACGGGCTTCGCCGTGCCGTCGGCGAGCGTGCCGGACGTGGCCGCGAACACGACCTGCGCCGAGGTGCCGGCCGCCGAGGGGAAGCGCTGGGTGAGCACGTCGATGGCCTTCTGCGACTCCACGCCGGGCACGGAGAACTTGTTCGACGCCTCACCGCCCGCGACTTTGCCCATGACCGTGGCGAGCACGGCGAAGGCCACCCAGATGATGGTGACCCGACGCCGGTTGCGAACGCACCAGCGACCGATTCGGTACAGAATTCGTGTCATCTGACGACTATGTGTCATAGACTGACAGAATGTCAACCACTGTCGCCGAAGTCACAAGGGCCACTCGCCGTGGGGACTAACGTGTGCGCCGTGCCCGGGGGGACCTTGCGAGAGCGTCAGCGCGTCGAAACGCGGACCCTGATCCTCGACGCGGCGTTGCACCTGTTCGAGGCCAAAGGCTACGAGCACACCACGGTCGAGGACATCGCGGCCAAGGTGGGTATTTCGTCACGTACGTTCTTCCGCTACTTCGAGTCCAAGACGGCGCTGCTGTTCGATCACCCGGTCGACGGCGCGAAGGCCGACCCGGTCGAGGTCGAGCAGAAGAGCGATGCGATGCTGGCCGCGATCGTCGCCCGCCCCGCGTCGGAGTCCGCCGGCGAGGCGTTGGGCGCGGTGCTGCGCGAGCAGCTCGTCACGATCTTCGACTCCGATGGCCGCAAGCTCCGCCAGATGGGCATCATCCTCGCCGAGCCCTCGCTGCGGGTGCTCGCCCACGACAGCTTCCACGAGCACCGCCCCGACCTCGCCCGGGCGTTCGCCGCTCGGCTCGGTGTCGGCGTCGACGACCTCGCCCCACGCGTGCTCGCCGCCGCCTTCACCGAGGCGATCTGGATCATCCTCGAACGCTGGGCCGCCAGCGGCGCCGACGCCAAGGCGTTGCCCGACCTGATCGACGAAGCCTTCGCCGCGATCAGCCACGGCCTCGGCTGACGGCGGCCGAGCGCCGGCGCCTACAGCTCCGAGTGGAAGAGGTCGAGGACGCGGAGCCACGCCGTCTTCGATGTCTCGGCGCTGTAGACCTCGGGGCGGGTGTCGTTGAAGAACGCGTGGTCGACCTCGGGATAGACGAACAGCGTGGCGTCCTTGCCCAGCCCGCGCAGCTCGGCCTGCAACGCCTCGACGGCCGGCGGCGGGAACGAGTGGTCGTCGGCTGCGTAGTGTCCCTCGACCTTGGCCGCGAGCTTGGTCCAATCGGGCTGGGCGCCCGCCCATGGGATGAGGCCGTAGAACGGCGCGACGGCGGCGACCGCATCGGGACGCTTGCAGGACACGACGAGCGCGAGGCCACCGCCCATGCAGAACCCGATGACGCCGACCTTGGTGCGGCCGGTGCGGCGCTGCAGCTCGTCGATCGCGCCGGACATGTCCTTGCTCGCCTCGTCGATGTTCATCGACATCATCAGCTTTCCGGCGCCGTCGGGCTCGGTGGTGACCTGACCGTGGTAGAGGTCCGGCGCGAGCGCCGTGAAGCCCGCTGCGGCGAACCGATCGGCGATGTCCTTGATGTGCGCGTTGAGGCCCCACCACTCCTGGATGACGAGCACACCCGGGCCGCTGTCGCCCGCCAGATACCCCTGCGCCGTGCCACCGTTGCTCGCGAACTCGATCATCTCAGCCATGCCGGCGATGGTACCCCCACCCACTTCCGCGAAGACGTCTGCCCTCTGGGGCGCAACATTCACGCGGAGAACCGGTGGGTGTGAATGTTTGTGTTGTAACAAAGCGCGGTCTGTACTGCCCTTCGTGTATCGAATACGATCTGATGTCATGACCGCGCTCGAAGCACCGCCCTCCTCCGCCTACATCAACGATCGCGCCCACGTCTTCCACAGCTGGTCGTCGCAGGGCGCGCTGACGCCGCTCGTGGTCACGGGCGGCGAGGGCAGCTGGTTCTGGGACGAGAACGGCAACCGCTACCTCGACTTCGCCAGCCAACTGGTGAACGTCAACATCGGCCATCAGCACCCGAAGCTCGTCGCGGCGATCCAGGAGCAGGCGGGCAAGCTCTGCACCATCGCGCCGTTCCACGCCAACGAGCAGCGCAGCGAGGCCGCTCGACTCATCGCCGAGCTCGCCCCCGGCGATCTCAACATGGTGTTCTTCACCAACGGCGGCGCCGAGGCCACCGACAACGCGATCCGCATGTCGCGCATCTACACCGGCCGTCAGAAGGTGCTCGCCACCTATCGCAGCTACCACGGCGCCACGGGTGGCGCGATCGCCGTCACGGGCGATCCCCGTCGTTGGCCGAACGAGACCGGCGTCTCGGGCGTGGTCCACTTCTTCGGCCCGTACGCCTATCGCAGCAGCTTCTACGCGGAGACCGAGGCGCAGGAGTGCGAGCGGGCGCTGGCCCACCTCCGCGAGACGATCATGGTCGAGGGTCCGCAGACGTTCGCGTGCCTCATCCTCGAGACGGTCGTCGGCACCAACGGCATCCTCGTCCCGCCGCCCGGCTACCTGCAGGGCGTGCGCGACATCTGCGACGAGTTCGGCATCGTCTACATCGCCGACGAGGTCATGGCCGGCTTCGGCCGTTGCGGCGAGTGGTTCGCCGTCGATCACTGGGGCGTCACGCCCGACCTCATCACGTGGGCCAAGGGCAGCAACAGCGGCTACCTCCCCATCGGTGGCGTGGTCATCAGCCAGAAGATCGCCGACACGTTCAAGGACAAGCAGTACCCCGGCGGCCTCACCTACAGCGGCCACGTGCTGGCGTGCGCGAGCGTCGTCGCGAGCATCAACATCTTCAAGGAAGAGGGCATCATCGAGCACGCCCGCATGCTCGGCACCGACGTCATCGCGCCGGCGCTCGCCAAGCTGCAGGACAAGCACCCCTCCGTCGGCGAGGTTCGCGGCCTCGGCGTGTTCTGGGCGCTCGACCTGGTCCGCAACCGCGAGACCCGCGAGCCGCTCGTGCCCTACAACGCGACGGGCGCCGATGCCGCACCGATGAACGCGTTCGCGGCGGCGTGCAAGGCCCGCGGCCTATGGCCGTTCACCCACTTCAACCGCACCCACGTGGTGCCGCCGATCAACACGCCGGTCGACGAGGTGCTGCAGGGCATCGCGATCATCGACGAGGCGCTCGACGTCGCGGACAGCTACTACTCCGGCTGATCCACCGATGCGTCGGCGTCGGCGTCGGCGACCGACATCGCCTCGTCGACCACCTCGATCGGCTTGGGCGCCCAGTGCGGGCGCTCGCCGGTCTCGAACTCGTTGAGCTCGGCGAGCGCCGAACGGTAGCTCGCCTCGGCCTCGGCCATCTTCGCCCGCGGGCGGCCGTCGGCGCGCAGCCGGCGGATCGCCGCTGCGGCGGATTCCTTCGCGGCCAGCAGCTCCTCGTGGCGCCGCCCGTGGTCCGCCTCCGCAGCCCGCCGCTCGCGCTCGACGCGGTCCGCCGCTTCGTGAGCGCGGACGCTGTCGGCGAACAGTCGCGCCGCCCGGGCCTGCTCGTTCTCGGCAGCGGTGGGTGCTGACGAGGCCGGCGCCGGCGAGGTGGGCGACGGCGTTCCGTACTGGGTGCGCTGCTCCTTGGTGCGGTTCCGCTTGGGCATGGCGCGAACCTACGTGAGCCCGAACTCGATGTCGAAGTCGACGGCTCGGGTCCGACGTCTCGTCCGAGGCGCGTCAGCCGGACGCGCGAAGCTCACCCACGGAGGAACACCATGACCACGCTCAGGGCCCACAACATCTCGATGTCGATCGACGGTTACGCCGCCGGACCGGCGCAGGACCTCGACAACCCGATGGGCGTCGGCGGCATGCCGCTGCACGAGTGGGTGTTCGGCTGCCGGGCCGGCCGGACCATGATCGGCCTCGACGTCGACCCGTCGATGCCGGCCACCGTCGACGACGACTTCATCGCGGCCGGCACCGACAACATCGGCGCCACCATCATGGGCCGCAACATGTTCGGGCCGGTCCGCGGTCCGTGGCTGGACTCGTCGTGGACGGGCTGGTGGGGCGACGAGCCGCCGTTCCACCATCCCGTGTTCGTGCTGACCCACCACGCCCGCCCGCCGCTGGAGATGGTCGGCACCACCTTCCACTTCGTCACGGACGGCATCGAGGCCGCGTACGCGCGGGCGACCGAGGCCGCCAACGGTGCCGACGTCCGCCTCGGCGGCGGCGCGTCCACCATCCATCAGGCCATGCGCGCCGGGCTGCTCGACTCGCTCCACGTCGCGATCGCGCCGGTGCTGCTCGGTGCCGGCGAGCGGTTGCTCACCGACGTCGACGGCTACGAGTGCACCGAGTACATCAGCTCACCCGCCGTCGCGCACATGCGGATCACCCGGCGCTGATCTCCGCGGCCAGGATCGCGACGTCGTCGGTCTGCTCGACGCCGCGCAGCATGGCGAGCGTGATCTCACGGCACATCCGCTCCAATGGTTGGTTGCGGTAGGCCCGGAACGCATCACCGAGACGCCCCAGCCCGACGTCCACGGACTCACCGCGCCGCTCGAACAGCCCGTCGGTGAAGAACAACAGGCGGTCGCCGTCGAACAGCTGGGCGCGGTTCGAGCGGCGATCGCCGTTGCGTTTGACGCCGAGCATGGCCCCACCCGTCGCCTCGAGCTGACGGACGACACCGTCACGAGCCAGCAGCATCGGCGGGTGGCCCGCGTTCGACCAGACGAGCTCGTTGGTCGAGGTGTCGAGGATCGCGAGGACGCAGGTGGCCCACGCGGTCTGGTCGTCGTAGATCAGGCGGTCCACACGATCGAGGATTGCCGCGGGGTCAGAGGCTGCCGCGGCGTCGGCCGCCGACTCCGTGGCGAAGGCATGGATCAGGTAGCGCAGCCGGCTCATGCCGACGGCGGCGGCGGTGTCGTGACCCACCACATCGCCGACGCAGAGCGCGACGCGTCCGCCGCCGAGTGCCAGCACGTCGTACCAGTCGCCGCCGACCGTGGCGGCGTCGGCGGCAGCCGAGTAGGTGGTGGCGATCCGGCAGCCCGGGATGTCGGGGATGCGGCCGGGCAGCAGCGCCTGCTGCAGCTGCTCGGCGAGCGCGTGCTCGTTGCGGTAGGTGATGGCTCGGTCGAGCGCGAGCGCGCCACGGTGAGCGATCTCCACGGCGAGATCGAGATCGTCCTCGGTGAGCCGGTTCGACCCGGCGTTGCCGAGGATCAGGAGCCCGATGAACTCGC
Source organism: Ilumatobacteraceae bacterium (assembly GCA_025463305.1). Next base: position 7,050 of record JAOBWK010000032.1, read on the forward strand.
TCCTGGTGCGGATCGGGACGACGATGATCGACGTCAGGCCCAGCTTCGCGAACTGATCGTGCGACGTGCCGACGACATCGTGGAGGCGCGCGACGAGCTCGTCCCCCGCGAGCAGCTGGGCCTGCCCGGTGCGACGCACCGTCGCGATGACGGATCGCTCCGATGGGGCGGCCGCCCTGCCCCGGAGTGAACGTTGGAGCGTCTGCGCAGCGTCGCGGTCGAGATGCGACACGGCGAGGTGCTCGACCAGACCCGTGCGGCCGACCATCTCCAGGATGCACCAGTCGCACACGCTGGGCGCCAGCACCCGAGCGAGCCGATCGAGCAGCCGATCCACGTCGGTGGCGCCCATCAGCACCGCACTCGTGGACGCCAGCAGCGCGAGCCGGTCCTGGGCCGCGCTCGCGCGTTGGACGAGCTGGGCACGTTCGCCCTCGGCCATCTCCGCAGCCGTGATGTCGGTCCAGGTCAGCCCGGCACCTGCGGGTTGTCCGCGGCCGGCCGAGATGGGGAAGTAGTTGGCGTCGATGGTGCGGACGGATCCGTCGGCCGCCGGTGGCAGCGCGATCCTGCGGCCCGACGTCGACCGTCCCGTGGTGACCACGCGCCGGAGGTCGGCGACGACCTCGGCGGGCAGCGAGCCGAGGTCGTCGAGGTGCTCGCCGACGGGCGGCTTGTCGGCGCCGATCATCTCCGCGAACGCACTGTTGCCGTGGGTCCAGAACAGTTCGAGGTCGAGCACCGCGATGCCCATCGGTGCGCACTCGAGCAAGGCCTCGAGCAGGCCGACGGTGGCCTCCAGCTCGCGTGCGGCTGCGTTCTGGGCACTCACGAGCACCTCGCGCTCCTGCTCGGCGAGGTGCTGGTCGACGACGTCGGTGGCCACCCATGCGATGCGATGGGGACGGACCCGCGATGCATCGGCAGCGGCAGCGGCTTCGACGCGAACGGTGGTGGCCATGAACGAGCTCACGAGCAGCGCCCCGTCGTGGCGCTTCACCCGGAAGTTGCCCTGCCACCGGCCGCGCTGCTCCGCATGGGTGATCACGGAGTCGATCTCGGCCAGGTCGGAGCCGTCGACCAGCACCTCGCGGAACGATCGACCGATCACCTCGTGCGCGGGCCAGCCGTACAGCGACGAGGCGGCGGTGTTCCAGCCGACGATGGTGTCGCCTTCGATGAAGACGATGGCGGATGGCAGCGACTCGATGAGCGCATCCATGGCCGGCCACTAACCCTTCGGGCGCAGATCGAGTCCGATCAGGACCCGCTCCTGATCGGACAGGTCGCCGATGATCTTGCGGACGGGCTCGGGGAGCTGGCGAACGAGCGTGGGAATTGCGACGATCTGCTCGCCCTTGGCCAAGTGTGGGCGGACCAGCAGGTCGATCACCTCGATCTCGTACTTGCCGGCGAGGTGCTCCTCACAGATCCTGCGCAGGTTGCTCAACGCAGCGACGGAGCGCGGCGTCTCCCCCGCGACGTACAGCCGGAGCTGCCACTCCTTCGCCGGAGCCGACTCGACGGCCGACGCCGACTCGTCCGGCCTCGTCGTGTTCCCGATGCCGCTCATCATCCAGACTTCCTTCCCGAATCGGCTTCCTCCGACACATCGACGCCACCAGGTTCGGCGATCGCGACGAGGTGGATGCCGTGACTGCCCAGCACCAGCTCGCGAACGCGCTCCGAGTGGGCCATGCCGCGCGACTTGCGCAGGTACAGCGACCGGTGCAGCCGCCCCGAGACCTCCTCGTTGCCGAGTTGGATCCACGTGTCGATCAGCGACGACACCGACGTCTCCTCGATTGCGTGGCGGCTGGTGAGGCTGGTGAAGACCGACGTGATGTTGCGTTGCTTCAAGAAGTCGACCATGCGCATCAACATCCCCTTGATGTCCTCGCGTGAGCCGATGGCCTGGAAGTCGGTGATCGGGTCGAGCACCACGACGTCGGGTCGTACTTCCTCCACGTGTCGGTGGAGCACGGCGAGGTGGTGCTCCAGGCCGACCTGGGTCGGGCGTCCTGCGACCAGGTGGAGCGTGCCCGAGTCGAGGGCCGGCTGGAGCTCGATCCCGACCGAGCGCATGTTGCGCACGATCTGGGAGACGGACTCCTCGAACGCGAAGTACGACGTGACGTCGCCACGAGCGCACGCCGCCTCGGCCAGCGCTGCGGCGAGGGTGGTCTTGCCGGTGCCCGAACCGCCCGACACCATCGTCGTCGTGCCCCGGTAGACACCACCGGTCGACATCATCGCGTCGAGATCGGCGACGCCCGTCGAGATGATCTCGGTCGATGCCGCGTAGGAGAGGTCGAACGAGGTGATCGGGACGACGCTGATGCCGGTGTCGTCGATGAGGTACGGGTACTCGTTGAGCCCGTGCGCGGAGCCTCGGAACTTGACGACACGCAAGCGCCGGGTGGCCAGCTGCTCGCTGACGCGGTGGTCGAGCACGATCACGCAGTCGGACACGTACTCCTCGAAGCCGTACCGGGTCAGCGACTGATCACCCCGTTCGGCCGTGACGATCGACGTGACGCCGCGCTCGCCGAGCCAGCGGAACAGCCGGCGCAGCTCGGCGCGCAGCCGGGCGGTGTCGTCGAGCCCGGAGAACAGCACCTCCAAGGTGTCGATCACCACCCGCTTCGCACCCACCGTGCGGATGGCGAGGTCGAGCCGGATGAACAGCGCCTCGAGATCGAAGTCGCCGGTCTGCTGGATCTGGTCGCGATCGACCTGCACGTAGTCGACCTCGAGCATGCCGTCGTCGATCAGGTGCTGCAGGTCCTGCCCGAGCGAACGGGCGTTGGCGACGAGATCGTCCTCACGCTCCTCGAACGCGATGAAGACACCCGGCTCACCCCGCGCGGCGCCGTTCGTGAGGAACGTCGAACCGAACAGGGTCTTGCCACAGCCGGGCCCACCGGACAGGAGGGTCGTGCGACCACGCGGCAACCCTCCGTTGGTGATCTCGTCCAAACCCGAGATGCCCGTCTCACAATGCTCGACCGTCCTCACGGTCACCTCCGTCTTGCGTCGAACCGACCCCTCTCCGTGCCCGGTCGAGGCCACTCTCAACCGTCGGACGCGCTCCGTGCGAGGGCGGGGCGCGGCGGTCGTGTGGCCAGGAAGACACCCGCGAGCGAGATCCCCAGTCCGACCACCACGATCGCCCCGATGTGCTCGCGAAAGAGCCACGCGCCTTCGATGGTGCTCAACGCCGGGGTGAGGAAGAACAGGCTGCTGACCCGTGCCGCCGCCTGGCGCTGGAGCAGCATCAGCATGATCAGCACCGATGCGATCGACAGCACGAACATCGCCCAACCGAGCGAGAACCACAGCCGCGCGCTCGGATGGAAGCGCCAGTGCTCGTTCAGGACGGCCCCGACGCCGAGCACGATCGCCGAGGTGGCGAACTGCACCGCCGTGCCGCGCAGCAGCGGCATCGTGGCCCCGCGGGAGCGCTGCACCAGTGTGCCGGCCGACATCCCGACCACCGAGACACCCATCGCGACCAGCGCGCCGGCCGTCACGCCCGCCGAGTTCGCGCTGAGCCGATCGACCACCACCGCGACGACACCGGCGAGGCCGAGGGCGATTCCGATCCACTGGACGCGCCGGATCCGCTCGCGCAGCACCCAGCGAGCAGCGATCGACGTCAGCACCGGATGGATGCCGGTGATCAGCGAGCTGAGCCCGGTCGGCAGGCCGAGGTGGATCGCGACGAACACGCCGCCGAGGTAGAGCGCGTTCATGCCGAGTCCGGCGATCGTCGCCCACCGGACCTGGGTGCGATCGATCGGGGGCGCCTTCAGCACGGTCGCCGCGATCCACAGCAGGAGCCCGGCACCGGCGAGGCGCACGGTGAGGAACGTCAGCGGCCCCGCGTCCTCGGTGGCGTAATGGGCGACGACGAAGCCGGTGCTCCACAGCACCACGAACAACCACGGCGCGATCTCCGCGGCGCGAGAAGGGCGGGCCGCCGGAGCGACCCGCCCTTCGAGTTCAGCCTGGGGCTGAGCCCGGTCAGAGGCTCGGGTCAGGAGCCACCCTCGGTGAGGGTGACGGTCAACGGCGTGAAGCCATCGCCCGTCGTGTCGACACCTTCGGTCTTCAGCTCCTTGAGCGCTGCGTCGACGATGTCGTTGGTGTAGGCGGTCGCGCCCGGCTGCTTGGTGATGACCGTGGCGCCATCGGCGTTCGGCGTGCCGAGCGCGATCTTGACGGTGCGGTCCCACGCAGCGGGATCGATGTGGCCGACGCCGCCGTCAGCGGGCCAGATGAGCTTGTTGACTTCGTTCATCTGCCACAGCTGGTGCACGGCACCGAGCTTGGAGCCCTTGGCGACGACGATGTCGCGGCAGCCCTTCGGATCGTCGCGGCAGATCGCCCAACCCTTGAGGGACGCCGTCACGAACTTCACGGCGGTGTCCTTGTAGGTGGCGTCACTGGCGAGCTTCTTCGCATCGGCCCAGATGGCGTCCTGGAGCATGCCGACGCCTTCCTTCTCGTACGAGACGACGTTCAGGTCATCGGGCGTGTACAGCTTGCCGGTGGCGGGGTTCATGGTCTCGAGCACCTGTGCGTACTCGTTGTAGACCATCGCCTCGGCGGCATCGATGTCACCCGAGAGCAGACCCGACATGTCGAACTGCTGGGCGAGGAGTGTGACGTCGCTGACCTTGAGGTTGTTCTTGGCCAGGTCGGCGAAGATCTCGTACTCGTTGCCGAAGCCCCAGTTGCCGATCTTCTTGCCCTTGAAGTCAGCACCCGTGGTGATGTCCTTGTCCTTGAACGACACCTGCAGGGTGCCCGAGCGCTGGTACACCTGGGCGATGTCCTCGATGTCGGCACCGGCCTCGATCGAGGCGAGCGCCTTCGGCACCCACGCGATCGCGAAGTCGGCCTGGCCGGACGCGAGCACGGTCTGCGGGACGATGTCCGTGCCACCCTCGAGGATCTGCACGTCGAGGCCCTGCTCGGCGTAGCAGCCGTCCTGGACGGCCGCGTAGTAGCCGGCGAACTGGGCCTGGGTGAACCACTGCAACTGCAGCTTGACCTTGGTCAGCGTGGCGGGGGCCTTGGTGGCGTCGCACACCGTGTTGGCGTCCTCGCCCAGATCGCTCGCCGCGGTGGAACCGCTCGTCGCGGTGCTGTCGCTCGTGGCGGTGCTCGCTGCCGTGGTCTCGGCCGTCGACGAGCCCGTCGTCTCGGCGGTCGAGGCGGCGGTGGTCTCGGCGGTGCTCGCAGCCGTCGTCTCAGCCGTCGACGCGGCGGTCGTGGCGGCCGGCGCGGCGGTGGCCGCAACGGTCGTCGCGGGCGACGAGTCCTTCTTGTCGCTGCCACACGCGGCGACGCCGAGTCCGGCGACAGCGAGCAGTGCGACCATTCGCGCCCTACGGGTTGCAGTTGCTTTCATGTGTTCTCCCCTGTGTTGGTTCGGCCGGTGGGAGCCGGCCTGTGCTGGCATTCGGTGTTCGGCATTCGGTATTCGTTTACCTGGAGTCACGCCGGCGTTGCCAGGGCACCGCGACGTACTCGAGGAGGTTGGCACCCACGAAGAAGAGCAGCCCGACGATGCACGCGGCACCGACGTAGGCCCATCCGAGGGGGTACTTCGAACTGGACATCGACGAGGCGATCTTCTGGCCGAGGCCGTCCTGCGTGCCGCCGAAGTACTCGGACACGAAAGCGGTCGTGACGGAGATCGGGGCGGCGATCTTGATCGCGGTGAACAGGAACGGCATCGCGTTCGGCAGCCGCACCTTGCGCATGACCTGCTGCTCGGAGGCCGCGTAGGAGCGCATCAGCTCGACCTGGATGGGATCGCTCTGGCGGAGACCACGCGCGACGTTGACGAAGACCACGAAGAACACGATTATCAGCACCATCAGCCGTCTTGCCACCTGCGAACCAAGTGGGAACATGTTGTTCAAAATCGAGACGATGACGACGATGGGCACGGCGCTGATCGCGGCCGAGATCGGCGTGATCAGCTCCGACAGGATCCGGAACCGGTTGGCGATCATCGCCGCGAACACGCCGACGATGACGCCCAGCACGAGCCCGACGATCGCGTTGCGACCGGTCACGAGCGACGCAGCGCGCAGCAGGTTGACCTTGTCGATCGCCTCGCTCCAGATGCTCGACGGCGTCGGCAGGATGAACGGCTTGATCTTGCGCCACTCGACGAACTGCTGCCAGAGCACGACGATGATCGCCCCGAAGGCGACGGGGATCGCGACGTTGACCGCGTTGCGCCGGACGTTCGCGCCGTTCAACGGTCCTCGATCCCGCGGGCGCTCGTGCCGTACTCGGCGCCACGCAGCGCCTCACGGACCTCGGTGATCTTGGCGTAGAACTCGGTGGCCTCGCGGGTGTCGTCGTTGCGGCCGGCGCCGAGACCGATGTCGATGATCGAGGTGATCCGGCCGGGGCGGGGGCTCATCACCACGACCCGGTCGGACAGGTAGACGGCCTCGGGGATCGAGTGGGTGACGAAGACGACGGTGGTGCCCGTGGTGGCGCAGATGCTGAGCAGTTCTGCCTGCATGTGCTCGCGCGTCATCTCGTCGAGCGCGCCGAACGGCTCGTCCATCAGCAGCAGCGGCGGATGGGCGGCGAGCGCGCGGGCGATCGCGATCCGCTGTTGCATGCCACCGGACAGCTGCCACGGCATGTGGCCGGCGAAGTCGGGCAGCTTGACCAGCTCGAGCATCTCCTTCGAGCGGGCGTGGCGCTTGGCCGCGTCCCAGCCGCGGATCTCGAGCGGCAGCTCGATGTTGCGAGCCACGTTGCGCCACTCGAACAGGCCCGCCTGCTGGAACGCCATGCCGTAGTCCTGATCGAGCCGGGCCTGCTTGGCCGACTTGCCGTTGACGAGCAACGTGCCGGACGTCGGCTGGAGGAGGTCGGCGAAGACCCGCAGCAGCGTCGACTTGCCGCAGCCGGACGGGCCGATCAGCGACACGAACTCACCGGGCTGGATCGTCAGGCTGACGTCGACGAGCGCGTCGACCTGCTTGCGGGTGCCGGGGTTGAAGATCTTGCCGACGGACTCGGCGTGCACTGCCGCGGTCGTTTCGGATGGAGCAACGGTCACGAGTCTGCCTCCACGGGGCGGCTGCGGGTGAGGAACCGGTCGATCAGCGCGACGAGCCCGGCCATGGCCAGACCGAGCACCACGGCGCCGATCACTGCTGTGTAGACCTTGGCGGGATCGGACGTGCCGTCCTGGTAGTACGAGATCACCAGGCGGCCGATGCCGAAGCGCAATCCGATCGAGATCTCGGACACGACGACGCCGACGACGGCGAGCGAGGCCGAGAGCTTCAACGCCGGCACGAGGTAGGGCACGGCCGACGGGAACCGGAGCTTGCGAAAGCCCTGCCACCACGATGCGGCGTAGCTGTCCATCAGCTCGAGCGATGATTCCTTCGGCGCGGCGAACCCGCGCAGCGCACCGACGGCGACGGGGAAGAACGCGAGGAACGCGCTGAGCGCGGCGGCGGCCATCCACTCCGGGAAGTCGTGGCCGAACGGGCGCAGCTTGCCGCCCCAGTTGACCGTGATCGGGGCGAGCGCGATGAGCGGCACCGTCTGCGACACCACGAGGTACGGCAGCAGCGCCCGGCGGGCGAGGTTGAAGCGGGCCATCAACGTGGCGAGGAACAGGCCGGCGATGACGCCCACGACGAGACCGAACAGCGACAGCCGGAACGAGTACCACGTCGCCGCGATGACCACCGAGAGCACGCTGCGCTGGTTGGCCCCACGCACCTCGGGGCGGTCGAACCTGCGGAGCATGTCGATGATGTGCGGCATCGCCCGGTCGTTGGCGCGCGGGATCAGCTTCCAGCCGAGGATCGATCCGCCGTCGGCCGGACCGATCGCCTTGTAGCCCTCCCAGATCAGCACGAAGAGCACGATCGCGAGCGGCACCATCAGGGCCCGGCGGACCGGCAGTTTGCGGCGTTGGCGCGGAGCGACCGGGTCGCCCTCGACGAGGACCGGTGCCGTCACGACGTCGTTGCCCGGATCACGAACGCGCCTTGACGGTGTCGGCGATGGCGGGCACGACCTTCTCGCCGTAGGCACGAAGGGTCTCGTCCTTGGCGTCGTGCTGCAGGTAGACGGAGAACTGATCGACGCCGAGCGCCTTCAGCTCCTCGAGCCGGCGCACGTGCTCCTCGACCGGGCCGATGATGCAGAACCGGTCGACGATCTCGTCGGGCACGAACGTGGTGTGGCTGTTGCCGGCTTGGCCGTGCTCGTTGTAGTCGTAGCCCTGGCGGCCCTTGATGTAGTCGGTGAGCGCCTTCGGCACGGGAGCGTCGTCGCCGTAGCGGGCGACGATGTCGGCGACGTGGTTGCCCACCATCCCGCCGAACCAACGGCACTGCTCGCGCGCGTAGGCGAGGTGCTCGGGAGTGCCGTCGGTGACGTACGCCGGTGCTGCCACGCAGATGGTGACGTCGTCGGGATCGCGACCGATGGCCGTGGCTGCGTCACGCACGGACTTGATCGTGAACTCGGCGATCGACGTGTCGGCGAGCTGGAGGATGAAGCCGTCACCGACCTCGCCGGTCAGCGCGAGCGCCTTCGGGCCGTAGGCCGCGACCCAGACCTCACAACGGCTCTTGGTCGCCCACGGGAAGCGGATCTCCGAGCCGTTGTAGTCGACGCCCCGCCCGTTGGCGAGCTCGCGGATCACGTGGATGCTCTCGCGCAGCGTCTTCAACGTGGTGGGCGCGCCGTTCGTGACGCGCACCGCGCTGTCGCCACGGCCGATGCCGCACACGGTGCGGTTGCCGTACATCTCGTTGAGCGTCGCGTACGTGCTCGCCGTGACGGTCCAGTCACGCGTCGCCGGGTTGGTGACCATCGGCCCGACGATGATGTTGCGCGTCTCGGCCAGGATCTGGCTGTAGATGACGTACGGCTCCTGCCAGAGGATGTGGCTGTCGAACGTCCACACGTGGCTGAACCCGTAGGTCTCGGCCTTCTTGGCCAGATCCACCACGCGCGCCGACGGCGGCGTGGTCTGCAGGACGACTCCGAGATCCATGTGGTCCTATCGGTTCGTGGGGAAGCCGAGGTCGACCGACGACGTGCGCGGGTCGGGCCAGCGGGAGGTGACGACCTTGCTGCGGGTGAAGAAGTTGATGCCCTCGGGGCCGTACATGTGCTGATCGCCGAACAGGCTGGCCTTCCAGCCGCCGAAGCTGTAGTACGACACGGGGACGGGGATCGGCACGTTGATGCCGACCATTCCGACCTGCACGTCGAACTGGAACTGGCGGGCCACGCCGCCGTCGCGAGTGAAGATCGCCGTGCCGTTGCCGTACTGGTTGTCGTTGATCAGGGCCAGGCCCTCGTCGTAGCTGGCAACGCGGGTGACGGTGAGCACGGGCCCGAAGATCTCGTCGTCGTACACCTTCATCCCGGGCTTGGCGTTGTCGATCAGGCTCGGCTTGAGGAAGAAGCCACCCTCGGGTGCGCCTTCGCGACCGTCGACCACGAGCGTCGCGCCTTCGGCTTCGGCACCGGCGACGTACGCGGCGACCTTGTCGCGGTGCTCGCCGGTGATCAACGGGCCCATCTCGTTGCCCTCTTCGCTGGCCGGTCCGACCTGGATCGCGGGGATGCGCTCCTTGACCTTCTCGATCAGCGCGTCGGCCACCGAGTCGACGGCGAGCACGACGCTGATCGCCATGCAGCGCTCACCGGCTGAGCCGTACGCGGCGGACACGACGGCATCGGCGGCCATGTTCAGATCGGCGTCGGGGAGCACGAGCATGTGGTTCTTCGCCCCGCCCAACGCCTGGACGCGCTTGCCGTTGCGGGTGCCGGTCTCGTAGATGTACTTCGCGATCGGCGTCGAGCCGACGAAGCTCACGGCCTGGATGTCCGGGTTGGCGAGGATCGCGTCGACCGCTTCCTTGTCGCCGTTGACGACGTTGAACACACCGTCGGGCAGGCCGGCCTGCTTGAACAGCTCGGCGATGAACATCGACGCCGAAGGGTCCTTCTCCGACGGCTTGAGCACGAACGTGTTGCCGCACGCGAGGGCGTTGGCGAACATCCACATCGGGACCATCGCCGGGAAGTTGAACGGCGTGATGCCGGCGACGACGCCGAGCGGCTGCTTGATGCTGTAGACGTCGACACCGGTCGAGGCCTGCTCGGAGAAGCCACCCTTGAGCAGGTTCGGCACCCCACACGCGAACTCGATGTTCTCCAACCCGCGGGCGAGCTCACCGAGCGCATCCGAGAGCACCTTGCCGTGCTCGGCCGAGACCAGCGACGCGATCTCCTTGCGGTTCGCGTCCACCAGCTCGCGCATGTGGAACATCACCTCCGCGCGGCGCGACAGGTTGGTGGCCCGCCACGCAGGAAACGCCGCCTTCGCAACTGCCACCGCAGCGTCGAGCTCAGCAGCGGAGGCCAGATCGACCGAAGCCTGCTGCTCCCCCGTCGCCGGCTGCCAGATGACCCCGGAGCGCCCCGAAGTCCCGAGGACGACCTTCCCATCGATCCAATGCGAAATGCGCTTCATCTGCTTTCCCTACTTTTCTACGAAAGGTGTCATCGAGCGGTGGACCGCCCGAGACATGAGTTCTGTGTGTTGTGAACCGAAACCCCGCAAAGAAGGGGCCCGAGTTGTCGATGCGATCAGCTGCGGCGGGCACCGGAGTGAGAGTGCGTGAGGAGCGGAGGGGAAGCGCCGGGGTTCCGTCGTGAGTGAGTAGCCCGGAGCGCTCGCGGAGTGGCGTGCGAGCGACGGAACGCCGGGGCTCGACCCGGAGCGGAGCAGCACGACGGGACGAAAGCGCCGCGACTACACCAGATATTGCGACAGCCCACGCTTGACAAATTGCCCGTGCCCCTTGCGCCCCACGTATTCGTCGTTCTGGATGACGATCGAACCCCTCGACAACACCGTCTCCACCTTGCCGTCGATCACGTACCCCTCCCAGGACGAGTGGTCCATGTTCATGTGGTGCTTGTCGTTGATGCCGATCTTGGTCTGCTTGGTCGGGTCCCAGATGACGACGTCGCCGTCGGCACCGGGGGCGATGATGCCCTTCTTCGGATAGAGGCCGAACATGCGCGCCGGGGTGGTGCAGCAGGTCTCGACCCAACGCTCGAGCGTGATCTCCTTGTTGACCACGCCCTGGTACAGCAGCTCCATGCGGTGCTCGACGCTGCCCATGCCGTTCGGGATGGCCGAGAAGTTGCCGATGCCGAGCTCCTTCTGATCCTTCATGCAGAACGGGCAGTGATCGGTGGACACGATGGCGATGTCGTTGGTGCGCAGGCCCTTCCAGAGGTCGGCGTGGTGGTTGTGGGTGTCGTGGGCCGAGCGGATCGGCGGCGAGCACACCCACTTGGCGCCTTCGAAGCCCGGCTTGGCGAGCGTCTCCTCGAGCGTGAGGTACAGGTACTGCGGGCAGGTCTCGGCGAACACGTTGCGGCCGGCGTCGCGGGCAGCGGCGATGTTCTCGAGCGCCTCGCTGGCCGACACGTGGACGAAGTACAGCGGCACGTTGCCGGCCACTTGGCTGAGCACGATGGCGCGGTGGGTGGCCTCGCCCTCGAGCGCCGATGGGCGGGTGTAGCTGTGGTACTTGGGATCCGTCTCGCCACGGCCGAGCGCCTGCTGGACGAGGACGTCGATGGCGATGCCGTTCTCGGCGTGCATCATGATCGTCGAGCCGATCTCGCCGGCCGTCTGCATCGCCTTCAGGATCTGACCGTCGTCGCTGTAGAACACGCCGGGGTAGGCCATGAACAGCTTGAAGCTGGTGATGCCCTCGTTGTCCGTGAGGTAGCGCATCGCCTTCAACGCCTCGTCGTCGACACCGCCGACGATCTGGTGGAACGCGTAGTCGATCGCGCACTCGCCGTCGGCCTTGGCGTGCCAGGTGCCGAGGCTCTCGATGACGTTCTCGCCGTAGCGCTGGACGGCGAAGTCGATGATGGTGGTGACGCCGCCCCATGCCGCTGCGCGCGTGCCGGTCTCGAACGTGTCGCTGGCGTTGGTGCCACCGAACGGCAGCTCCATGTGGGTGTGCGCGTCGATGCCCCCGGGGATGACGTACCGACCGGTGGCGTCGATCGTGACGTCGGCGGTCACGCCCTGCAGCTCGGCCTGGCCCGGTGCGTACAGCGCCGCGATGGTCTCGCCGTCGATGAGGACATCGATCAGCTGGCGCCCGGTGGGGCTGACGACGGTGCCGTTCGTGATGAGTGTGCGTGCCATGGGGATCTCCGTGTGTCAGCGGTCAGGGGCTCAGCGGCGGACGAGCTCGTCGTACGCGTCGGGACGACGATCACGGTAGAACGCCCAGCGGTCGCGGATCTCGGCGAGCTTGCCCATGTCGAGATCGCGCACGATGAGGTCGGGCTTGTACGGATCGCCGACGTCACCGACGAACTTGCCCTCGGGATCGACGAAGTAGCTCTGGCCGTAGAAGTCGTTCTCGCCGAGCTCCTCGATGCCGACCCGGTTGATCGCGCCGACGTAGTAGATGTTGGCGACGGCCGCGGCCGGCTGCTCGAGCCGCCACAGGTACTCGCTCAGGCCGCGGTGGGTGGCCGACGGGTTGAACACGATCTGCGCGCCGTTCAGGCCGAGCGCCCGCCAGCCTTCGGGGAAGTGGCGGTCGTAGCAGATGTAGATGCCGACCTTGCCGACTGCGGTGTCGAACACGGGGTAACCACCGGTACCGGGCGTGAAGTAGAACTTCTCCCAGAACCCCTTGGTCTGGGGGATGTGCTGCTTGCGGTACTTGCCGAGGTACGTGCCGTCGGCATCGATGATGGCCGCGGTGTTGAAGTAGAGGCCGGGCTGGACGATCTCGTACATCGGCAGCACCATCACCATGCCGAGCTCCTTGGCCAGCGACTGGAAGCGCTTGGTGGTGGGGCCGTCGGGGATGTACTCGGTGTAGCCGTAGTACTCGGTCTCCTGGACCTGGCAGAAGTACGGGCCGTAGAAGAGCTCCTGGAAGCAGATGACCTTCGCGCCCTGGGCTGCGGCCTCGCGGGCGGCCGCCTCGTGCTTGGCGATCATCTCGTCCTTGGAGCCGGGCCAGTCCGTCTGCACCAACGCTGCTCGAACGATCTCTGCCACGGGTCCCCCTTCGAGTTCCTGCTGTCACTGGTCCGCGCCGGGCGACGCGTCGAGCGCGACTGTATATGTCACAGGATCGTGCTGACAATGATCGGTTTGTTACCGTACATTGCTTCACAGGCCGTTCACACTCGGCGGCCGGCCCGACTCGCACACGACAGGCGTGCAGATGCTGACAGACATCGTGGAAGCGGTCGACGACCGCAGCGCCCGCGGCATCGCCGCCGCGATCGGGCGCATGGTCACGGCCGGATCGCTGGCCACCGACTCTCGACTGCCCACCGTACGGGCGCTGTCTCGGGCGCTCGGCGTGTCGCCGACGACGGTCAGCGAGGCGTGGCAGACGCTCGCCGCTGTCGGGGCGATCGAGGCTCGCGGACGGCTCGGCACGTTCGTCCGCCAGCCGGTCGGACCGGGTGGCCCGCGTCGCTATCGGCGTGTCACCGAGGGACCGGGCCACTTCGCCCTCGACCTCTCGTCGGGCACCCCCGACCCGGATCTCCTGCCCGATCTCGGCAAGGTCGTCGCCAAGGTCAGCCGGCAGTCGCTCACCAGCAGCTACCTCGACCAGGCGGTGCTGCCCGAGCTCGACGAGTACCTGCGCAACGACTGGCCGTTCCGCCCCGAGGGGCTGACGGTGGTCGACGGCGCGATGGACGCGCTCGACCGGGTCGCCCAGGTGGTGGTGCGCCTTGGCGACCGCGTCGTCGTCGAGCACCCGACGTTCCCGCCCCTGCTCGATCTGTTGGAGCAGCTCGGTGCCGAGGTGATCGGCGTCGACGTGGACGCCGAGGGCATGTCGGTCGACGGCCTGCGCGCCGCGCTCGAGATGCAACCGTCCGCGGTGTTCCTCCAGCCGCGGGCCCACAACCCGACCGGCGCGACGATGTCGGCCAAGCGGCGCAAGGCGCTCGCCGCGCTGCTCGCGGCGTCGACGGCCGTCATCGTCGAGGACGACCACAGCGGGGAGATCGCCGCCGGTCGGCTGATGAGCTTCGGGCACTCGCTGCCGGCGCGCACCGTCCACATCCGCAGCTTCTCCAAGAGCCACGGCCCCGACCTCCGCCTCGCCGCGATCGGGGGTGCCGGCGATGTCGTCAGCGCCGTCGCCAACCGCCGCCTGCTCGGGCCCGGCTGGAGCAGCCGCATCCTGCAGGCCGTGCTGCTCGGGCTGCTGGTCGATCCCGCCACCGGGCGCACGCTCGAGCGGGCCCGGCTCGAATACGCCCGCCGTCGCCAACTCGTGGTCGATGTGCTCGCCGAGCACGGCGTCCCCACCGGCCCCGGCGACGGCATCAACCTCTGGATGCGCGTCGCCGACGAGCGCTCGGCGCTGATCACGCTCGCCGCGCAGGGCATCGGCGCCGCGCCCGGTGAACCGTTCATGGTGCGACCCGACGCCGACTCGCTGCGGCTCACCGTCGGCCTGCTCGACGGCACGGTGCCCGAGATCCGCGCCACCGCCCGCCGCCTCGCCGACGCCGCCGGCTTCACCCCATCCCGCGCCGGCCAACGCTGAAGACGCCCGTTCCCCACCGGAGGCCGTGTGAAGCGCCCGGCCGGCGCGCTCGGCCTCCAGTGCCGGCCGGCGAAGGCGACCGGAGGCGTTGTGACGCGTCCGCCCGGCGGCGAAAGCCTCCGGTGTACGGTCGAGCATCAGTTGGATCCGCCGCCTCTACGGGATGGACGCACCGGACGACACCCCGCCGGTCGACCCGGACTCCGTCGTGCACGTCGCCACGCTGCCCCTCTGGCAGGCGCCGTTGATCGTGGTCGGCCTCGAAGAGGCCGGCATCAAGGCGACGTTCGCCGAGATCTCATCGCCGCGCGCGGCGATGTCCGGCCAGATCAACGCCCGCGTGTTCGTCGTCGAGCGCGACCGTGTCGCCGCCGAGGCCATCGTCGCCGAGCTCACCACCCTCTGACCGAGACGCTCCACGCTCTGACATCGCACTGTCACCTCGCGCAAATCGCGCACGAGTGCGCGTGTGGCGCGACCGCGGTCGCTCGAAGCGCGCACGTGTGCGCGGATTGCGCGTGGCGTCATCGTGTCGGCGACGGTCGGAGCGAGCGGACCATTCCGGGACTGGATGTTCACACGGGCCGGAACCGGGCCGATCGTGCGTGCAGTTCGGCTACATCGCGCTGCTGCGGAGGAGCTCGTGGGCCATCGGGCAGTCGGCGGCGAGCGCCGACGGGTCGGGATCCACCAGACCGTCGGGGCCGATGATGGCGGTGGCCATCGCCAGCGGGACCCGCTCGCACTCGAGCTCCCAGCCATCGCCGGAGTCGTCGAGCCGCTGGAGCAGCGTCTTCCACATCGGCTCCGGCAGGCGTCGGCCACGTCCGACCACGAACCACACCGGGATCTCGGCGCAGTACGCCACCGCGGCAGCGGCATGGGAGCCGAGCGAGCAGAGGATGCCGTCGGGGCCGGCGGCGAGCGCCTCGACGATGACGAGATCACTCTCGATGACGGCGGCGGCCGTGCCGAGCGGATCGATCTCCTCGGCATCCACATCGGACCGCTGGAGCCGGCGGACGAGGGAGTTGCCGAGGTCGTTGGAGTCGACGACGAACGCGGTGATGTCGCCGCGGCGGATCAGTGCCTCGCCGGCGAAGTCGGGCCAACCCACCACGAGCACCGACGCGCCATCGGGCAGCAGGTCGACGATGTGATCGGCCGTGGGGTCCTCCTCGATGTGGTCGGACAATCCCCACGCCTCGCGGAACGGGTCGGCAGAGGTGACGAGCGACGCGCACAGCCACCACAGCGCACCCGCCGTCGGATGGCGCTCGACGATGCGGCGGCAGGCCACGACGAGCCCGGCGGGGTCCAGCTCGAGCGCGGAGATCGCCGTCGCGGTCTCGCGGACGAGCATGCGCTGATCACCGCCCGATGAGCGAGCGACGTACCGCAGCCGTTCGATGGGATGCACGTTTGCAACCTACTGGGAGCTGGGCGGGTCAGTGCACCGCGCGCTACCGTGGCGGTCGTGGCCAGCAATCCATCGCTCGATGTCGTTCTCACCGCCCTCGATGGGGAGAGCCGTCCTCTGGAGGAGTGGCTGACCACGTTCAACCTGGCCTGCGTGATCCTCGATCCGTACACCAACGAGAGCTCGTGGATCCTCAAGACGGCGGCCCGCGTGCTGAACGGCTTCCGTGGCGCCGACGTGCGGGTGAACTTCGTGGTCACCTGCGACGCCGACGACGCCAAGCGCTTCCTCGGGCCGCTCGCCGAGGAGTTCCTGGTCTTCACCGATCCCTCCCGCGACTTCGTGCGCTCGCTCGGCCTGGCCACGTTGCCGGCGTTCGTGTTCGTCTCGATGGACGGTCACGCCGCCGCTGCCGCCGAGGGCTGGAAGGCCTCCGAGTGGAGCAAGGTGGCCGACACCATCGCCAAGGCCACCGTGTGGTCACGACCGTCGATCCCCGCCTCGGGCGATCCGGTTGCCTTCGCGGGCACCCCAGCGCTGGCCCAGTAGTCGAGGTCGCATGGCGACCGAACCCCCACCAGAGCAGCTCCCCGTCGAACCACTCCCCGTTGAAACGGTCATCGGCGACGTCGCGGACGCGCTCGATCGTTCCGGGTCGGCCGTGCTCGTCGCTCCCCCGGGCGCCGGCAAGACGACCCTCGTGCCATTGCGCCTGGTCGACCTGCCGTGGATGCGCGGCCAGAAGATCGTCATGCTCGAACCACGGCGACTCGCCGCACGCGCCGCCGGGCACCGGATGGCGCATCTGCTCGGTGAAGACGTCGGCGACACTGTCGGCTACCAGACCCGCGACGAACGGCGCATCGGCCGATCGACCCGCATCGAGGTGGTGACCGAGGGAGTGCTGACCCGCCGGTTGCAGCACGATCCCGAGCTGCCCGGCACCGGACTGGTGATCTTCGACGAGGTGCACGAGCGCAACCTGCCGACCGACGTCGGGCTCGCGCTCGCCCTCGACGCGCGACGCACGCTGCGCCCGGACCTGAAGATCCTCGCGATGTCGGCGACGGCCCAGGCGGAGTCGCTGGCGAAGACGCTCGGCGGCGATGCCGGACCCTGCCCGATCGTCACCAGTGACGGGCGCACCTACCCGATCGACATCCGCTGGTCGCCGCCCGGCAAGGGCCAGAAGCTCGACCAGGCCGTCGCCGAGACGGTGCTGCTCGCACTGCGCAACGACATCGGCGACGTGCTCGTGTTCCTGCCCGGCATCGGCGAGATCACGCGGGTGTACCAGGCGCTGGATCGCGCCGTGCCGGGCAACGTGGACCTGTACCCGCTGGCGGGTGCGCTCTCGCTGAGCGACCAGGACCGTGCCCTCGCACCGTCGCCGCCCGGACGACGTCGCGTCGTGCTGAGCACCGACATCGCCGAGACGTCGCTGACGGTCGCCGGCGTGCGCATCGTGGTCGATGCCGGTCAGGCGCGCGTGCCGCGCTACGACATCCGCACCGGGATGACGCGGCTCACCACGATCGCCACGAGCCGAGCGTCGGCCGACCAGCGCGCCGGTCGGGCGGGGCGCACCGAGCCCGGCATCGCCTACCGGATGTGGAGCAAGCTCGAGCACTCGACGCGGCGCGCCCACCTCGAGGCCGAGATCACCCAGGTCGACCTCGCCGGGCTGGCGCTCGAGCTGGCCGCGTGGGGTACGCCGGCCGATCAGCTCGACTTCCCCGATCCTCCGCCGGCGCGCACGCTCGCCCAGGGCGCGGAGCTGCTCCGCCTGCTCGGCGCGTTCGACGAGCACGACGCGATCACGGCCACCGGACGGGCGATGTTGTCCGTGCCCGCCCATCCGCGCCTGGCGCGCATGGTGGTCGACGCCGTCGGGCCGGCCGACCAGGGCCTCGCGTGCGTGCTCGCCGCGCTGCTCGACGACCGCGACATCCTGCGCGGTCGAGCCGACGACCTGCCCGCCGACATCGCGCTGCGGCTGCGCGTCGTGATCGGCACCGAGCGCCACGAGCGCGCCGACCGCGGTGCGGTGGACCGGCTGGTGCGTCGGGCGCGAGACATCGCCGGCCGCGTCGGCGTGAAGCTCGACCTCGATGCGATCGACCCCGACCGCGCCGGCCCGGTGCTGCTGCGCGCGTACCCCGACCGGCTCGCGGTGCGTCGATCGCAGCCGGGCCAGTTCCAGCTGCGCACCGGCTCGGGCGCATGGGTGGCCAAGGACGATCCGCTCGCCGACGAGCCGTTCGTGGTGGCGGCCGACGTCGACGGCGATCGCAAGAACACCCGCCTGCGCCTCGCCGCCGGCATCGACGCCGAGGAGGTGGCCGACACGCTCGGCGATGTGGTCGAGACGCGCACCGCACTCGTGTGGGACAAGGACCGCGGCGACATCGTCGAGCGGATGGAGCGACGGCTCGGCAACATGCGCCTCGACGAGCGCGTCCGCCGCCCCGGCTCCGGCGACGCCACCACCGCCGCGCTGATCGAGCGGGTCCGCGTCACCCGGCTCGCGCCGCTCGGATGGGGTCCGGCCGCGACGCAGCTGCGGCGGCGGGTCGAGTTCCTCCACCGCAGCGCTGCGGGCGTCTGGCCGGACTGGTCCGACGGCGCGCTCGTCAAGACGCTCGACGACTGGCTCGCCCCGTACCTCGGCGGGATGACGAGCATCAACGATGTTGCCGCGCTCGATCTGACGATGGTGCTGCGCGCCGGGCTGCCGTGGCCCCTCGGTGCGCAGGTCGACGAGCTCGCCCCGACCCAGCTCGAGCTGGCGTCCGGGCGCACCGTGACGCTCGACTACAGCGGCGATCAGCCGGCGGCGTCCGTGCGCGTGCAGGACCTCTTCGGCACCAAGGAGCACCCCGTCGCCGCCGGGATGCCCGTGCTCCTGCATCTCCTCTCGCCCGCTGACCGACCGATCCAGATCACCGCCGACCTCCCCGGGTTCTGGGCGGGATCATGGACCGATGTGCGCAAGGACATGGCCGGCCGCTACCCCAAGCACCAGTGGCCGACGGACCCGGCGAACGCGCCACCGAAGCGGATGAACCGCCCCGGTCGCGATTGACAGCACAGCGCTCGCGGTTGTTGCGCTCGAATGTGCGGCAGAGCGGGCGAGAATCTTCGCGGAACGGGGGGTGGGGGTAGCGTTTTCGGCATGCCGGAGTTCGAGTTCAGCGAGATCCTTCCCCTCGGTCATGACGACACCGAGTACCGCCTGATCAGCACCGAAGGGGTCTCCACCGTCGAGACGCCGATGGGCACGTTCCTGCAGGTCGATCCTGCGGCGATCACCCTGCTGACCCAGACGGCGATGCGCGACATCGCCCACCTGTTGCGCTCGGCGCACCTGCAGCAGCTGGCCAACATCCTCGACGATCCCGAGGCGAGCGACAACGACCGCTTCGTCGCGCTCGACCTCCTCAAGAACGCCAACATCGCGGCCGGCGGGATCCTGCCGATGTGCCAGGACACGGGCACGGCGATCGTGAAGGGCAAGAAGGGCCAGTTCGTGTTCACGAGTGACGGCACCACCGTCGGCCACGACGAGGAGGCCATCGCCCGCGGCATCTTCAACACGTACCAGACGAGCAACCTGCGCTACAGCCAGATGGCGCCCATCAACATGTACGACGAGGTCAACACCGGCAACAACCTGCCGGCCGAGATCAAGATCAGCGCGATCGACGGCGACGCCTACAAGTTCCTGTTCATGGCCAAGGGTGGCGGCAGCGCCAACAAGAGCTACCTGTTCCAGGAGACCAAGGCGCTGCTCAACCCGAAGACGCTCCTGCCGTGGATCTTCGAGAAGATGAAGACGCTCGGCACCGCGGCGTGCCCGCCGTACCACCTCGCCGTCGTCATCGGTGGCACGTCGGCCGAGTTCGCGGTCGAGACCGCCAAGCTCGCGAGCACCAAGTACCTCGACAACCTGCCCACCGAGGGCAGCACGCTCGGCCACGCGTTCCGCGACATCGAGCTGGAGCAGGCCGTGCTCAAGCTGTCGCAGGAGACCGGCATCGGCGCCCAGTTCGGCGGCAAGTACTTCTGCCACGACGTGCGGATCATCCGCCTCCCCCGTCACGGCGCCAGCTGCCCGGTCGGCATGGCCGTCAGCTGCAGCGCCGACCGCCAGGCGCTCGGCAAGATCACCAAGGACGGCATCTTCCTCGAGCAGCTCGAGACCGACCCGGCGCGCTTCCTCCCGGACGTCACCGAGGACCACCTCATCGAGGACGAGGACACGGTCGTCCACATCGACCTGAACAAGCCGATGGTCGAGATCCTCGCCGAGCTCACCAAGTACCCGGTGAAGACCCGCGTCATGCTGACCGGGCCGATGGTGGTGGCCCGCGACATCGCCCACGCCAAGCTCAAGGAGCGGCTCGATGCCGGCCAGGGCATGCCGCAGTACATGAAGGACTTCTGCGTGTACTACGCGGGTCCGGCGAAGACCCCGGAGGGTTACGCATCGGGTTCGTTCGGGCCCACCACCGCCGGCCGGATGGACAGCTACGTCGATGAGTTCCAGGCCAACGGCGGATCGATGATCATGCTCGCCAAGGGCAACCGGAGCAAGCAGGTCACCAACGCGTGCAAGGAGCACGGCGGCTTCTACCTCGGCTCGATCGGCGGCCCCGCGGCACGGCTGGCCCAGGACTGCATCACCAAGGTCGAGGTGCTCGAGTACCCCGAGCTCGGCATGGAGGCGGTCTGGAAGATCGAGGTCCAGGACTTCCCGGCGTTCATCGTCGTCGACGACAAGGGCAACGACTTCTTCGATCTGGTCAACAAGCCGTACGTCGGCACACCCGTCGCCATCAGCTGACCGGGCGGCTCACAGCGGTCAGGCGCGCACGCCGCTGACGATCAGGTCGATCACCCGCTCGGCGCGCTCGCGCCAACGCTCGTCGGCGGCGATCTGCCAGATCCCGCCGGTGGCGAAGAGCACGTCCTCCGCCTCGACGTCGGCGCGCATCGTTCCGGCCGCGGCCCCGGCTGCCAAGAGCGCGCCGATCGACGCCGTCATCCGGCGACGGGTCTCGGCGAACAGCTCGGAGTTCGAGGCCACCACCGACTGGAGCGCATCGCGCATGCCGTTCTTGGTGGCTGCGTAGTCGATGTAGCGATGCATCCACTCCGCGAGCGCCTCGGTGGGTGATTTCGATTCGAGCAGCTCCGCCACCGAATCGTGCAGCTGGGCGACCTCGTTGCGGTACGCCGCCTCGACGAGATCGTCGCGGGTCGGGAAGTGGCGGTAGAGCGTGCCGATCCCGACCCCGGCCCGACGCGCCACGGCCTCCAGCGTCACGTCGTCGCCCGCGTTGAACAGCTCCACGGCGGCGGCCAGGAGCAGCTCGCGGTTGCGGCGCGCGTCGGCGCGCATCGGCTTCTCGGTCTTGGGTTGATCGATCACTGGTTCCTGGATGTTCGGCGAAACGGAGGTTTCCTCCGGTTAATGGGTAGTCTCAGGGAAACGGAGGATTCCTCCGGATCAGACTACCGAAAGGATCCATGATGTCGAAGGTTTGGTTCATCACCGGTTCATCGAAGGGCTTCGGCCGGGTGTGGGCCGAGGCCGCGCTCGAGCGCGGCGATCAGGTCGCGGCGACGGCGCGCAACATCGACTCGCTGCAGGACCTGGTCGGGCGCTACGGCGGCAACGTGCAGCCGATCGCTCTCGACGTCACCGACGAGGCGAACGTGGAGTCGGCGGTGGCCGAGGCCGTTCGCGCCTTCGGCCGGCTCGACGTCGTCGTCAACAACGCCGGCTACGGGCTGTTCGGCGCGATCGAGGAGATCACCCCGCAGCAGGCGCGCGACCAGATCGAGACGAACCTGTTCGGCGCGCTGTGGGTCACGCAGGCCGTGCTGCCGATCATGCGCGAGCAGGGCAGCGGGCACATCCTCCAGGTGTCGTCGATCGGTGGCGTCAACGCGTTCGGCACCCTCGGCCTCTACCACGCGTCGAAGTGGGGCCTCGAGGCGTTCAGCCAGTCGTTGGCCGCCGAGGTGGCCGAGTTCGGCATCCACGTCACCATCATCGAGCCGGGCGGGTACTCCACCGACTGGGCCGGGCCCTCGTCCGTGCAGGTCACGCCCTTGCCGGCCTACGACGCTGCCCGTCAGCGTCGCGCCGAGTTCGCCGGCACGCGCCTGCCCGGCGAGCCGGGCGCCACGGCGCCGGTGATCCTCGAACTGGTCGACATGGCGAGCCCACCACTGCGCCTGTTCCTCGGCTCGTACGGGCTCGATCTGACCCGCGCCGAGTACGCCCGCCGCATCGCCGAGTGGGAGCGGTACGAGCCACTCGCCCGTCGCGCCCAGGGCACGGTGTCGGCATGACGGCCGTGGCGGACACAGGGTTCGGTCGGGGGTCGACCGCGGCCGAGGTCGCGGCCGGCATCGACCTCAGCGGCCGGCGCGCCATCGTCACCGGTGGCGCGTCCGGCATCGGCGTCGAGACGGTCAGGGCGTTGGCCGAGCGCGGTGCCGAGGTGACCATCGCTGCCCGCGACCAGGTCGCCGGCGAGCGGGTCGCCGCCGAGATCGGACGGGGCACGCGCAGCGCGATCCTCGATCTCGCCTCGCCGGAGTCCGTCGCCGCGTTCATCGCGGCGTGGGACGGCCCGCTCGACATCCTCATCGGCAACGCCGGCGTGATGGGCGTGCCAGAGCTGCAGCGCACCGCAGCCGGCTGGGAGCTGCAGTTCGCGACGAACCACCTCGGCCACTTCGCGCTCGCCAGCGGTCTCCACGCCGCGCTGCGCGCGTCGGGCGCAGCGCGCGTCGTGTCCGTGACATCGACGGCGCACATGCGCTCGCCGGTCGTGTTCGACGACCTGTTCTACGACTTCCGTCCGTACGACCCGATGGGCGCATACGGCCAGTCGAAGACCGCCAACGCGCTGTTCGCCGTGGGCGCGGCCGCGCGGTGGGCCGCCGACGGGATCAGCGTCAACGCCGTCATGCCCGGCGGGATCGCCACCCCGTTGCAGCGGCACATGCCGGCGGACTACATG
The DNA here is from genome assembly GCA_025463305.1 of Ilumatobacteraceae bacterium. The sequence goes on from JAOBWK010000032.1 coordinate 30,167, forward strand.
GAGAACGCGCTGGCCCGCTTCGGCGAGGGCGTGTTCAAGTCGACGGCGCAGGGCGCGGCCACGTCGGTGCTCTGCGCGATCTCCCCGTTGCTCGACGGCGTGACAGGCCGCTACTTCGAGGATTGCAACGAGGCGACCGTGATGGGCTCCGCCGCCGAAGGTGGCGGCCTGCGCGGCGTGGCCCCGTTCGCGCTCGATCCGGCCAATGCCGATCGGCTGTGGGACGTGTCCGAGCGCCTGATCGGCTGACCCCGCCACGTTCGATCAGGCCGGGGCGAGGCCGTTCTTCGCGAGGAACGCGAGGGCCACGTCGGCGACGTCCTTCCAACCGGCGTCGATGATCAGCGAGTGGCCGCGGCCCTCGATCTTGGTGATCTCGGTGACGCCGGGGTTGTGCTTGTTCTGCAGCTTGTAGGACGCGTTGGCGATGGCCCACGGGACGGTGTTGTCCTTCGCGCCGTCGATGATCAGCAACGGACCGCGCTCGGGGTTCTTGCTGTTGACGCTGGCCTCGGTCTTCGGGTTGAAGTTCGCCGTCGCCGCCTGGAAGAGGGGGATGCCGGACCCGGCGACGCTGAAGGTCTCGTACAGCTCCTTCGCCTCGGCGGTCGGCACCGCGTTGGCGAACGCGAACGTGAACTGCTCGAGCGTCAGCTTGATCGCCTTCTTGCGGTTGCCCGGGTTCTTCAGCACCGGGAACGCGGCCTTCAACGCCGAGATCGGCAGTGGCAGCACACCGCGGAACGGCGCTGGATCGATCGACACCGCGCCGACGCCGAGCCCCATGCCGGCGAGCTTCTGGGTGATCAGACCACCGAAGGAGTGGCCGACGATGATCGGCTTCTTGTCGAGCAGCGCGATCACCTCCGCGTAGTGCGCGGTGATCTGGCCGACCGACTTGCCGGCGAACACCTCGGGATGCGCGTCGGCCTCGGCCACCGTCTCCGGATCGTCCGGCCACCCGGGCGCGAGCGTGGCGTAGCCCTGCGCCTCGAACAGCTCGCGCCACGGCGCCCAGCTCCCGGCCAACAGCCAGAGCCCGTGGACGAACACCACCGGCGTCTTCCCGGACGCGTTTGCCACGTCCACTTCAGCCTGCTCGCGTGCGGTGGCGGCCATCGGCACTCACTCTCGTCGGGGAGATCGGGGGCGCTCTCCGCGACGAATCCTAGGCGGCCCTGCCATCGGCCGCCTCCGGACGTGGTAGTGCTCAACCACCGCCGCGGCAGCGGGCCTCGAGCAGGCTGCGCAGCGCTGTCAGCTCCGGGGACTCGACGCCGAGCAGCTCGTGGACGACGAGGCGCATGTCGCCCTGGGCGACGAGTCGCTTCGCCACGCAGTCGGCGACGTCGGCCGGATCACCGGCGCCGACCAGCACGTCGCTCACGGCGTCGGCCGAGTCCTCCGGATCGGCGTGGGTGAAGACCGCGTCGGCCTCCTGCGCCGTGGTGGTGGCGCCGGTGGCGAACGGGCACGTCGTGCCGTCCTTGGGCACCGTCGTGTCGACGAGGTAGTCGGCGACGATGTCGGTGATGCACTGACTGGTGAGGGTGGCCGTGTGCCCGGCGCCTTCCCACTCGATCGCCACGGCGTCACCGAGCGACTTGGCCATCGCCTTCGCGTAGTGGGCCGGCGTCGCGGGATCGTCCTTGGTGCCGACGACGAGGACCGGCGTCGGGGTGTCGACCGGCTGGATGATCGGCAGCGAGTCGGCGCTCTTCGGGAAGTGCTGGCACTCGAACGACTGCGGGCCGCGGTCGGCGAAGTCGGCGCAGCGGATCGCGATGTTGGAGAAGTCCTCGTCGTCCTCGGCCATGTGATCGGCCGGGAACCCGTAGAGCAGGTAGCTGTAGAGCGCCGACAGAGTGGAGGCGTCGCCGTCGTCGGCGTCCTTCAGCGCGATGCCGAGCAACGGCCAGTCGAACGCGCTGTACATCGCGTTGACCATCAGGTCGTCGACATCGGTGCGGGTGAGGTGTCCGCCGGACGGGAACTCGGTGGTCGGCAGATCGCGGATGTCGTGGCGGACGCGGTTGAGGAGCGCATGCGAGTCCGGCCCGGCCGCACACGCGGTCGATGCGTCGCAGAGCTTCTCGAACACTGCGATCGTGCCGTCGAAGTCTTGATCGGCGTAGAAGTCGGAGCCGCCCTCCGGCGTGTTCGAGATGCCCGCGTCGGGATCGACCGAGCCGTCGAGCACCATGGCCCGGACGCGGTCGGGGAACAGGTCGGCGTAGACGGCACCGAGCGCGGTGCCGTAGCTGAAGCCGAGGTAGGTCAGCTGAGCGTCGCCGACCGCGGCCCGGATCGAGTCCATGTCGCGCGCGACGTTGGGCGTGCCGAGGTACGGCAGCACGTCGATGTTCGGATCGATGCAGGCGTCGTACGAACCGCTCGACGGCACCGACGCCGCCGGGCACGTGAGCGCCGCCGACGCGCCCACGCCGCGCGGGTCGAAGCCGACGATGTCGAAGTGGTCGAGCACGCTCTGCGGGAAGTCATCGCCCTCGTTGTAGGCGAGGTCGATGCCCGATCCACCGGGCCCGCCCGGGTTGACGAGCAGCGAACCGATCCGCTGACCGGGATCGGCGGCGGGCAGCCGGATCAGGGCCAGCGAGATCTGCGTGCCGTCGGTGTGGTCGTAGTCGAGTGGCACGCTGATCGTGCCGCACTGATATGGCGCGTCGTAGTCGTCGCACGCCGACCACGCGATGGTCCCGGTGCTGACGGGACCGGATCCCGGCGTCGTCGTGCCCGCGGGATCCGTGCTCGACGTCGTGGTGCCGGTCGTGTTCGGCGGGTGTTGATCCGAGCGGGCGACCTGCACTCCGCTCGACGCGCAGCCGGCCAGCAGCAGCGCGACGAGCAGCGGAGCGGGTCGCCGTCTCATCGGTTCGACACTAGGCCGAGTCGGCCATCCGCCGGCCGCGCCAGACCCCTCGACGGAACTACAGGAGTGCCCGCAGGGTCTGGCGCGTCTCGGCCACCTCATCGGGGTTGCCGCCGAACTCTGCCGCCGTGAAATCGGTGACACCGACATCGGCGAGCGCGCGGATCCGGTCGCTGACCTCGGCGGCGTTGCCGATGATCGCGATGTCTTCGGGTCCTGCGGCGCCCTCCATGTCGAGCATCGCGCGATAGCTGGGCAGGTAGCCGTACATCTGGAACAAGGCGGCTGCCCGGGCGAGCGCCGAGGGCCGATCCCCGGTGACGCACACAGGCAGCGCCGAAATGATGCGCGGTGCCGGACGGCCGGCAGCCTCAGCTGCCGCCGTGAGCGTTGGAACGGTGTGCTTGCGCAAGGTGTCGGGTCCGGTGCACCACGTGACGGTACCGTCGGCCAGTGCGGCGGTGACCCGCAGCATCTGCTCGCCGAGCGCGGCGACGAACACGCCCGGACGGCTGCCGCCCGGGACCGACACGCCGGCGTGGACCTGGTAGTCCTCGCCGTCGAACGAGACCGGCTTGCCGTCGAGCATCGGGACGAGGACCTCCAGGTACTCGCGCAGGTGGCGGACCGGCTTGTCGTAGGAGAGGCCCCACATGTTCTCGACCACCATCTTGTGGCTGAGACCGATGCCGAGGGCCAGCCGCCCACCGCTGCCGTCGCGATCGCTCGCGGCGTTCACCGTCAGGGCCTGCTGGGCGAGCATCATCGGGTGACGGGGGAACGTCGGGACGACGCCCGTGCCGAGCTCGATGCGAGGCACCTCACGGCCGATCACGGCCAAGGCAGTCAGGGCGTCGTGGCCGAAGATCTGGGAGACCCAGAACCCGGCGAACCCCTCCGCCTCGGCCTGCCTGGCCTCGGCGACGAGCTGGTCGATGGTGCCGTCGTTGGTGGATCCACTGAAGATTCCGATGCGCATACCCAAGACCGTAGTCACTGGTCAGCGGGTCGGGTGGCTGGTGAAGCCTGGCCGGCTGTCGACCCCGTGGCGGGGAGCGACGATGGCGAGGACGCCCATCAGGGCGAGAACGATCACTGCAAACATTTCATCACCTCCTGTGATTAAGCTCGACATCAGTATCGGCCTTCTCTATCGATAATGGAAATGCATATTCATGACTGAATCGATCGCAAACCAGGATCTACCCCTCGGCGTCGAGGTCCGGCACCTCGCCGCGCTCGAGGCGATCGCCCGCACGCACTCGTTCTCGCAGGCGGCCACGTTGCTCGGCTACGCGCAGAGTGCCGTGTCCCAGCAGATCGCCACGCTGGAGCGCGCCGTCGGCCACAAGCTGGTCGAGCGACCAGGCGGTCCTCGGCCGGTCTCGCTGACGAGCGCCGGCGACGTGCTGCTCCGCCATGCCACCCACATCACGGCGCGCCTCGGCGCAGCCAAGGCCGACCTCGACGCGCTCGCCGCCGGCGACGCCGGTGCGCTGCGCGTCGGCACGTTCCAGTCGGCCAGCGCCCGGCTCCTGCCGCCGACGCTCACCCGCTTCCGCGACGAATGGCCGCGGATCACCGTCGAGCTGCGCAACGAGCGCCGCGGCGCGGTCCTCGAGGAGCTCGTCCGCGCCGGCCAGCTCGACCTCGCCTTCACCGACACGGGCCTGCAGGCCGCGCCGTTGCGTGCCGCCGAGCTCATCGTCGATCCCTATGTGGTGATGCTGCCCCCGAACCACGTGCTGACCGAGCACGACGAGGTCGACCTCGGCATGCTCGATGGCGTCCGGATGATCTCCGGATCGTGGGACGACACGTGCGACGCGAGAGTGTACGAAGCGATCGAGCGCGCCGGCGTGCGGCCGAACACGATCTTCCGCAGCGACGACAACTTGACGACCCAACGCCTGGTGGCCTCCGGACTCGGCATCGCGATCGTGCCGTTGCTCGCCGTCGAGCTGCTCGTGCCCGACGCCGCCGTGACGGTGCTACCGCTCGCCGCCGGGCAGCGGCTGACCCGGAGCATCAGCATCGTCTGGCACCAGGACCGCTACCGCAGCCGCGCCGCCGAGGCGTTCGTCGAGACGGCCGTCGCGGTTGCCGGTGGCATCGGGCTGCCCCATGTGCCGGTCATCACCTCGCGACCGATGCTCTCGCTGGTCTGATGCAATCGCTGATCAGGCCAGGCTGACGAGGTCCAGCCAATCCTGGTCGAAGAAGTCGACCTGCCCGTCGGGCATCAGCAGCACCTTGGTGGGCTTGATCTGCTCGACGAACTCGGTGTCGTGGCTGACGAACACGATCGTGCCCTTCCAGTCGCTCAGCGCGTCGGCGACGGCCTGACGGCTGGGCGGATCGAGGTTGTTCGTCGGCTCGTCGAGCAGCAGGAGGTTGTTGCGCCCGACCATCAGCGACGCGAGCGAGAGCTTGGTCTTCTCGCCACCGCTCAACGTGCCGCTCTCCTGGAACACCTTGTCGCCCATCAGCCCGAACATGCCGAGCATGCCGCGCAGCTGGGTCTCGGTGAGCTGGATGTTCGAGGGCACCGCGGCGCGGATGTTGTCGAGCAGCGACTTGTCCACGCGCAGGTTGTCGTGCTCTTGGGCGTAGTAGCCGACGGCGACGTTGTGCCCGAAGTGGAACTCGCCCAGCGTCGGATCGGTCTCGCCGGCGAGGATGCGCAGCAGGCTCGTCTTGCCCGCACCGTTGAGGCCGAGCACGAGCAGGCGCTCGCCCTTGCCGATGTCGAACGTGACGTCCTCGAACACCGGCTTGCCGCTGCCGTAGCCCTTGCACAGCTGGTTCGCCGTGATCACCGTCGCGCCCGAGGAGGGCGGCTCGGGGAAGCGGACCTTGATGACCTTGTCGCCCTTGCCGACGTGCACCCGGTCGGACTCGAGCCGAGCGATCTGCTTCTCCTTGCTGTGCGCCATCGCCGCCTTGGTGGCCTTGGCGCCGAAGCGATCGACGACGGTCTGCAGTCGCTGGATCTCCTTGGACTGGAGCATCGCCTTGCGGGACAGGCGCTCCTCGTCGGCGGCGCGTGCCGTCTTGTACTGGGTGTAGGTGCCCTTGTACTCGACGAGGTGGCCGGTGGCGTCCTCGGCCGGGCGGTCCAGGTGCAGGACGCGGGTGATGGCTTCGTCGAGCAGATCGAGGTCGTGGCTGATGACCAACATCGCGCCGCGGTACTTGCGCATGTAGTCGAGCAGCCACATCTTGGCGTCGATGTCGAGGTGGTTGGTGGGCTCGTCGAGCAGCAGCGCGTCGCTGCCCGCGAACAGGATGCGGGAGAGCTCGACACGGCGCTTCTCACCACCGGACAGCACGCTGAGCGGCAGGTCCATCCGGTCGGCCTTCAGGCCGAGACCGGCGGCGATGGAGCGGGCCTCGCTGTCGGCGGCATAACCGCCGGACATCGCGAACTCCTCCTGGGCGCGGCTGAAGCGGGCGACGTTGCGATCGCTGGCCTCTTCCTCCATCGCGATGCGCAGCTTCTCGATGCGGATCAGCGCGTCGTCGATGCCGCGGCCGGAGAGCACGTGGGTGATGGCCGTGCGGCCGTCGAGCATGCTCGCGATCTTCGGATCCTGGGGCAGGTAGCCGAAGCCGCCCTTGCGCATGATCTTGCCCGCGATCGGCTCGCTCTCGCCGCCGAGGACCTTGAAGAACGTGGTCTTGCCGGCGCCGTTGCGGCCGACGAGGCCGACCTTCTCGCGGGGCATGATGGTGAAGGAGGCGTCTTCGACGACGAGTCGACCGCCGATCTCCACCGAAACACCCTGCACCTGAAGCATTCGTCCAGGGTGGCAGCACATGCGCACAACCACAACCGGGTGTGCCACCTCTCCGCTGCACGGACCGAGGTCTAGGATCCGTGCGATGGAGACCGTGCTCAGCGCTCCCCCGCGCACGCCGCAGAGCGTGCGGCGGGCGATGCTCGCCGGCCCGGTCGCGTGCGCCTGCGGGCTCGCCGCGGCCGCCGCCTACGTCGCCATCGCCGACCCCATGGCTCCGGGCACACACCTGCCCGCGTGCCCGCTCTACGAGTTGACGGGTCTCTACTGCCCCGGCTGCGGCCTCACCCGTGCCACGCACGCGTTCCTGCGCGGGCACCTCGGCGCAGCGCTCGGGTACAACATCCTGTTCCCGTTCTTCATCGCCGCGATCGTGCTCGGCTGGTGGGCCTGGGTGCGCCGCACCCTCGGTCGCACCCCGTTCCGCTGGGTGTCCCGCCTCTCGCCGACGGTCGGCATCGCCTCGATCGCCGTGCTGATCGTGTTCGGCGTGATCCGCAACTTCTCGCCCTTCCACGCCCTCGCCCCCTAGGTGTACTCGGCCATCAGGTTGGTGACAGCCGGCTGATTGGCGGGAGGCCTTGGAGTGCGCTGTGGCGTCGTCGAGTGTTGTAGATCTCGATCCAGGGTGCAAGGGCGGCGGTGCGTTCAGCGTTGGTTGTGAACACGTGCCGGTAGGCCCACTCGGTCTGCAAGGTGCGGTTGAAACGCTCGACTTTGCCGTTCTGCCATGGGCAATGCGGCTTGATGAATTTGTGGGTGATGTCGTGCTCTTTCAGCAGAGCCTTGAGGGCGTTGCTGTGCCGGTAGCACCAGGCGTTGTCGGTCATCAACCGATCGATCACGATCCCGTGCGCGGCGAAGTCGGCGATAGCCCGGGTCAAGAACCCGACACATGTCGCGGCTCGTTCGTTGTCGAGGACTTCGCTGTACGCGTATCGGCTGTGGTCGTCAACGATGGAGTGCACGTAGTCGTATCCGATCCGTGCCTTCTTCTGTGCTGAGGTCTTGCCGGCGCCGCGCCCGTGAGCCTTCCAGCCGCCACCGTCGGGGATCTTGCCGACCTTCTTGACGTCCATGTGAGCGAGGTCGCCGGGGTGTTCGCGTTCGTAGCGGACCGCGGTGGTCTTGGAAGAGCGGATCACGTCGCCGGTCAACGGATCCAGCTCGCACAACCTCGGCATGTCGTGGCGGCGCAACACCCGCGACACCGTCCGTGGCGCGACGCCGAGCTCAGGACCGAGCCAGTCCTGCCCGCGACGATGCTCGACCCGGGCATCAAGAACACGTCGCTCGGTCTCGTCGCTAGTCCTGTTCGGCGAGGTGTGCGGTCGCGATGAACGGTCGTAGAGGCCGTCTTCACCTTCGGCGTCGAAGCGGGCAACCCAACGCGATCCGCATTGACGCGACACGCCCATTGCCTTGGAAACGTGAGCGACGCATTGGCCCTCGTCGCGGACTCGCCGCACGAGCAGACAACGACCGTGGAACGTCAGACGGGCATTACCGTGAGACATCGAAGACCTCCGTAGTTCAG
>JAOBWK010000055.1 GCA_025463305.1 Ilumatobacteraceae bacterium
AACTGCTCGCGGTAGTACTCGACGATCATCTGGCGGGTGAAGTCGTTGATCGCGCTCACCGACGAGCCGTCGGACTGCCACTCGGGATCCACACGGACCCCGTCGAGCACGGCGTCGCCCATCTTCCAGAAGATCGAGAACCGGTTCAGCTCGCTGTACGTCGGGACGTGTCCGTAGAGCCAGGTCAGCCCGGGGCTGACGGCATCGTGGTAGTCGGGCGTCGGCGCGACCCAGGGGGCCGTGCGCTGCAGCACGTGCACCTCCGCCGCCGCAGCAGCGACGTGGGGGATGAACTGCAGCGCGCTGCACCCGGTGCCGATGACGGCCACCCGTTTGCCGGTCAGATCCACGTCGTGGCGCCACTCGGCGGAGTGGAAGTACGTGCCGGCGAAGGTGTCGATGCCCTCGATCGTCGGCCACGCCGGCCGGTTCAGCTGACCCACTGCGGAGATGACGGCGTTGGCGCGCACGGTGTGCTCGGCACCGTCGGCCGTGTTGTACACGACCGTCCACATCGACTCGGCCTCGTCCCACGTCGCCGAGCGGACGCTGGCACCGAACCGCACGTTCTTGCGGACGTCGAACGCGTCGGCGCACTCGCGGAAGTACTCCTGCAGCACGTCCTGGGTCGAGTAGTGGAACGGCCAGTCGTGGCGCTGCGCGAACGAGAAGCTGTAGTTGTGGTTAGGGTAGTCGACCCGGCCGCCGGGATAGACGCTCTCGTGCCAGGTGCCGCCGACGTCGTCGTTCTTGTCGAGCACCACGTAGTCGACGCCGGCCTGATCGAGCCGGTGAGCGGACAGGATGCCGGACATGCCGGCACCGATGACGACGACCTCGAAGTCGCGCTCGGGCGCCAGTTCGCCCTTGCTCCACTGCGGGCCGCGGCGGTCCTCACCCCGGTAGGCGAGCTCCTCCTCCAGCAGCGGGAGGTAGGCCGCCATCGGCGTGCCGCCGACCGTGAACTCGAGGATCTGCAGCAGCTCGTCCGGAGTCGGTGCGGGCGCCGGGCGGCTGCCGCTGTCGCGGTAGTCGACGAGCGTGCGCAGCGCGAGCTCGCGGATGGCCAACTGCTGCTCGTCGGTGAGCCCGCTCTGCGGCAGCGACAGCAGCATCGCCTCCGGCCGCAGCTCGGCGCGCAGCAGCGACAGATCACCGGTGACGTAGGCCAGCGTCGGCAGCAGCGGCGCCAGCTCCGCTTCGGCCAGCGCCGCACGGATCTCGTCGTCGGTGGCGGTGATGGGCGCGATGCCCGCCACGAACGGGCTGGGTGACGAAGAGCTGGATGACGAATTGGGCGACGGATCAGGTGGCAAGGCAGCAGTGCGTGACATGGGTCGACCTTTCCCGGCGGCGGCATCCCCCGATGCCCCCGACCCGGCCAACGTAGCGCTGTCGGGCATCCGCCGCGCTCAGGCGCCGCGGCCGGCGAGGATCTCGATCACACCGCCGAGGTGCTCGATGCTCGCCTCGGTGATCGGGTCGACCACGAGCTGCACGTGCGCGGCCCCCGCCGCGGCGAACCCGGCCAGCTGATCGGCCAGCTCGAGCGGCGTGCCGCGCAGCGGCACCAGCTGACGGCCACGAAGGTCGCCCATCACCCGGCCCGCTCCCCCGTCGAGCTGCACGTAGACCGCGGCGGTCGCCTCGACCTCGGCGGGATCGCGTCCGACGTCGTGGCAGGCCTGCTCGACCTGAGCCCGTACCTCGGCGAAGCCCTCGGCGGTGTTGCCGTACAGCGCCCACCACACGTTCCAAGCGTCCACATGGGGCAGCCCGATGCGCAGCATCCGCTCGCTGATCGAGCCGATCATCAGCGGCGGGCCGCCGGCTCTGGTCGGCGGCGGATCGATCACGCAGTCGCGCAGCGTGTTGAACTCCCCGTCGAAGTCGATCCGGTGCTCGCGCAGCAGGGTGCGGATGATGGTGAACGCCTCCTCGAACCGCGAGACACGCCGGTCGTACTCGAAGCCGAACGCGGTGTACTCGCGCTCGTTCCATCCGGCACCGAGCCCGACGATGAGTCGTCCGCCGGAGATCGCGTCGACCGTCGCGGCCTGCTTGGCGAGCATCGCCGGGGCGTGGAAGCTGGTCGATGCGACGAACGGTGCGATCTCGACACGCGTCGTCACGGCCGCCAGTGCCGCCAACGACGTCCACACCTCCCAGGGACCGCGTTGGATCGTCGTGCCCGGGGCACCCGGCAGGTCGTAGAGCAGATGATCGCCGAGCCACAGCGAGTCGAACCCGACGGCCTCGGCGCGCTGCGCCATCGCGATCAGTTCGGGCCACGGCACGAACCGTTCGACTTCGGGGAGCTGGATGCCGATCTTCACTGCACGTCCTTCACGTTCTCCATCACGGTGCGATCCTGGCGCGTGCGCTGAGCAGATCGGCGGTCTGCTCCGAGACGGGCGCGGCGAGCAGTGCGGCGACGAGGTCGACGAGGTGGCTGGTGAACAGCTGGTCGTCGCGCCGCGGCGAGTCCGAGGCGCGCCGGGCGAGCTCGGCGGCGCTCACCCGGATCGCGGTGAAGCGGTGGTGCAGGCGGCGCACGGCGAGGTCGGGCAGCAGCGGGCCGACGAGCTGGCGCCATCGGTTGATGCTGTCGCGCGGGTTCGACGTGGTCCGCTCGTCGAAGCGCAGCTCGGGCCGGTTGAGCACCTGGCCGGAGATCTGCAGGTACGCCCGGCCGCCGTCGGCGTCGGAGAGCTTCGCCGCCGAGGGCCGGACCAACGCCGCCGCCAGCTCGCGCAGATCGTCGACGCCACGCACGACGTAGGCGTCGAGCATCGCCATGCGCGCCGCGTCGATGGCCGGCGTGTGCTTGCGCAACACCGCCCGCAGCAGGCCCTGGCGATCGCCGAAGTGGTACTGCAGCGCTGTGGAGTTCTTCTGCCCGGCGGCGGAGTTGATCTCGCGCAGCGAGACCCCTTCGATGCCGCGTTCGGCGAACAGCCGCTCCGCAGCCGCGATCAGCTGCTGCTTGGTCGACTCCGGGTTCGGCGCCATCGATCGCTAAGCTACCATTTCATGCGCTCGCATGAGATGGCGACGCGCTCGATCCCTGGGGGTTTCCGATGGCCATCGATTTCACGCTCGCACCCGAGCACGAGGAGATCCGCGCACGTGTCCGCACGTTCGTCGACGACGTCATCAAGCCGGCCATCGAGCCGTTCGGCCACCGCGACGAGATCACCGGCGATGCCTACCGCAGCTACATCGGCACGCTGATCGATCTGCGCAAGCAGGCCGTGGCGGCCGGGTTGTGGCTGCCGCACATGCCGAAGGAGTGGGGTGGGATGGGCCTCGGCCACGTCGCCCTGGCGATGGTGCAGGCCGAGTCGGCGAAGACCCGCGTCGGGCCCTGGGTGCTGAACTGCCAAGCGCCCGACGAGGGCAACATGCACACGCTCGTGCACTGGGCCACCGACGAGCAGAAGGAGAAGTACCTGCGCCCGCTGTGCGCCGGCACCACGTCGTCGTGCTTCGCGATGACCGAGCCCGAGGTCGCCGGCTCCGACCCCACGCTCATCAAGACGTTCGCCGTGCAGGACGGCGACGAGTGGGTCATCAACGGGCACAAGTGGTTCATCTCCGGGGCGAAGCGGGCCAAGTTCGCGATCCTGATCGCGAAGACCGAGCTCGACGTGCCCGAGGGCGCTCGCGGCGGCAACACCGCGTTCATCATCGACCTCCCCACCGAAGGTTGGAACAACGTGCGCGAGGTCGAGACCATGCACGGCCCGGGTGGGCACAGCGAGATCGTCATCGAGGACCTGCGCGTCCACGATTCGCAGATCCTCGGCGGGCGCGGCAACGGCCACCGGCTCGGCCAGTACCGGCTCGGCCCGGCGCGCCTCGCCCACTGCATGCGCTGGATCGCCCAGGCCGAGACCGCGCTGGACATGATGGTCGACCGCTCGCTGAAGCGGTACAGCCACGGCAGCATCCTCGCCGAGAAGCAGGGCGTGCAGTGGCTGATCGCCGACTCGGCGATGGAGCTCTACCAGTGCAAGCTGATGGTGCTGCACGCCGCGTACAAGATCGACCGTGGCGACGACTTCCGCACCGAGGTCTCGATGGCCAAGCACTTCGTGGCCAACATGCTCGGCCGGGTCATCGACCGCTCGATCCAGGTCCACGGCGCGCTCGGCTACTCCACCGACACCCCGCTGGCCCACATGTACCAGCACGCCCGCTGGGCCCGGTTCGCCGACGGCGCCGACGAGGTGCACCAGA
>JAOBWK010000039.1 GCA_025463305.1 Ilumatobacteraceae bacterium
GACAAGGACATCAACATCTACATCAACAGCCCCGGTGGCGACATCACCGCGCTGTTCGCGATCTACGACACGATGCAGTTCATCAAGAACGACATCGCCACGATCTGCCTCGGCCAGGCGGCCTCCGCTGCTGCGGTCCTGCTCGCGGCCGGCACCAAGGGCAAGCGCCTCGCCCTCCCGCACGCCCGTGTCCTGCTCCACCAGCCGTGGGGTCAGGTCGGCTACGGCCAGGTTACCGACCTCGAGCTGGCGGCCAAGGAGATCCTGCGCATGCGCGATCTGCTCGAGGGCATCCTCGCCCTGCACACCGGCCAGACCGTCGAGAAGATCCACATCGACACCGACCGCGACTTCGTCATAGAAGCTCAGCAAGCTGTGGAATATGGCATCATCGACGAAGTGATCTCATCTCGCACAGCTGTCGACCGCACCGGTCCGATCCGCTGATCGATCCGTCAAGGGGGCATTGTGGCGAAGTTTGGTGACACGGGCGAACTCCTCAAATGCTCGTTCTGCGGCAAGTCGCAGAAGCAGGTCAAGAAGCTGATCGCGGGCCCCGGGGTCTACATCTGCGACGAGTGCATCGACCTCTGCAACGAGATCATCGAAGAGGACCTCACCGAGTCCAGCGAGCTCCGCTTCGAGGAGCTGCCGACACCGCGCGAGATCCGTTCGTTCCTCGACGAGTACGTCGTCGGCCAGGACGATGCGAAGAAGATCCTCTCCGTCTCGGTCTACAACCACTACCGGCGCATCCAGCACCAGCAGACCGCTGGTGTCGGCCGCCGCGACGAGGTCGAGCTGGCGAAGAGCAACATCTTGCTCCTCGGCCCCACCGGCTGCGGCAAGACCCACCTCGCCCAGACGCTCGCGCGCATGCTCAACGTGCCGTTCGCGGTCGCCGACGCGACGGCGCTCACCGAGGCCGGCTACGTCGGCGAAGACGTCGAGAACATCCTCCTCAAGCTGATCCAGGCCGCCGACTTCGACGTGAAGAAGGCCGAGACCGGCATCATCTACATCGACGAGATCGACAAGATCGCGCGCAAGAGCGAGAACCCCTCGATCACCCGCGACGTCAGTGGCGAAGGCGTGCAGCAGGCGCGGCTGAAGCTCCTCGAGGGCACCGTCGCCTCGGTGCCGCCCCAGGGCGGGCGCAAGCACCCGCACCAGGAGTTCATCCAGATCGACACCACCAACGTGCTGTTCATCTGCGGCGGGGCGTTCGCCGGGCTGGAGCCCATCATCGAGCAGCGCATCGGGCACAAGGGCATGGGCTTCAACGGCCACGTGCGCTCGAAGATCGACAAGGACCCGGGCCAGCTGTTCGCCCAGGTGCTGCCCGAGGACCTGCTCAAGTTCGGCATGATCCCCGAGTTCATCGGCCGTCTGCCGATGATCGGCGCGGTGCGCAGCCTCGATCACGACGCGCTCGTCAAGATCCTCGTCGAGCCGAAGAACGCCCTGGTCAAGCAGTATCGCAAGGTGTTCGAGTTCGAGGACGTGGAGCTCGACTTCACGCCCGACGCGCTCATCGCCATCGCCGATCAGGCCCTGCTGCGCGGCACCGGTGCCCGCGGCCTGCGGTCCATCATCGAAGAGGTCCTCCTCGAGACGATGTACGAGCTGCCGGGCCGCACCGACGTCGGCCGGGTGTCCATCGACGAGGAGACCGTGCGCAACAAGGTCAACCCGACGTTGGTGCCACGCGAGCCGGCGCGCACGACGCGGCCGCGCCGCGCCGCCAGCTGAACCCGCCACGCATGCCGGTCCCGCGATGCCCATGAACCTCGCCCAGGCGCTCGCGCACCTCGACGCGAGGGCCGCGTACGAGAAGACGGGCACCATCACCGATCCGTCGCTCGACTCCATCCAACGGCTGATGTCGGTGATGGGCGATCCGCAGGGCTCGTACCCGGTCATCCACGTCACCGGGTCGAACGGCAAGGGCAGCACCGCACAGATGATCACCCGTCTGCTGATGGCGCACGGGCTCACGGTCGGCACGTACTCGAGCCCGCACCTCGAGCGGATCAACGAGCGGATGACGTACAACTGCGAGCCGATCAGCGACGACGACTTCGCCGAGCAGGTCGGCGCCGTCGCGGACCTCGAGGTGCTCGCCGGCGTGCAGCCGACCTACTTCGAGATCGTCACGGCCGCTGCGTTCCGCTGGTTCTCCGACCTCGCCGTCGACGTCGCGGTGATCGAGGTCGGACTGCTCGGTCGTTGGGATGCCACCAACGTCGTCGACGCCCAGGTCGCCGTCATCACCAACGTCGCGCTGGAGCACACCGAGTTCGCCGGTCCGGCAAAGTCCGACATCGCGCGCGAGAAGGCCGGCATCATCAAGCCGGGCAGCGCGGTGGTGCTCGGCGAGACCGATCCCGAGTTGGTCGAGATCTTCCGCGCCGAAGGCGGTGCGGTCGTGCTGCTGCGCGGCGAAGAGTTCGACTGCATCGAGAACAACCTCGCCGTCGGCGGACGGGTGCTCGATCTGCGCACGCCCACCACCGTGTACACCGAGGTCTACGTCCCCTTGAACGGTCGCCATCAGGGCGACAACGCGGCGGCTGCGCTCGCGGCGGTGGAGGCCTTCTTCGCCGGTCCGCTGACCGAGGAGATCGTCACCGAGGGCTTCGCCGAGGTGGTCATGCCCGGGCGGTTCGAGGTGCTCAACCACCTCCCCCTCGTCATCGTCGACGGTGCGCACAACGCCGCCGGAGCCGACATGTGTGCCGAGGTGTTCTTCGAGGACTTCCATCCCGAGGGCCGGCGGATCCTGGTCGTCGGCTGCCTGCGCGGCAAGGAGCCCGTGCAGTTGCTGAGCGCGCTGCGCGCCGACGAGTACGACCGTGTGTACTGCTGCACCGCGCCGTCGCCGCGCGGGCTCCCCGCCAACGAGCTGGCCGCCGCAGCGCGGGCGAACGGTTGCGACGACGTGGTGGAGGCCGGCACCGTCACCGCGGCGTGCGAGCGGGCGTACGAGGAGGCCAGCGTCGACGACGCGATCCTCATCACCGGCTCGCTGTACGTCGTCGGCGAGGCCCGGCCGTTCATGATCCAACGCCGCATGGCCTGAGTCGAACGACATCGCCCGAATGGGCTGAGACCGGCATGGGGGCTCGGCTGCGCAGCCGATAGCGTTGCCGCCTATGTCCGATCGCACCCTCGTCCTCCTCAAGCCCGATGCCGTCGAGCGCAAGCTCGTCGGCGAGATCGTCTCCCGGTTCGAGCAGAAGAACCTCTCCGTCGTCGCGATGGAGCTGCGCACCCTCGATCAGGACACCCTCGCCCGCCACTACGAAGAGCACGTCGGCAAGGGCTTCTACGCGGATCTCGTCGAGTTCATGTCGCGCGGCCCGGTCGTGGCGATGGTCATCGAGGGTCCCGAGGACACGTGGGAGGTCGTCCGCAACCTGATGGGCGCCACCAACCCGCGCAAGGCTGCCCCGGGCACCATCCGCGGCGATCTGGGCATCCTGTTCACCGAGAACCTCGTCCACGGCAGCGACTCACTCGATTCCGCCACCCGCGAGATCGGCATCTTCTTCCCGAATTTGTAATACTTCGGCGCCAGCTAAGATAGGGCGATTCGCCGCCAAGGCTTCCGGGAAGGGCTCCGCATGGCACGCAACAATCCGCTTGCCCTCGGTCGTGATCTCGCCATCGACCTCGGCACGGCCAACACGCTGATCTACGCCCGCGGGCAAGGCATCGTCCTCAACGAGCCGTCCGTCGTCGCGATCAACATCAACGACGGCCGCCCGGTCGCGGTCGGCCTCGAGGCCAAGCGCATGCTCGGCCGCACGCCCGGCCACATCAAGGTCGTGCGCCCGTTGAAGGACGGCGTCATCGCCGACTTCGACGTGTGCGAGAAGATGCTCCGCTACTTCATCCAGAAGGTGCACGCGAGCAAGTGGAGCAAGCCGCGCATGGTCATCTGCGTGCCGTCGGGCATCACCGGTGTCGAGCAGCGCGCCGTGCAGGACGCCGCCGAGTTCGCCGGGGCGCGCAAGCCCGTGCACATCATCGAAGAGCCGATGGCCGCGGCCATCGGTGCCGACTTGCCCGTGCACGAGCCCAGCGGCAACATGATCGTCGACATCGGCGGTGGCACCACGGAGGTGGCCGTCATCTCGCTCGGTGGCATCGTCACCGCCCAGTCGGTGCGCGTCGCGGGCGACGAGCTCGACGATGCGATCCTGCAGTTCCTGAAGAAGGAGTTCTCCCTCGCGGTCGGCGAACGCACGGCCGAGGAGATCAAGCTGCACATGGGTTCCGCCTGGCCGCTCGACGAAGAGCTGACGGCCGACATCCGTGGCCGCGACCTGATCAGCGGCCTGCCGCGCACGCTCGAGATCACCACCGAACAGGTGCGCGAAGCCATCGCCGAGCCGGTAGCTGCCATTGTTGACGCCGTGAAGACCACGCTCGACAAGACCCCACCCGAGCTCGCCGCCGACATCATGCAACAGGGCATCACCATCACCGGTGGTGGCGCGTTGCTGGCCGGCCTCGACCAACGTCTGTCCCACGAGACGGGCATGCCCATCCACATCGCTGCCGAGCCGCTGTACAGCGTCGTCATCGGGTCCGGGCGGGCCCTGGAGAACATCGACGCCATGCGCGGTCTGCTGTCCCAGGGTGGCGACGAGTAGTCGCCCGCCCCCTCCATCGTGGCTGTCTACACCGTCAATCGCCGCCGCGCGATCATCCTCCTGATCCTCTCCTCGATCCTGCTGCTGACGCTGGATCTGCGCGGCAACCCGCTGATCGATCGCACTCGCTCGGCCTTCTCCGCCGTCCTGTCGCCGTTCGAGACCGCCGGTCGCGTCATCGCCAACCCGATCCGCAACGCCTGGCACGGCGCCACGGACTACGAGGCGCTGGAGAAGGAGAACGAGCGGCTGCGCGATCAGATCGCCCAGCAACGCGGCAACGATCTGGCCGCGCGTGCCGTCGTCGGCGACTACCAGGAGCTGCTGGCCCAGAAGGGCCTCACCAGCAACTACCCGACGGTGACGGCGCGCGTCGTCGGCGGCGCGCCCGGCAACTTCGAGCAGACCGTGGAGATCGACCGCGGGGGCACCGACGGCATCCAAGTCGGCATGGCCGTGCTCAACCAGGGTGGCATGGTCGGCAAGATCACCAAGGTCTACGACGACCGCAGCGTGGTCCGCCTCGTCACCGACGCCGACTACGCAATCGAGTGCAAGGTGTCGGGCAGCGACGAGCCCGCGACGAGCGACTCGACCGACGGCACCGACGGCACCGCAACGGACGGCTCGGTCACCGCCGACATCGGTGGCGGCGACTCGACCACCACCGAGGCCACGACGCCCAGCGGTGAGAAGGTCAGCGACCTCTCGACCACCACCACGACGGAGCCGTCGACCACCACGGTCCCGACGGGCGCCGGCACCACGCAGTCGACAGTTCCCGGCGAGACCACCACGACGACGACGCCGGCAGCGACCACCACGACGGTGCCTCCGGTGCGCGAGACCGGTGGGTGCATCGGGCGCGGGTTCGGCAAGCTGCCGGCGATGGAGTACGTCACCGAGAACCCGGTGTTCGGGCCCATCGACGTCGGCGACGTCATCACGACCACGGGCGGCTCCACCAGCCTCGCCCCACCCGACATCGTGATCGGCGAAGTGATCAACAAGGTGTCGAAGGCCGGCTCGGCGGGGCCGCTGCTCGAGATCAAGCTGGGTGCCGACCTGCAGCACCTCAACTTCGTGCAGGTCGTCCTCTACCGCCCGCCCAACGAAGTCCCCGGCTCCGGCTGAGGTGGAGGCACTGCTCCGCCGACCGATCCTGCGCACGGTGCCGGTCGGTCTCTTCGTGATCGCGCTCCAACGCACGGCGTTCGAGAACATCCATCCCTTCGGCGTGGAGATCCAGATCGTCCTCGCGCTGTGCGTCGCCGCCGCCATCCCAGGTGGCGCCGAGCGCGGTGCGTGGATCGGCTTCGTGCTCGGCGTGATGTTCGATCTCGGCAACGGCTTCCCCCTCGGCCAACACGCGCTGGCGTACGGCCTGGCCGGCTTCGTGGCCGGCCTCGTCAACCTCGTCGCCGTGGACCCGCACTGGTGGTTGAAGTTGATCTTCTGCGCGCTGGGGGGAGCCGTCGGCGAGTTCACCGTGCCGGTGGTGCAGACGTTCGTCACCGACGGCGGTTGGCAGGGCGACCGACTCGGACGCATCCTGCCGGTCATCGCCGTGTCCTGCGCCGTGGGGTCGTTCGTGCTGACTCCGGTCGGGCGATGGTGCCTGGCGATCCGCAAGAAGACCTGGAAGCCGCGCAACGAATGAGCACGTTGCAGCCGTTCCACACCAGCCTCGCGACCCGGCCGCGCCATCTCGGCCGTACCGACGGACAAGACTGTCGCCATGGCAGTTGACAAACGCGCCGCCCGTCTCGGCGCGCTCGCTCTCGTGTCCGTGATCCTGCTGGGCGCCGTGGGTGCCCGGTTGTGGTTCTTGCAGACCGTGCAACGGCAGTCGTTGCAGGCCAAGGTGAACAGTGGCCAGACCCGCACCCAACAACTCCTCCCGGAGCGGGGTCGCATCTTCGACGCGGATGGTCGGATCCTGGCCGACAACCGGCGGATCCTGACGGTGACGGTGGATCGTTCGGTGATCCGTCGGGCGAGCAATCGGACGGAGCTCTTCACGCGGTTGTCGGGGGTGTTGAACGTGCCGGTGGAGGAGATGGAGGCGCGCTACATGGACAACCGGTACAGCAACTTCTTGCCGTTGCCGGTGGCCGAGGATGTGTCCGAGGCAACGGTGTTGGAGCTGGAGAGCCGGAGTGAGGATTATCCGGGTGTGCATGGTGATGAGGATTGGGTGCGGGTGTATCCGTATGCGCCGTTGGCCAGCCATGTGATCGGTTACATGGGCCTGATCCTGGCCAGCCAGGAGGACACGTACAAGGAGCTCGGGTATCTGAACAACGAGACGGTGGGTCAGTTCGGGATCGAGTTGAGCATGGAGCAGGTGTTGCACGGCAAGTCGGGTCTGGTGACGTATCAGGTCGACAGTGCGAACCGGGTCGTGAAGGAGCTCAGTCGGGTCGAGCCGGTGGCGGGCAAGGATGTGCAGCTGACGATCGATCTGAAGGTGCAGCAGTACACCGAGCAGACGTTGGAGACCGAGCTCAAGTCGCGCCGTCAGGACACCAACTTCGATCAGATGGCGAAGAACCCGAAGGACAAGGACGGCAAGCCGAAGTTCACCGAATCGGAGGACTGGCGCTACGACACGAACGGCAACCAGTACCTGCCGTTCCCCGCGCCGGCAGGGTCGGTGGTGGTCGAGAACTACTCCACCGGGCAGATCGTCGCGATGGCGAGCTACCCGACGTTCGACAACCGATGGTTCACCGTCGGGCTGAGCGGTGAGAAGTTCAAACAGCTCTTCCCGGTGCCGGATCAGAACGATCCGAACCGGGCCGACAAATCGATCCTCGTCAACCGCGCGATCCAGGGCCAGTACAACTTGGGATCGACGTTCAAACCCTTCGTCGCGTACTCGGGGATGATGTCCGGCGTCATCAACGCGGGCGACGTGTTCCAGGACACCGGCAGCTACAAGCTGAACATCGACAAGTCCGTGTGCGACACCGGCGTGCGGTGCGAGTACTTCAACGCGCTCAGCGCCGGCACCGGCAAGCCGGCCATCTACGGTCCGGTCACGGTGGAGGACGCGCTGGCCGTGTCCAGCGACGCGTTCTTCTACCACATCGGCGAGTTGACGTATGAGAAGGGTCGCACGCTGCTGGGCGACGAGCTGCGCGGCTTCGGCTTCGGCTCCAAGAGCGGCATCGACCTCCCGTTCGAGTTCACCGGCCGCATCCCCACCACCGAGCTGAAGACCGATCTGATCAACAAGGGCGTCCTCGCCAAGTCGGAGTCACCGAAGTTGCTCGTCGGCGACAACGTGCAGCTCGCCATCGGCCAGGGCCTGCTCGCCGCGTCGCCGCTGCAGCTGGCCAACGCCTACTCGACCCTCGCCAACGGCGGCTTCCTGCTCCGCCCGCACATCGTCAAGGCCATCTACCAGGGCGGCGTGCCCGCCGGGTACCCGGGCTACGGCGACATGAGCCAGGCGACGCTGATCCAGTCGTTCGCCAAGCCGGAGGTCGTGCACGAGCTCGACTTCCCGGACAACGTCGTCCAGCCGATCATCCGCGGGTTGCAGCGGGTGATCTACGGCAAAGGCGTCAGGTACCCGGCGAGCTTCTACCACGCGACCACCGGCGAAGCCACGTTCAAGCAGTACGCAGCGATCAAGGGTGCGATCAGCCTCGCGGGCAAGACCGGCACGGCCCAGGGTGCGGCCAGCAAGCCCTGGTACGACTCGTCGGTGTTCGCCGCGTTCCATCCGCAGACCGACGCCAACGACACCTCCACGCCGTACGTCGTCGTGTCGTACCTCGAGAAGGCCGGCTACGGCGCGAACGCCTCCGCACCGGTCGTGAAGTGCATGATGGAGGCACTGGGCGGCAACGTCACCATGGACGACGTGAAGCTCTCCGATCCGCTCGACCAGACGTCGGTGCTCCCCGCGCCACCGAACCCGATGACCGATCCGGGCTGCCTGGCCATCCCCGGCGGCGCATCCGTGCGTGACTGATGGCGTTCTCGGTCCTCAACCGTCGGCCGGACTCGGGTCTCGGCAACGTCCGCTCCAGCCCCGGCGACCCCAGCCGCAACATCGACTGGGTGCTGCTGCTGGTGCAGTCGGCGCTGGTCGTCGCCGGCTGCCTCACCGTGTACTCGGCTTCGCGCACGAAGACGCCGGGCGTCAACCAGCTGCCCTACGGCTACCTGTTCGCCACCCGCCAGGTCGTCTTCGTGATCGCCGCCGCGGTCGTGATGTTGTTCGTGATGGCACTCGACTACGCCTGGTTGCGCGAGCGGGCCCGGTTCTTCTACGGCATCACCGTGGTCTTGCTCGTGATGATCTTCCTGCTCGCCAAGGTCAGCAACGGTGCCCAGCTGAGCTTCGACATCGGCCCGATCAAGCTCCAGCCGGCCGAGTTCGCCAAGGTGACGGTGATGTTCGCGCTCGCCGCGTTCTTGAGCGAGGAGAACAGCGATTCGGTGACCTACGAGCGCTTCGTCGGTGCGCTCTGGCTCGGCGGCATCCCGTCGGTGCTGATCATCCTCCAGCCCGACCTCGGATCGTCGTCGGTGCTCGTCGCGCTGCTGATGGGTCTGCTGCTGGTGGCCGGCGCGAAGGCCAAGTACATCCTGATGATCACGGTGCTCGCACTGAGCACGGTGGCCGCCGCCGTGGTGACGGGCCTGGTCAACTCGTACCAGACGACACGAATCACCGCCTGGCTGAACCCGAACTCCACCAACCCGAAGCTGCAGCAGTTCATCTTCCAGGGCAAGAACGCGCTCCGGGCCACGGCCACCGGCGGGCTCACTGGCAAGGGCTGGCTGCACGGCCCGATCACCAACACCCGCGGTGACATCCCGGTGCAGTGGGCCGACTTCCCGTTCAGTGCGATCGGCGAGCAGTTCGGCCTGCTCGGCTGCGCGGTCATCATCGGCCTGTTCGGCCTCGCGCTGTTCCGGATCTGGCGCATCGCCCACCTCTCGCGCGACCTCCTCGGCACCTACATCTGCGCCGGCGTGTTCGCGATGCTGCTCTGGCAGGTGTTCCAGAACATCGCGATGACGGTGGGGCTGATGCCGATCACGGGCCTGCCCCTGCCGTTCATCTCGTATGGCGGTTCCGGCACGGTGACGTACTTCGTCATGTTCGGGTTGGTCCAGAGCGTGCACATGCGCCGCATGCGGTGACGTGCCCCGGGCAGGGGTGGGGTGCGCTGACATGGGGTGGGTCAACCCGTTGAGGGCGCTTTCCTCGTATCATCTACCAGACACTTGGTGTTCAAGAAGAACTCGTCGTGCGATGGCGCCGTGCCGGATGTTTTCGGACGTTGGCAGCCGTAGCGCACAAGAAGGGATTGCGTCGATGGACGAAATGAAGAGCGAGAGCGTGGATGTTCCCTCGCGCCCCGCAGCAGATGCCTCGGTCGCCGAAGCGGTGTCCGCAGCGACCGAATCGATGGACACGACCGCGAACGACGGCCCAGGCGATGGCGATGCCGATGGCGATGACGGCCTCGACGGCGAGCCCGGTGTCCGCCCGGTTCGCAAGCGCCGCCGTGGTTCACGTGGTGGTCGCGGCCGTGCCCGGCCGGCCGGTTCGGCCGACGGCGACGGCGACGACGAGGACGATGATCTGGACGACGGCCCAGATGGCGGCGACGAAGCGGCCGAGTCCGACGCCGACGGTGGCCCCCCGCGTACGACCCCGAAGCCGGTGAAGGCTGCCGCCGACAAGGCGGCAGCAGCTCCCCGGGCACCGCGTCCGGCCATCGCACCGCCCCCGCGCCCGGCCAAGGCCACCGGCGAGAAGGCGCCCGCTGCTCCGAAGGCGCCGCGTGCACCCCGCGCTGCGCAGCCCGAGCTGCCCGAGCGGATCTCCGAAGGCCGCGCCAGCGGCGAGGCGGCCGAGGCCGCGCTCGTGCGCCGTCCCCAGATCGGCGACACCCGTCCAGCCATCGCGCCACCGTCACGCCCGGCCGAATCGGCCGACACCGAAGCCGGCGGCGCGAAGAAGAAGCGTCGCCGCAGCGGCACCGGTGCCGCTGCAGGCGCCGCAGCCGGGGCCGGCCCGAGCGGTGCCCGTTCCCGCACGAGCGCACCGGCGGCGTCCGGCGGTTCGGGCCGCGGCAGCTCCGCCCAGCTCGACCCCGACGTGCTCGAGAAGCGCCGCGGTCGCGAGCGCAACGGTCGCCCCATCGGGCGCTACCTGATGTGCGTGCAAGTGCGCGACAACCTCACCCAGGTCGCGGTGATGGAAGGCCGCAACCTGGTCGAGCACTACGTCAGCCGCCCGGCCGACGACATCGGCCAGATCCACGGCAACATCTACGTCGGCAAGGTCCAGAACGTGCTGCCCGGCATGGAAGCCGCGTTCGTCGACATCGCCACCCCGAAGAACGCGGTGCTGTATCGCGGCGACGTCCAGTACGACCAGGAGGACATCGTCGAGCGCGGGTCCGGCGGGTCGGCCAAGGACGCGCGCATCGAGCAGATCCTCAAGGCCAAGCAGCTCATCGTCTGCCAGGTCACCAAGAACCCGATCGGCGCGAAGGGCGCTCGGCTCACCCAAGAGGTGTCGCTGCCCGGCCGGTTCGTGGTGCTCATCCCGAACAGCAAGACGTACGGCATCTCCAAGCGCCTGCCCGACGACGTCCGCAAGCGCCTCCGCAACATCCTCGACCGGGTCAAGCCCGCCGAGCACGGCCTGATCGTGCGCACCGCCGCGGAGAACGCGTCCGAGCACGAGCTGCGCGCCGACATGACCCGTCTGCTGGAGACGTGGAACCAGATCGAGGCCAAGGCCAAGAAGATGCAGAGCCCCGGCCTGCTCTACCGCGAGCCCGAGCTGGCCGTGCGCGTCATCCGCGAGGAGTTCAACTCGGAGTACCGCGGCGTGGTCATCGACGACAAGCGGCTGTTCGAGGACGTGCACTCGTACATCTCCGCATTCAACCCCGAGCTGGCCGACCGCGTCGAGTTCTACGACCCCGACGAGGAGGGCCTGCCGATCTACGAGCGGTTCCACCTCCACGAGCAGCTCCACAAGGCGCTCGATCGCAAGGTCTGGCTGCCGTCCGGCGGCTCGCTCATCATCGAGCACACCGAGGCGTTGTCGGTCATCGACGTCAACACCGGCAAGAACGTCGGCACCTCGAACAGCAACCTCGAGGCCACGGTGTTCCACAACAACCTCGAGGCGGCCGACGAGATCGCCCGCCAGCTGCGCCTGCGCGACATCGGTGGCATCATCGTCATCGACTTCATCGACATGGAGATCCGCGAGAACCGGCGCAAGGTCGTCGATGCCTTCAAAGAGGCACTCGCCCGCGACAAGACGCGCACGCAGGTGTTCGACATCACCGAGCTCGGCCTGGTCGAGATGACCCGCAAGCGCATCGGCGAGGGCCTGCTCACCAACTTCGCCGACCAGTGCCCCAACTGCGAAGGCCGCGGCGTCGTCGTCGACCTCGCCATGTTGGATTAGCCACTCGCAGGGATAGAGTCGTGGGGCTATGTACGCAGTAATCGCAACCGGCGGTAAGCAGGAACGAGTCGCGGAAGGCCAGCAATTGCAGGTCGAGCTTCTCGGGGCTGAAGACGGCGCCGACGTCTCCTTCACACCCATCCTCTTCGTCGACGGCGAGACCGTGCTGGCCACGCCCGCGCAACTCGCCGGCGTCACCGTCACCGGCAAGGTGCTCGGCACCGCCAAGGGCGTCAAGATCGATGGCTTCACCTACAAGCGGCGCACCAACCAGCGCAAGCGTTGGGGCCATCGCCAGAAGTACTCCGTCATCGAGATCACGTCGATCGCGAAAGGCTGAATCATGTCGAAGACAAAAGGTGGCGGCTCAACCCGCAACGGTCGTGACTCCAACGCACAGCGTCTGGGCGTCAAGGAGTTCGGTGGCACCGCGGTGACCGCCGGCAGCATCCTGGTCCGCCAGCGCGGCACCAAGTTCCACCCGGGCCACAACGTCGGCCTGGCCAAGGACGACAGCCTGTTCGCACTGAAGGACGGCGTCGTCGAGTTCGGACAGCTCCGCGGTCGTCGCGTCATCAGCGTCATCGCCGAAGAGGCCTGACACCCGCGGGCATCCGCCCGCCCAACCAGCTCTGTCGAGAACCCCGGTCCGCGAGGACCGGGGTTCTTGCGTTCTCAGAGGTGGACACCGACGCCTTGGGGGAGTCGCTCGGGGCCCCAGCCGAGCAGCGACATGCCCTGGCGGCAGGCGAAGCGGTCGGTCATCCCGCTCACGTAGCGCACGGCCTCGTGCAATGCTTCCGGGCTGCCGGCGGCGAGGCCGTCGGCGGGCACCTCGGGGACGTAGTGATCGGTGGGCGTGGCGAGCAGGTTCGGACGATCGGCGTAGTGCTCGACCAGGGCACGCAGCAGCGCGATGACGGCGTTTGCCTGGGTGCGCGATGCCGGGCGCAGGTACACGCGCTCGTAGTTGAACGCCCGGAAAGCGGCGAGCGCCGCGGCGTGGTCATCGACCATGCCGATCCGGCCGGTGCGCGCCGTGGCTTCGATCATCGCGTGGATGAACGCGCCGAGCTGGCGCGACCGCGACACGCCACACAGCTCGCGGACCGGCGCCGGCAGCATGGACTCGCTGACGATGCCGGTGGCGACGGCGTCCTCGAAGTCGTGGCACACGTAGGCAATGCGGTCGGCCCACGACACGACCTCGCCCTCGGGTGTCATCGGCGCGGGCCGCGACCACGAGTGGTTGCGGATGCCGTCGAGCGTCTCCCGGCACAGGTTGAGCGGGGCGAGCGTGACGTCGGCACCCCACAGCGCGTGGTCGTACCCGCCCGGCAGGTACGGCGTGAGCGCGTCCTCGCTGGCGTGGCCGCCGGGGCCGTGGCCGCAGTCGTGGCCGAGCGCGATGGCCTCGGTGAGCGCGACGTTCAGGCCCAGCGCACGTGCGATCGAGACGGCCACCTGGGCGACCTCGAGCGCGTGGGTGAGGCGGGTGCGCTGGTGATCGTCGGGGAACACGAACACCTGGGTCTTGCCGGCGAGGCGACGGAACGCGGAGGCGTGGAGGATGCGGTCGCGGTCGCGCTCGAAGCACGTGCGGTACGGATCCGGCGCCTCGGCGACGACGCGATCGCCCGCGTCGTGGGCTCGCGTGGCGAGGCGAGCCATCACGTCGTCCTGGCTGCCCTCGCGCTCGATCCGGTCGACCACGGCGGTGCTGCCCGGTCCGGCCCACGAGTCAGCGTGGGCGAGCTGGATGCCGGCGACCTCGTGACCCGACATGGTCGCGGCCCAACGCCGTGAGCGATCGTCGGGCCGATCCGGCGGGAGCGGATCGCCCGGCATCTCCTCGATGACAGGCTCGTGCACACCCCAAGGTTACGCGAGGGGTCTGACAGATAGCCTCCTACTGCCCTATGAGTGGATTTGTCGACGAAGCCCAACTGAACGTCCGCGGGGGTGACGGCGGCGCTGGCTGCGTGTCCTTCCGTCGAGAGGGGCCCGTTGCGTTCGGCGGTCCCAACGGAGGCGATGGTGGTGGCGGCGGCGATGTCTGGTTGGTTGCCACGCGCAACGTCGCCTCGCTG
The DNA here is from genome assembly GCA_025463305.1 of Ilumatobacteraceae bacterium. The sequence continues at coordinate 14,214 of JAOBWK010000039.1, forward strand.
CTCGCGTTCCGCGACCATCCGCACCGTCGCGCCCGAGACGGCGTGCACGGCAAGGGCAAGGATCAGCACGGCAAGCGGGGCGAGAGCCTCGAGGTGATGGTGCCCGAGGGCACCGTTGCGCGCGACCTCTACACGGGCGAGCTGCTGGCCGATCTCGTGCACCACGGCGACCGTTGGCTGGCCGCTCCGGGCGGACGTGGCGGCCGCGGCAACGCCAAGTTCTGGTCGAACAAGCGGCGCGCGCCGATCTTCGCCGAGCAGGGCGAGCACGGCCTCGAGCGTTGGCTCAAGCTCGATCTCAAGCTGATGGCCGACGTCGCGCTGGTCGGCTTCCCCAACGCCGGCAAGAGCACGCTCATCAGCACCATCAGCGCCGCGAAGCCGAAGATCGCCGACTACCCGTTCACCACGCTGGAGCCGAACCTCGGCGTCGTGCGGGTCGACAGCAACACCGAGTTCATCGTCGCCGACATCCCCGGCCTGATCGAGGGTGCGAGCGAGGGCAAGGGCCTCGGCCACCAGTTCCTCCGCCACATCGAGCGGGCCCGCGTGCTGTGCGTGATGGTGGACCTCGCCGCCACCGACGGCGTCAGCCCCGCCGAGCAGGAGCGGATCCTGCTCAACGAGCTGGGCAACTACCAGCCGGAGATGCTCGAGCGCCCCCGCGTGGTCGTCGGCACCAAGAACGACGTCGGCGCCGAGACCGAGTGGGACGGGCTGCGGATCAGCGCGTTCACCACCGAGGGCATCCGCACGCTCGTCGGCCAGCTGGCGATGCTCGTGTCCGAGGCCCGCAAGGCCCAGCCGGAGAGCGAGGGCCTCGTCATCATCCGCCCCGAGGTCGTCGGCTCCGTCGTCGAGCGGCTCGACAACGGCCACTTCCGGCTCGTCGGCCGCGAGGTCGAGCGCGTCGTCGCGCTCAACGACGTCACCACGCCGGAGGCGCTCAACTGGATCGACGATCGCCTGAAGAAGCTCGGCGTCGACCGGCTGCTGCTGCGCGCCGGTGCGTCAGAGGGCGACATCGTCTGGATCGGCGACTTCAGCTTCGAGTACGAGCCGGATCTCTGAGAGCGTTCGCATCATGCGTGTCATCGCCAAGGTCGGCACTTCGTCGCTGACGAACTCAGCGGGTGTGATCCAGCGCGACGTGATCGCGTCTTTGTGCGATCAGCTCGCCGCCCTGAAGGCAAACGGCCACGAGGTCATCCTCGTCAGCTCGGCCGCGATCTCCGCCGGCGTGGCCGCGCTCAACCTGTCGGCTCGGCCCACCGACGTGCTCACGCTGCAGGCGCTCGCCGCGGCCGGCCAGCCACGGCTGATGGAGCAGTACATCCGCGAGCTCGGCCGGCACGACCTGGTGGCCGCCCAGGTGCTGCTCGTGCCGCACGACTTCGCCAACCGTCAGCAGTACCTGCATGCCCGGCACACCCTCACCCGGCTGCTCGAGCTGGGCTGCGTGCCCATCGTCAACGAGAACGACGCCGTCGCCAACGACGAGATCCGCTACGGCGACAACGACCGCATCGCCGCGCTCGTCGCCCACAACGTCAGCGCCGACATGCTCATCCTGCTCACCGACACGCCCGGCCTCTACACGGCCGATCCGCGCACCGACCCGATGGCCCAGCTGATCAGCGACGTCGCTGCCAACGATCCGCTGCTGGCCGTGTCGGCCGGATCGACGGGCACGGACCGGGGGAGCGGCGGGATGGCGTCGAAGCTGCAGGCCGCGCGCCTTGCGAGCTGGTCGGGCGTCCGCGCCGTCATCGCCCAGGCGTTGCGCCCGAACGTGCTCGTCGACGCGGTCAACGGCGCCGACGTGGGCACGCGCTTCGCCCCGAACGACCGGCGGCTCCCCGCACGCAAGCTGTGGATCGGCTTCGCCAGCGACGTCAAGGGCTCGGTGACGGTCGACAACGGCGCCTACGCGGCGCTGGTCGATCGCGGTCGATCGCTGCTGCCTGCCGGCGTGGTGGCCGTCGACGGCGACTTCCACGAGGGTGCGACGGTGGAGATCCGCAACCCCGAGGGCACGGTGTTCGCTCGCGGCATGGCGGTGTCGTCGGCCGAGGTGGTGCAGCAGTCAGCGGGCAAGAGCACCCGCGACCTCCCGGCACGCGTCGCCCACGAAGTGGTGCACCGCGACGATCTGGTGCTGTTGCCGCACTGATGCGGCGACGGTGAGCGTCAGGCGCCGGTGGCGGTACCGGGCTGCTCGACGGGAGCGGCCTCGGCGGCGGGCGCCGCAGCGGCGGGTGTGCTGAGCGCGGCGGCGCTGGGAGCCGGGTTGAGTCCGAGCTCCTCGCGCAGCTGGCTGAGTCGACCCTGGGCCTCGACGTTCGCGGTGGCCATCTCGACCTCTTGGATGCGGCTGTCGACCGAGGTCTCCTGCAGCTCCGACGATGCCTGCGCCTTGGCGTAGCGGGCCTCGATCTTGTCGCTGACCTCCTTCAGCGTGGGCACGTCGTCGCCGACGGTCTCGCTCAGCTGCGTCATCGCCGCGTTCATCGACTCCTGCATCTTGGCCTGCTCGAGCTGGGAGAGGAGCTTGTTCTTCTCGGACAGCTTCTGCTGGAGCAGGCGGCTGTTCTGCGCCACGGCGGCCTTGGCCTGATCGGCGGCCTGGGTGGAGCTGATGACCATCGCCTTGAGGCCGTCGACGTCCTTCTCGACCTGGATCAGCTGGTTGGCGATCGTCTCAGCCGCGCTGTTGTACGAGGCAGCCTTCGTGGCGTCGCCGGCCTTGGTGGCGTCGGCCGCCATGATGAGCGCCTGACGGGCGTTGCCGTTCAGCTTCTCGAGCTCGGCCATCTTCGCGTTGAGCCGGATCTCGCTCTGCTTCTGGGTGGCGATGACGTTGACAGCCTGCTCGCGCAGCCGGCGGTGCTGATCCTGCGCCTCGGACAGGGCCTGCTCGAGCTGCACCGCGGGGTCGGCCCGGTCGTCGAAGTTCTTGTTGGTCTTCGCCGTCAGGTACTTCCACCACTTCCGAAAGACTTTGAACATGGACCGAATCCTAGACGGATTGGTCGACTGCTCGACGCGGTCGGAAGCGGTTCCTGAGCAAGTCGATCTCGGGGGCGCGCAGGGCGACGAGGACCGCGACGTACACCGCCGTGCCGATGACGGTGCCGGCGAGCGTGCGCGCGATCGCGCCGGTGCCGGAGTTGGTGCCGACGACGCGTGCGACGCACCACACCACCTCGGCCATCACGACGCCGGCGAGCAGCATCCGCCACAGGCTGGTGTACAGCGAGCGCAGCTCGAAGCCCGACACCTTGTAGCTCAGGATCAGCAGGGCGAACGCCGCGCTCACGAGGTAGGCGATGCCGAACGACAGCGCGAGGCCGAGCACGCCGTAACGGCCGATCAGCACGAAGGCGAGGATGATGTTGATCGCGTTCTCGAACAGGTTGATGACGAACGGCGTGCGCGCGTCGTGGTGCGCGTAGAACGCGCGCAGCACGAACAGGTAGATGCTGAAGCCGACGAGGCCAACGGCGAACCCGCCGAGGGCGCGGCTGGTGTTCAATGCCGCGAGTGGCTGGAAGCGCCCGTGCTCGAGGATCGCGCCGATGATCGCTCGACGCAGCACGAACAACCCGAAGCCGGCGGGCAGCGTGAGCAGCGCGACCATCCGGATGCCGAGCGACGACTGCTCGATGAAGCTGTGCTTGTCCTTCCGCACGACGTTGCGCGACATCTCCGGCTCGAACGTCGTCGCGATCGACACGGCGAGCAGACCGTGCGGGAGCACGAAGAACGTGAACGCCTTGGCGTACGCGTCGACCTGGCCGGCGCCGCGGCTGAGCGCGAGGTTCTGCACGACGATCACCGCGATCTGGTTGGCGATCGCGTAGCCGAGCGTCCAGCCGGACAGCTGCAGCAGCTGCTTGATCGCCGGGTGCTTGAAGTCGGTGCTGATCCGCAGCGGCACACCGGCCTGGCGCATCGCCGGGTACAGCGACAGTGCCATGACGGCGATGCCGACCGTGGCGCCGAGGCCCAGCGTCAGCTTCAGCGAGCTGTTGGTGAGGACGTCGCCGATGACCGGCACCTGGTGGTGCATCACCTTCGGCACCAGCAAGATGCTGGCGATGATGATCACGTTGGCGAGCACGGGCGACCACGCCGCGGCGAAGAACCTCCGGCGGGCGTTGAGCAGCGACGTGCTCAGCGCGGTCAGGCCGTAGAAGAAGATCTGGACGAGGAAGATGCGCGCCAGGGCAGTGCCGGCGGCGCGGTACTGCGCCGCGTCGGTCTTCGGGTGCAGCGAGTAGATCCGGAAGATCAGCGGTGCGGCGAGGACGGCGATGATCGTCAGCAGGCTGATCGCGATGATCGAGACGGTGATGACGGCGCGGGTGGCGTCGTCGTCCTTGCGCTCGAACTGCTTGGTGAACAGCGGCACGAGGCTGGCCGACAGCGCACCGCCGAGCAGCAGCTCGTAGATGGTGTTCGGCGTGCTGTTCGCCGAGTTGTAGACGTCGGCGAGCGACGTCTGGCCGACGACGAAGCCGAGCACCATCACCCGGATCAGCCCGGTGAGGCGCGAGAGCAACGTCCCGAGGGCAACCACGACGTTCGACCTCAGCAGACCGCTGCTCGGGGTCGATGTCGTCATCGAGCGCTCACGTCGGTGGCTGGCTCTGCGGTCGGGTCTGCGGCGGAGACGTGTCGGGCATCGGCGTCGGCGCCGCGGTTCCCGGATCGGGCAGCGCGAGCCCGGGCTCGGTGAGGTCGCCGGCCTCGGCGCGATGCGTGTCGTCGATGGCCTGACGCAGGCCCTCGAGATCGTTGACGAGATCGTCGACGTCGTTGCCGAGCACCGCGCTGTCGGCACTGCCGACGCTCACCTCGACAGCGCGCGCGACGAGCTCGTCGAAGCGCGCGTCGAGCAACCGGAGCCGGTCACGGGTGGACGACGACACCTGCTGCATCCGCTGGCCCGAGCTGATCTGCGCCTCCAGCGACTGGATCGTCGACGTCACGTCGTCGGAGCTGCTGTGCGGCTGGGCGCGCAGCTGATCCAGCTCGCGCTGGGCCTGGGCCGTGCTCAACTGCGCGATCGCGCTGTCGATGTCGTTGCCCCGTGAGGCGATCCGCCATGACTCCTCGATGCCGTCGTCGAGGCGCGAGCCGAGCTCCTTGAGGTGATCCTTGATCGGCCCGTCGCGCGTGCCGTCGACCGTGCGGTCGTAGCGGAGCTTGGCCGACTGCGCGCTCTGGACATAACCGCGCCACGGCTCCTTGAGCACGAACGGATCGATGCGCTCGCCCGAGCGGGAGTTGCGTGGCATCGCGATCAGCACCTTGACGCCGTAGGCGACGACGCCGATCCCGATGGCCGCGGCGATCGGCAGGCCGACCACGATGCCCACCGCGGCGACGGCGCCGAGCAGCAGGATGCTGAGCGGCGACCACAGGGCGCGCGCCACCGGCGTGGTGAAGAAGCGGTCGCGGAAGCTGAGTCGGGCCATGGTGCGAATCGTCAGAAGTTCGACACCACGTTGGTGAAGACCTGGTCGATCGTCGCCGGGTTGCTGGCGTCGTAGTAGGCGGCGTTCGTGGCCTCGGCGATGGCCTTGAGCGTCGCGGTGTCGGCGTCGGCGCCGTAGCTGATCGTGAACACGCGGATCGACTTGGTGTTGACACCCTCTGAGCCCGACGTGAGCGTCTTGATCATGTCGTCGTACTGCTGCTGGTCGTCATCGGCGTTGTCGTCGTCGTTCTGGCCGTCGGTGAGGAACACCACGGCGTTGATCTTGGCCGGGTCGAAGGCTGTGCGCGCGGCTTCGAAAGCGGCCTGCGTGACCGAGTACAGCGGTGTCCCGTTCAACGGCGTCTGGGCCTGCAGCGCGCTCTTCAACTTCGCTCGGTTCTCGCTCATCGGTGCGGTCGGCACGAGCTCCAGGTAGTTCGCGCCGTCGGTGCCGAGATCGGTGGTGAAGATCCACAGACCAACCTCATCGGTGTCCTTGAACTTGCCGAGGGAGTTCACCGCCGCCTGGATCGCGAGATCGAGCTTGGTCTTGCCGTCGGTGCCCACCGCGTCGCCCATGCTGCCGCTGACGTCGAGCACGAGCAGCACCTTGGCGTCCTTGCGCTGCTTGGCCCAGGCGTTGAGCACACCCACGAGGACCTTGCTGTCGGGCAGGGTGAGCTCCGACTGCGGCTGGCTGGGATCGACGCCGTTGGCCAGCGTGATCGGCGCGCCGACCGGCACAGCCGGGTTGCCCGGACGGAAGCCGTACTGCAGCACCTTGGCCTGGTTCTCCGGCTGCTGCACGAAGTCCTGGTAGAGGAGCGCCGCCGCCTTCTGGTCGGCGCTGACCCAAGGCTCGTCGAGGATGATGAACGGATCGTCGGAGAAGAGCGTCCCCTCCTTCGGGTAGATCGCGACGAGCGGGTTGCGCGGCTTGCGCGGCACCTCGCCCGGATCGAGGATGCCGTCGGGGTTGCCGGTGTTGTAGTCGATGACCGACTTCTCCTCGACCGCGACGGCCGAGGTGTACGTGAGTGCGCTGCCACGCTGATCGGCTCGGTACCAGTTGTTGAGGAACGTCAGCGTGTTGTCGCCGTAGTGCACGACCGTGTTCTCGACGTTCGTGGCGAACGATTGCACCTCCGGCCGCTGGAGGTCCTCCACGGTCAGGCCACTCGTCTTGCCCGTGGCCGCGTAGTACTCGGCGATGGTGAAGTTGAGGCCGCTCGTCGAGATGTTCGGGTTGGTCTTGCCGAGCTTGAACTGGCCCCACTCGGGATGTCCGTAGGCGGCCCAACCCTGCGGGTTGCCGGCCAGCGCGACGATGTCGGAGAAGCCGAGCTGCTTCTTCGGGTAACCCAGCGCCTCGGCCATCACCTTCGGCATCGCGATGACGAGTGGGGTGAGCATGAACGACTTGCCGAGCGGCGCGACGACCTTGCCGACGCGCTCGTTGACGATGCCCGCCCAGTCGTTGGCCGACGGCGACCAGATCACCGGCTGCGCTCCGTTGTCGGCAGCATCGGGCCAACCCTTCACGAGCAGATCGGCCGCGGTGCCACTCGACACCTTCTCGGGGCGGGCGAACACGCACTTGCCGTCGACCTTCTGCTTCGACTTGTTGAACGTGTTCGACAGATCCGTGAGCACCGCGAGCTTCTCCGGGCTCGTCGCGATGTCCACGGTGATGCAGTTGCCCGCGTCGCCGGAGAGCCCGGTACCGCTGGTGGACGTCGAGCTGCTGCTGCACGCAGACGCGACGAGCGCGCCCACCACGGCGGCGGTGGCGATGCTGTGAAGGCGTTTCGGTTTCACTTGCCCTCCCAGAGCGCACGAAGTGCTACGAACGTACCCGCATCGAGGGTCTGAGCCGGGGCAGTCGTCGCGGTCCAGTGCGCAGCGACGAGCAGGGGCGCAATGGCGGCGGGCACCCTCGCGCCTCTGGTCGTGTAGGCGGCGACAACCGCGGTGATCGAGACAGCCGGCGCGACCGGGAGGGCCGTGACGCGAGTGGACTGCGCGTTCGCAGTCAGCTCGCTCGCCGTGGTGGCTGCGACGTTGACGAGCGTCGGACGCACGATGAGGGTGGCGAGCGACGAGTCCCGACCGGTCGCCGTACGGTTGTTGGTTCCCGAGTGAAGGTTGCGCAACCAGCTCGTGAACGCACCGTCGTCCCATTGGGTGGTCGACAGCGTGGCATTGCCGAAGTAGCCCGCGACGGCGTTGGCGAACGTGAGCAAGCCGATGCCGTCGGCATCCGGGTCTCGAAGACCCGGCAGCAGGTCACCGCCCTCGGTTCCGCCGATGCTCGCCCACGACCTGCCGGCGTTCGAGCCGATGCACTTCCAGGCGGGCTGCTGCAAACACGCCTGGGCGAAGTCCTTCGCATCAGTGCTCGCAACAGCCAGCATCGGTGCGTCCGCCGCGACGGCGGTGACGGTCGACGTCAACTCTGGCTGCTGCGTAAAGCTCCGCTGCGCGTCGACCATCCCCGGGAACGGATCAACCGTGATCCACGCGTCTGGCACCTGTGCGCCCGACTGCGACAGGGCCGTGAACTCGTCCCCATCGTTCGCATACGCGACGTCGAACTTCTTCGGATCGAGCTCGTCACAGGCGACCGCAAGCGCGATGCTGCACACCACCGTCGCCTTGCCACCCGATGACGTCGTGCCCGAGCCCGACGTGGAGCTGGAGGAGTTGTCGTCGAGCGCGCTGCGCAGGACGATCGCACCGACGATGAGCACGACGGCGCCGAGGAACGCCAGCAGCCGCTTCGCCGTCACAGGGCGGCTCCGACGGGCGCGAGGTCGTCGGCGACGAGGGTGGTGAGCTGCTCGTCGGTCGGATCCTCGAGCGCACTCAACCGTTGTGCTTGGCGGCCCACCGCGTCCTCGAACACGTTGCGGATGAAGCGGGCGTTGCCGAAGCCGCGGTCGCGTGGCTGGGCGGCGAGCAGCGCGTGCAGCTTGGTGATCGCGTCGTCGGTGGGCGAGTAGTGGTTGGTCTCGCCGAGCGACTCGAAGATCGACACCAGCTCGTCGTCGGTGTAGTCCGCGAAGTTGATCGTGCGCGTGAAGCGGCTCTTCAGCCCGGGGTTGGTGTCGATGAACGCCTGCATCTCGGCGGGGTAGCCGGCCGCGACGATGCCGATGTCGTCGCGGTTGTCCTCCATGAACTTGACGAGGGTGTCGATGGCCTCACGGCCGAAGTCCTCGGCGCCGCCACGGGCGAGGCTGTAGGCCTCGTCGATCAGGAGCATCCCACCGAGCGCGCTCTTCAGCACGGCCGACGTCTTGGTGGCGGTCTGGCCGACGAAGCCGGCGACGAGGTCGGATCGATCGGTCTCGATCAGCTGACCCTTCGACACGACACCGACCGAGCGGTAGATCTGGCTGAGCAGCCGAGCCACGGTGGTCTTGCCGGTGCCGGGGTTGCCGGTGAACACGAGGTGGTGGCTGGTCTCCAGTGTTGGCAGGCCGCGCTCCTTGCGCAGCGCCTGGATCTGGAGGAGGCTCGTCAACCGGGCGACCTCGTCCTTCACCCCGCGCAACCCGGTGAGCGCATCGAGTTCGGCGAGCAGCTCGGCGATCGTCTTCGCCGGTGGCAGCTTCGGCGCGGGCGTGGCGGCAGCGGCGGTCTCGACCGCCTTCGCCGCAGGCTGCGCGGGCTGGGCCGTCGCTGGTGCCATTGGCGCGGCCGCAGCCGTGTTCGGTGCGTCCGATGTCGGCTTCGGACCGGCCGACTGCCCGGGGCGGGGCACGCCGTGCGCGTCGAACGCGTCGAGCATCGTGTGCCGGAACGCCTCGATCAGATCGAGCTCGGCCGGCGAGGTGACGAGGTCGATCGCGATCGTGGCCCGGCACAGCTTCAGGGCGAGGTCGTGATAGTGGTGGCTCCGCTCGGTTGCGTCGCGTGCGTCGGCGCTGACGAGCAGATCGAACAGCACCGAGGGGCTCCGCACCCAGACCGCCTTGTCGGCCGTGAAGATCCCGGCGGCGCGAAGTTCGGCCGGCGTGCCGACCACCGTCGGGTCGCTGATCATCCCGATGCCGGTGACGTACGCCCACGATTCGTCGTCGGACAAGCGGCCGTCGGCGGCCATCGCGGCGGCGACGATGTTCGCGGCCTCGACCACGACGTCGGGTCGATGGGCGTCGTCGCCCTTCCTCGACAGCGCCGAGAGGTCGCCGCAGACCGTGTCGACGAACCGATCGATGTCGTCTCCGAGGGGCCCGCGATCCACAGCCGCATCGTAGAGCGCAGCGGGTCGGACGTGCCGTATGACCAATTCATGCCGGTAACTCAATTGATCGCCGCAGGTGAACGGCCAGTAAGGTGCCCGACGTATGGCACCCCGTTTCGAGTCAGTCCAGCAAGTCCGCGATGGTCTTCGCGACGTCAACTACCTCGCCGACGAAGGCATCGCCGGCGTGGCGTTCCTGGCGGACCGTCTCGGCAAGCCGGTGCTCGTCGAAGGACCGGCCGGTACGGGCAAGACCCAGCTCGCCAAGAGCATCGCCGAGATGACGGGCGCCCGCCTGATCCGCCTCCAGTGCTACGAGGGTCTCGACGAGTCCAAGGCCCTGTACGAGTGGAACTACAAGAAGCAGCTGCTGCGCATCCAGGCCGACAAGAGCAGCGATTCGTGGAGCGACGTCCACGACGACATCTTCTCCGACGAGTTCCTGCTCACCCGTCCGTTGCTCGAGGCCATCACGGCCGAGGATCCGGTGGTGCTGCTGATCGACGAAGTGGACCGTGTCGAGGTCGAGACCGAGGCGCTGCTGCTCGAGATCCTGTCCGAGTACCAGGTGTCGATCCCCGAGCTCGGCACCATCGTCGCCAAGCAGATCCCGCTGGTGTTCCTCACGTCGAACAACACCCGCGAGCTGTCCGAGGCACTGAAGCGTCGCTGCCTGTTCCTCCACGTCGACTACCCGGACATGGAGCGCGAGAAGCTCATCGTCACCACCCGCGTGCCGGGCGTGTCGGAGAACCTCGCCGACCAGATCGCGCGCATCGTGCGCAGCATCCGCCAGCTCGACCTGAAGAAGGCGCCGAGCGTCAGCGAGACCATCGACTGGGCCCGCACCCTCGTGCTGCTCGGCGTCGAGAACATCGACGCCCAGCAGGCCAAGGAGACGTTGCACATCCTGCTGAAGTACCAGACGGACATCGCCAAGGCGGCCAAAGAGCTGTCGATCGAAGCAGCGAAGTAAGGCGGGTCCTGTCGTGCTCGACCTGATGGCGGGCTTCGTCACCGAACTGCGCAACGCGGGCATCCCCGTGTCGCTCACCGAGAACCTCGACGCGATGGAGGCGGTGCAGCACATCCCCATCGAGGATCGTGAGGCGTTCAAGTACGCACTCGCCGCGACGATGGTGAAGAACAACTCGCACTGGCGCGCGTTCGAGACCGTGTTCGAGGTCTACTTCAGCCTGCGCGGCCCGGAGTACAAGCTCGTCGAGGGTGACAGCGACATCGACGAGATGTGGCGCGAGATGCAAGAGCAGATGCAGCAGGACGGCAAGTCCGCCGGCGGTGGCGGCATGGACTCGCTGACGCCCGAAGAGATGATGAACCTGCTGATGCAGGCGCTCAAGAACGGCGACCAGGGGATGATGCGCGCGCTGGCCAAGCAGGCCGTGCAGCGCTTCGCCGGCATGGAGCCCGGCCGCCCCGTCGGCGGTACGTACTACCTGTATCGCACCCTGCGGAACCTCGATCTCGAGGGCATGCAGGAGAAGCTGATGGAGGCGAGCAAGCAGGAGGTCGGCGGTGAGCTGACCCCGCTCGAGGAGCGCCTCGAGAAGGACGAGTTCGACTCGCGCATCGAGCAGTTCAAGAAGCAGATCGAGGCCGAGATCCGTCGACGCCTCGTCGCCGACCGCGGCGCCGAGGCGATGGCCAAGACGCTGCGCAAGCCGCTGCCCGAAGACGTCGAGTACATGCACGCCTCGCGCGACGAGATGCAGGCGCTGAAGAAGTCGCTGTACCCGCTGACCCGCAAGCTCGCTGCCCGCCTGGCCCGCAAGCGCCGCCACGGTCGCAAGGGCCCGCTCGACTTCCGCAACACCGTGCGCCACTCGCTGTCGTACGGCGGCGTGCCGGCCGAGCCGAAGTTCAAGTACCCGCGCCCCGCCAAGCCCGAGCTCGTCGTCGTCGCCGACATCAGCGGTTCCGTCGCCGCCTTCGCGCGGTTCACGCTGATGCTCGTCTACGCGTTGCAGGGCCAGTTCAGCAAGGTCCGTTCGTTCGTGTTCATCGACGGCATCGACGAGGTCACCGAGTACTTCAAGAACACCGAGGACATCCAGGAAGCGATCCACCGAGTCAACACCGAGGCCGACGTCGTCTGGGTCGACGGCCACAGCGACTACGGCCACGCTTTCGAGGTGTTCTGGGACAAATGGGGCAAGGAGATCGGCCCGAAGACCACGGTCATGTTCCTCGGCGACGCCCGCAACAACTACCACGCGAGCCAGAGCTGGGTGCTCAAGAACGTGCGCCAGAAGGCCCGCCACGTCTACTGGCTCAACCCCGAGCCGAAGAGCTACTGGAACACCGGCGACTCCATCGTCGGCGACTACGGCGCCCACACCGACGGTGTCTTCGAGTGCCGCAACCTGCGCCAGCTCGAAGCGTTCGTCGAAAAGCTCGCGTAGCGCCTTCCGGCGGCGCCCGCCACCGAGCCGCCTCGGACTGCGACCCGCGGAAATCGACGTCCACGGACGTGGATTTCGCGTCAGCGGCGGGCAAGGCTCGCCGCCACCTTCGCGATCGCGATCGGCAGTCCGGTCGTCACGTGGAGGTCCGTGATTCGCCCAGAGCCCGCGAGAACGACGTCTGCGGACGTGGATATCGCGCATCGAGTCGCGAGATCTACGTCCACGGCCGCAGATCCACGCAGAACGATCAGCAGGCGGCCCCCAGGTGGCTCGCCGGCTGCGGGGTCAGCCGCGCTGGTAGTTGGGGGCTTCTTTGGTGATGGTGACGTCGTGGGGGTGGGATTCCTCCCGGCCGGCGGTGGTGACCTTCATGAACCTCGCGCCGTCGCGCAGGGCCTGCAGGGTGCCGGCGCCGGCGTAGCCCATGCCGCTGCGCAGGCCGCCGATGAGCTGGTAGGTGACGTCGCCGAGGCTGCCGGCGAAGGGCACCCGGCCCTCGATGCCCTCGGGCACGAGCTTGCGGGTGCCGCTCGGGCCCTGGCCGCTGGCGTAGCGGTCGGCGCCGTGGCCCTGCATCGCACCGAGCGAGCCCATCCCGCGGTAGCTCTTGTACCGGCGACCCTCGAACAGCTCGAGCTCGCCGGGCGCTTCCTCGGTGCCGGCGAGCAGCGAGCCGAGCATGATGGTCTCGGCACCGGCGGCGATGGCCTTGACCACGTCGCCGCTGTAGGTGATGCCGCCGTCGGCGATCACGGGGATGCCGAACTTCCGGGCGTGCAGGCAGGTGAAGTAGATGGCCGAGAGCTGCGGCATTCCGGCGCCCGACACGACGCGGGTGGTGCAGATCGAGCCCGCGCCCACGCCGACCTTGATCGCATCGGCTCCGGCGTGGGCCAGGGCCTCGACGCCTTCCTCGGTGACGACGTTGCCGGCGACGATGGCCACATCGGGCCAGCCGGCGCGCAGGCGCTCGATGGTCTTGATGACGCCGGCCGAGTGGCCGTGGGCAGTGTCGATGACGATGGCATCGACGCCCTGCGCAGCGAGCGCCTCGGCGCGGGCCTCGACGTCGGGACCGACACCGACGGCCGCGGCGCAGGCCAGGCGGCCCTTGCTGTCGCGGGTGCCGTTCGGGAACTCCTGGCGCTTGAGGATGTCCTTCACCGTGATCAGCCCGATCAGCCGGCCGGCGTCGTCGACGAGCGGCAGCTTCTCGATGCGGTGCTTCTGCAGCGTGGCGCGGGCACCGTCGAGCGTGGTGCCGACGGGTGCGGTGATGAGGCCCTCACCGGTCATGAAGTCGGTGACCGGGCGGTCGAAGTCGCTGCCCTCGCAGAACCGGATGTCGCGGTTGGTGAGGATGCCGACGAGGCGGCCGTCGGGCGCCGTGATCGGCACGCCGCTGAACTTGAACCGGTTCATCAGCGCCTCGGCCTCGTGCAGCGTGGCGGTGGGCGGCAACGTGACGGGATCGGTGATCATCCCGCTCTGGCTGCGCTTGACCTTCTGGACCTCGGCGGCCTGGTCCTCGATCGAGAGGTTGCGGTGGATCACGCCGATGCCGCCCTCGCGCGCCATCGCGACGGCCATCGGCGCCTCGGTGACCTTGTCCATCGCCGCGGACACCAGCGGGATGGCGAGCTTGATGTCGCGGGCGAACACCGAGGAGGTGTCCACGCTGTCGGGCAGGACCTCGCTGTAGCCCGGGACGATGACGACGTCGTCGAACGTCAGGGCCTCGAACCGGTCGAAGAACGAGTCACGGTCGGAGCGGGAAGTTGAAGGGACGGGCATCATTGGCCTCCTTCTGGCGCATCAGATGAATGCAACATGACCCTACGCTCGCCCCGTCGGCCCGGTGCGCCGATTGAACGAAAAGTCAGGCCGAGGTGCCGACCTTCACGTGCTCGCAGCGGTGCGACGTACTCTGGTTGGCCTGTGACCCGCCTGATCTTCGTTCGCCACGGCGAATCCAACACCACCGTCGCCCGCCGGATCGGCGGCTACCGCACGTGTTCGGGTCTGTCGCCGCTCGGCCGCCAGCAGTCGGAGCGGCTGCGGGTGCGCTGGCAGGAGGCCCCGGAGTTCACGGCCGACGTGCTGATCAGCAGCCACTTCCAACGGGCACAGGAGACGGCGGAGATCATCGCCCCGGCGCTCGGTGGGCTGCCGCTGCAGATCGTCGAGGGCTTCGGCGAGCACGATCCGGGCGAGGAGTGCGACGGGATGTTGTTCCAGGAGTTCGTCGACCGGTACGGCGAGCGCGACTGGGAGACCGATCCCTATTCGATCGGGTTCCCGGGCGGCGAGACGCTCGCCGCGTTCCACCTGCGGGTCGGCGAGACGATCTCGCGCACCGTCCGCGAGCACGAGGGCAAGACCGTCGTCATCGCGTGCCACGGGGGCGTGGTCGATGCCGCGCTCCGTCAGGCGATGCACGCACCATCGATCGGCGCGTTCGACGTGTGGACGTTCAACACCTCGATCACCGAGCTGCAACTCGCCCGCCCGGGTCGCTGGCGGCTGCTGCGCTACAACGATCACGCACACCTCGCCGGCCTGGAGCGGGAGACCGCGCGCGTCACGTCGTGAGCCGGCGATACGACGTCGTCATCGTCGGCGCCGGGTCGGCCGGTTGCGTGCTCGCCGCTCGGCTGTCGGAGGATCCGAACCGCGCGGTGCTGCTGATCGAGGCCGGGCCCGGCGGCTCCCGCCCGACGCTGGAGGCCGATTCGTTCTTCGCCGCGCTGGCCGAGCCGGGGCGCACTGCGGAGGACATCGCGGTGGTCCGCACGAGCGGGTCGGCGCCGACGCCGTACCTGCTCGGCCGCGGCCTCGGCGGGGGATCGGCGGTCAACGCGATGGTCGGCACGTGGGGGATGCCCGCCGACTTCGACCGCTGGGCACGCGACCTCGGCTGCAACGGTTGGGCATGGAGCGACGTCGCGCCCGTCTTCGCCGCGCTGCAGGTGCCGGTCGCCCAGCCCGATCCGGCGGAGTGGGGCGACGTCGATCGCGCGCTCGTCGACGCCGCCCATCAGCTCGGTCATCGCGACGCGTCGCCGCTCGACTCGGGCGATGTCGGTGTCGGCGCGGCGTGGCTCACCCGGCACGACGGGCGGCGGATCAGCGTGGCCGACGCCTACCTGACGGCCGCGAGCGGACGAGCCAACCTCACCGTGCTCGCCGACACGACGGTGACCAGGATCGCGCTCGACGGCACGACCGCGGTCGGCGTCGTCGTCGAGGACGGCGAGGTCATCGACGCGGCGGAGGTGTTCGTCTGCGCTGGCGCGCTCCGGTCGCCGCTCCTGCTGCTGCGCAGCGACGTGCGACGCGCGGCGATCGGGCGAGGGCTCAAGGACCATCCGTCCGCCGCGTTCACGCTCCACCTGCGCGCACCTGCTGACGTCACCCGATTGGCGGCATCGACGCTGTTGCGCTGGTCGTCGCCGAGTGGTGCAGCCGATCTGCAGCTGCTGCCGCTCAACCACGTCGGTCGCACCGACTACGGCTCGCTCGTGATCGGCCTGATGTCGGTGCACTCATCCGGGTCGGTGCGTCTCGACGGCGACGCCGACGTCGTCGAGCTCGACATGCTCGCCGACGAGCGCGACCGCACCCGACTGCGCGACGCGGTGCGCCACGTCGTCGAGCTGCTCGCCACCGACGCGTTCCGGGCGGTCGTCGACGAGGTGTTCGTCGACGACGTCGGGACGCCGCTCGGCGCGCTCGACATCGCCGACGACGACGTGCTCGACGCGTGGATCAATGCGAACGTCGGCGACTACGTGCACGCCGCGTGCAGCTGCCGGATGGGTGCGGCCGACGATCCGGCTGCTGCGGTGGACCTGCAGGGTCGCGTGCACGGCTACCGCGGCCTGCGGGTGTGCGACGCGAGCATCTTTCCTGATCTTCCAGCGGCGAACCCGGAGCTGCCGACGGTGATGGTGGCCGAGCGGATCGCTACGGCGTTCGCGGCTTCGCGCCCGCCGGCTTCGACGACTTCGCGCCCGCCGGCTTCGGCTTCGGCTTCGACGGTTTCGACGGTTTCGACGGTTTCACCTTTGCCGTCGTGACGCCGGCGCGGGCCGATGGGGGCGTCTTCGCCTTCCCCTTCGCCGCGGCCGTGGGCGCCGCGTTGGCCGTCGGCGGCTTCGGCCCGGCCGGCAGCTTCACCGGCTTCGGTGGCGCCAACGGTGCCGTGGCGGCACGCGGCGCACGGCGCTGCCGAGCCGGCGCTCGCGCCGCGGTCGCCGCGACCTCGACCTCGACCTCGACCGGATCGCACAGCGCGAGCAGCTCGGCCATGCTCTCGGCCAGGAGCGCGGGCATCACGGCGAGATCGGGCACGAGGTCCCGACACGCGATGAACCCGAAGTCGAGGTTGCCGTTGTAGCTCTGCACCGTCATGTTCAGGCCCTGGCCGTCGGCGAGCGCCGACACCGGGTAGAAGTGCTCGAGCCGCGCGCCCGCGCTGTACAGCGGGGTGCTCGGGCCGGGCACGTTGCTGATGATCAGGTTGAACGGCGGGTTCATCCGGTCGGCGATGCGCAGACGGCTGTACATCCGCATCGCCCGTGCCGCGACTGCCGGCGGGGCGAACTGGGTGAAGTCCTGCAGCGTCTCGGCCGGGATCGCGGCGAAGTTCTCCTTGGCTGCGTTCATCGAAGCACGCACGCGACGGAGCCGAGCGACCGGATCGGCCTCGTTCGTCGCGAGGTCCGCGAGCAGCGCGGAGACCCGGTTCTGATAGGTGTCGGCTTCGCTCCCGCTGCGGACGCTGATGGGCACCATCGCGATCAGTGCCTCGTCCGGCAGGCAGTCGTGGAGGAGCAGGTAGCGGCGCAGCGTGCCCGAGCACAGCGCCATCACGACGTCGTTGAACGTGCAGCCGAACTGACGGCGCACCCGCTTGGCATCGTCGAGTGGCACGGTGCACGCGGTGAACCGGCGGTGCGGGGTGATCGGCCGGTTCCACGGTGTGCGTGGCGCATGTGTCGGCGGCAGCGCGGGCGGGTTGTCGACGTCGTGGTTCGCGCCGCGCAGACGCTCGCGCATCACCCGTCCGAGCGCGCCCGGCATCGGTTGGGCGACGATGTCGGCCAGGGCCCGCAAACCGCCGTTCTGCGTGGCAGCGGCGAGCTCGCGCATGCTGCGCACCGACAACCGGATCACCTTCTCCGGGCGCCGCAGGTACTGCAGCGCGGTGATCCGCAGCAGCTGCTCGTCGGACGGCACGGCGTCGGGCACCCACGGCGCGACGGTGCCGGTGGGCCGGAAGTCGGGGCTCGGGTCGAGCACGGCCGCGAGCATCGACGCGCCCGCCGCGCCGTCGATCGCGGCGTGGTGCACCTTGGTCAGCTGGGCGATCCGGGTGCCGCCCGCGACGCCCTCGATCACGTACAGCTCCCACAGCGGCCGGGTGCGGTCGAGCGGTCGGGCGACGATGCGGCTGATCACCTCGGCCAGCTGTTCCGGCGTGCCGGGCGCGGGGACGGCGTGGTGGCGCACATGGAAGTCGATGTCGAACGCGGGGTCCTCGATCCAGTACGGCAGGTCGAGCCCGAACGGGACCTCCACCAGCCGACGCCGGAACGGCGCGAGCTGATCGATCCGCTCGAGGATCAACTGCTTGGTGGCCTCCACGCCCGCACCGCCCGGCGCACCCGTCGGGTCGAAGATGTTCAGCGACGAGACGTGTCCGAACACGCTCGACGTCTCCATGTTCAGGAAGCTGACATCGATCCCGCTCAGTTGACGCACGGGCGCAGCATAGATCCGGGTGTGACGCCCGTCTCCCCGGCGTGGTACACCGGGGAGACGGGACAGCAGTCCACGGGAAGGACAGCCATGACGCACGACGATCGGTACACGAAGGGTCTGCACGAGCTGGGCGACGGTTGCTTCGCGTACCTCCAACCCGACGGCGGCTGGGGCTGGAGCAACGCCGGGCTCGTGGCGGGCGATGGCGTCTCGCTGCTGGTCGACACGTTGTTCGACCTCGTGCTCACCGGCGACATGCTCGACGCGATGCGCGACGTGTCGCGGCAGGCGCCGATCGGCACCGTCGTCAACACCCACGCGAACGGCGATCACTGCTACGGCAACCAGCTGCTGCAGGGGAGCGAGATCATCGCCAGCGACCGCGCTGCTCACGAGATGAGCGAGGTGCCACCCGCGACGCTCGCCGCGCTGAACAGCGCGCCCGGCGAGCTCGGTGAGCTGTTCCGCACGTTCTTCGGCGAGTTCCACTTCGACGGCATCGAGCTGACGTTGCCGACGCGCACCTTCACCGGACGGCTCGATGTCGAGGTCGGCGGACGCACGATCGAGCTGATCGAGGTCGGCCCGGCACACACCGCCGGCGACGTGATCGCCTATGTCCCCGACGCGAAGACCGTGTACACCGGCGACATCCTGTTCATCGGTGGCACGCCCATCGTGTGGGCGGGACCGCTGAGCAACTGGACCGCGGCGTGCGACCTGATGCTCGGCATGGACATCGACACCGTCGTGCCCGGCCACGGTCCGCTCACCGACAAGGGCGGCATCGCGCAGGTGCGCGACTACCTCTCGTTCGTCGAGACCGAGGCGACGGCACGGTTCCAGGCCGGCATGGACGCGTGGGACGCGGCGCGCGACATCGCCCTGAACGGTTTCGGCGAGTGGGGTGAGGCCGGGCGGATCAGCGTCAACGTCGACACCGTCTACCGCACGCTCGATCCGGCCCACCAGAGCCCGGACGTGGTCACCCAGTTCAGGCGGATGGCTGCACTGGACGCTCGTCACTGAGCGCCGATGCGTCGTCGGGTGTCGCCGCGACGGCGGCAGGACTTGCCGGTGCCGGCGGCGCGACGGCCTTGATGGCCTCCCGCTGACGCGTGTGCAACGAACGTCGGACGGCGAGCACCCAACCGACGAGCACGGCGACGGAGAAGATGCACCACTGGATCGTGTACGACACGTGCGGTGGTCCGCCGCTGAGGTCGGGCAACCCCGGCGGGTCCGGCGGCGAGACCGACGGCGGCTTCGATGCGATGAAGTCGATGTACACCGGTGCGAGCGGGCTGCCGAGCCGCTTGGTGATCAGGGCGAGGTCGATCTGGCGGACCTCGTCGGGCTTGCTGCCATCGCTGTTGTCGGTGAGCTGACCGGTCTGGTGCTTCTCGGTGGTGCGGGCGAGGCCGCCGACGACGATGGTGCCGGTGGGCGCGGCTGCAGCCTTCTCGCCGTCGGCGATGAAGCCGCGGTTGACGAGCAGGATCGGACCGTTGTCGATCTGGAACGGGCTGAGGACGTTGTCGCCGTTGACGCCGTCGACGGTCTGGAGGATCTCGAGGTAGTCGTGGCCGGTCAGGAAGTGGCCCGAGGCCGTCACCCGTGAGTACTCGATGGTGCTGATCGGCGTGCCGGCCGCGAGGAGCTTGACGAGCTCGGTCGGCTCGGACTGCTCGCGCTGCTCGACCTTGGACACGAACGCGTCGCGCTGCTCGTGCCGGTGCCACTGCCAGTGGGCCAGGAACAGCATGCCGACCGAGGCGGCGACCACGACCAGGTGGAAGAGGATCCACTTCGGGCGGAACAGGAACCGGTACATGTCTCTGCGACGGTACTGGGCGCAGGGCGGCGCGCAGCATCGCGCGATACCGTGCCGAACGTGAGCGGCGACCTCCCCGATTTCAGCATCCCGCATGCCGAGAAGATCGAGTGGATGATCGAGACGAACGGCTGGGCCATCGAGCCCGTGCTGCCCGATGCCGAGTCCGATCCGCCCGTGCCGGCGTACGCCTACACGATCGGTCTTCCGGAGCTGACCGGGTTCGCCGACGTCGCGATCTTCGGGTTGAAGCCGATCGCCGCGCACGGGCTCATCGGTCTCGTCGTCGACATGCTCCAGGGCGGTACGGAGATCCCGCTCAACGTCGAGCTGGTCGGGCTGCTCGACAACGAACTGCGCTGCGTGTTCGCGCCGATCGACATGGCGGTGTGGGACGGCTTCTTCCGCACGGCATCGGCTTGGTACAAGGGCCGCCCGTTCGAGATGGTGCAGCTGCTGTGGCCGGACCGCAACGGGTTCCTGCCCACCGAGACCGGCTACGCGCAGAACATGCGCCTCGCCCAGCCCGTCATCGGCGCCGTCTGACCGATGCCTGACCGGCGGGTGAGCGTCAGGTCCGGTCGAGCGTCCGCAGCTCGTTGAGCTCGCGGGCCAGGTCGTCGAGTGCACCCTGCTCGCCGACGAGCAGCGCCGCCACACGGGTGTCGCTCAACCCCGCGGCGCGCACGAGATCGGGCCACGTGCCGTCGGGCTGCGAGAGCACGATCCGCAACGCGATCGTGAGGGCCAGCACGGGATCCGCGTCGTACGCGGCGAAGAGCGCTTCGACGTGGCGCTTGCTCAGGCGAGCAATGGCGTGCGCTCCTCCAGCGACCAGCTGACGCCGTGCTCGGGGAGCAGGTCGAGGAACGGATCGGCGCTGAAGGCCTCGGGCCCCATCACGCCTGCGCCCTCCCACGCACCGTCGGCGATGAGCTCGCACGCGACCACCGGGTGCACGGCCGTCTGCCACACGACGGCCTGGTGGCCGAACGTGCGCATCGTCCACTCGTTGTCGACGACCTGGTAGAGGTAGCTCTCCCGCGGCTGGCCGTCGAGGCCGAGGCCGCGCACCAGCGAACCGGCGCACGTGCGGCCGCGCATCCGGTCACCGAGCTCGGCCGGGTTCGGCAGCACCGCGGCCACGACGTCGCGCGGCGACACCTCGACGCCCCGCACCATCACCGGCTTGGTGCTGTCGAGGCCGAGCATGTGGAGCGTGCGCAGCACGTCGATGAACTCGTCGCCGAGGCCGTACTTGAACGTGACCCGATCGACGTCGAGCCACCGCGGCATCAGCACGACCTCCTCGTGCTCGACGTTGACGCAGCCAAGCGGACCGATGCCCTCCGGGAACACGAACGTCTCCGGCTCGCTGAACGGCGCGGTGGTGAACCAGCCGCGGTCGCGCTCCCAGATGATCGGCGGGTTGAGGCACTCCTCGATCGTGGTCCAGATGCTGAACGTGGGCGCGAAGCCCATGCCGTCGCCCGACATCGAGGTGATCGTGAGGTCGCTGCCGTCGCGCACGCCGATCTCGTCGATCCGGCTGAACAGGTGGTCGCTGGCGTAGCGGGCGAGCACGTCGGACAGGCCGGGCTCGACGCCCATCGCACACAGCGCGAGCTGGCCGCGCTCGACCCACTGCTCGGCCACCGCGAACTGCTCGTCGCCGAGCATCACGCCGACCTCGTCGTACGGGTTGGTCGGGTGCGGCGACGACATGTGCATCGCCATGTCGAGGTAGTGGCAACCGGCGGCGAACGCTGCGTCGAAGATCGGCGGGTTGAGCCGGGGATCGCAGGCGTTGACGATGATGTCGGCGCGCATCGTGCGGGCCAGCTCGACGATGTCGGTGCGGTCCGACGCGTCGACCCGGGTGGACGTGACGCGATCGCTCTTGGCCATCTGCGCGGCCCGGCCGGCGCGGTTGCCGTCGATGTCGGCGAGGACGATGTCGGTGAAGATCGGCCGACGTGCAGCGATCGACGCGAACGCGGCTCCGACGCCACCAGCGCCGACCACGAGAACTCGCATGGACCCCGAGAGTAGCGCGGCGACCGCGCCGGAGGAGGCGCCTCGGCTACAGGGCGAAGGCCCGGCGTTCGGCGCCGGTGCGGACCAGGGCGGAGATCCGCTTGGCCAGGTAGGGGCTGAACCAGCCCCGGTAGGCGAGCTGCAGCTCGGGCAGCATCCAGTCGTGGCCGGTGACCTTGTGCCGGCAGGACGATGCGCCGCACGAGCACTCGAACTCGTTGAAATCGCACCCGGTGGTCATCGCGCGATCGAACGACAGCTGCTCGCCCACTGCGATGTCGCGCATCGCGACGACGAGGACACCGCCGGCGATGCCGCAGTTCGGTGCGCACGAGTGGCCGACCGTGTCGTCGGGGACCGTCGTGATCGGGCTGACCAGGAACAGGTCGTGATCGATCTGCACGGCCTGCGCGGCCGAGCCGTCGTCGAGCGTCTCCAGCACGGCGCGTGACACGCACTGGCCGCCGAACGCCGCCACCGTCTCGCCGGCAGCGATGGAGTCGACCGCGTACGTGCCCCAGCGGTCGGCGTCGGCGCGGACGCAGGCCTTTGGGGACAAGAAGTTGGCGCTCACGGCGATCAGCATGCCCCTCGATCCGCGCCCCGTCTACTCGCTGACGGGTCAGCCCGAACTGACCCGACCGTCAGTCAGGTTGGCTGCACGAGTCAACTGAACGCGAGCGCGACCCCCGCGACGGTCATCCCGCTGCCGCCGAACGCGGCGTACGACGGGGCATCGCCGAACGACAGCATCGAGCCCTCGACGTTGACGATGACGTAGCCCTTGCCGGACGGCGTGGCGACGAGGTGGGCCACCGGCTTCTTCCAGCTGACCTTCGAGCGCTTCAGATCGCCCGCATCGACCGCGTCGCCGACCACCGCGACGCGCCCCGCGTCGGTCAGCAACCAGAGACCAGCGCCCGATGGCGTCGGCGTGACATCGATCGGTGTCCCGGCACCGCTCGGCACGGCGAGCTTGGGTGCCGAGCCGAACGCGCGCAGGCTGCCGTCGTCCATCAGCACCCAGTAGCCGTCGCCCTGGGGGCGCGCGGCGATCCGCCGCGCGTTGCCGGCGATGCTCGCCTTCTTCGGCGACGACGCATACGCGGCGTCACCGAACGGGTAGATCCCGCCGTCGGCCATCAGCACGTAGTACCCGCCGCCGGAGCCCGTGGCGGTGATGTCGACCGCCATGCCCTTGCCCGTGGCGTCGCCGAAGTGGGACAGACCGCCGAATGCCGCGACCGAACCGTTCGCGCCCAACGCCCAGTAGCCGTCGCCCGTCGCTGCGTTCGTGAGCGAGACGACACTGGTGATCCCGCGAGCCGACGGGTTGCCGAGCTTGCGCGCCTTGCCGGCCGTGTAGACGGTGCCGTTGGTGCTCACGACGCGGATGGCGGTCAGTGACGTGCCCGTGCCGCGCGCGACGGAGTCGGTCGTGGTGACCGCCGGCGGCGACGTGGACGTCGTCGACGTCGATGTCGCGTCGGTCCCGTCGGACGGCGTCGTCGTCGAGGTCGTGGAGACCGCGTTGGCCGACGCCGCGAGCGGGCCGCGCAGCGATCCCCACTCGTAGCGCAGCACGCCCGGCGTGTCGACGACGAGCGGCTTCCAGCTCCCGGCGAGCTTCTCGACCTCGTCGCGCACCGTCGGGAGCAGCGCGTACATGAGCGCACCCGGGCACTCGGTCTGGCCGACCTGGCGATGCCCGGTGATGTTCGCGAACACGTGGTGACCGCCGTAGATGTCGAAGTAGTCCTCGGCGCCGTGCGCGTCGATGCGGTGACGGCTGGCCTGCCAGGCGAGCACGGTGACGAGGCTGTTGAGCGCGGCGTCGGTGGGTGATGCGGTCTCGAAGTCGCCGATCAGGCAGACGCCGCACGAGCCGGCGTTGAACCCCTTGGCGTGTGCGCCGACGACACCCCAGCCCTTGGTGTCCTCACCGGTGATCACCTCGGTCGATGCGTACCGGCGGGCGGCGCGCCCTTCGTAGACCACGCCCTTGTGGTCGATCATGAAGTTGTAGCCCGTGTCGGAGAAGCCACGTCCGCTGGCGTGGTAGGCCTCCACCTCACGGACGACGGCTGCCGGGTTGCTCGGCTTGTTGGCGGTGGCCGTGTGGTGCACGATCAGCTTGCGGATGGGTGCGTAGGCGCGGGCGTCGAGCCGGATGCGCTCGTTGGCCTTCCACTGGGCGCGGCTGACGATCGCCGGTGCCTTCGTGCCGCCGGTGTTCGGCGCGGGGATGACTCGCGTCGCGACCACCGACGCGGTGCTGAGCACGGCGTGGCTCGTCAGTGACACGGCGTCATGGCCGGAGACGGCGACGGCATCCTCGGCCATCGCCTTGGTCTCCATCGGCAGGTAGTGAGCATCCGGCGATGGATCGGAGTCGGGACGGCTCGTCGCCGGTGCAGCACGCGCGGTCCGGGAGAGCCACAGCGATCCGGTCGCCACGGCCGCGCCACCGATCGCCGCGCTCCGCAGCAGCGATCTTCGGTTGAACGTCGGGGTGCAGGCGTCGCACATGAGGGCCTCCTCGGCCCCGCGCCACCCGCGAACGACGCCCACCGTACCCGCGGACCTCGCCGGATGCGAGCGCGCGGCCCGGCGGGTTATTGCCGCATGCCGCTCCAGTCGGACCGTTATGATGCCGACAGCATTTCGAGCGGCCCAACGATCGGCGACGATCCACGGGCCCGGCAACCTGGGACCGAACCCCCAAGGTGCCTCCATCTTCGGATGGGATGTGGTCGGATCTCCGGCAACGAAGGCTTCGGCCGCTCGCAGATGCTCGACACGATGTTCGAAGCACGGTCACCGACGTCGAAACGATGCAGCGAGAGGAGGAACTGATGGACCAAGCACTACTACCCGTCACCGGAGCGTGGCTGCCCGGCATGCCGGCCGGACACCGCCAGTTCCTCACGATCGCCACCGGTCACCCGATCGCGCTCGACGGTGGCACCACGCTCACCGATGTCGACGTCGCCTACGAGACGTGGGGCACGCTCGACGACCGAGCGTCGAACGCGATCCTGCTCTGCCACGCCTGGACCGGCGACAGCCACGCCGCCGGCCCGGACAGCCGCGCCCAGACGGGCGGCGGTTGGTGGGAAGGCGTGATCGGACCCGGCCTCGCGATCGACACCGATCGCTGGTTCGTGGTGTGCGCCAACGTGCTCGGCGGCTGCCAGGGCTCCACCGGTCCGGCGTCGCCGCATCCCGTCGACGGCAAGCCCTACGGCTCACGGTTCCCCGTGATCACCATCCGCGACATGGTGCGCGTGCAGGCCCGCCTCGCCGATCACCTCGGCGTGCGCGTCTGGCACAGCGTCGTCGGCGGATCGATGGGCGGCATGCAGGTGCTGGAGTGGGCCATCACCTACCCCACTCGCGTCCGCACGATCGTGCCGATCGCGACGTGTGCGCAGGCCACCGCGCAGCAGATCGCATGGGGCGCCATCGGGCGCCGGGCGATCCTGCTCGACGAGAAGTGGCGCGGCGGCGACTACTACGACGCCGATCCGGGCGAGGGTCCGTGGCGCGGGCTGGCCGTCGCGCGGATGGTCGCCCAGGTGACCTTCCGCAGCGACAACGTGTTCACCGATCGCTTCGGCCGTCAGCTCGCCGACGGTGCGACGCTCGGCGCCGGGTTCGACATGTGGCAGCGGTTCGAGGTGGAGCGCTACCTCGATCATCACGGCGAGAAGCTGATCCGTCGCTTCGACACCAACAGCTACCTCATCATCGGCAAGGCGATGGACCTCCACGACGTCGGCCGCGGCCGCAACGGACTCGTGCCGGCGATGGCTCGCATCACGGCGCCGGCGCTCACGATGGGCATCTGGAGCGACATGCTGTACCCGGCCTACCAGCAGCGGCAGATCCACTCGATGCTCACCGCGCAGGGCACGCCGAGCGAGTACATCGAGATCGACTCACCGCACGGACACGACGCGTTCCTGATCAACCTCGATCAGGTCGGCTCGCCCATCGGCGCGTTCCTCGACCGTCACGCGGCGGCCGCGTAGTCCACCCGGCCCCGCTGGTCGAGGTGCTGGTCGACGCGCTGGTCATCTGGGGCGGCGACGCCGGCTTGACGGCCATCGCCTCGAGCATCGGGATCGCCTTGCTGTTCGTCGGCAAGCGCAGGACGAGCATCTCGGGCAGACCCGGATCGTGGTTGCCGTCGAGGATGTAGAGCACGCGGTTCTTCGCCGGGGACTCGGCCTGGCCGAGCACCGACCACGTCGAGGTGCGCGGCGCACGGCGCTTCGCACGCGGGAAGGCAGCGCTGATCGCGCTTCCCCCACGGGCGTTGATCGCCAGCGTTCCGCGTCGTGGGCGCACTTCGACGACGCGGTCACCGATCTTCTGCACGCGCAGCTCGCGCCAGCGTCCCGATGGCTGGCCGGCCCGGCTCATGCCCTGGCCGTGCACGATCATCCGTCCGCCATCGCGGCTCACATAGTGCGGTTCCATCTTGTGTGACGCCCACAGCATCAGCCCGCAGACCGCGAACACCGCGATGACGAGGAGGGTCGATGTCATCCGCGAAGTTTCGCACATGGCGTCGCGCGAGGCCCCGCACACATGGTCACCAGGGGAGGGGCTGCACGGGTGCGGCGCGGATCTGCGAGACTGCTGCCGATGAAGTTGCCGTCCTCGCACCTCCTCGGACTTGCCGCGGGCCTCCGGCCCCGCGTCCTCGCCGACACCGTCAACGACGCCAGCAGCACGCACAAGGTGTACCTGCTGGCTGCCGCCCTGGCGGCCCTCGGCATCGCGCTGGTGTTCATCACGCTGTGGTTCTGGCGCTCCACCCGCCACGATCCCGAGCTGCTCGCGCCGCTCGAGACCATCGGTGCTCGCCGGTTCCGCAAGCTCGACGGCGGTTCACAGCAGGCGCTGCTCGACGGTGCCCGCCCGGCCGCCGCCACGCCGATGCGGTGGGGCGTGCAGCGCGGTGGAGCCAGCGGCGAGCCCGAGATCGATCTGCACAAGCAGCGCGGCCAGCACGGCGGCTACGAGGACCTCCACGATCCCGCGCTGATCGCCGTCGCGATGGCCGAGTCGCCCGAGGCCGGCTCCGAGCCGGTCGTGCTCGCGAACGAGCCAGCGGCCCGCATCAGTGCCGTCGACGACATCGACTCCGCACTCGCCGCCGTTGGCGCCAAGGTGGAGCTGCCTGCCGGTGCAGCGGCGGAACCGTCGCCCGTCGTCTCGTCTGCGGGGGCGGCCTCGTCGTCCCCAGCCGGCGCGCCGACCGCGGTCGAGCCATCGCCCGCAGCGCGGTCCGTCGTCGCCGCCAAGCCGGCGGCCGGTGCCCTGCCCGGCATCGGCTCGACGCCCGGTGCCGATCCCGGCTGGGACGGCTCGATCGGCGTCATGCCCGGCACCAAGACCGCCGCCGACGCATCCGACAAGGCTGCGGTCGGCGCGTCCGCCGGCGCCAAGGCTCCCGGACTCCCGCTGCTGATCGTGCCGGTCGATCACGAACTGCGCCCGTCCGCCGTCGTCCCGCTGCAAGCCGAGCCGGTGCGCGTGGTCGAGGTGCCCGAGGTCGAACCCGTCGACGAGGACGCGACCTCGGCCGCCGACCTGCCCGACGAACAGCCGGCCAGCATCGACCCGCTGCTGCGGATGTTCCACCGCAACGACAGCTGACATCGGCCGCGCCACGGCGCCTGCGGGTACGGTGTGGCGCATGGCCGCCTTCGATGTCGACGAGATGCTGAGCAGGTTCCGCGAGCGAGCGGCAGCGGTGAAGAAGCGCCCCCTGCCACCCGTCTCGGGCACCGAGCGCCAGGCGTTCATCTCCCAGGCGAACATCGATTTCCAGGACTTCGCCATCATCGGCGACGCCGCGGGCACCATCGAGGACGGCATCCTCGTGCTCCGCGTCGACCTCCGCCCCGCCGACCAGCGCTGATCGCAGATCTGCCCCGGATTGCCGATCGGCCGTGTCCGGTCCAGCCGGGGAGTTGCTAAAGTGCTGGGCGCAATCTGCGGATGTGGCTCAGCTGGTAGAGCATCACCTTGCCAAGGTGAGGGTCGCGAGTTCGAATCTCGTCATCCGCTCGCTTGAAAGGCCTGGTCAGAGCCCCTTTTTGGGGCGCTGGCCAGGCCTTTGTCGTTGGCCCATTAAACGAACGCGTTAAACCTCTACCACTCGGCGCTACCGTTTCGGCATGGGGACGATCCCAGACTCAGGAACTTCAGGGCGCGCATCGGGCGGATTGAAGGCCGTTCGTGAGGGTGTTTGGCGCGTGGACGTCGAGCTGCCAAGGGGCGAGAGCGGGGCTCGGCGGCGGGTGTCGCGCACGGTCGAGGGGACCATCGATGACGCTCGTGCGGCACTCGAAGCGCTGAAGTCGGTGGTCGCCGCCGAGGCTGCGACGACGAAGTCGACCAGCAGCAAGAAGAAGACGACCTCCCGACGGTCATCGCGAGCGCGACGATCTGGCGGGATCTTCCTGCTCGCCCCGGACCGCTGGCTGGTGGGGGTGGAGGGCGATCCGGATCCGGTGACGGGGAATCGACGCCGGCACACCAGAACCGTCAGCGGGTCGCGTGAACAGGCGGAGATCGTGCTGGCCCGTCTCAAAGCTGCCGGCACCGGAGAGCTCACTCAGTCGGCGACCAACGCCCGCACCGTACGGGCGGCGTGTGAGCTGTACCTGCGCGAGGCGTCCACGGAGCGCCAGACCGTGCGCACGGATCGTTCGGGGTGCAACCGCCTCTGTGAGACGGCGTTGCCCGGCGGGGGAGAGTTCGGCGACGTCATGCTCAGCAAGGTCACGTGGCGGATGATCGAGCAGGTCTACGCCAAGTGGAGCGGGCATCTCGGCCCGACGACGCAGTCCCGCTATGCCTCGACCCTGTCGAAGGTGCTCGATCACGCGAAGCGAAGCGGATGGTTGGCCGTGAACCCCGCCCGCGAAGCGCGCAGTCCGAAAGTACCTTCGCACAAGCCTGATGTCCCCAAGACCGCTGAGGTGCGCGATGCGCTCGCCCGAGTTCGGAAGGCCGATTTCGAGACGTACGCGTATGTGATGGGCTTGGCGACGCTGGGGTGCCGGCGATCCGAGCTGCTCGCGATCCGGGTCGAGGACGTCGACCTCGATGAGATGGTCGTCACGATCAAGGCAACGCTTGCGGACGGAGGGCGGGGTGTCGGAATCTATGCGAAGGCGACCAAGCGCGACGACTGGCGCGACGTGCCGATGACCGAGCAGCTGCAAGCGACTCTCACCGAGCTGTTCGAGTTGCGCGAGAGCCGGCTGATCGAACTCGGTCGTCCGGGTCCTCGACCGAACAGCTTTGTCTTCAGCGACGATCCTGAGGGTGCAACGTGGCTGCGCCCAGACACGATGACGCACCGATGGTTGAAGTCTCGCGGTGACAGTCCGGTGACCTTTGCGATGATCCGGCGGTACGTCGCGACGCAGCTCCTCGACGCGACCGACGGCGACTATCGCACCGTCGCATCGATCACCGGCAACAGCGAGGAGACGCTTCGTCGTTGGTATGACGCCGGACCCAATCTGCAGAAGAAGCGGGCGGTGGTGGGTCTAGCTCGACTGTGACGGCCCGCCGCTCGCGGCGGTGAGCATGGCGAGGAGGGCTCGACGAACAACGAGAACGCGGCGCCCGATGCGGAGCGTGGGAATGTCTCCTCGCGCTGCTGCCTCGTAGGCCGCGCTCTCGGAGATGCCGAGGAGGCGTGCCGCATCGGGGACGGAAATCGTGGCCGACTCTGGGTGAGGGATGTCGGCCCGCGGGCGCCGGCCTCGGTCGGAGAATGGTCGTGAGTGCCGTGGAAGAATGAGGGTGGCTTTCTGCAAGGGTTGCTCCTTCGAGACGAAGAGGTGGGCTGTTCGATGCGCTGCGTTCAGGGGCTCGAGATCGTCGAAGCTGAGCTGCTGGCCGATCGTCGGATTCGCTGAGGGCTGCGATGGCGCTCGACGCCGGCGCGATGATCGGGCGCCCGACTGGGTGCTCTCGCTGGCGACGCCATTGACCGCTGCATCCGCCAGGCCGTCCTGCGGAGATCCGGTGTCGTTCCGTTGCGGAGATTCGCGCGGCAGGTCTGCCGACGTTCTCGGGGTTCCGGGTGGTCGTTCCATCGGTGAATGGTCCGCCTTGGAACACACTCGACCACACACCCGACCACACACCCGACCACACACACCCTGGTCATCGCTGTTCAAGGTGCCGATTCGGTACTCCTCCTCGGTCAGTGTTTCCGGCGTCCTGCCGCTCGGCGTTGAGCTCGGTTCAGTGTCGGAGGTCCGGCTGCGACGACGCTCCGGAAAGGCTCAGCCGTCCCTCGGTGAGCTGGCGATTCCTCGATCGCGTCGTCACGATGATCGAGCCTGGTCCTGAGAGCGTTGTTCTCGACGGTCAATCTCTCCACCGTCCTCTCCAGATCGGCGAGTGATCGAATGCGGGACTTGAGATCGCGCTCGAGTGATCCGATCGTTGTTCGTTGCTCGTCCATCGCCTGCTCGAGCTCACGCACACGGGCCCATTTAGCCGCCTCATCCCCGCCGCGACCGATGATCTCGACGATCGTCTCCGGCTCTTCAGCGCCTATGGCCCGAGCCCGAAACGCGCGCACGCGATCAGCGTCCGACGCCCACTTGCGGGGTCGCCCGCCCTTGCCCGGAACCGTCACGTCCTAATCGTAACGAAACGCAACGGAACGTGCACCCGACGGGTAATACTCTGTGCGAGAACCCACTCACTCGCTGCCGACCGACGTGAGTGTGCTCACCAACCACACACCCGCCGCCGACGTCAGTGCGGACGCGCGAGTGCTCCACGACGCCGAGCGTCGTGGAGCACGATTCGGCGGAGTGCGGTTCAGAATGGCTGCCGGCAGCCTCCGCACCGGTCGTCGTCGTAGACCTGCACATCTGCACTGCCCCTTGAACCGCCGGTCGGACGGCGCGCCGGACGAGCAGATCGGCGCCGCTCTGAGTGCTGCAGCGACGATGTCGTTGTGCACTGCCGGCCTCCGTGGGACCGTCGCGGTCGCATCGAGCCGAGTGAAGGCCCGCCCTTCGACGAGGGTCAGCCGATCGCCCGCACAGTGCCGAGCACGAGAAGCGCGAGCAGGACGACTTCGCCGACGACCAACGCAACCATCCCGCCGCCGTTCACCACGCCGTTGAAGTCACTCGGCTCCAGCACGGCCTGAGATGGATCGGCGGAGTCGACGTAGACGGAGATCTGTCGGCCTGGCGGGTACCGAGCCACGACCTCGTCGGCACTGGCGGCGGCACTCCAGCCGCCGATCGGACTGTCGCTGATCTGATCGCCCTTCAGCGTTTGTGTGCCGACGATGTATTCGTAGGTGACCTCTGGTGTGTACATCGTGATGTGTCCGTGGACGTCGTTGCTGTACATGCTGTGGCTGGTCACCCGCGAATCGATAACTCTGCCCGACACGGCCTGCTGGCGACTTCGCGCAGCCTCTCGGCGTCGCTGATTGCGGACGTGAATCGCGATCATCGCTGCGAATACGGCGATGAACGGCAACGTGATGACAGCGACCACGATGCCGCCTACCTGGTTGTCGCTCATTGCGATCAGCATGCCAGACGACCGCCGACACCCGTGGCCACGGGTGGGCGTCGGCGGCTGCTGCTCGGCCTCACTACCGAGATGGTCTTCATCGGTCGGTCCGCCGGCGATCCGTACCGCCCCGGTCCCGCCTCGCTGCAATGGTCGCATCGCAAGGCGTCGGCGCGGTCAGCCCACTGGTCAACTGGCTGGCTGTGGAGGATCTTGTGACAGGGCGGCCAGGAAGAGGATCAGCGCTGCCGGCATCAGGTAGCCGTGATCGGTGTGGCCGTCGGCTATCTCGCATGGCACCACTGGGATTTCGGCGCGTTGGAGCGAGACGACCATCCATTCCGGGATGACGCCGACCGTGTCCCGCGCCTCTGCTCGCAGTTCGTCGGGCAGTGCCCGGTACCACTCGCGGCACTTGTCTTCGAACTTCATCCTGACCACCGATCGCCATGGTCCGGGGCGCGCGGTACAAGAACTGTAGTGCACGTTGCCTTCGTCGCCTGCGGCACCCCCTCGCGGTGAGGGTGAATGCGGAGGTGGTGTCTTCAGCGACTGGGCCGCGGGCCTCGGCAGGGCGCCAGGTGGGACGTGGAGGCCGCTGTCATCGCATCTCGAACCACACCGTCTTGCCCAAGCCGCCGAGATGGGAACCCCAGCTCGCCGCGAGTTCATCGATGAGCCGGAGACCGTGGCCGCCGACAGATCTCGGACCGCTCGCGAGGAGGGGCAGCGCGTTGGAGCTGTCCTCGACCTCGACGCGGAACAGCCCCGTTGCGAAATGTTGCCCTCAGTCTGGCCGGGCCGGTGGTGTGCATGGCGACGTTGGACACCAGCTCGCTGACCAGCAAAATGGCATCTTGAACGGTCTCGATGGCAAGGTTGTCCGCAAGGAGATCGTGGATGGCGGTGCGCGCCATGGCGGCGTCGCTGGGAGCACCTGCCAGCACCAGTTCGAGTTGTGCCATATCGTCCCTACTTCGCTGCGGTCGTCGCGAAACCGGGGCCAGGGCTGAGCGTATGGAGAGCGTGCCCGGCAGCATCGATGAGTAGACGCGGTGTTTCAATCATTCTCGGTGTTTCAATCATTCGCGGTGCAGCGGCTTTCAACGTGATCGTCGACCTGGGTCGAGCGCGCCACATTCGTTCGCGGTAGGGGTCGGCTCGACTGGGCCATCACCGCACTCGTGCTGCAGGCAGGCAATTCATATCTGGATAAACGTTCAGAACTCGATGCCATCGAGCGACTGCACAGGCTCTGGGGCTCTGTGACGCATCGAGGCGGTTGCGGTGTGCGGCTTCGATCGTTGCAGTTCTTCGTGGAGTCGGAAGCGGGTCAGGGTCGTCCGGATTCAGTCGAAGTCTGCGCACGGACGGTGGACGTGTCGAGGTCTTGGTTTCGTCGGGGTAAGGGGGGACTTGTGTGACACCGAACTCGCGAGGGAACAACTGACCATGATCACGACAGGCATCAATCACATTGCGGCGCTGACGACGTCGATGGACACGACGGTGGACTCCCTCGTCGAGGCATTCGAAGCGGTGGTGATCGGCGAGGTCGAGAAGTCGGATGATCACTCGTGGATGAAGGTCGTGTCCGTCGGTCCTGGTGTGTCGCTGAACGTCTTCGAGGCCGACGACGGCCATGCTGGGCGACCGTCGCAGACAAGGATCGCGTGGCGCCATCGACCACTTCGCGTTCTCGGTTGACAGCAAGGCCACCTTAGAGCGGATGAGGGATCGGTTGGCTCGAGCTGGTGCACAAGAGATCGGAGACATTCAACGGCTCGGCGATGAATGGTCGTTGTTCTTCCGCGGCCCCGATGGCATGGAGCTCGAGGTGTGCGTGCCCGTGATTGCTGGCTGACAAGTCGGCTCCCGGAATTCACTGAGAGAATGGATCGGCCGATCGCACACGTGCCCATCGACGGCGATCGGCTCGACTCAGCCCGCCGAGGACGCTACGGGGGCGACAGATTGCTTCGAATAGTGAGGTAAGCCGCGAGTTCGGTGTAGCCGATGTCGGATTCGTCAAGGCTGTTCATCAACCACGGCGACCAACCGGCCACCTCGGCTCTCACCATCATCTGCTCGGCCGCAGTCAGGTCTGCGAACCATTCCGCCACACGTCGATCCAAGCACACGCCCAGGCCCCCTCGGTCTCGAAGCCGGGTCCAGGGCCAATCACTTGGCCGCAGAATATCGCCCCGCACCGACTCTGTGGCGGAATGGCGTGAGGCTGCGATGTGGTTGCGATCTCATTGTCGGATCAGCTCCCAGCAACCCCAGGGGCGAACGACGTCCTGTTCTCGGAGCTCGAGCGAGTAGGTGTCAGTCACGGGGACCTGATGATCTCCGGATGCGAGTCGGTGTCACGGATCTGCCCGGTGCTTGTCGACAACAGTTCGTGAGGACACTACGGTTGAAGTCGTTCCTACTCCCCGAACCCCGGAGTCGTGAGGGAGCCGATGCGGATGAGCGATCAAGAGGATGACGCGGGCGACGACTTCGAACCGATGGTGATCGATCCGCCTTTCAGCTATCACCGCGACGGCGCCGGCCGGATCGTCGTCGTCGGTGATATCGACCTCGCGTCCGCCGAGGCATTCAGACCGGTCTTGCTCGCCAGTCGCGACGCGATCGACCTTGATCTCGGCGGCGTTGGATTCATGGATTCGTCGGGTGTCAAGGTGCTCTTGCAAGCTCGTCGGGTTCGACCAGTGCACATCGTCGTTGCCTCCCCAGCGGTCAGTCGAGTGCTCGAATTGCTCGGTCTGACCGAAACATTCGTCAAGAGTTAGAAGCACGCGACACCGGATCGCCAGTCGTCGTCGCGTTTCGAGGGCGGGCGGTGAGGGGTACGTCGATCGCCGTGATGGGCACGCGCGGATGGAGGGCGGTGGCGGTCGTGGTGCTCACCGTCGCCGCGTGCGCATGCACCGAACACACGGTTGGGCCGGCGCGAACGTTCGATGACTTCGAGCGCAAGAGCCGCACCACGGCGGAGGTGGCGCTGTCCACCGTCGAGACCGTGCGGTTGCTCGCCGAGACCGCCGACGCCGGCAAGGCGTTCGGCGGATACGCGACGATCAGCATCGGCGAGCAGGAGGACACGCTGTCATCGGCGGTCGGCGACTTCTCGTCCGTGCAGCCGCCCGATCAGCACGCGGACGTACTCCGGGCCCAGCTGGAGCAGCTGCTGTCCGATGCCACCGACCACCTCACCGCCGTCCGGGTCGCGGTTCGACGAGGGACGCTCGACGGGTTGGCCGATGTCGCGGCACCGTTGGCGTCGGACTCCGCTGCGTTGAGCACCTTCCTCGCTGGGCTGTCATGAAGAAGGTGCTGGGCGTCGCGCTCGGTGTCCTGACGGCCATCGGCGGGTTCGTCGACATGGGTGACCTCGTCGCCAACGCCGAGACCGGCGCGCGGTTCGACATGAACCTCGCCTGGGTCGTGGTGTTCGGCGTGATCGGCATCATGGTCTACGCGGAGATGAGCGGTCGTGTCGCTGCCCTGTGCTCTCGCCCGGTCTTCGATCTCGTGCGCGAGCGTCTGGGCGCACGGTTCGGTATGGCCAACCTGTTGGCCTCGTTCTTCATCAACTTCCTGACCCTGACGGCCGAGCTGGGTGGGGTCGCGCTCTCGATCTCACTGGTCTCGAGCGTCAACTACATCCTGATCATCCCGCTGGTCGCCATTCTCGTCTGGCTGGTCTGTTGGCGAATGCCGTTCGAGATGATGGAGCGCGTCTTCGGGCTGCTCGGACTGTGCCTGCTGGTCTTTGCCGTGACCGTCTGGAAGATCGGACCGGACTGGAACGCTCTGCTGTCCGCGTCGGCCCATCCGCATGTGCCCGGAGCGGCGAACGGGTTCTCGTACGCGTACTTCTGCATCGCCGTCTTCGGTGCGGCGATGACGCCTTACGAGGTGTTCTTCTTCTCGAGCGGAGGGGTAGAAGACGGTTGGACGAAGCAGGACTTGGGCGAGAACAAGATCAACGTGTTCATCGGGTTCCCGCTCGGCGCCCTGCTCTCGCTGGCGATCATGGCGTGCGCGCACCTGGTGTTGGCGCCTCGCCACATCAGCGTCGAGCAGCTGTCCCAGGTGGCCCTCCCTGTTGCGTCCGTGATGGGGCGGATCGGTCTCGCACTTGTCATCGTCGGCATCTTCGCGGCAACCTTCGGCGCGGCACTCGAGACCGCGCTGTCCGCGGGGTACGTGGTCGGTCAGTACTTCGGCTGGCCATGGGGCAAGCGGGTCAGCCCTCGACGGGCAGCCCGCTTCCACGTGGTCGTCCTGTTCGCCATCGCCGCCTCGGCCCTTTTCGGTCTGACAGGCGTCGACCCGGTCAAGGTGACCGAGTACTCGATCGTGCTGTCCGCGGCCGCGCTGCCGCTGACGTACTTCCCGATCCTCGTGATCGCCAACGATCCCCGCTACATGGGGCCCGATCACACCAACGGCCGCTTCGCGAACGGCATCGCCTCCGTGTACCTGGTCGTGCTCGTCGTCGTCGCCGTGGCGACCATCCCGCTGATGATCATCACCAAGGGGGGATCATGACCCAGCCGGCCCGCATCCTGCACGCGACGCTCGATCTCCTCGATCGCCAACTGGTCGATCGCAACGGGGTTCTGTGCGGCAACGTCGACGACATCGAGATCACCCGCTCGACTGACCGGCGAAGTGTTCGTCACAGCGCTCCTCAGCGGACCCGGCATCCTCGCCCATCGCCTCGGCGCGCGTCGGCTGGGACGCTGGCTACAGCGCTCCAACGCCAAGGTGCACGATGATCCCGTCGGCGAGGCGGCCGACGCCGTGCATGATCGGACGCGGATCCCGATCGAGCTCGCCCACCAGATCGGGCCGAGCATCCGGATCGCGATGAGCGCCGACGAGCTCGCGAACCACGACAGCGAGCGTTGGACCGTGCGCCACATCGTCGGTCGCATCCCCGGGAACGGCAGCCGTGCGCCTCAGTGATCTGTTGACCTACACCGTCGTCGACCGCGACGGATCGGAGCTCGGAATGGTCAGCGACGTGCGCATCCTCCAGGACGGTCCACTGGTCCGCGGCGTCCAGGCTGCGTTCCGGGTCGACGCGCTGGTGGTCGGGCGCGGCGGGCTCGCCGAACGACTCGGCTACATCCGCACCCGCGTCGAGGGGCCGTGGCTGCTGCGCTCTATCTTCGCCCGGCTGGAGCGCAGTGTGAAGATCGTGCCGGTGTCGGCCATCGACCGATGGGACGACGACGCGAAGGTTGTCCACGTCCGCGGGTTCGCGTTCCTGAAAGAGTAGGCACTCGTCGAACAGGCGACGACGGTCGACCCATCATCGAGCAGCCCGGCGGCGGACTCGTCGCCTTCGGGACGTCATGCTGCGCTCGATTCGGGCGCCGACGAGCGAGACCTCGACCCGATCGTCGCCTGCTCGAAGAGCGGTCGGTGCCCGTTGGCATATCAGTGGTCAGGAACCGAGGTTCGACTGCGCGCTCCTCGCAGATCTCGTCGCCCTGGACACTGGTTGGTTCGATTGATTGGGTGTGTGGAGCGTGGCGTGGGTGGGTAGCCCCGCGGACGTGTCACCGATGGTCCTCACGCCACGAGCGCAGCGAGCCTCTGAGCAGATCCTGGGCGAACTGCCGGAGGTGGTGGAGAGCATCCGGTGCGTCTCGGCGGCGGCCGTGATCGACGACCGGCTTCATGTTCTGATGTCCGACGGCGATGCCGGTACCGGCACGACTGAGGAGGTGTTCTCGGTCGTGAGCTATGGCAAGGGTCTCGGTGTTCTCACGGTGTCGTCGGTCGATGGTCTCAGTGTGAGATCTGTGACGCTGTGCAGGCGGGCAGCGGATGATCTCGCTCCGATCCTTGCTGCGGTCCTGACCCATGTCGGGAGGCCGAGCAGATCTGGGCCGGTCTGATCCCTCAACTGAGGGATCGCAGGTGTGACCCGTGGACTCGATGCGAGGCTCGTACTAGCGTTTTGGTACCGATCGGCCCAGTCCCTGTCGCGCGGTAGAAGGTGCGGTGATGACGTTCGATGAACGATGTCGGCAGTGGTACTGCATGCTCTCCGATGATCTGCAAGCAGAAGCACGTGAGGTCGTCGGGATCATGCCGGACTGGATGGTCGTCAGCCTCGAACGGGCAGACATACCAGTCATCGCCTGCGAGATGACTGACGGTCACGTGCAGCACGGCTACCTGATGCCCACTGCGCTGATGACGTTCCTCGATGGCGTCAAGACCAAACCTCGGACGTCGGAACCGGCTGCCGTTTCGAACGCCGTGACGACGGATCGGGGCATCCGCAGGGCAGACGACACGACGGGTTGAGCGGCCGGTCGACCGGGTATCTGTTCGCCATGATCCACGATCGAGCCACCGAGGTCCCACCGCAGCGGGGGCCGGCAACATGAAGGCGGTGCCGAGGGTGCCCCCCGAAGGCGGAGACGGTGTCAGGGTGGGCATCCGTCGGCACAACAGGGGGTCCCGGCAGAGTGGCGACCTCTTCGAACCACACGAGCGAGCTGCATAGAGGGACACCCGTGGCACATCTCCAGTATCTCGCATTGATGTTGGGTTGCGTCGTCCTGACCTTGCCGTTGGAGTTCGCGTTCGGTGGTCGCGTCTGGCGTCGACCGAAGCGCCTGATGAGATCGGTGCTGCCGGTCGCTGTGGTTTTCGTCGCCTGGGATCTGTGGGCGACCGAGCGCGGCGATTGGTCGTTCGACCGGCGGTACACCATCGGCTGGCGGCTGCCGGGCGGGATGGCGGTCGAGGAGCTGCTCTTCTTCGTGGTGATCCCGGTCTGCGCGTTGCTGACCCTCGAAGCGGTCCGCAACATGGTGGCCGGCACCACTCCGTTGCAGCGATGGTTGCGGTCGCGCTGATGCACGTGTACCCGGTGCTCGCCATCACGGCTGCCGTCGGCGTGATCGTGCTCGAGCTGCGCTGGTTCCGGTCGGGGATCTTCGCCAGCCGTGCATTCTGTATCTCGATGGTCATCGTGTTCGGCTTCATGGTCGTGGTCGACGGCTGGTTGACGAAGCTGTCCGCGCCGATCGTGATCTATGACGACCGCCGCACCACCGGGATCCGTCCGGTGTGGGACATCCTCGTCGAGGAGTACGCGTATGCGTTTGCGTTGCTGACGATGGTGGTGCTGCTGTGGGACCGGCAGGGAACGACACCCGAGCGACACGCCGGCGGCGACGTGGAGCAGCCCGACGATGTCGGGGCGCTCCCATGAGGCTGCTCGCTCTCTGCGGCGTGGCGATCGTCGTTTTCGTCGCGATGGAGGGCGTCAGCTACGCCACCCATCGCTGGGTGATGCACGGCTTCGGCATGCGCTGGCATCGCAGCCACCACGTCCCCCGCCCGGGTCGTTGGGAGGCCAACGACGTGTTCCCAGCAGTCTTCTCGGTGCTCGGGTTCGGGGTCTTCCTCACCGCAGCCGTCACCCGGTCCGGCGTCGTCTATGCCGTTGCGATCGGGATCACTGCGTATGGGATCGCCTATGCGTTCGTCCACGACATCTCGATCCATCGACGGGTGTCGATCCCGGTGCCGCAGTCGCGCTACTTGCGTTGGGTCGGCGACGCCCATGGCATCCATCACCTTTTCGGGGGCGAGCCTTACGGGATGCTGCTCCCAGTCGTGTCGTCAGCGCTTCGTGACCGGGCCGGCCGGCGGGCGGCCGAGTCCGATCGTGAGACGCGCCGGTCGAGCACCCGGACCACGCGGAGGCGGTTGTAACGCTGGATCGCGATGAACGGGGCGTTCACGCCGAACCCGTACACGACCATGATCACTGCCACCCACCACGGGTTCCAGAGCACGAACACCGGCGACATGACAGCGGCGAGCCAGTGCGCCGTCTCGGCGCGCCGCGTGAGCGATGCGAAGGTGCGCAGCCCGGCGTCGGTGGTGTCCGGGATGCTGCGCTTCGACACGCCTCCGGCGAAGAGGGCGCCCGCCTCGGGCAGACGGTCCTTCCAGCGCGCCACGCGCAGGACTCGCCACGCTGCTCCCGAACGCTCGCACCGGTGGATCCGGAAGACCGCGTTGTCGCGTTCGCACCAGCGCTGAGGTAAACGATGGGCGAGGTAGCCGGTGCCGGCGTGGATCGCGCCCCAGGCGATCACGTCCGCGACGACCGTGACCGGGTGCGACCACTCGACGA
Source organism: Ilumatobacteraceae bacterium (assembly GCA_025463305.1). The sequence goes on from JAOBWK010000039.1 coordinate 53,784, forward strand.
GGGGCAGCGTCATCGAGCCCTCGTCGCCGTAGGGATCGGCCGGCCGCGCCAGCGTACGGGCCGTCGCGCTGCGGACAGGACAGCGGACCGCACGAAGACGGCGAGGAACAGCGCCAGTGGGACGACGAACGCGATCGATGTCCAGCGATGGAACGAGCCGATCCGGCGGAGCGCCCGCCGGAGGTCGGCGGCCATCGCCGCCCAGGCGACGATCGCCGCGATGGGCAGGCCATGTCCGGCAGCGGCAGCGATCATCCCGGTCACGAGCGCGGACCCGACGACGCAGAGCGCGACCACCCAGAACGCGGCAACCGCAGATCGCCCGGCGGGCGCTCGACGCGCGCCGGTGGCGATGTTCTTCGTCCAGCCCTCGACGAGCGAGCTCACGCCATCCGGGTACATCCGGAAGGAGAGCTGGTCGCCTCCGAGCGCGCACGTGACCGCCAGGCCGGCCGCGGCATATCGCTCGGCGAGGCCGATGTCCTCGACGATGTCGCCGCGAACTGATGCGTGGCCGCCGACCGCGTGGTAGTCGCGGGCGGTCGTCACCAGGCACGGACCGAAGGCGAGCGTCACCGTCGTCGGAGGACGGAGTGCGAACGCACCGCATCCCATCAACGACACCACGTTGAACAGCGCCGAGCACTGCTCGGCGGCCGTGGGAGCCTCGTGGTACGGCTGGACCGATGTCAGGCCGCCGCGCGCGCGATGCAAGCGGTCGAGCGCGCCGAAGAACTCCGGCGCGGCACGGGTGTCGGCATCGAGGAACACGAGAGTGGGCTGGGTCGCAGCCGACGAACCGGTGTGGCACGCCCAGCTCTTGCCGATCCAGCCATCGGGAAGGGGCGCCGTCGCGACAACCGTCGCCCCGAACGATCGAGCCACATCGGCGGTGCCGTCGCAGGAGTCATCGTCGACGACGATCACCTCGGTCGGCGCAGGCCGACAGGCGGCGAGCGATGCGAGCAGGATCGGGAGGTTGGCCGCCTCGTTCCGCGCCGGCACGATCACCGAGATCGGCATCGTTGCCGCGTCGGCGATGCCGCTGCGGTGCAGGGTCCGCGGACGATGGAACGACCATCTGGCAGCGAGCAGCCCGATGACCGCGACGACGACCACCGTCACAGAGCCCGCCCCGACCGCCACCGTCAGCTCCGGTGCAGCGCGACGCTCGCGACCTTCGCCAGCTTCTGCGCGGTGGGCACGCGGGCCCGCCCGTGGAACACGTCGTATCCGGCGTCCTCGATGCGCACCAGGATCTGCGAGTAGAGCGAACGCGCCGCTGACACGCAGCGTGCACTTGCCGGCGGCAACATCGCCACCCCGAGGTCTGCGGAGCGGTAGAGCTCGCGACACCGCTCGATCTCGAACTGCATCAGCGCCCTCCACGCTTGGTCGACGGTTCGTCGAGTCGGATCGGCGCCGAAGCGATCGAGATCCTCGAGCGGGATGTAGATGCGGCCGCGGTCGAGGTCCTCGTCGACGTCTCGGAGGAAGTTCGTGAGCTGGAACGCGAGTCCGAGGTCGCGCGCATGAGTGAACGCGCGCTGGTCGCTCGGCTCGAGGATCGGCAGCATCATCTCGCCGATGACAGCAGCCGATCCGTCCATGTAGCCGAGCAAGTCGTCCCACGAGCGATACGAATCGATCGTCAGGTCCATCGCCATCGAGTGGAGGAAGCGCTTGAACGTCTCGCGGTCGTGACCGAACGCGCGCACCGTGTGCACCACGGCCTTCAGCACGAGATCATCGGAGCGGCCGGCGTCGAGCGCTTCGAAGAACCGGTTCCCGAAGTCGTCGAGTGCAGCACACCGCTGCGCCGGTGACGCGTCACCGAGGTCGTCGACGATGTCGTCGGCGTATCGGCAGAACGCGTAGAGCGCCCAGACGTGGTGACGCTTGACGGCGGGCAACGCGTACGTGGACCAGTAGTAGGTCGTGCCGTAGCGACGGTTGAGGGTGCGGCAGTGCGCATACGACTGCTCGAGGGTGACGGTCATCGCAGGTCCATCTCGGCGATGCGTTGGGCGGCGAGCTTGCCGGACACGATCACCATCGGCACGCCCACTCCCGGCACCGTTCCGGAGCCGGCGAACGCGAGGCCCGGAGCGCGGCGTTCGAGGTTGGCTGGGCGGAAGGGGCCGGTCTGGAAGAACGTGTGCGACAGCGCGAACGGGGTGCCGCGCTCCATGCCCTGGGCCTGCCACGACAACGGGTCGACCAGGAGCTCCGCTTCGATGTCGGTCGGGTAGCCGTGCTGCTGGAGGATCCCGAGGAGGCGCTCGCGGGCCGGCTCGCGTTCGGTGAGCCAGTCGATGTGCCCGTCGAGGTTCGGCACCGGCTCGAGCACGTAGAGGACGTTGCGTCCCGGCGGTGCCACCGACGGTTCGTCGATCGTCGGGACGGTGATCAGCACCGAGGGGTCCGGCATGCGACGACCGTGGTCGAGCAGGGCTGCGAAGGCACCGTCCCAGTCGCGTCCGAAGTGGATGTTGTGGTGCGCCGTGCCCGGGGGCAGCTCGCCACGCACGCCGAGGTGCCACACGAGCGCTGAGGGGGAGTACCGGCCTCGTCGGGCGACGCGTGGCATCTGCAGTCCTGGAAGCATCGTCCGGTACGCGACGGGCAGGTCCGCAGTGCAGACGACCTTGCGGGTCTCGATGGTCTCGCCGCCTTCCAGGCGGACGCCGCGCACGGATCCGTGCGTGCCGCGGGTCAGCACGATGCTGTCGACTCGTTGCCCGTACGCGAACTTGACGCCGGCGGCGGTCGCGGCGGCCTCCATCGCGATCGGCACGGCATGCATCCCGCCCCGCGCGGTGAACACGCCGTTGACCGAGTCCATGTACGTGATCACGGCGTAGATCGCCAATGCCTGTTGGGGCGCGAGCCCGGCATACAGCGCCTGGAAGCTGAACATCCGAACTAGGCGCTCGTCCGTGAAGTAGTCGCGCACGACGGACTCGAGCCGCCGGAAAGCGCCTTTGCGCAACAGGCTCAACGCCGGAGCGAGCGGCCGCGCGAGCGAGGGGACGGAGTCGAAGTTCCGATCGATGAAGTTCGGCATCTCCAGCTCGTACAGATCGGTCAGGTACGTGCAGAACCGCTCGAACCCGGCAGCCTCCTGCGCGCCGCACGTGGCGATGATCTCGGCGGACATGGCTGCGAGCCCTTGGCGGAGGTGGACGATCGAGCCGTCGGCGAAGCAGGCTCGGTACATCGGGTCGACACGATCCAGTTGGAGGTAGGTGTCCATGTCCGCGTCCACGGCCGTGAAGCAGTCGCGGATCAGCTCAGGCATCGTCAGCACCGTCGGTCCGGTGTCGAACCGGTAGCCCTCGACCGTTGCAGTGCCGGCTCGTCCGCCGGGACGATCGCCGGATTCGAGAACCTGGACCGAGTGGCCCGACGCGCGAAGATGGCAGGCTGCCGAGAGGCCGGCGAGGCCGGCGCCGATCACCACCACGTCGCTCATGCCACCCTCACGACTGGCGGTGCCCGAGCATGTCGGCGAGGCTGACGAGCTCTCGGCGCGGTCCGGCCGGCAGACTCGCGACGACATCGCAGGCCTCGGCAAGCTTGGCGTCGATCAACGCCTCGATCGAGGCCAGCGCGCCGGAGTCGCGCACCGCCTCACGGCACCGCTCCACTCCGTCTGCATCGAGCGCGTCGTTGCCCAGCCCGGCGCGTAGAACATCACGCTGCTGTGGACGGGCGAGCTCCATCGCCCGCACGAGCAACAGGCTCGCCTTGCCAGACCGGATGTCGTCGCAGGCGCCCTTGCCCGTCAGCGCCGATTCCCCGAACACGCCGAGCACGTCGTCGCGCAGCTGGAACGCGACACCCGCGGCGTCGCCGAAGCAGCGCAAAACCTCGACCGTCTCGGTGCTGCCGCCGGCCAGCGCCGCGCCGAGCTCGAGCGGTCGTGTCAGGGTGTAGCGCCCGGACTTCAGCAGGGCCACGTTCTGCGCTTGGTGATCGGTCGCGCATGGACCGGCGAGGCGAAGGTCGAGGTACTGTCCGACGACCACCTCATGCCGCAGCACGTCGTACGCAGCGCGGACGCGCTCCCGGGTCGGCGTCGAGCACATCATCCGCTCCAGGAGCTGGTCCGCCCACACGAAGGCAAGATCACCCGCAACGATCGCCGCCGACACGCCGAACCATTCCGCATCGCCGCCGATGCGGGTGGTGCGGTGAAGGTCGCCCAGTTGCACGTGCGCCGTAGGCGAACCCCGACGCAACACCGAGCGGTCCATCACGTCGTCGTGCAACAGCGCGAACGTGTGCAGCATCTCCACCGCGGCGGCGGCGTGGACCACGTCGGTGTCGTCGTCGATCGAGCGGACGGCCTGGTGCCCGAGGTGCACGATGTACGGCCGCAGGCGCTTGCCGCCCGATCCGAACAGAGAACGAATCGGCGCGCACAGCTCGGCCGCCAATCGGTCCAGGGCTGTGAGCTCGAGCTCGCGCTCGCGGAGGAACTGGTCGAGGACGGACTCGACCCGGCGTGCCACGTGTTCCAGGCCGGCGAGGCCTTCTGCGATGGGCATCGGTGACGGTTCGATCGGCTCGCGCCGCACCCACTCGAGGGGATCGTCGATGAATGCGGACATGCGCTCGATCTGCGTGACCGACCACGGGCTCAACGACTCGGGCGAGTGCTCGGCGCGGTCGATCAGCTCGGCCCACGACAACCACTCGGCGGCGTCCGCCTCGTCGGGGTCGAGCACGGGCTCGATGTCGCACTCGGCGATGTGGACCGGGCACAACTCGTGCTCGACGATGCCGTTGCGCATCGTGGCCCGGTACGCGAAGTCCGGCAATGCAACCCGCAATCGTCGAGGACGCAGCCCGAGCTCGTCGCGGAGGTGCCGTCGGACGGCGTCGGTGATGGGCTCGCCCGGTCGCGGATGTCCGCAGCAGGCATTGGTCCACACACCCGGCCAGGTGCGCTTGGCCGCTGCGCGACGACTCAGCAGGAGCTTTCCATCGTCCCGGACCACGTAGCACGACACAGCGAGATGCAACGGAGTGTTGCAGCTGTGCACGGTCGCCTTGTCCGCACTGCCGCGGGGCCTCCCAGAGGCGTCGAGCAGCACGACATGGTCGTTGGGAGTGGTCCTCGCCGCAGTCGACGCAGCCAACAACGAAGTGTCTCCATCCATCATGGCGAGCCGCTACCCGCCAGCTCCCTCGGTTGAGACGTGTTTAGCGATAAATTCGGTCCGCTCGAATGGAATCGCCCTGTGTGGCCACCGCCCGGTCGACCGCATGCCCATGTCACGGTGTTGCCACCATGTGCTCAGCCGAAGTCGCGCCAGGAGTCGATCACTGGTTTGGTTGCTCTCGATCCTGCGGCCAGGGCAGATTTTCTGCCGACGGGCCGGGTCCGATCGAGCCGGGACCCGACACGAACTCGTCCTCTGCGCCCGGTCCCGCTGGACGGTCATCGCTGTCGCCGTGCATCATCGCCGAGCCAGTCCGATCGGGGGATGCGTGGCCGGCAGCGTTCTCTGGATGTTTGCGCGTGAGACCGAACAGGGCGACCACCCCGACGACCAGTGCCACACCGATCACGATCGCTACCGCCGTCATCTCAAGATGGCCGATCGTCCTCGTCGACCTTGAACTCCTCGGACGGGTGTTCCGGACGTTCCTGATCGAACAGTTGCTCGGCTTTCGCCGTGTCGCCGCCAGCCTCAACCATGGCCTTCTCGGCTGCATCGATGTCGGCTTGGACTTCTTCGCCATGCCAATCGTCGACGGTGGAGTTGGCGGGCTCCGAGTACGGGTCGCCTTCGGGCTGAGGATCTGGATGTGGGGTGCCGCTCATGGCAGAGCTCTACCCAACCAAGCTCGCAAGAACACCGCACGGAGGATGCGGACGGGGCCATCACAGCCAAAGCGCTCAGATCGGCCCATCGCGGGTATGGCAGATGCGTGGATGACGATGGACGTTGGATCACGGTCAACGGCCGACGCTGGAGAAGGAGCGATCCCTCGATCCCGGAGAGGTTTCGGAAGGAGCTCGTCGAGGAGTTGATGTCCGCCAGACGTGCAGTCGCAGCTGCGAGACGTGAAGGTGACGCCGAGCGCTTGGGGTTGGCCCGGGAGCGGGTACATGCAGCCAAGACCGCTCTGGGCGAACGCGGAACTGCATGGTGGGAAAAACCCGACGACGAAAGCCTCCGTGCGCGTGCCCAGGCGGCGATCCGGGCGCTCGCCCGACATCGCTCTCCCGATCGAACGATCTGTCCGTCGGACGCCGCTCGAGTCATCGGCGGGCCTGCGTGGCGTACCCACATGGACCTGGTGCGGACCGTTGCCGCCGACATGGCCGATCGCGAACTGATCGATGTTCTACAGAGGGGAAAAGTCGTTCGTGGGCGAGATTGGCACGGACCTGTTCGTCTGCGCAGTCGTGACTGATGGTCATTCGTTCGGAACACGTACTCGCCGCGGGTGCGACACCGAGGCATCGTTGGCGCCGCCGGTCGGTGCGGCTGTTGCGTTGTTGGGCCTCGCGTTGCGTGTCAGAAGGTCCATCGCATCGAGCCTGCCGTGTCGCTGCTTGTGCCGACTGCGGTCGCCGCTTGCGGCTTCAGTTCGTAGACGAACCAGGGTGGAGGGCCGAGCGTCGGCGCGTTGAACGGTGCCGTGATTCCCACGCCGGACTCATCGATCGCTGCTGGCCATCCACCGCGTGCCCATTCGTCGGCGATGGTGGCGATGACTATCGGATTGTTCACCCGCGTTGCCTTGCCAGACATCGTGACGTCAAAGCCTGCGGTTGCGACACTGATGGTGCAGCGCGGATCGCGGGCAACGTTTCTCGCCTTGCGCGTCTTCGCTCCCGTCTGGAACCAGAACGACGCGTCGTGCCAGATGGCGCCCACGCTGGTGACGTGCGGGCTTCCGTCCGCATTCAGGGTCGTGAGCCAGAACGAAGCGCGGTTCGGAGATGTTGGGTCGTCATGGGTCAGCCAGTCGGCAACTTGGGATACGACGTCGGACCACTCGATCGCGGGTAGCCCCTCGCCTTCTGCGTTGTTGATTGCTTTCATGTCGGGTGGACGACGGGTGCGTCGCGAACTCATCGCTGACTCGGTGACTGGCAACGAGCCCCTCCGTCCATCTCTCATTCCGGGCCGGTCAGCGTTCCCAGACCGTGCTGGTACGTCGACACCGCACGTGTCTGAACCCAGGGGCCGGACCCGCGTTTGTCGACGATGTTGACGGGTAGCGGCTGAACATGGCGAACATCGACGATGTCAGCAACGGTCCTCTGGTCATCATCGGTGGCGGCGCTGCAGGCCATGCGTGCGCGTCCTCATATCGAGCCCGCGGAGGCGAAGGACCGGTGGTCATGGTGACTGCGGACGATCGCCTGCCGTACTTCCGCCCGCACCTCAGCAAGGAGGTGCTCGCTGGTGAGATGTCGTTGGAGTCCGTCGGCCTCGACAACGAATCGTGGTACGCAGCACGGCAGGTGGACACCCGGCTGACGCGTCGAGTGACCGGCATCGACCTCGGCAGCCGGATCCTCGCCACGGACTCGGATCCGATCGCGTTCGGTCAGCTCGTACTCGCGATGGGATCTGGATCGACGCATCCGCCGATCCCGGGTAGCGATCATCCAAGAGTGCTCAGCCTTCGCTCGGCGAGTGATGCCGTGCGGATCCTCGAACGGATCGACACTCGCGCTCCCCTGCTGGTGGTCGGGTCCGGGTTCATCGGGTGTGAGGCCGCAGCGAGCGTCCGGACGCGTGGCATCGCCGTCACGATGGCGTCGGAGGAGGCCGCACCACAGCTCGCACGACTCGGTGGCGACGCAGCCGGGATGATCGCAGGTTGGCTGCGCGATCTGGGTGTCGATGTTCGCGGCGGCCGCCGAGTCGTGCGGCTCGAGCATTCCGGCTCGACCACTCGGGCCCTCCTCGACGATGGCGCTGCGATCGAGTGTGGTTGGGTGATCATGGCGACGGGCGCGCATCCGAACATCGAGCTGGCCGAGGCCGTCGGATTGACCGACGACGGCGCTGTTCCAGTGGATGCGTCGATGTCCTCGGTGGCTCCGGGCGTGTTCGCTGTCGGTGACATCGTCCATGCGTTCAACGTCGCGGCGGGTCGGCCGCTCCGCGTTGAGCACTGGGGTGACGCGAAACGGATGGGCTCGATTGCGGGAGCGGTCGCGGCCGGTGCCCACGACGAGTGGGCACAGGCGCCGGGGTTTTGGACGTCCATCGCGGGCCGCACGATCAAGTACGTGGCATGGGGTGATGGTTGGGATCGCGCCGTGGTCCGGCGTTCGGCTTCGGGCATCACGGTCTGGTATGCGAAGGACGGGTTCTATGCGGGAGTGCTCACCCACGACCACGACGAGGACCTGCTGATCGGGACCGCATTGATCGAGTCGAGGGCACCGTTCGATCTCTGAGCCGGCTGCGAGAGGCCTCCCCGACCGATGGCTCGGCCGTTCGTCGTGATGGTGTCCCGGAGTGCTTCGTCGACGCAGCGCCTGCCGGTCAGCTGAGAAGGTCGGCGAGGGGGCTCCTCGACGCGTTCCTCCAGAGCGCTTCGACATCGGCGTAGACCGCGACGGCGCCGGCTTCCAGCAGTTCGGCCTCGCTGAAACCACCGGTCTCGACGGCGATGCAGGGCAAGCGCGCGGCGAGTGCCGACTGGACGTCCCACGTGCTGTCCCCGACCACGAGGGTTCGGTCGGGTGAGCCGTTGGCCCGATGCATCGCAGTCAGGAAGATCTCGGGCTCGGGCTTGGCGTGCTCGACATCGTCGGAGGTGGTGGACACGTCGATCAGCCCGCCGACATCGAGAAGGTCGATCATCCGAGCCAGGTGATCGGCAGGTGCCGATGTCGCCAACACCACGGCGACACCGGCCTGAGACATGTCGCTCAGCAATTGAGCGGCGAACGGAAAGGAACGCACCTCCGCCATCAGCAGCTCGTACTCCGACTTCCATGACTGTGCGATCGCGTCGTCCTCGCGACCGATCAACGTCGTGAGGAGGGTGTCGGAGCCCATGCCGATGAGACGGTGGATGGCGTTCATGGGCGCCCATGTGTCGTGGGCTCGAAGAGCCCGGGACCACGCGACCGTGTGAAGGTAGTTGCTGTCGACGAGCGTGCCGTCGACGTCGAACAAGATGCTGGGTCGGGCTGACATGACAGTCGTCTGCCCGGCGTGAGGATGTTCGAGACGCTCCGCCGTTCACTGCCTGGTTGCTTCCGCGCGTGGGGTCGGTCTTCGTGGTTCAAATCGGGTTCGGGTGGGGTAGTGGCGCGCGCATGGACGCAATCACCTTGCTGCGCAACGACCACAAGACCGTGGAGGCGTTGTTCAAGCGCTTCGAGAAGGCCGGAGATTCGGCGTTCGTCGAGAAGCGAGAGATCATTGACCGCATCATCGAGGAACTGTCCGTCCACGCGGCCATCGAGGAGCAGTTGTTCTATCCGACGGCGCGCGCAGCGGTGCCATCAACGGAGGACATCGCGTTGGAGAGCATCGAGGAACATCACATCGTGAAGTGGGTGCTGTCGGAGCTCGAGGGCCTGGATCCGAGGGCCGAGCGGTTCGACCCCAAGGTCACCGTGCTGATCGAGAACGTTCGCCACCATGTCGAGGAGGAGCAGAACGAGTTCTTCCCGATGGTGCGTGAAGCACTGGGACGCAAGGCTCTTGCTGAGCTCGGCGACGCCATGGTCGCCGCGAAGGCGACAGCCCCCACGCATCCTCATCCCAGGTCGCCTGACGCGCCGCCGGCCAACGGCGTCGTCGGCGCGATCGCCGGGATCGTCGATCGTTTGAACGACAACGCCAGTGGCCTCGCCCAGGGAGGCCTGGCGGCAGGTCAGGATCTGATGGCGCGCATCACCGGCACGAAGCGTCCGAAGACATCCCCGACGGGCTCCTCGACCGCTCGCGCGAAGGCCAAGGCGACGCGAGCGGCAGTCGCCCCGACAACGGCTCCCGATCGGTCTCGTACGAAGGCCGGTGCGTCGAAGAAGGTCGGCGTGCCCAAAAAGGCCGCTGCGCCGAAGCGGTGACCGGATGCGGGCCATCGGCGAGGACGCCGGCTCGGACACGCCACCTCTGGTGCCACGCTCCGATGGGTGACGACCTGCCCGATGAAATCGTCGCCGCCATTGGCAAGGCGTCCGAGGCGCTGGAGCACGTCGAGCGCGCTCGCGGTCACCTGTACGCGTTCCATCAACTGATGGGCCGCGCCGATCTGCAGTTCGGGCGTGCTGTCGAGCTCCTCCGCGCCGCCGGGCTGTCCGATGACGCCGACCAGCTCGACCGGACGGTCGTGGGTCGGAACGTGCTCGACGGTCGCTGGACGTTCCAGGTCGTCGATGAGTTCGATGTTCTGTACTACGAGACGGTCTGCGCCCGTGTGCGCGATCTGGAGACCAGACACCTCAGTGGTGAACGCCACGTGTACGAGCGGCGCATGAAGGAACAACGCCGCAGCGTCGGTGAGCCCGGCCACGAGATGGAGCCACCAGAGCGAGGCGGTTCGTAGGATGCCGAGCGCGGACGTCGACGCAGCACGGACCACTGGACGCGGGCTCGTGACGGCTTGCCATGTGCAGCCGACCCTCGCCGTCACCGGGTTCACGACAGCGCTGGCAGTGTCGGCGGGACGCGGCCGGCGCTCGGTTGCGATCGGTGCCGCTGTTCTGTGCGGCCAACTCGCCGTTGGGTGGAGCAACGACTTCCTGGATCGTCATCGTGACGCGACTGCCGGCCGGTTGGACAAGCCGATCGTCGCTGGTCTGGTGTCGCCGGAGGCGGTCCGCGATAGTGCGCTGGTCGCTGGCGTCGTCTGCGTGCCGTTGTCCCTGATCTGTGGCCATCGGGCTGGATCGATCCACCTCGTCGCCGTCGGCGCAGGCATTGCGTACAACGTCGTCTTGAAGCGGACCCCCCTCAGCTTTGTGCCGTACGTCGTCGCGTTCGGTGCTCTGCCGTGCTTCGTCGCCGCCTCGTCGCCATCCGGTCGCCTGCCTCGGCCTTGGGCGATCGTCGCTGCGGCGCTGCTCGGCGGCGCAGCCCATTTCATCAACGTGCTGCCTGACACGGACGCGGACCGCCTCACGGGCGTCAACGGGCTGCCGCAGCGGCAGGGCCCGATTCGGTCGCTGGCGATCGGAGTGAGCTTGCTCGGGGCGTCGACGCTGACGGTCGCGTGCTTCGGTGACCGGCCGACGACCAAGGCACAGCGACTGCTCGTCGCGGCGAGCGGTGCATCCATCGCAATGGCAGGTCGCGCAGCTCGGCGCGGACGTCCGCGTGCAGCCTGGTCGATGTCGCTCGTCTCGGCCGCCGCCACCGTCGGCCTCGGCATTGCCAAGGGTCCGTCCAGATGGATGCGCTGATCGCCGACCCGCCTCGGTCCGCCGACGGAGGTTCCACTGATGTGTGAGACGTCGGAGCGTCGTGGCGCCGCTCGTGTGGGCTGTTCGGGATGGCATTATCGCGATTGGCGAGGTGTCGTCTACCCGCCCGAACTCCGACCGAGCGAATGGTTCGGCTACTACACGTTGCTGTTCGACACGGTGGAGCTCAACAACACGTTCTACCGGTTGCCGAGTCGAGACGCTGTCGACGAATGGGCCCGCCAGGCCCCGGACGACTTCGTGTACGCGTTGAAACTCGGTCAGTTCGGCTCGCACCGCAAGAAGCTGTTGGATGCCAGGACGTGGCTGCCGAACCACATCGACCGGGCTGAACGACTCGGCGCGACGCTGGGTCCAACGGTGGTCCAGCTGCCGCCTCGATGGCGGCGCAACACCGAGCGCTTGGACGAATTCCTGGAGCGGGCCCCGAAGTCGATGCGGTGGGCGGTCGAGGTGCGCGACTGGTCATGGCTGCACGACGACACCTTCGAAGTGCTCCGCCGACACGGAGCCGCGCTCTGCATCCACGACCTGTTGGAGGACCATCCGTACGAAATCACCGCCGACTGGACGTATGTGCGCTTCCACGGTCCGCATGCGACCACCGACCCGTACCGCGGCCGTTATGGATCGGGCGCCTTGCGACCGTGGGCCGAACGCCTCGGTGGACAGCTCGACGCGGGTCACGACGTGTACGCGTACTTCAACAACGACTATGACGGTGCTGCGGTTCCCGATGCCCAATGGCTACGTCACGCCATCGACCCACGATCACGTTGGGGCTGACGCGCCGTGTCCGTCCGGCTCACTGGCGACCGTCGCGCAGCGTCTCGTTCTCGGATGGTGCGGGTAGCTGGCCGACGTCCGCGGTCCGTCGGACGTCAAAGGAGGCATCGTGCGTGCAGCAGTGTGGCAAGGTCGGCATGAGGTCAGTGTCGAAACCGTCCCCGATCCGACCATCCAGTCACCGACCGACGCGATCATTCGGGTCACGTCATCGGGACTGTGCGGATCCGACCTTCATCTCTACGAGGTCCTCGCGCCGTTCATGACGCCCGGCGACATCCTCGGCCATGAGCCGATGGGTGTCGTCGAAGCACTTGGTTCGGCGGTGACGAACATCGCCGTCGGAGACCGCGTCGTGATCCCGTTCGGCATCGCGTGCGGACATTGCTTCATGTGCGACCAGGGCCTGCAATCACAGTGCGAGACCACTCAGGTCCACGAGCAGGGCTGCGGCGCAGCCCTGTTCGGGTACACCAAGCTCTACGGTCAAGTGCCGGGCGGGCAGGCCGAACTGTTGCGGGTCCCGCACGCTGACTACGGCCCGATCAAGGTCCCCCACGGACCGGCCGACGACCGGTTCTTGTTCCTGTCCGATGTTCTTCCGACGGCGTGGCAGAGCGTGCAATACGCGGACGTGCCGAAGGGAGGGAGCGTGGTGGTGCTCGGCCTCGGTCCGATCGGTGACATGGCCTGCAGGATCGCCCAGCACCTCGGTGTCGACAACGTGATCGGGGTCGATCTCGTGGCCGAGCGATTGGAACGCGGACGACTGCACGGAATCGACGTCGCGAACATCGACGACTTCGACAGCGACGCGGCGTTGATCGACTTCATCAGGGAGCGCACGAACGGCCGTGGTCCGGACGCAGTCATCGATGCGGTGGGAATGGAAGCCCACGGCTCGCCAGGGGCGAAGACCGCGCAGGCAATGACGGCGCTGATGCCCGATGTGCTCACCGAACGGGTGATGAAGAAGGTCGGCGTCGATCGGTTGGCCGCACTGCACCTCGGCATCGATGTCGTGAGGCGCGGCGGAACGGTCTCCATCGTCGGCGTCTACGGCGGGATGACCGACCCGATGCCGATGATGAAGCTCTTCGACAAGCAGATCCAGATCCGGATGGGCCAAGCCAACGTCCGGCGGTGGGTGGCCGACATCCTTCCGTTGCTCACCGACGACGACCCGCTCGGTGTCGACAGCTTCGCGACTCATCACGTTCCGCTCGAGGAAGCCGCCGGCGCCTACGAGATGTTCCAGAAGAAGCAGGACGGTGCGATCAAGGTCGTGTTCAACCCGTGAGAGACACGCGGGACTTCCATGCTCGAGTGGGTTCGTCGGGTTCGAGCGGATCACCTCCTGCTCATGCACTTCCGAGAGCGCTGGCCGGCTCCTGCTGTTTGGCGTCGTGGGAGCGTGGGTAGCTGCGCCAGCGTTCGATGATGATCATCAATCCCGAGTCCTCTGGAGGCGCGATGTGCGACGACAATGACACAACAGCCGCGGCAGTTCGCGTCGAGTTCCGCCTGCCGGCTGCGTTGGGCGCGACGACCGCGACTGTTGTCGGGGATTTCAACGGGTGGGACGCACACGCGGACGTCATGCGGCGCGAGGAGGACGGCGGCTTCGTCGCAACAAAGGAGATCCAGGTCGGGCGCAGCTACCGGTACCGCTACCTCATCGACGCCGAGCGCTGGGAGAACGACTGGGACGCTGACGACTACGCACGCAACATGTTCGGAGGCGACGACTCCGTCCTCGATCTCACCCCCGGGTCACGGCGCCTCGCGGCCGCCGTCCCGGCTTCACCTCGGGCCGCCGAACCGTCACCCGGGAAGGGCGCCGAGAGTGAACGGGAGCAACCGGTCGCCAAGCGCTCCTCATCACGCAAGCGAGTGAGCGGCTCGAAGCCCGAGTAGACGACGTCACAACCTCGAAAGCGTTGCTGGGTCGACAGCGCCGCCGAAGAAGTGCTGGAGCGCGACGTCGATGATCGCAGGATGCCGCGCGACCTGCGCGAACAGCGACATCGATGAATGGAACTTGAGGTCATCCGGTCGACCGAGCACCTGCTCGAGCGGCGCAGCGCCAGCGGCGACAACGAGCGTGGTGCACTCCTCGAGTCGGGCTCGCAGCAACGTGTGATCGAGGTACGCACTGGCCTCGTCGAGACCAGCGATCGCGTAGCGTCTCGACATCGCACTTGTGCCCAGACCGGCGATCTGCGGAAACACGAACCACATCCAATGCGATTGCTTCCGCCCCGATCGCAGCTCGGAGACCACGGTCTCATAGATCGACCTTTGCGCGTCGAGGAACCGAACGACGTCGTGGGTCATTCAGGACGGCGATCGTTTGTGCTCGTGCTGCAGGCCATCGAAGGATCGGTTCAGAACTGCAGATGAGGTGCGATGATGGCCGCCGCTCGCCGGGCAGCTCGAAGGTCATCGGCACCGAATCCATGATGGTCAGCGGATGTGATCGTGACGACGCCGATCGTGCAGCCGTCGCGTTTGACGGGTACGGCGGCCACGCTGGCGATGCCGACGCGCGTGCACTCACGGACGTAGGCCGGGTATTCTCCGGCGTTGTTGTGAACGCTGGGGATGCGGTGGATGCGACCTGATCGTGCGGCGGCAGAAGTCGGACCTTCCTCGGGCTCCACGTCTAGGGTCGGGTCGGTCGTCGCCACCACCTGGACCACGCCGTTGAAGACGATGGCAGTTGCGACGTGCTTCGCTCCGTCGATGTCGGCGAGCAAGGATGTGGAAATTCGGTCGATCGCGTCACGGTCAACCGGGTCGAGCAAGGTCGAGACGTTCATGGCAACTCCACGGATGTCAGTCGGACGGATGAGTGTCAGACAGCGAGGACCGACGGCGGCCCTCCACCACGATCTCGACACGGCCTGATCGGCGTGTCGCTGAGATCGGCGCTTGCGTACCCAGGAGTGCACCGGGCAAAACGTGCCGATCAGGATTCGAGCTTCTTGTCGGCCTTGCGGTCGATCCGATCTTGTTCGGCTGCTGTCAGGTTGCCGGCCTTGCGTTGTTGGGCGGCCCGCGCCTTCGCGTTTCGCGCGTGAGACTTGTCGGGCATCGGGTAGTTCCCGCTCTCGGCCTTGGCGGCCTTGGTTCTTGCCTTCTCCGGGAGTCCGAAGTCCTTGGCGGGCAACTTCTCTCGCTTGTTTTCAGGCAGATCTGCCATCGTGCACCTCCATGAGCTGTGTCGTCGCTACCCAGCACACCCGAGGCTGAACCCCATCAAGGGCACTGCCTTCGAGGGGAACCTTCTGAGTCAACGCGAGTCGCTTGGAGCGTCGCCGACGACCTCTCCCGGCGCCGAGTTGCCGGGCGCGTTTTCGTCCCCGCGGTGATCGCGCAGTGCGACGAGCACGTCGGAATCCTCTTTGGACGCGGCTGGGCCGTAGGCGAGCACTGCAGTGCCGCGGCTGTTGCAGGCTGGGCAGGTGAGGGCCACAACCGCCATCGCGTCCGAAGGGTCGGACGCGCCCTCGAGCCGTCGGAGTGAGCTCATCCAACGTCGCTTGCCGGCGTCTTCACCTGGCACGTGTGGCATTCGATCGTGGAGTCCTCAGCTTCCGAGAAGTCCGATGTGAAACCGCCCCGTGCGTAGGCGCCGAGCAGCTCGGTCAGAGTGGTGGCTTCGGCGCTGGCCGAGTCGATGTTTTCGTTGGTCATCGCGTGGCGCTACCCGTCGGGGGCAGCGAACAGACGGAGATTCGGCGTGCGTCCGACGGAGGTATGCGTCGCACGTCCGTCGTCGGCGATGCACGCGGCGCGTCACGGATACAGGGCCGTCACGATCCGGCGGGTCGCCACGGAGTTGTCGTCGTGAGCGGCGAGTGCATCCGGCCGGGAGTGTGCGACATGGCGATCACCCGTACCTGGCGATCGGTCAGCGACCCCGTTCGGTGGCGACGGGGAGGGCGAACGTGGCGCGGACGCGCGCGCCGTGCACCGTCGAAAGGACACGGAGCTGATCGTCGGCACGCGCAATGAGCGCTGCGAGATCGGCCGAGCCCGGTTGCGGCAGCAGCGCACGCAACGTCTCCCAGAGCGAGCGCTTGCCGCGCACGGCCATCTGCATCGCTTCCAGCTCGACGATGGTCGTCAGCGGTGATCGCTGGACGATCCGGCCGTTCGGTTTGAGCGCGCCGAGCCGCTCACCCACCGACGCAACCCCGGCCTTAAGCCGGCTGGGCTGGACGCCGAGCGTCTCCATGATCGACAAGAGGGCGCGGAGGTCGGCGGCGACGTCGTCGTCGAACTCGGCGAGCACGGCACCGTCGGCCGAGTCGGCCTCTCCTTCGGCCAGCCGCGAAGCGCGCTGCGAACCGGCGGTTGCTCCAGCAACATGGTCCTCGAGGTAGATGCTCAGGAACTTGTAGCCCTCATCTGCAGTCATGTGGGTCCTCCGATGGGCGCGGTGTCCGCGCCCTGAACGGCGCGTCCTCCGATCTGCTGCCCCCGGATCGACGGATGTAGACGGACCTACTCTGCCTCGGTGATGTTCTCTGTACCGATGCTCGCAGCGGAGGGTCCGAGGTTCAGGAGGCGTGCGGCGATGGACTGCCGAACAGACCCTCGGCCCGCAAGGCGTCGCGCAAGTCCGAGTCCCAGAAGTCGAGGAAGCGCTCCTGGTCATCTCCGACCTGGACGAGCGCGACGCGGTCGAAGCCTGCATCTCGAGATCTGCGTACAGCGGCGACGTACTGGTCGACGTCCGGGCCGTGGGGGATCGTGCCGGCCACGTCTTCCGGTCGGATGAACTTCGACGCTGCGTCGAAGTTGACCGGGTTGGGGAGTTCTGCCTGCACCTTCCAGCCGAGAGAGGCCCAACGGAACTGTCGGTGAGCGACGCGGAGTGCTGCTTCGGCGTCGGGGCCGTATGAGACAGCGATCTGAGTGGTGGCCGTGGCCGTTGAACCCTTTGCAGTGCGGAAGGTGGAGATGAGCTCCGGCTCTGGCGTGGTGGCGATGACGTGGTCGGCGTAGTCGATGGCCAGCGCGAGGGATTCGTCGCCACTGATCGCCATGGCGAGAGGTATCGGGCGGTCGGGGAGGTCGAACACCTGAGCATCTTCGAGGTCGAAGTACGTGCCGTGGTAGGAGTGGTAGCCACCCGTCCACAGCGTCGTGATGATGTCGAGCGCTTCGCGCAACATGCGGTGGCGTACGTCGGCGGGTGGCCAACCGCGTCCGATGATGTGCTCGTTGAGTCGTTCGCCCGCGCCGACGGACAACGTGAACCGCTCGTTGGACAGAAGCGCGATGGTGGCCGCCTGTTGGGCGACGATGGCCGGGTGGTAGCGCAGGATCGGACAGGTGACGAAGGTTTGGAGTCCGATCGTGGTGGTGCTCACCGCGACGGCACCCATGAGCGCCCAGGCGTTCGGTGAGTGTCGCTGCTCGGGCACCCAAGGGTGGAAGTGATCCGACTGCACCAGAAAATCGAAGCCCACAGCCTCGGACCGCCTGGCGATCTCGACGAGCTCGACGGGTCCGTGCTCCTCGGTCATCAACGTGTACCCGATCTCCATCCGCTGTCTCCTCGTGAGTGGTTGATCCGCAAACGGGCTACCCCTCGCGTGAGACGGTCAACCGTGAACCGCTCGTCTGACGCTCAAATGGGAGCCACTGGAGGCACTCGACCGTGAGCCTCGCCGCGGTCGCGAATATCGTTCCTCCAGGCAGCTCAGGGGTACAGGAAGGGAGTCGTATGGACCAGCACCGCCTCGAACGATTGCTCGCTGCATTGCACGATCCGATCTTGACTCACCCGGTCGCAGAACGGATCTGCGTGGTCTGTGCTCAGGCGGTGGCACGAGATGGTGCTGGAGTGTCGCGGATCTTTCGGGGACGTCACGAGATGGTTGCAGCATCCAGCCCAGCATCAGCCGATGTCGAGTCGCTGCAAATCGCCTTTGCCGAAGGCCCATGCCTCGAAGTGGTCGGCACGGCTCGACCGTTTCATGAGCCCGATTTGACCTCCGATCGGGCAAGGAGGCGGTGGCCGCACTTTGCGCCCGCCGCCGCCGCACAGGGCGTGTTTGCGGCGTTTGCGTTTCCATTGACGACTGGTGGCGTGACCATCGGAGCGCTCGACGTCTATTCCACCTCTCGCGGCGATCTCGACAGCGACCAGGTCAATGACGCCATGCTCCTCGCCGACCTTGCTGCGCTCACGGTTGACCGCCTCGGCACCGCAGTTCGCGATGTTTCGGGAGCAGCAGCCGAAGCCGATGCCGTCGACGAGTGGGCGTACCCCTCGATCGTTCACAGTGCGAGCGGAATGATCTCCGAGCAACTGGACATCACGGTCGAAGAAGCGCTGTTGCGGTTGCGGGCCGTCGCCTTCGCGATCGACCGAAAGGTCACCGACATCTCACGAGACGTCCTCGATCACCGGTTCCGACTCGAGTCCTGGGTGGCCGATGAGTGATCAGCCGACCGCCGCTTACGAAGGCCGGGAGCTTGCGGTCATCGACGCGTTCGTCCATCTGTCCGACACGCTCGTCGACGATTACGACGTCATCGAGTTCCTGACCTATCTCGCCGAGCAGTGCTGCGATCTCAGCGTGGCAGACGAGGCCGCCGTGATGCTTGCAGCACCATCCGGTCACCTCCACGCGGTGGCTTCTTCATCGGAACGAAGTCGGATGCTCGAGCTGTTCGAGCTGCAGAACCAAGATGGCCCATGCCTCGATGCGTATCGCTCCGGCGTTGTCGTGGCCTCCGGCAACCTCGAAGCCGAACCGCAACGATGGCCGATCTTCATCCCGCAAGCCCTGAAGGTCGGTTACCGAGCCGTGCACAGCGTCCCGCTGAAGCTGCGCAACGAGGTCATCGGAGCGCTCAACCTACTCAGGTTGGGTGTCGGCACGTTTCCGGATGCTGACGCTCGACTTGTTGGGGCGCTGTCCGACATCGCGACCGTCGGCGTGCTGCAGGAACGGAACCTCGCACGGTCGATCTCGGCCGCATCCGGTCTGCAGACAGCGCTCACCAGCCGCATCCGGATCGAACAAGCCAAGGGAGTGCTCGGCGAACGGTGGGCCGTCCCGCTCGACGAAGCGTTCGAACATCTGCGCCGGTATGCCCGCCGCCGGGGATTACGCCTCACCGAGGTCGCCGAGGGAGTTGTGCGACGGACCATCAGCATCCCCGCACCAGACGAATAGCGCATCCGGATCTGGACAGCAGGCATCTCCACTTGTCGTGCCTGTCAATCATCCCTGCCGATCGCCGAACAGCCAATCGAGCCTGATCGTCGGCACAGGACTGCACTGATCTTCATCGGACAGGCGCGGTCACCCGCTACTTGGCCCCGGTCAACACGATCCGGTTCTGATCAGGATCGGCGAGCTGGACCACGCGGACGTAGTTGGCTTCCACCAGCGGCTCATGGTCGATGCCCGCGGCGTCCAGCGCCGCCAACTCAGCGTCGAGGTCGCCGACATTGATCGTCGCCCCGGAGACACCGGCACGCTCGGACTCCTCGTATACCTGGATCGCTCCGGCATTGTCGAAATACCACTCGCGCAAGCCCTCCATCGGGCTGGCGTCGGGTGCCCTCCCGAACAACCGGGAGTAGAAGTCGACGGATCGATCCAAGTCGGAGACGATCAATTGGGCCATGACGATGGAGACGTTCATACCCTTCCTGGTACCCGAGCCGAAAGGTCACCATGCCTCCACACGGATTTGGCACCGCGGGATCGTCGCGACTGACCGGTGGTGCACCCGACGCGGCCACCGTCCTCCGCGCGTAACCGTCTCCGGGCGCACGGCTCCGCGAATACCTGCTCATTCGCCGCCGTGATGTGCAGTGCCGCTGCACCCGACGCCCGTCGATGCTGGTTGGCGTCGGTAGAGGTTTAATGCGTTAAACGTAAGCCGGCGGAGAGGCGCCGACTCTACGGATTGGGCGGTCTGGCAGACGGGGGAGTGCCTGCTCAACGGAGTGCGGCGGACCCGGCGGAGGGCTCCCGCCGCCTTGCCAAGGTGAGGGTCGCGAGTTCGAATCTCGTCATCCGCTCGATTGAAAGGCCTGGTCAGAGCCCCTTTTTGGGGCGCTGGCCAGGCCTTTGTCGTTGGTCCATTCACGGACACGTTCAACCTCTCCCACCGTTTGGCCCACGAGTGCTCACGTCCCCGCCCCATCCGCCGACGAACTAGGTGTGAGATCTCTGGGGCATGTGTTCGAGAACCTGAAATCATGTCAGGTCCTCGACGCGTTCGACCGGCTGTTCTGTTGACGTCGCCACTCTGGCGGGGTTTCCAGCCGGTTCCGCGCCACGTGCGCCACGAACCGGATGCCGGGTTCACCCTCATCGAGATCCTGATCGCGATCGTGCTCGTCGGGATCCTGTCGACGGTGTGCTGCTGATCGACTGGTGGAGCGACCACACTCCGACGGTGAGAACGGCGACGGTGACCTTGGCGGCCGGAGCTCACACCGTCATCCTCGAGTACTCCCAGCTCTACGGAACAGCGCAGGTTTCGCTCGACTGGAGCTGATGTGGCCGCTGCCGCGCTGTCTGCGGCGAGGAGGAGTGCCTCAGCGGTGATTCCGAGGCGACTCGTGGCGAGGCCGAGGCTCGCAACGATCGAGACGAGATGTCCGTCGAACTCGAACGCCATCCATGACGCTTGCCACCAGTGCTGAGGCCTGCTCGATACCTTCGTCTGCGACATGCTGCGACGCGACGGAGTCGCGAAGGAAGACGAACCCGCGCGGAGCCGCGCTCACGGAACGACGGTCGACGACGGCGATCACCGAGGTGCATCGAGCACGGGGCCGAGCTGATGCGCCGTGCGACGCGCCAGCGCTCTCCCTGCTCGCCCCAACGACGGTCGCGCGGTGATGAGCAAGGTTCCACGCTCCCCGTGACACCGGATCGAGAACGCCAGATGGGCGTCGCCGCTGTCACCGGCTCCCGCGCTGAGGCGGGGATTGAGCGGCATCCGTTCCACCGTGCACACCGCCACCTCGGTGATCTCATCGACCCGCCGCAGGAGGTCCGCAAGGAGCAGGCCGGCTACATCGCGCCGATGACGAGTCAGGTCGACCTGCACCGGCGCTCGCGCTTCATCGGCTCGCCGACGACGACGAGCGCGTCGTCTCTGCCGGCCTGAATCGGGAGGGCTCTTCGGACGCCCATCAGCCCGAGAACCATCCGTTGATGTCGACGATGACATCGACGGGCCCTTGGCTGTAGATGCAGACCGTGCCTGACGCCGATACCGGTGCGAGCACGGCGTTCGCAACCGTGGCGCCTGCGACGTAGTTCAAGCTGGACACGCTCTCGCGTGTCCCGCAGGGGTAGACGGTGACGAAGCCATCGGACTCTGGATTGGTGACGGTGACGTTGAGCGACACGGCCGACACACCCGTTGATGGCACGAGGCCGACGAGGTCGGTGACCTGCACCTCGAGAACGCTGTCCCCACCGATCTTCTGCTTTGCGACGGTGCGCAACGCATCCGGGCTCTCACCGCGTCTGGTGTCGAGCACCCGGTGTGGGTCCGATGCGGTGAAGCCGGAGTCGTCCTTGACCCAGCCGTTGATGTCGACGACCAGGTCGGTGGTCACCGATGCGTAGAAGCACACCGTGCCCCGCGCCGAGACGGGGGCGATGACTGCGTTGGCCACCGTCTGCCCGGCTGCGAAGTTCACGCTCGAGACGAGCTGCCGTGCTCCGCACGGATACACCGTCACGTATCCGGCGGCTTGTGGGTTCGTCGCCGTGACGTTCAACGAGACCGCTGCGATCGGGCCGGCCGGCACGAGGCCGGCAAGGTCGCTGACGCTGACCTCGAGCATGGTGCCGGCGAGGATCTGTCCGCTCGGGACAGCACGCACGGCGTTCGGGCTCTCACCCGGGCGCGTGTCGAAGAGTCGTGCTGGACCGACGGCGGACAACGCCTGCCCGGCAGCGAACCAACCGTTGACGTCGACGACGAGGTCCGTCGGGACGCTGCTGTAGAAGCACACATCACCTCGGGCGCTCACCGGCGTGACGACAGCGTTGGCCACGTTCCGGCCAGTCGAGATGTTGAGGCTGGAGACGAGGGGTCGGGTGCCGCAGGCGAACACCGTCACGTAGCCGGATCCGTCCGTGTTGGTCGCGGTGACGTTCAACGAGACCGCGCCCACGCCGTCAGCCGGAACGTAACCTGCCAGATCCGTCAGACGCACCTCCAGTCCGTCGGCTCCGCCGAGCTTGTGCGACGCGACGGAGCGGAGAGCGTTCGGGCTCTCGCCAGGCCGGGTGTCGAGGACGCGATGCGGCCCGACCGGGGTGAAGTCGGGCGTGGTCGCAGGACCAGGGCCTGCCGCCGTGTCCACCGTGAGGACCTGGACCGCGGTGTTGACCTGTGCCGCTGGCGTCGTCACCGCGACGACGACCGTGTACGTGCCGTTGGCGAGCGTCGATGGCGTGACCGACCAGGTGCCGTCGGCGCCGACGGTCGTCGTCAACGTCTGGCCGGCGACGGTGACTGTCACGACGGACCCCGGCGGTGCCGTCGAGGTGCCGGTGATCGGATGCGTGGGGTCGGACGTGGTGGCTGTGGCACCGCCGGTGCTGATGACGGCAGGCGCGTTCGTGTCGACGGTGATCGCCTGCGTCATGCTGCCGATGTTCCCGGCCGTGTCGGTGGCGGACGCCGTGACGACGTAGGTGCCGTTGGAGAGTGCGAGGGGCGTCACGTTCCACGTACCGTCCACCTGCACGAGCGTGGTCAGCTGACCGCCCGGATAGGAGACGGTGATCACGGATCCGGCGGCGACGTCGGCTGTGCCACGTGTCGTCGGGGTGCTGTCGTTGGTCCCGAACGTTGCCCCGCCGACGATCGTGACGATCGGACGAACCGTGTCGATCGTCAACGCCTGGGCGGCCTGCGATGCGTTCCCCGCGCTGTCGGTCGTCGAGACGGTGATGTAATGCACGCCGTCACTCATGCGTGCGGAGTCCACGCTCCACCGACCGGCCGCACCGACCGCGCCGGGCAGTCGTTGTCCTTCGACCACGACCATCAGTGCCGTTCCGGGGTCGAGATCGGCAGTTCCGCTGATCGTCGGCGATGGATCGTTGGTCAACGCTGACGCTCCTCCGTCGATCGCGACGACCGCCGGTGAGGTGTCGACCGTCAGTGTCTGAGCACCGCTGGCCGAGTTGTGTGCTGCATCGGTGACCGTTGCCATGATGAGCCGCGCGCCGTCGGCCAGCGCCGTCGTGGTGACGTTCCACGAACCATCCGACTGGACGATCGCGGTCCACGTCTGCGCGCCGACCACCACGGACACGATCGAACCTGCCGGAACATCTGTCGTCCCGCTGACTGTGGGCGTCGAGTCGTTCGTCAACGACGCAGCGCCACCGACGATGGTGATGATCGGCAGCACCGTGTCGATCGTCAACGCCTGGGTCGCGGCTCCGATGTTGCCGGCGGCGTCCGTCGCCGACGCAGAGATCGCGTACGTGCCATTGGCGAGCAGCGGAAGTGCCACCGACCACGCGCCGGACACGACCGATGCACTGAACGTCTGGCCAGCCACCACCACGGTCACGTTCGACGGGACTTCGACGTCGGTGACGCCGCTGATCGTCGGTGCGGACGTGTTGGTGATCGCTGATGCTCCGCCGGTGATCGAGATCGATGGCGGGTTCGAGAAGAAGTCGTTGTCATTGACCGCAACGGCACCCGTGATCGCGAGAACACGACCGTTCACGAGGGCACCTGCGCCGACCCCGACTGCGTCGTGGGCCATCACCGTGCCGACCATGACGGCGCCTGCACCGATCGTGGCGGCGCCGCTGACCTGCCAGAAGACGCGCGATGCCTGGGCGCCGTTCGTGAGCAGCACCTTGCTTGCCGCCGCCATCCCGAGGGCTCCGCCGATCTGGAGCACGAACACGCCGTTCGGGTTGCCCTGACCGTCGAGCGTCATCGTGCCGGTGTTGGCCACGGCACCAGCTGATCCGTACACCCCAGCATCCAAGGTCACCCCGATGAGGTCCGGGACGAGTGGGAGTGCCGGAGATCGTCCCGCCGCGTCTGCGTACGCAGTGGCGAGGCTGGCAAGTGCCGGCGCGATGTCGGATCCGCCTCGGGTCGCGCCCGTGACGACGCCGGGCGGGAACCCGGTCACCGCTCCACCGGCACCGAGATCACCGCGCAGCGTTGTGTGGTGGGCTCCGGGTGCGCTCGCGGTGTTGCCGACCGCAGCCGGGGTGAGCACGGAGTAGCTCGCAGCCGCACCAAGATCGATCGGCACGGCGGGCGCGACAGCCAGCGCAGATCCTGCCCCCAAGACGGCGGGCACGATGACCGCAGCGGCGACGAGCGCGATCGCCACGCTCGCGCATCGGATCTGGGAAAGGAGAACGAAGTGCTTGGAGACATGGCGGGGCATGAGTCTTCTTTCGTGGCGCGCATCCACTGCGGTGGATGACGAGTCGGTTGCGGCGACAACGGAACGGGCGGCGTCGGTGTTGGCTGTTGCAGACACCATCGGTGCGCCCGTGACGAAACTGAGGAGCGATGGCTCCAGATCCGTGAAGTTGTGCGGCGGTTGAGATTCCGACAACGCGATCGTGTTCAGCCCGGCAACGGGACGCCACATGCGGGTTTCATCAACACCGCCGCCGGCGGTGATCAACGAAGTGCGATTCTGCACCCCTGACGGTAGGGTCATGTCTCAACGTTGCCGGGATCTGTCGGCGTCACGTGGGGACAGCACATGAATCTCGTGGTTCGAGTCACCACCCGAGAGCAGCGCATCACTTGGGTCAGCTCCGGCTTCGCAGCCGGGATCGGACTTCCCGGACAAGATCTCGTCGGTCGCCCGATCTTCGAGATCCTGGATTCCGTGTGGACGCCAGAGCTGAGGACCCTGTTCTCGGCGCAGAACCAACGTGAGGTGCCAGAGCCCGAGGATGTCCTGGTCGTCAAGATCTTGTCGGCACATCCGACGCCGGCCTGCTTCCAGTTGCGCAGCGCTGGATCGGTCACGGATTCGCACGACAGTGTCGTCGCCCAGCTCGTCCCCATCACGACCGACACGTTCGATGCGCAGGTGGAGATCGCCAACGGGGAGCACCTGTACGCGGCGCTCGCTCGTGGATCGAGCGACGGGATCGTCATCTACGACTCGGCTCGGATCCTGTTCGTCAACGACGTCACGGTGGAGATGTCCGACGCCAGCGGATCCGAGACCCTCATCGGGTTGCCGATCTCGGATCTGATCCGCGCCGACGCACAGCCAGCGCTCGATGTGATCAGCGAACGTCTCGTCGAGGACGCCGAAGCAAGCTTCGACATCGAGCTCCTCGTACGTCGCCCATCCGGACTGCCGTTGCAGGCACAAGGGTCCGTCGAGCGGGTGATGTGGGCGGGACGTCCGGCGGTCCAGGTCGTTCTCCACGACACGTCGCCCGCAGAGACCCGCTCGGACACGGACCGTGTCGCCCTCGGAGTCCGGAACGGCATCCCGCTGGACAACGGTCTGTCCGGGCTGGCTGCACTCTTGACCTGGCTCGACCATGCGCAGCCCGACACGTTGTCCGTCGTGGTCTTGCTCGACGTCGATCACTTCGGCCGACTCAACGCCCGTTCTGGGTACTCCGCAGGTGACGACGTGTTGAGCGGGTTGGATCAGCGCCTCCGTGCCGACGTTCGCGCAGACGAGTTCGCCGTCAAGTTGAGCGCTGATCGTTTCGCGATGTGCGCAACCGTGATCGACGGAAGATCCGCGTACGAGTTCGCGGAACGCGTCGGCGTCCTCACCAGTGAGCCGCTGCTCGCAGACGGCTCCCTCCTGTCGATCTCTGTCAGTTCGGGCGCCGCGTGGGGCGCCAACGCAGGAAACGCGATCAGGCTGTTCGAGCAAGCAGAGCGAGCGCTCGAGGACGCCCAGGTGCAAGGCGGTCACCGGTTGTGCTTCTACGAGGCCGGGGATCCGGGCAGCTGGGCCGACGAGGCTTCGTTCGCCCGTGACCTGCGTGCCGGTTTGGCCGATGGCCAGATCTTCGTTGCGTATCAGCCGATCGTCGAGCTGGCGACAGGTGACGTCCGCAAGGTCGAAGCCCTGGCGCGCTGGACCCATCCGGAACGCGGCAACGTCCCGCCATCGGTGTTCATCCCGATCGCGGAGAACTTCGGATTGATCGACCAGCTCGGTGAGTGGGTGCTGCAGAGCGCGTGTGTCGACGTCGTCGCGATGGACCTCGAAGGGGTCGTCGTCGATGTGTCGGTCAACCTGTCGGTGGTCCAGCTCCGCGACCCGAGCGTTGTCGAGCGGATCGCCTTGATCCTCGCCGGCACGGGACTCGACCCGACCCGCTTGTGGATCGAGGTCACCGAGAGCGTCCTGCTCGACGACCGTGCTCTGCTCCCCTTGCATCAGCTGCGGGACCTCGGAGTTCACCTGGTGATCGACGACTTCGGGACTGGCTTCGCGACGTTCCGCTACCTCACCCGCCTGCCTGTCGAGGCATTGAAGATCGACACGACGTTCGTGTGGGGACTCGGGATCGATGCGAGCGACACGGCGATCGTGCGTTCCGTGGTCAACCTCGGTCGCGAGCTCGGGCTCGAAGTCATCGCCGAGGGCGTGGAAACCGAGTCGCAACGGTCCCAGCTGCTGGCATTGCACTGCCGCCTCGCGCAAGGTTGGTTGTTCGATCGCGCGCTGACCTATGCCGAGTTCATCGACCGCTACTGCCGTCCAGGAGATGACGAAACGGTCGTCGTCGACTCGTCCGGCGTCGCCGGCGACAACGAATCCGCACGGATCGCAGCGCTGCGCGCCTGTCGGATCATGGACACGTCACCGGACCCTGCGTTCGATTCGCTCGTCCAACTCGCCGCCGAGCTCCTGACGGTCCCGATGGCGTTGGTGTCGTTCGTCGACACCGATCGACAGTGGTTCAAGGCGCGCTACGGCGTCGATCTGGTGGAGACACCACGTGCGACGTCGTTCTGCAGTCACGCCATCAGGCATCCACTGTCCCCATTCGTCGTCGCCGACACCAGCCTCGACGAACGCTTCGACGCGAACCCGGTCGTCACCGGTCCGCCACACATTCGGTCATATGCGGGGATACCGATCCTGAGCCGTGAATCACTGCCGATCGGCACGTTGTGCGTGCTCGACACCGTTGCGAGAGCCTTCACCGACGAGCAGCTCGGCCAGCTCTCCGTGCTCGCCGAACAAGCTGCGGCGCTCGCTGATCTGCGACGACGAACCGTCGAGCTCAGCGAACTGCTGTACGCCCGCGCTCACGACGCGACCGATGCCTCGAGCATTGCTTCGCTGACGAACCTGGCGGCGCTCGAAGTCGGCCGCGCCCTCGTCCTTGCCGAGGCAGTGCCCCTGGACGGACGACCAGGCACGATGATCTTCGGGCCGTTGAGCATCGACCTTGCGGCCCGTTCGGTTCGGAGAGACGACGACGAGATCGCACTCACCGTCAAGGAGTTCGACGTTCTCGTCTACCTCGCGAGCCACGCGGACAGCGTGGTGAGCAGAACCGAGCTGTTGACCGAGGTGTGGCATTCTGCTCCTGCGTGGCAGGCCTCGTCGACCGTCACCGAACACATCTACCGACTTCGCTCGAAGATCGAAGAGGACCCGGCGAACCCGACTGTCATCGTGACCGTTCGAGGCATCGGCTACCGCTTCTGCGCAACGACGTCCACGACCACACCCAGCGACGATCGGCGTCAGGCCGAGTCGATCAGCCGGTCCCAGCACGACAGGATCTCCGCACCGCCGAAGGTCGTCAACGTACCGGACGCAGTGATCGTGACCGACCCCGAGCTGCACATCCTGAGCTGGAACACGGCCGCACAGCACATCTACGGGTGGAGTGAGGCCGAGGTGTTGGGACGCAACATCCGCGACGTCGTGTTCAGTGCGGATCAACGGAACACGCCGATCGATCCGACGGAGCTCGGGGAGACAGGCCGATGGCACCATCCGGTCCGTCACACGACTCGAGAGGGCGTCGAGATCGCCGTGATCGCGTCTGTGAGCGCCCTTCGGGATGACCGCGGAGACGTGACCGCGCTCGTGGTCGTCAACCGGCTCGTCCCCGCCCGGTCCGACACGGACGTCGGCGGTGAGCTCGGCAGCATCGACGTCAGCGACGTGCGGCGCGCGTTGGATCGACACGAGTTCGTCGTCTACTACGAACCGATCGTCCTGCTCACCAACCGACAGGTTGTCGCAGTCCGGACTCGCACCCGTTGGCTGCGTCCCAACGGTGAGACCTGGGAAGCGGCGGCATTCGTCGACGCCTTCATCCGGGCCGGCGCCCTGGACGAGCTCACGGCGTTCATCTGCACGACCGCAGCAACCCAAGCCGAGCGCTGGCACAGTGCCGGCGAAGATGTCGCCATCACGATCGAGCTCCGCGGCGAGCAACTCGCGCACACAGGGGTCATTGCCGCGCTCACTGACACCACAGCCCGACTCGCGCTCAGCGGATTGCAGGTGTGGTTCGAGGTCGCCCAGAGCGTGGTGGCCGACATCGGTGCTGCCGGCCGCGCCGGCCTCGATCAGCTGACCAGTGCCGGAGCCCGCATCAGCATCCGCGGATTCGGCATCGCCGGCACGCACGTGACCACTCGAGAGGGTGCTCACATTCCCGTCCATGCGTTGAAGATCGACGCGTCACTGATCAACAGCATCGACAACGACGTGCAGATCAGCGACTTCGTCCGCTCCCTCCTTGCGGCGGGCGCAGCGATGGCCGTCCCCGTGGCCGCTGAAGGGGTCACGAACGCGTCGCAGCATTCGGCGCTGCACGCGATCGGCTGTCTCGCCGGGCAAGGCCCCTTCTACGGCGTTGCGGCGCTCGGCGATCACGTCGCGCTCGACAGAGCGCAGACGATCCTGCCGGCCTGACGCCGCCGCCTACGCGATGTAGACGTTGCGGATCACTTCGTCGATCGTGGTGACGTCCGCAGCGACGAGCTCCATGGCCTCGTTGCCCATCGTCCGCATCCCTTGCGAGACGGCGAGCTGACGCATCTGCTGCGGAGTCGCGTCGGCCATCATCAGGTCGCGGATCTCGTCGGTGACATCGAGGACCTCGTAGACGCCGACACGCTCGCGGAAGCCGGTGTTCGAGCAGTACTCGCAGCCGATCCCGCGCACGAACAACGTCTTGGGCCGTCCACCCAGCCCGATGTAGCGAGCCAGCTCGGCCGGGTCCGGGTCATACGGGACGACGCACGATGGACAGATCCTGCGGACCAGGCGCTGGCCGACGACGCCGACCACCGATGACGAGACGAGGAACGGTTCGATGCCCATGTCGAGCAACCGGTAGATCGCCGAGCTCGCATCCGTCGCATGCAGCGACGACATCACGAGGTGACCGGTGAGCGCGGATTGGACGGCGATCCGTGCCGTCTCCTCGTCGCGGATCTCGCCGACGAGGATCACGTCCGGGTCCTGGCGCAAGATCGACTTGAGGCCGCTCGCGAACGTCACATCCGCTTGCACGTTGATCTGGGTCTGGTTGACCGACGGGAAGATGTATTCGACGGGATCCTCGATCGTCATCACGTTGAGCTCGCTGCGGCTGATCTCCGCCAACGTCGCATACAGCGTGGTCGTCTTGCCGGATCCGGTCGGGCCGCTGCACAGCAGCATCCCGTACGGCTTGCGCACGATCGACAGGTACCGGGCATGCGCCGCATCGGGCATCCCGAGGTCGGAGAGGTGCTTCATCGAACGGCTCTTGTCGAGCAGACGCAGCACAGCGGTCTCACCCCAGATCGTCGCTCCGGTCGCGACACGGATGTCGACACCCCCTCCGTCGATCGTCATCTGGAACTGCCCGTCCTGCGGGCGGCGCCTCTCGACGATGTCCATCTCGGCCATGATCTTCACCCGACTGACGAGCTCCGGTCCGGTGGACGCCGGCAGGCTCAACACTTCGCGGAGAGCTCCATCGATCCGGTAGCGGATCCGGATCCGCCCGTCGGTCGGCTCGATGTGGATGTCCGACGCCCGGTCTCGCAGGGCCTGCGTCACGATCTTGTCGACGAGTTGGATGATGGGTGCCTCGTTGGACGTGCCGACCACCGGCTCGACGTCCTTGGCGGCGACGACGCTCTCCCACAGCTCCTGCACGTTCGCGTCGCCAGCGGTCAGCACTCGATAGTGAGTGTTCAACGAGGTCGTCACGTCCTCCGCTGTCGACAGGTAGACGTTGACCTCGCCGATGTCGAGACGGGCGAGCGCAGCGCGCACATCGCTGCTCGATCCGTCCGCGACCGCGACATCGAGGGCGTCGCCGACGACTCGGAGTGGAACGATCTGGAATCGGCGGGCAACATCCTCGGGGACGAGGGC
This sequence comes from Ilumatobacteraceae bacterium, assembly GCA_025463305.1. The sequence continues at coordinate 84,392 of JAOBWK010000039.1, forward strand.
GAGAGCTTCTGCGGTCGGGCGCTCCTTGCGGAGATCGACGGTCAGCAGGCCGAGTTGGGTGGCCAATGCCCTCGTGAGCGCCCGCGCATCGAGCAGACCCTGTTCGACGAGGATCGTGCCGAGCTGACGCCCGGACTCGAGCTGCAAGTTCAACGCACCCGCGAGCTGCTCGGGCAACAACGTCTGCTCGGAGACGAGCAGGTCACCGAGCCTCGAACGGGACTCGGCCGAGATCGTCTCGGTCACTTGCGCAGGGACAGTCGGTTCGAGGACAGCGACCTGGTGCCGCCTCCTCACGTCAGCTCACGATCCATGCGACCATCCTCACGGCGCACAACACGATCACTCGGGTTCGTCAACCAGTTGTCCAGATGTTGATAGCCGGAAGCGCAGTACTTCCTCACGTTGTCACCAACGGCGCCCGATGGACAGACGTGAGCTTCCCCCGATCATTCCTCGAGCCGACCATGGCCGTCGACACTCCTGTCGCACCGTGTTCGGTTCCACGTTGAGTCGCGGATCCTCCCCTTCCGACAGCGCTCCAGCGGTCGTCCTGGCCGTCCCCCGACTGGCGCCGCTGGACGCTGTCACCCCAGTTCGGCGCGCCGACACGGCGCCGCCGACGAAGGCCGCTCGCACTCCTCGCGACCGCATCGCCGGTTCGAAGCACGCAGCGAAGGACGACAAGGCGGAGCGCCAGAAGCGCGTGTGGTTCAGCATCGGCAAAACCATCAAACCGCCGGTGATCATGGCGTTCTCGCGGCAGCTGTCGTCGTTCCTCGAAGCCGGGATCCCAGTCCTCAACGCGTTGCAGATCGTCGGCGAGGAAGCGGACTCGACACCGATGCGTGCCGTGATCGCCGACATCCGCTCCGCGGTCCTGCGTGGCAGCAGCTTCGTCGACGCCGTCGCCACACATGCAGACGTGTTCCCGACGTACTACACGGCGATGCTCGTGTCCGCCGAGTACACCGGCAACCTCGACGTCGTCCTCGCCCAACTCGCGACGTACCTCGAGCGCGACATCATGGCCCGCCGTCAGGTCAAGAGCGCACTCACCTATCCGACCGTCGTCCTGTTCGTCGCAGTCGCGGCAATGATCGTCATGTCCGTGTTCGTGCTCCCCAAGTTCAGCGGCCTGTACCGCAGCTTGGGGGCGAAGCTCCCGCTCCCGACCAGGATGCTCCTCGGGTTCACCGACTTCGTCACCAACGACTGGCCGATCATCGCCGGCGCAGTTGCCGCCGCGTTCTTCATGTTCTCCATCGTCGTCGGAGGTGCTCGCGGCAAGCGACGACGTGACGTTGCGATGTCGAAGCTTCCGTTGATCGGGAACCTGTTCCACCTGATCTCTCTCGAACGCTTCTGCCGTGTCCTGGCCGCGCTCGCCAACGCCGGGGTGCCACTGCCGGATGCGATCACGGTGTCGGCCGACAGCACGAACAACGCGATCTTCCAACGCCAGATGGGCATCGTCCGCGACGCGCTGATGCGCGGTGGAGGCCTGTACGAACCAATGGCCGAAACCGGCCTGTTCCCGGTCGCAGCGCGACAGATGATCCAGGTCGGCGAGCAGACCGGCTCGCTCGGCAACCAGCTCGCCAAGGCCGCCGCCTACTACGAACGAGAGGTCACCTTCACGATGAAGAAGGCGACCGACCTGTTCGAACCGACCGTGATCTTGGGCGTCGGCATGGTCGTCGGATTCGTCGCAGTCGCCCAGGTTTCGGCGATGTACAGCATCTTCGGTCAGGTCAAGTGAGCAACGTGCTCGACCGCCGGAGTCCACGCAAGCGCCGCACCCTGCGGCAACCGAAAGGCGAGAGAACATGACCACATCCACCAACCACGAGCTGACCGACAACGGCGCGGACGGCACGCAGGACCGAGGATTCACCCTGGTCGAGATCCTGATCGCGATCGTCCTCGTCGGCATCTTGTCCGCCGTCGTCGTCGTCGGCATCAGCAACCTGACCAGCAAGGGTTCGACGTCGGCGTGCGCGGCGTCAGCGGACGCCGCCAAGGCCGGATCAGTCGTGTACTACGCGTCGAACAACAACGCCTACCCGACGACTCTGACCCAGCTGACGACCGCGACCGGCTCGGGCGCCACAGCGGTGCCCGCCGCGCTCACGCTTCCTGCCAACGTGACCATCAACACGGTGGTCGGCACCGGCGCAGCACCGATCGGAACCCAGGCGTCCAGTGGCACGAGCTGGTACCTGACGATGACAGCCGGTGTCAACGGCGCAGGCCCGACCTTCGCCTGCAGCTGAGCAACCATGCGAGTCGCCCGGAGCCCGTACCCGGGCGGCTCGCGACATCGGCAATCCGATCAGAAAGACACATGATGCGACGGCACAGCGACGACAACGGCGAGACCCTCGTCGAGATCCTCCTGACGGTCGTCATCATCGGGCTCACCGTCACCGCACTCCTCTCCAGCCTCGGCAACGCCGGCAACGCCGGCAACGTGCAACGAACCAGCGTCCAACTCGATGCGGTGGTCCGCAACTATGCCGAGGCAACCAAGTCCGCCGTCCAGACCTGCACCGTCGGCGGCTCGTACGCCGTCACCTACCAACCTCCCGCCGGCTTCACGATCGTGGCCAACCCGACGCCTGGCAGCTGTCCCGCGGTGGCAGCCGCCATCCTCGTCCGCATCGACGTCAGCGGTCCACGCGGGCTGCACACCAGCATCCAGATCGCGGTGCGCACACCATGACGACGATCCGGCGCTGCGTACGACACGACGATCGTGGTGCTGCGCTGATCCTCGCGATCGGGTTCGTCCTGATGGTCGGGGCGATCTCGGCCGGGTTGGCATCGTTGGCGACGTCGAGCCTGAACAACCGTGCGACCCTCGAAGGGGTCCGCAACCGCGAGTACGCCGCAGACGCAGCCGTGCAGCTCGCCATCGGCCAGGTGCGCGGTGTCGCAGGCTCGGCGCTGAGCGCATGCGCAACGGCAGCCAGCTCGACCACGGTGACGGTGAACAGCGTCACGATCAGGGTCGAATGGAAGAACGCGTGCGGCACCATCCGCGTCGCCGACGGCACGATCGTCGCCCAACACGACGTCATCTTCACCGCTTGCGAGAACACCGGCGCGGCATGCACGGACGCGGCGTTGATCATCCGGGCCCAGATCAACTTCCAACAGCTCGGAACCGGTGCGGTAACCAAGACCTTCGTCCAATCCTGGAACGTCGCCCGATGAGTCGCCACGACGGAACCGGAGTTCGAGATGATGCGGGGTTCAGCCTGATCGAGCTGCTCATCGCGATCGTGTTGAGCAGCATCATCGTCGGTGTCATCACCGCCGCCTTGGCCACATCGTTGAACGTCGCCCGCTCGACCACCGACCAGGTCAACGACTCCACCGACGCCGGTGTGATCTCATCGTTCCTGTTCCGCGATGCGCAATCCACAGGTACGACGAACCCGGCGACAGCGCTGACCGACATCACGTCCGGCGTGTCGATCGTGAACACCGTCGCAGGATGGGCCGGATGCGCCCAGACCGGGGCGCTCGTCGCCCGCTTCGCATGGATCGACCCGGCATCGGTCAGCCGCCGCACGAGCATCGTCGTCACCTACGCGCTCGACACCCAACAACAACTGACCCGGCGGACGTGCATCAACGGAACGACCACAGACGTCATCGTCGGCCGACACGTCTCGAGCGCCGTCGCAACCTGCCTGCCCGATCCCGCCTGCATCACCGGCGTCCGCACCGTCACGCTCGCCGTCGCCGGCACAGGCCTGCGCGCCCCGTTCTCGTACCGGCTGACCGCCGCCGTCACCAACGCCGTGCAGACTCCGCCGGATCCGACCAACTCCACGCGGATCGCGCTGGTCGCCCTCGGCACGCCGGCCGCCCCGACGACGTGCCCGACCCTGACGTTGACGGGCAGCGGGGCGATCACCGTCATCGGAGACACTCTGATCGATGGCTCCTGCGGCACCACACCGATCGGCGGGACGACCACCCTGCTTCGCCCGACCGGCGTCACGAGCACCATCGTCGGAGCGACAGACCCCTTGGCGACCCTGCCGGCGCCCGCGTACGTGTGCGCACCCACGGGAACCAACCCGGCCACGATCGGGGCGAGCCCGGCAGCTTCGAGCGTGACCGTGTACCCGCAGTTGATCTCCCTGACATCCGACACGACGTTCGCGCCAGGCACCTACGTGTTCTGCAACGGCCTCAACGTCGCGTCCGGTCGGCTCACCGGGACCGGAGTCACGATGTACATCGTCGCCGGCCCGACGAGCCTCGCCGCGGCAGCAACCATCGACCTGACCGCGCCACAGACCGGCGCCTACGCGAACCTGCTGATCTGGGATGCGTCGCCACAGGGACTCGACATCGCCGGCGGGACACCGGTCACCAACCTGCGCGGCCTCACCTACGCGCCGACGTCGACGACCCGACTCACGTCGAGTGTCGGATTGAACATCGGCGGGATCGTCACCCGCGACGTGACGGTCACCGGAGCCGGCCAGATCCGGATCGGGCTGCCACTCCCGGCCATCACCCTCGCGGCGGCAACGGTTCCAGCAGCAGAAGTCGGCGTCGGCTACAGCGTCGCCGTCACGACGACGGGCGGAACGGCACCGTCGACCTGGCAGGTCGCAGGAACCCCGCCGGGCCTGACCATCGACCCGACAGCCGGCACGATCAGCGGGAACCCGACGACCGCTGGCACGTTCACCACCACGGTCACCTCGTTCGACGCGACGGCCGAGGCGGCCTCCATCCAGTTCCCGATCACCGTCGCAGCCCGACTCGCGCTCATCGCCCCGACACCCGTCAACGGCCAAGTCGCCGTCGCCTACGCGGCGAGCACCGGCACGACCAGCGGCGGCACCGCACCGATCGTTCGCACCGCCAGCGGACTCCCACCCGGCGTCGTCATCGACCCGACCACCGGCAGCCTGTCGGGCACGCCGACAACGGCCGGCACATACACGATCGTCGCAACCGTCGCCGACGCGCTCGGAGCGACTGCGACCACCACGATCTCCGTGACGGTGCGGGCGCGGCTCGCCACGGCAGCGCCAACGCTCATCAAAGGACTCGTCGGCGCTGCCTACACGGCCAGCATCGCCGCCACCGGGGGCAGCACTCCATACCTGTGGAACGCGACCGGGCTTCCCGCCGGGATCACGATCTCCACCGCTGGCGCCATCAGCGGCAGCCCGACGACCGCCGGGTCATATCCGATCACGTTCAACGTCACCGACGCCGTCGGCGCGACCGCCCAGACAACAGCCACCCTCGTCGTCGACCCGCTTCCCGTCGTCGTCGTCCCCGTACCAGCGGGATGCCCGGCGACATCGAACGGCTGGCAGGGCGAGTACTTCGCCAACGCCACCTTGACGGCGCCGTCGACGCTCTGCCGCGACGACGCCGCAGTCAACTTCGACTGGGCCGATGGCTCTCCCGCGACCGGGCTGCCCGTCGACAACTTCTCGGTCCGATGGACCCGAACCCAGGCCTTCACAGCCGGCGTGTACACGTTCAACATCGGCTCCGACGACGGATCACGTCTGTACATCGACAACGTCCTCGTCTTCGACCGGTGGGTCGACCAGGGCTACCCGAGCCCGGTGCCGACCGTGACCCGCTCGCTCGCCGCGGGGCCACACACCGTCGTTCTCGAGTACTACGAGCGTGGCGGCAGCGCACGCGCCAGCCTGACGTGGACCGTCGGTGGACCAGCATCATGTTCGATCGCAGCGACCGGATGGCTCGGCGAATACTTCTCCAACATCAGCCTCAGCGACCTCCCGACCGTGTGCCGCGACGACCCGAGCGTCAACTTCAACTGGGCCTTCGGGATCCCGATCACCGGCGTACCAGCCGACACGTTCTCGGTGCGCTGGACCCGTGTCCAGTCGTTCGTCGCCGGCACCTACACGTTCAAGCTCGGCACCGACGACGGCGGCCGCCTCTACGTCGACGGAACCCTCGTCATCGACCGATGGGCCGATCAGGGCTACCCGGCGCCCCTGCCGAGCGCGACCGTCCAGCTCGCCGCAGGACCGCACACCGTGATCGTCGAGTACTACGAACGCTCCGGGCTCGCCATCGCCACGTTGAGCTGGTCATGACCGCCAGCCGAACGACGGACGACGGGTTCACCCTCGTCGAGATCCTCATCGCGCTCGTCCTCGTGGGCATCTTGTCCGCGGTCGTGGTGATCGGGATCGGCAAGCTCACCGACAAAGCGGCGAGTGCCTCGTGCGCAGCGTCAGCGGACGCCGCCCGGACAGCGACGAACACGTACTTCGTGAACAACAACGCGTACCCGACAACGATCGGTGACCTCACCCGCAGCGCGAACGGTGTCCCCGCCGCACTCGTCCTTCCCGCTGGGGCCAGCTCGACCGGTCTGGTGATCTCCTCGTCGAGCTGGACGCTGACGGTTTCGGCGACCGTTCCACCCACCTTCACATGCTCCGACGCGACCACATCTCCCACGGCAACCGCCCTGCAGACATCGACGACCGCTGCGGTGGCCACAACGGTCGCCGCCACGACAACGACGACGGCCACGACGACGACGACGACAACGACCACGACGGCGACAGCGGCCCCGGCGACAACGATCGCTCCCGCGAACGGGATCAGCGTCTCGGCCAGCACGACCGGCGATCAGCGGTACTACGGCGAGAACATCCTCACGCTCACGAACCCGACGATGATCACCGCGATGGCCGTCACCATCACCACGGCACACACCACCGGACTGACAGCGTCCGGCCAATACACAAACTTCTGGGCAGGGACCGTGACCGCCGCATCGGCGACCACGACACCCACGATCACGTACTCGTTCGTGCTCACCGGTGGTCAGACGATCGTGCCGGGAACATGGAAGCTCGACGCACAGACGATCGGCACCGGAACCGTCCATGCAACCAGCGGAGACACGTGGATTGCCACCACCACGGCCGGCGGAACCACCCAGACCCTCACCGGAACGTTCTGACCATGCACAACCGACACGGACTGCGCCAGCCCGCTCGACGTCACCGAACGGGCCGGTGCATCGACCCGGAGCACCGGTCACGTCGAGATGAGATGGGTCGCTCTGGTCAATCCCCAGCACTCAGATGTGCGAGAGGTTGCTGCGCCTGGAAGCGTTGGTTCTCCTCAGCGGAGGACGTCCTGAGACCCCGACTGCGGTGGGCACTGACCCACGGCGCGACCCGCTCCGATGGCATGGGGCGAGCGAGCAGAAAGCCCTGTCCCACGTCGCACCCGAGTCGCTCCAACTCGTCCCACGTCTCTTGGTTCTCGATCCCCTCCGCGAGCACGTTCAATCCGAGCCGGTGTCCGAGCTCGATCATCGACTGGACGACAGAGTGCCCCTTCGGGTCGTCGAGCAGTTCGGTGATGAAGCTCCGGTCGATCTTGAGCGTGTCGACCGGTAGCGATTTCAAGTAGGCGAGCGACGTGTAGCCAGTCCCGAAGTCGTCGAGAGCGACCCGGACGCCAAGAGCGCGGAGCTCGTGGAGCACCGCAGACGAACGCTTCGCATCGGTCACGATCGCGGTTTCGAGGATCTCGATCTCGAGCAGAGCCCCGGGGAGCTGGTGCCGGCGAAGCAGCTCGGCGACGACGTTCGGCATGTTCTCCTGGAACAGGCCGCGTGGACTGACGTTCACGGCAACCGCGAGCGACAAGCCTTCCCGGTACCAGCGGGCTGCGTCCTGGATGCTTCGGGCGAGGACCCATTGGGTGAGCGGCCACAGCAGGCCGCTTCGCTCGGCGAGCGGAATGAACATGTCGGGGGCGAGGAGGCCGCGCACAGGATGATTCCATCGCACCAGTGCTTCGACACCATCGATGTGATGTCTCACCAGATCCGCTTGCGGCTGGTAGTGAACCGTCAGCTGATGATGTTCGATGGCGTGGCGGAGCTCGCCGAGCAAGGTGAGCTCTTGGACGTTGCGGTGGTCGTCGGCCGGGTCGTACACCGCGATGCCGCTCCCGGCACGCTTCGCGACGTGCATCGCCACATCCGCGCGTCGGAGCAGTTCATCACCGTCGCTGACGGTGATGGGTGCGACGCCGATGCTTGCCTCGACCGCGATCGACACGCCCGCGATCTCGAACCGCGCAGCGTGCAGCCGTTCGAGCAGACGGTCGGCAGTGGCCGATCCGGTGTCGCCGGCAAAATCGTTCACAACGACGGCGAACTCGTCGCCTCCGACGCGTCCAACGCGTGCATCCGTCGCGCAGTGTGCCGACAGGTTGGCGGCGACGAGCCGGAGAAGATGGTCGCCCGATGGCCGTCCGAACGATTCGTTCACGGTCCTGAAGCGGTCCAATCCGATCAACAACACAGCAGCTGATCCTGGATCCGCACCCTTGCCGGAGACCGACTCGAGGATCACGCCGTAGAAGGCCGACCAGTTCAGCAGGTTCGTGAGCCGGTCATGACTGCCCGCATGGTCTCGCTTGACGAGACGTCTCCGCAACACGAACAAGCTGAGCCCACTGATCGCGATCAGCAGGGCGGCGAGCGCGTACAGCTCGCGGGTTGCAGTGGCGATCGCATCGTCGAACGAGGCGCCGGGAATGACGAGCTCGATCAACCCGTCGTTCACACCGTCCAAGCCGGCGTCGTACGGCACGTAGACGTTGCGGACGGCTGACCCCGCAGCCGACGACGATGCGACCCAACCCTCGCGCTCCTTGATCCGGCGGACCTCCGCGTCCGACAAGACCGCCCGGTCGGCTGGTCGGGCTGGATCCGAGTAGATGAGCCGCCCGTCAAGCGACCAGATGACGAGGTCGATCAGTCGATGAGCTCTGACGAGAACCGCGACGTCACCATCGAGGTCGGCTGCCTCGGCGGCCGTGAGCGTCGAGCCTGGCCTGAAGGCGTGGGGGGTGACGTCGCGATGCACACTCAACGCGATCACGACCTCCGCGGTGGCGATCGACGACTGCTCCGAGCGGGTGTGGACGTTGTCCACCAGAACGGTGAGTCCGGCGATGCTCGCAGTGGCCGACGTGACGAACACCAGCATCAACGACCACCACGACGTGGTCAGCCGCCATCGGCCGCCTATGGACATCGACGGAAGTCGATCTGGCGGAAGCGGCTTCGACTGGAACGAAGGGCACAGCAGCTGCGGTTCCGCTGAACGTGCATGGATTCCTCGCCGGCGTTGAGTGATGCGGATTCCGGCCTCGCAGCGGGGTCGGTCTGGTCATCTGTCAATCGGTACGGGCGATCCGTTCTGGAGGCCTCACGGGCAGAGTTGTTGCCCTGTTGATCGCAGGGGCCCTCTACGTCGGGGGAGGGCCCGCCATGGCCGCCCGACGGGCGATTCGAACGAGCTCGCGTACAGAGACCCTCGGTTCGGCGGTGGCGTGGCCCACACCGATCTCCGCGTCGATGGCGAGACCACCGACCTGAAACGGTGCATCGAGGACGTTCTTGGCTGCAGCGGCGAGCGCGCGCACCTCGGCATGTCCGAGGCCGGGGCAGCTCACCCAGAACTCGTGTGCGGCGGTGCGGCACACCGTGTTGCCGGGACCGACGACACGGCTCGTCCGCAACCCGATCTTGACCGCCAGGTCGGCGGCGACCGCATGGCCGTACACGGAGTCGCAACGCGCATACGCCGCCGATCGCATCACGATCGCCGAGAACGGCTCGTTGCTGGACGCCGAATCGGAGAGTTGATCGACGAAGAGGCGCAACACGACCTCTTCGTCGGTGACTTCAGTGATACCGAACCAACCGACATCCGTCGACGCGGTCTGGCGAAGCAGCGTCTGCGTCGTGATGTCGGTGTGGGTGACCACGATGCCGAGCCCTTGGGGCCCCTCGATCGCAGCTGCCTGCAGGAGGAACCAGCGGTCCTCCGTCGCCGACGGACAGGCGTACGCGACATCGAACTTCTCTTGGCTGCCGCGCGCGATGGCCCGAAGACCCTCGCCCGTCGCCGCTGCGCCGACAGCACCCGCACGTGCGCCCACGTCGCAGACTGCGAGATAGTCGACGCCGACGTCCGTCGTGCCACGGCGCGCATCGTTCAAGAACGCGAACAGGCGCCACGCCCAATTCGTGTCGGTGATCAAGCCTGCCGAGTCGATCACCGCGCAGGCCGCCGTCATCTGCTCGAACGCCTCCGCGCGCACGCGGAGGACGGCTTCGTCAGCACTCCAACCATCGCTCCGGCCCGGCAGTGCCGTTGCCTCCTGGTCCCAGTCGTGCGGGTGCCTGCCTTCGAACTCGGTCACCCGACACCTCCGAGCCCGCCCATCGACAATGCCTGACCTGCGCGTCATGGTCATGTCGAGCGCACTCGATTTCACGATAGCAGTGGCCGGGCTCTCGACTTTCCAGGCCTCGCATCCATCGCTCGGCGAGCTCGATCAACATTGCCACAACTGGTCCTCGTCGCCGTCAAGGACAGGTGGGCCACTCCGATAGCTGAACCGTACAGACGACGGGAACGCGAACCGAATGGCCGGCGACAACGCCGCTGCTCGTTGCGCCGATTGGCAGGAGGACGCCACGATGACCGAGCAGAACACAGCCGAGCGCGCACCGAGACGACCAAGGTCACGGGCATACAGGCGGGCGGCACCCCTCATTCTCGCGGCAGCACTGGTGGTCCCCGTGTCGATGCCCACGGGCGCCCCACGCGCCGCCGCGGTTGGTTCGCTCCAGACGATCGCGCTCGAAGCGGTGAACAATGCCCAGGTGACGCTCGGAGCATTGGGCAGCCGGTCGCAACGCAACCCGGTCACCATCTCCGGGATCGGGCCGTACACGATGAGTGGCACGGATTCGATCACCGGGTTGCCGTACTCGTACGACACCGACGTCTACTTCAACCCTGGCAACGCCGCGTACACCCGGGAGAGCGACCAACGCTCGTTGCGGACCGCATTCAACGGCGCGTCCGCGACGGGTGTGTCCTATGACGGTCATGCGAACGTCGTCGAGATGACGTCCCACACCAACTGCGCGTCCGGGAACACGTTCGGCGGACTGACGACCTATTGCTCCGAGTTCGGCCCCGACGTGTACAGCGTCCCCTTCTCGGCCGCAGCGGCACAGGCGGTGTCGTTCCAGTGGAGCGCAGTGCATCTCGACGACGACTACGAGATCTACGCGTTCCTCGTTGCGGTCACGGAGACCTCGCCCGGAAGTGGCACCTACGACCACGGTTCCGCCGCGAGCACGACGCTGCTCACCTACGGTCGCGGCGGCACGCAAGGTTGGACAACCACGAGCGGCACGATCCCGACGACGGGTGAGTACCGCTTCCGGTTCGTCAACGGTACCTACGACGGCACCGGCGGCTATGCGCTCGGGTCGGCGATGTACATCGACAACGTCGTCAAGGTCGGCCAAGCCAATCCGATCACGTTCGCTGCACTCCCCGATGTGCTCGCCAACTCTGCACCATTCACGCTCGCTGCCACCTCGCCTGGCGGCGCGGTGACCTTTTCGACCTCGACACCGGGGACCTGCAGCGTGAACGGCACCACGGTCGCACCTGCCGCGAACCGAGCAGGAGTGTGCACCATCGTCGCCGATCAACCCGGTGACGGCATCGATTACATCCCGGCCGACACCGTCACCCAGTCGTTCTCGATCCTGCCTGTCGCACCAACGAACACCGGCGTGCCAATCATCGTCGGAACCCCTCTCGCCGGATCAACGGTCACCGTGACGCCCGGGACGTGGAACGACGGAGGGTCACCGATCACGACGACGATCCAGTGGCGCTCGTCCGTCGGTGGGACCACCGCGGACCTCGCTGGGATCAACGGCCCAACGTGCAACATCGCTCCGCTTGCCGGCAGCACGATCAGCGTCGAAGCCACCGCAACCAACAGCGTCGGCTCGGCGTCGGCGCATTCGATCGACACGATCTCGGGTTACACGTGCGCGCCGTCGGCGGCGCCAGGTTGGACAGACTCCACGCTCCCCAATCTGCAAGAAGGCGTCTCGGTCATCGACGGCGTCTCGGCGGACGGGTACCCATACCCGACCTATGGCGTGACGAGCGGGTCGTTGCCGGCAGGATTGAACTTGGATTCGGTCACCGGCGCGATCACCGGGGCGCCGGTCGCTTCCGGCGCCTACGCGTTCACCGTGACCGCGTCGAACGGGACGCTGCCGGACGTGGACCAGGCGTTCGCCGGCGACATCGCCCCACCGGACTCTGCGCCCAGCTGGTTCGACTCGACACTCGGTGGGATGCAACGCGCCGTGGCGTTCGCCGACGGCGTGTCCGCCAGCGGGTATCCGGCACCCACGTACAGCGTGACGGCCGGGGCACTCCCGCCAGGATTGATCATCAACTCGAGCACTGGAACGGTCACCGGTAGTCCGACGACCGCCGGCGCGTACGCGTTCACGATCACCGCGACCAACAGCACGCTGCCCTCGATCAGCCGGCAGTTCACGGGCACAGTGCTCCCGGCGGACTCAGGGCCGGGATGGTCGGACACGACGATCGCCGACATGCAGCAGGGTGTCGTGTTCAACGACGGCGTGTCGGCGGGCGGATATCCGGCACCGACGTACATGGTGACGGGCGGAGCACTGCCGAACGGGTCTGTGCTCGACCCGACCACGGGCGCGATCACCGGTACGCCGACAGCAGCAGGGGCGTACGACTTCACGATCACCGCTTCCAACAGCACACAGCCCGATGTCAGCCACCAGTTCATCGGTGAGGTGCTGCCATTGAGTGTGGCGCCCAGCTGGACCGACTCGACGCTCGGCGGACTCCAGCAAGGCGAAGTGCTCAACGACGGCGTCACCGCCGGCGGCTACCCGGCACCCACCTACAGCATCTCGGCCGGGACGTTGCCGGCCGGGTTGACCCTGGATGCGACGACCGGGACGATTACGGGCACTCCGACAACCGCAGGCGCGTACGCGTTCACGATCACCGCATCCAACACGCTGGCCGACGTCACCCGAGCCTTCACGGGGACCGTCGCCACGCCCGCCGCCACACCCGCCGCCACACCCGTGATCACACCGGTGCCCGGGTTCGTTGCGATGGCCCCGGTGCGGCTCGTCGACACACGCACGGCTTCCAGTCTGGCGATGCAAGCCGGGAGCACATACGAGCTGGCGATCGGCGGGCGACCCGACGTCCCCGACGACGCAACGGCCGTGATCCTCAGCGTGACAGCCGTGGACCCGACGGGCTCAGGGTTCATCACCGTCTTCCCATGCGGGACACCGATGCCGTTGGCATCCAACGTCAACTACCGGGCCGGAACCAACACCGCGAACGCTGTCACCACCGCGCTCGGCGCCGGCGGCAAGGTGTGCATCTACTCCAGATCGGCGATCGACCTCGTCGTCGACCTCGACGGGGCATACAGCCCGACACACGGCAGCGGAAACCTCATCGCCCTCGCACCGCTGCGCTTGCTCGACACCCGCGACACGGGGATCGCCGTGCAGGCAGCCGCAACCTACGAGCTCACAGTCGGTGGGCAAGCGGGAGTCCCTTCCGATGCGACAGCCGTGGTCTTGAACGTGACAGCGGCCGATCCGACCGCTGCAGGGTTCATCACTGTGTATCCGTGCGGAAGTCCGGTTCCGTTGGCGTCCAACGTCAACTATCGCGCCGGAGTCGATTCGGCGAACGCCGTCACCACCGCCCTCGGCGCGGGTGGCAAGGTGTGCTTCTACACGCAGGCGACCATCGACCTGGTCGTCGACCTCGACGGGGCGTACAGCCCGACACAAGGCGCCGGCAGCCTCGTCACCGTGTCACCCGTCCGGCTCGCCGACACTCGCGCCGGTGTCCCCACAGCCGGCGAGAGGATCAACGCTGGAACCACCTACGAGCTGACAGTCGGCGGCGCGACGGGAGTGCCATCCGACGCGACAGCAGTCATCGTGAACGTGACAGCAGCCGACCCGACCGGCTCCGGATTCCTCACCGTGTACCCGTGCGGCAGTCCGGTTCCGTTGGCGTCCAACGTCAACTTCGGCGCCGGAGTCGATTCGGCGAACGCCGTCACCACGGCACTGGGCAAGGCAGGCAAGGTCTGCTTCTACACGCAGGCGACCATCGACCTCGTCGTCGACCTCGACGGCTACCAGACCGGCGCTGCCTGACTTGCCGATGATCATGTGCGCGGCCCGTACAGGGCCGCGCACATGCGAGCCAACGTTCAGTCGAAGAACCAACCGCGGCGGCGCCCCACCCAGTTCGCGCAGTGGTCAGCTCGACACGCCACGCGACGGTGGCGGCGGTATTCGCAACCCCGGCACGAGAGATCTCACTGTGGTCTGACCGGAGATGACGTGCTCTGCGACGGCGTGGAGGGCAACGTCGTTGGCTCGGGCGTACGCCCGCAGCCGTTCGAAGGCTGTCTCCATGTCGACGGCGGCTCCCTCGGCGATCATTCCCTTGGCTTGCTCGATGACGACCCGGCTGTTCAACGCTCCCTCCAACGTGCTCTCGCGGGCAGCTGCATCACGGACTGCTTGATCTTGGATGATCGCGATCGTCGCGACGTCGGCGAGGGCCCGGGCGAGCCCGACGTCGGTGGCGGCGAGTTGCGTCGGCGCCGTCATGAACAGGTTGAGGCATCCGAGTGTGACGTCTCGCAATCGGAGCGGGATGACACACACGGACGGGAAGCCCGCCGTGAGGCTCTCTCGGGCGAACTCGGGCCACGGCGTGGAGGCCGCAAGCTGCCCGCACGTGACCATCTCACCCGTCGTGTAGCAATCGAGGCACGGGCCGTGTTCGTTCTGAACTTGAAAGAGCTCCAGAAGTTCGACTTGGACGCTGGAGGCGGCGATCACGTTCAGTGTTCCCGAGCGGCGGTCCGCGAGCAGGAACCCAGCGGCGGACACGTCGAGGAGCTCGACACTTCGGATCGACAGGTTCGTGAGCACGTCGACGACGTCGAACTCGGACACGAGCGCGTTGGCGATCTCGACGAACGCGATGCTCACCAACGCCAGGCGATCGACGGCTCCGTGTCCCATGCTGTCCCCGATCACTGGTCGACGACTCCGCTGAGATCATTGCGGTCGTCGTCGAGTCGGAGACGTCGAGCGACGATGTCAGCTGCGACCGAACCAACACTGCGATCGGCGGCGTAGGCGTGCGCCCGGATGCGCACGAGAGCATCGGCGGGTGGCACGCCGAGCTGCCCGGCGACCATCCCGGAAGCCTGATGGATCTCGGCGCGGAACCGGGCCGCGCTGTCGATCGACGGGGACAGCGTGCCAGCGGGCGCGGCGAGTTGCAGAGCAATGACCGTCAGCGCGAGCACATCCGCCATCGCCTCACACATGTCGTGCTGTTCGGCGTTCAGATCCCCACTCTCACGCTGGTACAGGGTCAGCACACCGAGCCTCGCGCCGTCGGAGATCATCGGGTACGCGAACACGGCCCCGACCCCGGTGCGTTCGGCGAGCTCGGCAAATGGCGCCCAGCGCGAGGGCGCATCGTCATCGAAGTGCGTCACGTGGACGGGTTGGCCTGAACGGAACGCGTCGTGACACGGCCCCTCGCCGAGGGTGAATTGGAGCTCCTCGAGAGCTGTCGCGCCGTGCCCCGTGACGCCGAGAGGTCCGAACTGGTTGCCGTCCATCAGGGTGATCCCGGCGCCGTCCACACCGAGGGCCTCCATGCACGCCGCGCACAATCGGTCTGCTGAAGTGTCAGCGGCTGCAGTCGCGAACGCTGCGGCCATCTGCTGCCACTGGTCGACGTTCATGACTTGGCCAGTATCGATTCGATGGCGATCCCGGGGCCCGGCCGACCGTACAGGAAGCCTTGCGAGTAGTCGCATCCGATGTCGGCGATCGCATCGTGTTCCAACTGCGTTTCGACGCCCTCAGCGACCACTTTGAATCCGAGGTCGTGAGCCATCGTCGTGATCGAAGACAAGATGGTTCGCCCTGCGGGGTTGACGAGATCGGCGATGAAGCAGCGATCGACTTTGACGATGTGCACCGGAAGTCGAGACAGCACGCTGAGCGACGAGTAGCCGGTGCCGAAGTCATCGAGTGCGAGACGGACGCCGAGCTCACCGACGCTGGCGAGCGCTCCGATCACTCGTTCGTCGTCCTCGAGCAACAGGCTCTCGTTCACTTCGAGCACGAGTGATCCGGGATCGGTGCCTCTCTCTCGGATCGTCGCGTCGAGATCGGTCAGGAACGTCGGGTGGAGCAACTGACGGGCTGACACGTTCACCGCCAGATCCAGCGTCGAGCTCGGGAAGTCGATCAACCACCGGTGATGGTCGGCGCACGCACGGCCCAGCATCCACGACCCGATGTCGACGATGAGGTCGCTCGTCTCGGCGAGCGCGATCAATCCGAGTGTCGAGACCCGTTGGGTGTGGTCCCAGCGAAGGAGGGCTTCGACGCCGACGACGACCAGATCGTCGACTCTGACGATGGGTTGGTACGCGACGTCGAGCATGTCGGCAGCCAACGCGGCGCGCAACTCGATGTCGAGCAGGATGCTGTCACTGCTCGGGAACGCACCGCACACGCCGGTGATGCGTTGTCCGCCACCACCCTTTCGTTTGACCTCGTACATCGCCATGTCGGCTCGGACGACGAGCGAGTGGTTGATGTCGGTGCTCGACTTGGCATGCGCGATGCCAATACTGGCAGTCAGCGACACGGTCCGGCCCAACACGGAGAACGGCTGCGCGATCGCAGTGCCGATCCGTTGGGCGAGCCGGTCGATGTCCTCTTCGGTGGCGAAGTCTTCGCACAAGAACACGAACTCGTCTCCCGAGAACCGCGCCAACGTGTCCCCGGACCGCAGCATCCCTTGCAAGCGTTGCGCGACCGCGAGCAACAGGGCGTCGCCGACGTGATGTCCGAACGTGTCGTTGACGCTCTTGAACCCGTCGAGGTCAGCGAACAGGACAGCAACGTTCGCGTTCGAGCGGTGGGCGCGCTGTGAGGCGTGCTCCAAGCGTTCTTGGAACAACTGCCGGTTCGGGAGACCGGTCAGCGGGTCGTGCAGAGCGTTGTGATGGAACCGGTTGGATCGGACGAGGGCGTCGTCACGGGCCTGCGCGTTGATCAGGTACGCCGACGCGACATCGGCGAGCGTTTGGGCGACCGCCATGTCGCGATCGTCGAGCTCTCCCGCAACGTCGCGGTACAGATCGAGCGCGCCGAGCGGCTCGTCACCATGGTGCAACGGGAACGTGAACACAGCACCGAGACCTGCAGCACTCGCGGCAGGCGAGAACAACGGGAATCGGATGTCGCTGGCGACATCATCGATCGACACAGGTTCACCCGTCCGATAGGCCGTCAGACACGGCCCCTGGGCGAGATCGGACTGCAGCTGCTCGAAACGAAGCGCCGAGTCGTCCGAGGCAGCGACGTAGTGCGGCTTCTCGCCGGCCGAGATCAAGGTGACTCCCGCTGCGGTGATCGGCAACACGTCGACGATCCGGACCACCAGATGATCGAGGATCCCCTGGATCGGGAAGTTCGTGATCAGCGTTCGCGCGAACTCGCTGAGGACCAGAGCGAGAGATTCGTCGTCGACCATTCCTGCTACCCCTGCACTCGATTCTCAAGCGCAGGGTCTGGACGCCAACTGAAATCTGTCTCTCGAAACCTTACCCGTGAGCAGCGTCTCTTCGGTGACGGAGTACAGGCGACCGAGAAGGTTTTGTCATGGCAGCTGCCAGCGTGCGCCGCGTGCTGCGAAAACGCCAGCGTTCGTTGGGCTCGGTCCATCAACTCTTGGTCAACAGGCGTGGCTCTCGCCGAGGGCGCGCGCAGCCTGATCGACGCGACGCTGCTGGCCAGCCCACACGCAGCCTCACGATTGGCCTGGAACACCAGCTATCGATGTCGTCGCACAGGATCAAGGTTGACTGCTTTCCGTCGATAGCTGTCGTGTAGCGCTGCGGGGACGCATCGCTCAGGACGCCAAGGAAACTGGTCGTCTTCCCAACGGTCAAACCTGCGCAAGCAGGCGCATGGTCACGGGCCTACACCACTCGCGTGGCAGGGCCGCCGGACCGATGTCCGCCGACCTCGAGGAGAGCCATGTTTGCCGCCGCATCGACACGTGCACACGAGTGCGCGCACCGACCAGTGGCGGCGATGCTCGTCGTGCGCAGGCGGCGTTCGCTGTGACGAACGCGTATCGATCGCGAAGCGAACCTCAACCTCGAGCTGCGGTCGGACGGCGTTGGGTCACGGCCGCAGCGATCGTCCTCGTCGTGGCCGGCGTGGCCTTGTCGTTCGGTTCGGCACGCACACAGGCCCAACACGACGAAGCGACCGCCCATCAGGCGTTCCAGCGGGTGTCCCTCGAGGTCGCCTCGTCTCTCCAGCTCGCCATCCAACGTGAACAGGACCTGGTTGTCAATGCCGGCGGCTTCTTCCTCGCCCGACCCGACGCCGACAGTCACGAGTTCACGCAGTGGTCGACATCAGTGCAAGCGATGCAGCGATACCCCGAACTGATCGGCTGGGCCGAAGTCGTCATCGTTCGCGCCGAAGACGTCGATCGGTTCGTCGCCGACCGACGTGCCGCCGGCGAGGTACCCGCCGGCCCGTTCACGATCGTTCCGGCTGGCTCGCGCCCTTACTACTGCCTGCTCCGGGTCGGTCAGAACCGCGACCAAGCACCAGCAGCGCCAGTCGGGTTCGACTACTGCGCGGCGACCAGCTCGGCATCACCGCTGGCGACGTTCGATCCTGGCAAGAGCGGCTACAGCGTCGTCGACACCGGCTCGGGCCAGACACTCGCCGTTCAAGCACCGTTCTACCGGGGAGGAGTCACCCCGCCGACGGTTGAAGGTCGCCGCGACGCGTTCGTCGGCTGGATGGGCATGGGCTTCGACCCCGACGTGGTGCTCCGCGCTGCCGTCACGGACCGTTCAGTGCTCGCCGTGCGCTTCTCGTTCAACGACACGACATCCGACGTCTCGTTCCAAAACGCGCCGATTCCCGAACATGCACGGACGATCGTGACCGATCTGCACAACGGCTGGACCGTCGAGACGTTCGGGCCGAACCCTTCGACCGGCATTCTCGGCAACGCCAGCGCAGTGCGGCTCCTCGCGGCCGGAGCTCTTGCTGCTGTCGTCGTCGGCGTGCTGGTGTTCCTCCTCGGCACGGGCCGAGCGCGTGCGGTCCGACTCGTCGCCGAACGCACAGGGGAGCTCCGCCACCAGGCGTTGCACGACCCGTTGACCGGGCTACCCAACCGCGCGTTGATCACCGATCGGATCGAGCAGCTCCTCGTCCGCAACCGGCGCCAACGAACGAGCGGTGCAGCCATGTTCATCGACCTCGACGACTTCAAGAACGTCAACGACACTCTCGGACATCTCAGCGGTGACCGGCTGCTCGTCGCCGTGGCCGCCCGGCTCACCAGTGCTGTGCGCGACGCAGACACGATCGGACGGATGGGGGGCGACGAGTTCGTCGTCCTCATCGACGGGTCGCACAGCGGCATCGCCCCCGAACTCGTCGCCGAACGACTGATCGACCTGATGCGCGTCCCCTTCCAACTCGAAGGGACGACGACACCGCTGACGGTCAACACGAGCATCGGCATCGCCGTCGGCGACCGCTCGTCAGGCAGTGACCTCCTCCGCGACGCCGACATCGCGTTGTACGCCGCGAAGCGCTCCGGGAAGAACCACTACGAGACGTTTCAGCCGGAGATGTACACGACGAACACGCGCCGCTCAGAACTCGAAGCCGCACTCCGCGTCGCGGTCGCCGAGCTCGACTTCCGACTCGTCTACGAACCGATCTACGACCTCGAACACGCGCTGCTCGTCGGTGTCGAGGCGCGTCTGCGTTGGGAACACCCGACGCTTGGACCGATCGATCCGTCCGAGTTCCTTCCGGTCCTCGAGCAGAGCGGACAGATCCTCGACGTCGGCCAATGGATCCTCGCGGAGGCATGTCGGCAGATGGCGATGTGGCATCGCAGCGGCGACCGGTTGGACCTTGCGGTCAGCCTGTCTGACTGTCAGCTGGGGCACGACGCCATCATCGATCACATCCGCGACGCTCTCGCATCCAGCGGCCTTGCCGCGTCATCGCTGATCGTCGGTGTGAAGGAGCAGTGGCTGATCGACCATTCGACATCATCGACGCGACGGCTCCATCAGATGCGCGAGCTCGGCGTCCGTCTGGCGATCGATGACTTCGGAACCGGCTATGCATCGATCGCCGCATTGGGTGAGCTCCCACTCGACTGCTTGAAGATCGACCGGCACTTCACGGATGCGATCTCGACGTCATTGGAGTCTCGGGCCCTGATCGGTGCCCTCGTCGAGCTCGGTCGGCACCTCGGGCTGCGCACACTCGCCGAAGGCGTTCAAACGCCATTGCAGATGAACCAGCTGCGCGACCAGAACGTCACCCGTGCCGAAGGTTTCCCTCTCCTCCGCCCGAACGATGCAATGACGTTACGTGTCACCGCCGCTGCGCGACCCTGTCGGCCGGAGGGTTCGCCGCCCACACCGGTCAGCGCATCGACACGATCCGTTGAGTCCACGAGAGGTCGGTGACGCGTTCGCCCGATTTCAAGGGCCCGGTCGCGATCTTGCCGGTCTCTTGACTCGTCGACGTTCAAGGCGACCGCGGCGTGTGGCGATACCACTGAGCACCGGTTTGGTGCATCTTGCGCCTCGGGGATGGGGAGCAACCCGATTCGAGGGAGATCCTCGTGCGTTGTCGCTCGTGCGCCGTCGTTGTTGTTGTGTTCTCGCTCCTCTCATCGCTCGGGTTCGCAGCCCACGCGATGGCAGAGGGGCCGCCCGCCGGTTCGGCCGCCCTGCCGTTCGACATGCCCGCATCCGCGACGCTCCAGGGTTCGGCGAGGAAGGTGTTCGCGCACTACATGACCGCGTTCCCGTTGTCGATCGACAACCAACCGGCGGCCACCGACTACTACACGGAGGGGTACCTCGACCCAGCCGGCGAGTCGAGCAAGCACGCCAGCTCCGGCGGATTCATCCGAGAACGTCCACTCCCGATCGCGACCAGTGCGTCGGCCGCGTGGAGCCTGGCGAACATGGAGACCGAAGTTGCGCGCGCCTCGGCGGCAGGCATCGATGGCTTCACCGTCGACATCTTGGGGCTCAGCGGATACATCTGGGACCGGGTAGGTCTGATGATGCAAGCAGCTCGCGCTGTTGATCCGAACTTCAAGATCCTGATCATGCCCGACGTCGCTTCAGGTGTGGCTGCGGATTCCAACGCGCTGGCGTCGGCGGTCAGCACACTCGCTGCGAACCCCGCCGCGTACCGGCTCGCCGATGGGCGCCTCGTGATCTCGCCGTTCTACGCGGAAGGCAAGAGTGCCGACTGGTGGAAGCAGTGGATCGCAACGATGCAGACCAGCTACGGCATCGCCGTCGCGTTCGTCCCAACCTTCCTCGACTACGGCAACGCCGCTGCGTTCAGCTCGATCTCGTACGGGATGTCCACGTGGGGGAGTCGTAACCCGGGCTCCATCCAGGGTTCAGTCGCCGACGCCAACGACGCGCACGCTCGCGGCAAGATCTGGATGCAACCCGTCGCCTTGCAAGACGAGCGCCCGTATGCGGGAGTGTTCGACGAGGCGAACAACACGGAAACGCTGCGAGGGCTCTGGAACATCGCCATCGGACAGTCAGCCGAATGGGTGCAGCTCGTCACATGGAACGACTACTCCGAAGGCAGTGAGATCTCGCCGTCGACCCACATCGGTTGGTCCCCGCTCGACCTCATCGCGTACGACATCACCCGGTACAAGATCGGGGTGGCGCCGACCATTGTGCGTGACGTGCTGTACGTCTCGCACCGGGTGCAACTTGCAGCGGCAAAGCCGAGTGGCCCCCAGACGATGCTGATGACGCTGCGGCCCGGAACCACCCCACCGCGAGACCTCGTCGAGGTCCAGGCATTCCTTCGCAACGCCGGCGTCGTCAGCGTGACAGTCGGCGGTTCGCACTACGCGTACAACGCTCCGGCTGGCCGCTCGATCGCCGACTTCCCGCTCGAGACCGGAACCGTGTCGGCGTCGATGGCGTATCCGGACGGCACCGCGCTGCAGGTGGTCTCACCCTTCCCGGTCGTCGCCCATCCTGTCGTCCAGGACCTCAGCTACTACTTCGCCAGCTCAGGGCGTTCAGGGCAGATCGTCACCGCCGGAGCGCCGGCGACGATCAACAGCCCACCGGCGGCTCTCGTCGTGCCCCCGTCGGCGAGTGGCGCGTCCGGCATCGTCCAGATCGCGCCGGTGCACTCGCCGAACAACGCTCCGGCCGCGGTCGCTCTCACACCGGTCCTCGACGCCAGCGCCCTGGCGTCACCAGGTGGGTTCACGTCTGTCGCGCCTGTGCGCGTCGTCGACACCCGCCAGGGTCTCGGCGGACAGCGACTCGCTCAAGGTGAGGTTCGCCGAGTCCAAGTCGGTGGCGCCGCCCAAGTGCCCAACGGTGCGACAGCGGTCAGCGCGAACATCACGAGCGTCACCCCTGCCACCGCAGGGTTCGTCTCGGCGTATCGGTGCGGAGACCCGGTGCCAGCGATCTCCACGGTCAACTTCTCCATCCAAGCCGACACGGCGAACGCGGCGATCGTCCCACTCGACGCGACCGGCGGGTTCTGCGTGCTCGCCAGCACCGGAGTCGACCTCGTCGTCGACATCAACGGTTACGTCGACGCTGCCAGTACCGGACGTCTCGTACCGACCGCACCACGACGCGTCATCGACACTCGAACGCCGGCGGACAGCAGCCAACGACTCGTCGCCGGCGAACCCACCGAGATCGACATGAGCAATGACAGCACCGGCGTGCCCGCCGATGCGACAGCGGTCGCGATCAACGTCACAGCGGTCGGCGCCGCCGCAGCAACGTTCGTCACGGTGTACCCGTGCGAGCAGAACGTTCCGGTCGTGTCGACCCTGAACGTCACCGACGCTGCACCCGAGTCCAACTCGGCGATCGTCTCGCTCAGCGGGACCGGCACGATCTGCTTCTACAGCCTGCGTGACGTCGACCTGGTCGTTGACCTCTCCGGGTACATGGTGGACGGGCCTGGGTTGCGCTTCACACCGTTGTCGGCGACACGCCTCGTCGATACCCGAGACCCACAACCAGCACTGAACCTCGGCTCGGGCGGAGCACAGATGCCCGACGGTTCCACTTCGACGCTCCAGCTCGCCGGCACCCGCGGCATCCCAGCCAGCGCCGTCGTGGTCTCCTTGAACGTCACCACAACCGCGACGACCGGGGCCGGGTACGTGACGGTGTGGCCGTGCGCGACGAAACGACCGGTCGTCTCCTCGCTGAACGCGATGCAAGGATCATCGACCTCGGCAGCCGTCACCGGCGCGCTGTCAGCGAAAGGCACGCTGTGCCTGTTCGCCCAGCCGGCGACCCATGTGATCGTCGACATCAACGGGTTCTGGGCACCGTGAGCGTGGCACGCATCTCCTCCGACCCGTCGACGAAGGCGGCTCGTGACGTTCGACGAACAGGAACGTCTGTCATCTGGATCACCCTCGCACCCGACACGCGACTTCCCGTGTCCAATGGGGTCATGCTCGCGACGCTCGCCGCAATCTCACGGCGGGTCATTCCTGCCAGCTCCACCAGCATCGACCCGGACGTCGTGACAGTCACCCCGCACTGGCACCTGGACCAACAACGATTCGCCAACGAGTGCGAGCGTCTCGCCGACGCCCTCCGCTTCGATGCCGTCATCGACGGGCAGACGTTCCCTGTCTGCGGCCGTGTCATCGGACTGCACTCCGACTTCCAGCCGTGCTCGTTTCCGGCGGGCGCTCGACTCGGCTCGTTCGCGTCTGGTTGGCGGAGCGCGAGCTGCAGGACGGCGTAGACCGCTCCAACTCCGTCTTGATGGAATTCGGTTTCAAACGTAGAGCTCGGGGTAGTCGTCACCCATGAAGGAACCTCGGCATCACTGGGCCTCGGGACGACGGCACGGATTGTCGATGTTGTTCGCTCGGCAGGTCCCTCGAGCGGGCCAACCGAAGTGGTTCGACCTGCACATCGTCAACATCGGTGGGATCGCGGCCAGAGCGGCCTCGTGGCGGGTCCGGCGACATGGGTCCGGTCCGCCGCACATCGAAACGATCGTCAAAGATCTTCCGAGCACCATTCAGCCGGGCGCCGACCTGACCGTCGCCGCTGTGGATCGCGACGATGCACCTCCGGAGAAGGTCGACGTCATCGTTCATTGGGTTCAACCCGGTGGGGTGGTCCAAGAGTCGGTCACGCCGATCGAATGATGCTGGTCTCTCAGGCCAGGTCTCGTCCGTTGACGTTTGACCGGCGACCGGCGCGGGCACCAGGTCGTTGACCGATGGGGGTTCACATGTCGACAACCACGCACCCGACGCACAATCCGGTGGGCAAGCTCGCGGCCGACCATCCCGGGTTCGTCAAGGCGGGACGTGTCGGTTGGTTCGCGAAGGGGGTCGTGTATGTCATTGCCGGCGTGCTCGCGCTGCTGATCGCTGCCAAGGCCTCGGGGTGGTCGACCTCGACATCCGGTTCGCAGGAGGCCAGCCCGACCGGTGCGTTGAAGACCGTCGCGCACAGCACGGGCGGGCCGTTCCTGCTCATCCTGCTGGCTGTCGGCATGCTGCTCTACGCAGCATGGCGGTTGGTCAGCGCTGCACTTCCGGGTGACACCGACACCAAGGGCTGGGTCAAGCGCATCGGCTTCGTCGTGAGCGCTGTGATCTACACCTCGTTCGCGGTCACGGCGTTCGCGCTCGCCCGCAGCAAGCAGTCGTCCAGCCAGACCAACGGCAACTCCACCGTCTCGAAGACATCGGGCGGGATCATGCAACACACGGGCGGCCGAATCCTCATCGGCGTCGTCGGTGTCGCGGTGATCGGGGCCGGCATCTACCGCATCGCCAAGGCCGTCAAGCGCGATGTCAACGACGAGCTCGATCTCTCCGGGATGTCATCCGAGCGCCGGCGGGCCACCGAGTGGCTCGGCATCACGGGCGAGATCGGTCGAGGACTCGGCATCGGCCTGATCGGCTACTTCCTGCTGCGCGCGGCAATGACGTACGACGCCAACAAGGCCACCGGCCTCGATGGTGCGCTGCGGATGCTCGCGACGAGGACCGGCGGGGTGTTCGTTGTCGTCGTGACCGGACTGGGCTTCGTCGCATACGGCCTGTTCTGCCTGACGACCTTCACCCATCGCCGTCTCGAAGCACCCTGATCGACCGAAGCGACTTGATGGCATGGCCGCGAGGTGGATCGGCCGGCGACGTGAACTCGGACGGCTCTCCACGATGGCGGGCTTGCCGCCGATGCAGTGACCGTGTCGAACGACCGCTCAGCTGTGCGCGCCCACGTACGCGGTGTACGACAATTCGACGCTGACGACGCGGACGGGGCCCTGGTAGTCCTTGCCGTTCGTGGTGTTGCGCTGCACGATGACGTCCCACCAGTCCTTGGTGAAGGCGGTCGCCGGAAACGTCAACGTCGACTCGTAGAAGCCCTGGTCGTAGAAGTTCGTGCCGGCGAGGTTGCTCAACGTGACGATCGTTCCCAGCGTTTCGGGGATGTCGAGGAACGGATCGCCGCTGTTGTAGTTGCGCGACCGGCCGAAGAACTGGACAGCGGTACCAGCGTCCGGCAGCGTGGTGGGGCTGAACAGAACCTTGAGCGTGACGGCCGTGCCCGGTACGTAGTCAGCTGGCGCGTGCACGGCGAGTTCCGCGCCCTGCACGACGTTGTATTGGAAGACGGCTCCGCTGTTGCGCGTGATCCCGCCGGAGATGTTCAGGCTCTCCCCTGGCACGCTGACGTCATGGGTTGTGGTCCCGGACGATCCACCGGCGGCCGGGGTGAAGTAGCCGGCGATGTCGACGATGACGTCGACCGAGCCCGCGTTGTTGTACACCGAGATCGCTCCGCTGGCGCCCAGGCCGACGGTCACCTGGTTCGCCACCGGCGCAGACGCAGCCGTGAAGTTGATGTTGGACGCGAGCGGTCGCACCGCGTCGGATGGGAAGACCGTGATGTACGACGCGGCGGACGGGTTGACGATCGTGGTGTTGGTCGAGATCGCCGTTGCGGTGTCGGGGATCGCGCAGTTGCCGTTCGTTCCGCGGACGGGGAACGTGCCCGTGCCGGCCGGTCCGATGGGCGTGGTGCGCGGACCGAGGCCGGAGTCTGAGCGCGTGTCGAACAAGCGGCACGGGGTGATCGACACGAACATCGATGGTGCGGACGCACCCGGCGGGTCGGTGGCCTGGACGAGCTTCGCCCCCGTCAACGACGCGACGGCGATGGCCGCAGCCACGCCGAGGTGAACCAACCTGAACTCACGCATCTGCCACTCCTCTGTTTGCGTCCGAGCAACAATCGTGTCAGGTCGCGGACCGTCCCTTGGACCAACCCGTGCGTGGCCGATGCCCGCGCGGCAGTCAGATCGGTCCGTCAGGTCGCGGTCGGACGAACGTCTACGTGCCGGGCTTGTCGGCCAGGTACAGCATCAGCGACGTCGGCATCAGGTAGAGCGGGGGGCCGCCGTCCACCTCGACCGCGACTGCCGGAATCCCGGCTGCTTCGAGCGAGGCAACCACCCAATCGGGGATGATGCCGACGATGCCACGCACCTCGGCTTGCAAGTCATCGGGTAGCGCGGCGTACCAGGCGAGGCACTTCTCACTGAACACCACCGGCTCCCATCCCCGATGGCTCGGTCCAGGCCGATCGGTGCACGAATCGTAGTGCATGGTGGCACTCGCCCCGATCAGGCCAGGTCGTTGGATCTGCCGGCACCCGATGTGCATCACCCGTGCGACCGGCCGACGGTGGGAGCGCGATGTAGATTTCCGGCAGTCGATGGGAGGATCTGATGACGGAGCCAACGCGCACGACCACGGTCGCCCGCTTGCATCACAACGCGTGGGTGACGCGTGATCAAGAGGCCACCAGGCGCTTCTACGAGGACCTGATCGGACTCCCATTGATCGCGACGTGGAGCGAGACCGACGAGCTGTTCGGCGCCGAGCGCGTGTACTGCCACACGTTCTTCGGCCTCGCCGACGGCAGTGCACTGGCGTTCTTCCAGTTCGAGAAGGAAGAGGACCAAGTGCTCTTCGGCCCGCCGATGCCCGAGACGCCGTTCTCGCACATCGCGCTCAAGGTCGACAGCGCCACCCAGGACGGCGTGGCAGAACGCCTCGCCGCGGCGGGCTACACCGAGCCGGCCACCTTCGTGCTCGAGCACGGCTACTGCCGTTCGCTGTACGTGCGCGATCCGAATGGGCTGCTGATCGAGCTGACGGCGGATCACCCCGACGCCGACGCGATCTCCGCGACCCGCCTCGCGACCGCGCACCGGGATCTGGCGTCGTGGCTGGACGGCGATCACACCAGCAACAACACGTACCGCTGATCGATGCCGATGCGGGTCGAGGGCCACGTACCGAGGGACCTGCCCCTGATCCCGACGACGGTGATCGGCAGCTATCCGCAGCCGTCGTGGCTCGTCGATCGCAGCCTGCTGGTCGAGAAGGGCGTGCCGAGGACGTCGGCGGCTGACGTGTGGCGGATCGCGCCGGAGGATCTGGACGACGCCTTGGACGCCGCCACGCTGATGGCGATCCGCGACCAGGTGCTCGCGGGCATCGACATCGTCACCGATGGCGAGATCCGACGCGAGAGCTACTTCAACCACTTCGCCAACTCGCTCGACGGTGTCGACCGCGACCGCATCGGTGAAGGCACCAACCGCGTGGGCGGGACGTCGACGGTGCCACTCGTCAGCGGCCCGATCCGGCGGACTGCACCCGTGGAGCTCGATGCAGCCACCTTCTTGCGCAGCGCGACCGATCGGCACACCAAGGTCACCGTGCCTGGGCCGTTCACCCTCAGCCAGCTCGCCCAGAACGAGCACTACGCGGATCAGCGTTCGCTGGCGTTCGCGTACGCGGATGCGATCAACGAGGAGCTCCACGACCTGGCCGCCGCGGGGGTCGATGTGGTGCAGCTCGACGAGCCGTACATGCAGGCCAATGCCGAATCAGCGCGCAGCTTCGCGGTCGAGGCCATCAACCGCGCGCTCGCCGGCGTGAGCGCCACCACCGTGCTGCACACGTGCTACGGCTATGCGATCTACGTGTCCGACAAGCGCGGCGGTTACCCGTTTCTCGCCGAGCTCGCCGACTGCAACGCCGATCAACTCGCAGTCGAGTTCGCCCAGCCGCGCCTCGACCCGAGCGTGCTCGCACCGTTGGCTGCGAAGACGATCGTGCTGGGCGTGCTCGATCTGTCGACCGCCGAGATCGAGCCGGCGAGCGTCGTCGCGGATCGCCTGCGAGCCGTGCTCGACATCGTGCCGCCGGAGCAGCTCATCGCGGCGCCGGATTGCGGGATGAAGTTCCTGCCACGGTCGGCCGCGTTCGGCAAGCTCTCGGCGCTCGTGGAAGGTGCCCAACTGGTGCGCGACGAGATCGCCCGAAGCCGCGCCTGACGGCCCCAGCGTCTGCCGTCAGCGGGCCGTCGCGCCAGCGTCGGCGAACAGGGTTGCGCCCGTGATGTAGCTCGACTGATCGCCGGCGAGGAACACGATCACGTTGGCGATCTCGCGCGGGTCGGCAAGGCGCCCGAGGATCGTCAACCCGGCGACCTGCGCGGCCCCCTCAGCGCCGAGCGTCTCGATGACCATGTCGGTCGCCGTCGGGCCGGGTGCGATCGCGTTCACGCGCACGCCCGCAGCACCGAACTCGGCGGCCCAGGTACGGGTCAGGCTGTTGAGCGCGCTCTTGGTCGCGGAGTAGGCGGCCATCCCCGCGACGCCCATCGCCGACACCATCGTCGAGACGTTGACGATCACGCCGGAGCCCTTGGACATCATCGCCGGCGCAAGCGCTGCTGTGAGGAAGAAGGGGGCTCGGACGTTGGTGGTGAACATCTCGTCGAAGTCGGCCTCCGTGACATCGGCGGTGGCGCCCACGCTGTACGCGGCAGCGTTGTTGATGAGGATGTCGACGTCGCCGGCGGACGCCGCGAGGCGCCGGACCGATTCGATGTCGGTGAGATCGGCGGCGATGAAGCGAGCGGATCCGCCTGCTGCTTCGATCTCGCTCACCGTGGCGTCACCGCGCTCGACGTTGCGCCCCGAGACGATCGCCGTCGCTCCCTTGGCGGCGAGTTGCCGTGCAACCTCGCGGCCGATGCCGATGGTCGAACCGGTGATCAACGCTGTCTTGCCCTGTAGTTCCTGCATGTGAACGGCTCCTTGGTCGGTGCTCATGGATGCCATGAGCACAACCGAGTGTGCCGACCTGAATATGGAACATCTACTCCAATCGGTGAGATCTCGTCCGGCTACGCACAGAGGCTTGCGACATGTGCCAACGTTGCGTCGAGCGCAGCCTGCAGCGGTGCGATGCGGCGCTCGATCTGGGTGAGCATCAGGCCGCCCTGCAGCGACGCCAATGTCGCCAACGCAAGCGCCTCGACGTCGACCGACGGCAACAGGCTCCCACGCGCTTGCATCGCCCGGTAGCCGCGGCGGATCGCCGTCTCCCAACGTCGAAACCCCTCGGCGCTGATCGCCCGGGCGATCGGGTCGATCTCGGCGATCTCACTGCCGAGCGTCCCGATCGGGCAGCCACCCCGGCAGTGCACCCGCCGCTGGTGATCGAGGATGAAGTCCCGCCAGGCACGCAGGCCCTCCAGCGTGTCGAGGTTGGCGAAGATCGCTTCGTGCACGCTCACGATCTCGTCGTTCTGCGACTCGAGCACCGCCCTGAGCAGCTCTTCCTTGCTGCCGAAGTAGTGGTAGATCTGAGAGCTGCTCACCCCGGCGGCTGCACGAACGAGGTCGATGGTCGCTCCGGCCACGCCCAACTCGAGCATCAGCCTCGATGCCTCAGCCACGATCCGTGCACGAGTCTCGCGACCCTTGCCGGTCTTTGCGCCTGTCCTCTCGTCACGCACCATGCGGCCATCATAAAGGATCGGGCATTCCAAAAGCGCCCGGCACGAGAGCCTTCGAAACCTGGCGACGTCGACGCGGACTATGACCGGTTGGCGGATGCGGCGGCATCGAGCGCGGCGGTGAGCTGTTCCAATGCCGGCGACAGTCGGTCGAGCGGGAGGTAGCCGAAGCCGAGCCGAGCGATGCGGGCCGACTCGCCGAACCACTCGCCGTTGCCCAGTTGCAGGCCGAGGCCGGGCAACGACGTCCAGAACCGCCGCACGGCATCGTCGTCGAAGGCGTCGCTGCGCAGCCGGACGCAGCACATCGCGCCGCCGTCCGGACGGATCCAGTCGACTCGGTCGCACTGCTCGTCCTGCCACTGCGCGACCAACGCCAGGGCCTGGGCGAGGAGCTCGCGTCGCGGCCGCAGGATGCGATCTCGCGACTCCAGGATCGCGACGGCGATCGCTTCGTCGAGGACCGAGCCCGACAGCACGATGTTCATCTTCGCCACGATCAGCCGATCGCGTAGGTCCGGGTCGTGGACCGTGAGCCAGCCACACCGCAGTCCGGGCGCTCCATGCGCCTTCGAGATCGACCCAGAGGTGACGATCCGGGGATCGTCGGGGGCGAAGCTCGGCGGGATCGGGGCGTCCCCGTAGGCCGCGTCGCGATAGATCTCATCGACGAGCAACAGCGCGGTCGGGCAGACGCGCCGCATCTGCGCGAGCAGTGCGCCGACGTCGTCGGGGCGAGCGGTCACGCCACTCGGGTTCTGCGGTGTCGCGATGCACACCAGCCTGGTGGCCGACGTCAGGGCACGGGCGACGATGCCGGCATCGATGCGGTACCCGTCGTCGAAGGCCAGCGGCACCGTCGTCACGCTGACGCCGCTGCCCGACATCGCGTCGCGGGTCGGCGGGAAGGCCGGCGTGACGATCACGACCTCGTCGCCCGGCCGGCAGTGCTCGACCGCGAGGAGGTACAGACCCAGCGCGACGCCCTGCGTCGTGATCACCTGCTCCGCCCCGACACCCGTCAGCTCGGCGATCCGGGCGCGCAACGTCGGACTTCCCGCAGCGCTGCCGTAACCGAGGCGGACCTCGCGCAGCGCATCGAGCCCGATCAGGTCGACGATGTCGCCGAACGTCAGGTCCTGCGACGTGCTCTCGCCGAGGTTGTGGACGGGGTAGTTGTCCAGCAACGAGATGATGTCATTCCGAGGAAACCGGCCCGACCACACCATCTCGATCTCCATTCAGTCCTGAGCCAGGGAGAGTAGCCGTCGAGCGTCGACGCCTCTCGACGAGATCCGCTGCGCCGCGACTACCGCTCGCCGACGGGTTCGTCGGTCGAGTGGGAGTCCGTCAGCGCCCGTGCGCCGCTGACCGCGATGACACCGACCATGACCGCCATCACTGCGTAGGTGATCCGTTCGCCGTGGAAGAACCGAGCGACGAGGTGTGCGCTCCAGGTGCCGGCGGGGAGCTGCGTCGTCACCAGCGCGGCGATGAGGGTGCCGACGACCGCAGTGCCGACGCTGGTGCCGACCTCCTGGGCCGTGTCGTTCAGCGCCGCGCCGATCGAGGTGCGGTTGGCCGGCATCGCTCCGACGAGTGCGACCGCGCAGATGGTCATCACGGTGCGCAACCCGAGCGTCAGGATGACCATCGAGGCGGCGATCGCGAGGTAGCCGTGCTCCACGCTCCAGGCCATGCCGACGAGCGCCGTCACGAGCAGCCCGGCGCCGACGAGGCAGGCGATGCGGTGGCCGAACCGCTTGGCGAGGAACTCCGAAACCGGCGTGCCGAGGACCATCGTGAGGATGAAGGGCAGGTTGGCCAAGCCGGCGCGCATCGGGCTCCAGCCGTACGCGTACTGGAAGTGCAGGATCAGCCCGAACATCACGCCGGCCATCGCGATCGAGGTGCCGATCTGCGCGGCAGCGGCGCCACGCACCGTTCCGTTCGCGAACACGCCGAGGTCGAGCATCGGCGAAGCGCTCCGGCGCTCGTGACGGATGAACGAGATGACGGCGGCGACCGCTCCGGCGATGGAGCCGACGGTGAGCGGCGATGTCCAGCCGTTGTCGACGCCGCTGGTGAGCGACCAGCAGGCGAGGCCGATGGCCACGATGCTGAGCACT
Organism: Ilumatobacteraceae bacterium; assembly: GCA_025463305.1. The sequence continues at coordinate 116,506 of JAOBWK010000039.1, forward strand.
GCGCCCGGCAGGTCCAGCCGGTCGTGGGTGAGGTCGTCGGGGTGGTCGGCCGGCACACCGAGCCGCACACCGATCCAGGCGATGAGCGCGATCGGCGCGTTGACGGCGAGCAGCCACTCCCAGCGGGCGTGGGCGAGGACGCTGCCGCCGAGCAGCGGCCCGAGGATGAAGCCGGACATGCCGACGACGATCATCAGCGTCATCGCCCGCATCCGAAGTGCCTCGGCGTCGAAGAGGCGGAACACGAGCGAGTTGGTGATCGGCGCCATCGCCGCGGCCGCCACGCCGAGCGCGGCCCGGAGGACGATCAGTTGGCCGGCCGTGGTGACGACGATGACGCAGAGGCTGATCGCCCCGAACGCGGCGAGGCCGACCAGCAGGACGCGACGGCGGCCGAGCCGATCGGCCGCCGATCCGGCGGTGAGCAACAGCCCACCGAACGTGAGCGAGTAGGCACCGGTGACCCATTGCAGTGCCGTGGTGCCGCTGCCGAGATCGCGGCCGATGGTGGGCAGCGCGATCGACAGCAGCGTGTTGTCGACCATCTCGACGAAGAAGGCAAGGCACAGCGCCGCGAGCGGGATCCACGCGGCACGCAGCGACGGGTAGGTGCGCGACGGAGCGTCGCTGGGGGACTGGCCCGCCGACGGATCGGGCGACTGGGTCGGGTCGGTGGTGAGCACAGCAGGTCCTCCTCGGGTGGTCAGGATCGAACGACATTCGATCATCGAACGATGTTCGGTATCATAGAACGATGTTCGATCGGAACGCAACATGTGATGGGATGTGCGTCATGGCACCGACGCCGCGCGCCACCCCGAGGACCATCCGCGGCAGTGCTGAACGCCGCCGCGCGTCGCACTCCATGGAGGCGGTCCTGTCGGAAGCGGTCGCGCTCCTCGATGAGGCCGGCGAGCCGGCGCTGACGTTCCGCGCCCTCGCCGCCCGGCTGGGTGGCGGGGTCGGCAGCGTCTACTGGTACGTCACCGGCAAGGAGGAGCTGCTCGACCGTGCCGCTGACCACGTGATGGGCGACGTGCTCCGCGCCACGGACGATGCGGTGGCCCTGGACGATCCGATCGCCGAGATCCGCTCGATCGCCGTGACGCTGTTCGACGCCGTGGAACGTCGCCCGTGGCTCGCCGCGTACTTCATGACGAACACCGACGTGCAGCCGAACATGATGCGTGTGTACGAACGCCTCGGCCGCCCGCTCCTGCGCCTCGCCCTGACGACCCGCCAGCGGTTCCACGCGGTCTCGGCCGTGATCGGCTTCGTCATCGGCACCGCGGCGGACCTCGGCCAGCAGGCGCCACCCGAGGTGCTCGATGGCACGGTGGGGCGCGACGAGTACATCGATCGGTTCGCCGAGCGCTGGCGGCGCCTGGACCCCGTCGAGTTCCCGTTCGTCCACGAGATCGTCGAGGAGTTCTCCGGCCACGACGACGCCGAGCAGTTCCGATCCGGCCTCGACCTCATCCTCGAGGGCCTGCGGCGGCAGGCCGATCCCGACGGACAGTCGGCGCGAGCCCCGAAGAAGGCCCAGGTCCCTCGCACGTCGCGGTAGCGCCCGACCGCGGCGCCGACCTGCCAAGCTCGGTGCCGTGGACCTGCACCTGACACCCGTCGAGCAGGCGATGCTCGACGGCGGATCCGGCGACGCCGTGGCGATGGCGATGCGCATCGTCGTCGGTGTCGCCAGATCGAGCGGGGCGGCACGACTGCTCGAGATCGACTCGGCACACGTCGACGGCTGCCTGTTCCACGGCGATGCCGGCCTGGAGTTCGCCGAAGCGCTGGAGCGCGCCGGCGGCCGCGTCGTCGTGCGGACCACGCTCAACGTCGGCTCGCTCGATCTGCTCCATCCCGACATGGTGAGGGCCGATCCCGAGCTCGCGGCCAAGGGCCGGCGGCTGATGGAAGCGTACGTCGCGCTCGGCTGCGAGCAGACGTGGTCGTGCGCGCCGTACCAGCTGAGCCATCGGCCTGCCTTCGGCACCCACGTCGCCTGGGCGGAGTCGAACGCGATCACGTTCGTCAACTCCGTACTCGGTGCGCGCAGCGACCGCTACGGCGACTTCCTCGACATCGCGGCCGCCCTCACCGGCCGCGTCCCCGAAGCCGGCCTGCACCGCGACGAGGACCGTCGCGCGGTGCTGGTGCTGGACTGCTCGCCCGTCTCCCGCACCCTGCTCGACGAGGACGCCGCGTGGCCGGTGATCGGTGCGATCCTCGGCCAACACGCCGGCATGCGGGTGGCCGCGCTGACCGGACTGCCCGGCGATCTGCGCGACGGCGTCACCGAGGACCGGCTCAAGGCGCTGGGTGCGACCGCGGCGGCCGCCGGCGGTGTCGCCCTCTTCCACGTGGTCGGCGTGACGCCGGAGGCACCCACGCTCGACGCCGTCGTCGCCCCTGCAGCGGAGCTGCCGGTCGTGCACGTCACCACCGCCGATCTGCGCGCCGGACGGGACCGGCTCAGCACCTCGCGCACCGACGAGCTCGACGCGGTCAGCCTCGGCACGCCGCACTTCTCGGTCGCCGAGTTCGCCGGCCTTGCCGCTGCCCTCGGCGACGGACCACCGTTCGCGGAGTCGGTGGACTTCTACGTCTCGACGAGCCGGGCCGTGCTGGCCAACGCGACCGCCCGCGGGTACGTCGAGCCGTTCGAACGTGCCGGCGGACGGATCCTCACCGACACCTGCACGTACATCACCCCGGTGATGCGCGAGAGCACGAACACGGTGATGACGAACTCCGGCAAGCTCGCCTGGTACGCGCCGTCGAACCTCGGGGTCAACACCGTGCTCGCTTCCCTCGGCGAGTGCATCGCCTCCGCCCGAGCCGGCCGCGTCATCCGCGACGAAGCGGTCTGGAGCTGAGATGAGCAACGATCCCCTCACCGGCGTCTCGCTCCACCCGGGCGAGGCGACCGGCGATCTCCTCGTGCTCGGCGACGGCCTCTCCTTCTACGGCGGGGTCGACCACGAGGGCACCATCACCGCCGTCCGCCATCCCCAGGACGGCGTCTCGGTGGTCGGTCGCGTCGTCGCGCTCCCGACGGCACGCGGATCGAGCTCGTCGGCGTCCGTCGTCGCCGAACTGATCCGCGCCGGCGTCGCTCCCGCCGCGCTGCTGCTCGTCGACCTCGACACGATCCTGGTCGTCGGCGCGCTCGTCGCCGCCGAGCTCTACGGCCACCGCCTGCCCATCGCCCACATCACGCGCGACGTGTTCGAACGACTCGGCAGTGGAACGGTCGACGTCACCTGCGACGCTGCGGGCGATGCGGCGACGATCCTGCGCTGCGCGGTCTGATGACGAGTCGAGCGGAGCGTCACGCCCGGCTGTCGCGTCTGCACACCGACGACGGCATGGTGCACGTCGTCGGGGCCCGTCAGCACAACCTGCGCGACGTGAACGTGGACGTGCCTCGCAACGCCCTCGTCGCGTTCACGGGTGTGTCCGGATCGGGCAAGTCGTCGCTGGCGTTCGGCACGATCTATGCCGAGTCGCAACGGCGCTACCTCGAGTCGGTGGCGCCGTATGCGCGCCGCCTCATCCACCAGCTCGAGGCGCCCGATGTCGACGAGATCCACGGCTTGCCGCCTGCGGTGGCGCTGCAGCAACGCCGCGGGACGCCGACGGCGAGATCGACCGTCGGCACCCTCACGACCATCTCGAACCTCGTACGGATGCTCTACTCGCGCGCCGGCACGTATCCACCCGGGTCGACCGAACGGCTCGCCGCCGCAGCGTTCTCGCCGAACACCGCCGACGGCGCGTGCTCAACATGCGACGGCCTCGGTGCCACGATCGCGGCCAGCGAGGCACTGATGGTGCCGGACCCTTCGCTGACGATCCGCGAAGGTGCCATCGCCGCGTGGCCGAAGGCGTGGCAGGGCGTCAACCTGCGCGACATCCTCACCGAGCTCGGACACGACGTCGACGTCCCCTGGAGCCGACTGCCGAAGCGGACCCGCGACTGGATCCTCTTCACCGACGAGCAACCCGTCGTCCTGGTGCACCCGACGCGTGAGCGCAACGAGATCGAGTACAACGGTCGCTTCTGGAGCGCGCGGGCGCACATCATGCACACCCTCGCGACGACGAAGAGCGAGATGATGCGCGCACGCGCGATGCGCTTCGTCGAACGCGTCGTCTGCCCGACCTGTGGTGGGAGCGGCCTACGCGCCGCCGCCCTCGCCGTCACCTTCGCGGGACGCTCGATCGATCAGCTCAACCACCTGATGCTGTCCGAGCTGGCCGACGTCATGGATGCCGGCCCCGACTCGGGCGTCGCCGAGACGCTCACCGCCGACATCGCGGCACGGCTCGACGTGTTGCTCGACCTCGGCCTCGGCTACCTCAGCCTCGGTCGGACGACGCCGACCCTCTCGCCCGGCGAGATGCAGCGGCTGCGGCTCGCCACGCAACTCCGCTCCGGCCTGTTCGGGGTGGTGTACGTGCTCGACGAGCCGTCGGCCGGGCTCCACCCCGCGGACGCCGAGCCGCTCCTCGCCGTGCTCGAGCAGCTCCAGGCGAACGGCAACACCCTGTTCGTGGTCGAGCACGACATGGATGTCGTGCGCCGGGCGGCGTGGGTCGTCGACGTCGGTCCGGGCGCCGGCGAGCTCGGCGGACGGGTGCTGTACAGCGGACCGGTCGACGGGCTGATCCACGTCGAGTCCTCCGTGACGAGCCGGTACCTCTTCTCGCCGCCACCGCGCTTCCACGACACGCCGCGGGAGCCCATCGGATGGCTGCGGCTGGACGGGGTGACGCGCAACAACCTCGACGCCGTCACCGCAGAGTTCCCACTCGGCTGCCTCACCGCGGTGACCGGGGTCTCCGGATCGGGGAAGTCGACGCTCGTCCGGCACGTGCTCGCATCGGTCGTCGCCGCACACCTGGGCGTCAGCCACGACGCCGACGATGACGAGGACGAGGACGACGGCGTCTCCGGGGAGTCGAGCGGGTCGGGCGCATCGACGATCGGTGGCGTCGACCTCGTGGCGTCGGGTCTCGAACCGATCTCGCGGATCGTCGTCGTCGATCAGCGCCCGATCGGTCGCACGCCTCGTTCGAACCTCGCGACGTACACGGGGCTGTTCGACAGCGTGCGCAAGATCTTCGCGGCGACCGACGAGTCCGTCCGCCGCGGGTACACGGCGGGTCGCTTCTCGTTCAACGTGCCCGAGGGGCGCTGTGAGACCTGCCAGGGCGAGGGCTTCGTCGCGGTCGAGCTGCTGTTCCTGCCCGGGACGTACTCGCAGTGCCCGACCTGTGGGGGTGGGCGGTACAACCCGGAGACGTTGGAGATCACGTGGCGCGGCGCGAACATCGCCGAGGTCCTGGGCATGACCGTCGACCGCGCCGTCGGGTTCTTCGCTGATGTGCCCGGTGTCGAGCGGAGCCTGCGGACGTTGCACGAGGTCGGCCTCGGCTACCTGCGCATCGGGCAGCCGGCCACGGAGCTGTCGGGCGGTGAGGCGCAACGGGTGAAGCTGGCCAGCGAGCTGCAGCGTGCCCAGCGCGGCCACACGATGTACGTGCTCGACGAGCCGACGTCGGGGTTGCACCCGGCTGATGTGGAGCTGCTCGTCCACCAACTCCACCGCCTCGTGAGCGCCGGCAACACGGTGGTCGCCGTCGAGC
>JAOBWK010000020.1 GCA_025463305.1 Ilumatobacteraceae bacterium
ATGACATCGAGACGGTCGGGGACAACACCGAGATCATCGTCGTCGTCGATTTGGAGACGATGATGTCGGGGTTGCGGAAGGGGTCGATCATCGACCCGGGTCATGATCTGACGTTGCCGGTGGAGTCCTATCGGCGGATGGCCTGCATGGCTGCGATCATCCCGGTCGTCCTCGACGGTGACGGTGTCGTCCTCGACGAAGGACGATCACGACGTCTCGCCACCAAACGTCAACGGCGGGCGCTGCGGGCCATGTACCCGACCTGCGGGGTCCCCGGGTGTGAGGTGCGCGCGAGGCATTGTCAACCGCATCACGTCGTGTGGTGGCGGCCACCGTTCAACGGTCGCACCGACCTCGCGAGCCTGCTGCCACTGTGCAAGCGGCACCATCACCTCGTCCACGAAGGCGGCTGGCAACTGCTGCTGCACCCCGACCGGTCGTTGACGATCACGTTCCCGGACGGCTCCGTGCAGACCACCGGACCACCCGCCACCCAGCGGGCCGCATGAAGCGGCGATCGAGAACGGTGTCGACCTGGCGTGCTGTCGGGCCGATGCTGCGTGCCCGTCGAGACGTGCGCAGCCGGGCGCGCGCCGTGGGGCGACCCATCGCGATCGTTGCGCCGGGTCGGCGTAGGGGCGAGGATGAACTCGTGGGCAGGAAAGTCGGTTCCGTCCTGGCGTTCGTCCTCCCCATCGCGGTGTTGGGCGGTTGTGGCTCGGCGGCGCGCGTGGCGGCGCCGGAGACCTCGGCGACGTCCGCCGTCGACGTCCCGTCCTCGACGGAGGTGACCGCCGTCGACGCTTTGGCATCCACGACCACGACCATCACAACCACGCCGACAACCAGTACGACCACAGCCACGACCACAGCCACGACCACAGCCACGACCACGACCACAGCCACGACGACAACGATCGACGCGACCGCACTCGTCGCGGACACGACGGTGTACCTGCCGGTGATCGGGTCGGGGAGGTACGAGGTGCTGACGTCGGTGCTGCAGTCCGCGGAGCACGGACCGGAGCTGTGCATCGGGGGCATGAAGCTGCCGTATCCGCCGATCTGCGGAGGGATCCCGATCACCAACTGGGATTGGAGCACCGTCGACGGCGTGCAGAGCGCATCGGGCACGACGTGGGTCGATCACCTCCTGATCACCGGGACGTACGACGGCGCGCAGTTCACGGTGTCGAACGAGCGTCCGGCGACGTCTGGCGACGAGGCGCGCCATTGGCCGCCCCGAGTCGTGGGCACCGCGCCGTGCCCGGAGCCGGCCGGCGGCTGGTTGGCGCAAGCCGCCCAAGCCACCTTCGATGCTGCGAACCGGCTCGGCCCGATCAACGCGTACGTGAATACTCAGCCGGACGGGGCGGCGGTGTGGATCGATCAGTCGATCAACCCCGATGTCGCCACCGACCCGAACGACTGGCAGAAGTCGGTCCTCGTCGTCACGTTCACCGGCGACCTCGCTCGCCACGAGGCCGACCTCCGCGCGCTGTGGAACGGCGCGCTCTGCGTCGCCGCGGCACCGGTGTCGAACGCCGATCTGCACCAGATCGCGACGACCATCAACGCGGGCATCCTCAAGGACACGACGGTCCTGCCGTTGCCCAACGGCGTCACGCTGAACCTGCTCAGCCTCGGCGACAGCGGCAACCCGATGACGGGCACCGTCGACTACGACGTGATCGTCAGCCCGCCTGGCGCGCAGGCGTACTTCGATCAGATGTACGGAGTCGGACGCGTCGTGCTGCACCCCGAGCTCCTCCCCGTGCCCTGAACACGAGCACGAGGACCTGAGCACGAGGAACTGGGCACGGGTCGTCGCCGCCGATGAGTTCGGCTGCTCCGGCACGTCGACCGTGCATGACATCTCCGACCGAACTGACACCGGCTGCCGCGCTCGCCGCGACCAACACGGCGCACCATCCGAACGAATCCGCGGGGTACCGGGCGGCTCGCCAGGCGCTGCTGATCGAGGAGATCGAGCTGCGCCGGCGGATGGAGCGGGTCGCGGCGATGCGGCGCGAGCTCCCGTCGGGTGGCGACGTCCCCGACGATTACCGCTTCATCGCCGAGGACGCCAGCGAGGTGTCGCTGTCCCAGTTGTTCGGCGACCATGACACCCTCGTCGTCTACAGCTACATGTTCGGCCCGCAGCGCGAGACGCCGTGCCCGATGTGCACGTCCTTGATGGGCGGCCTCGACCACAAGATCGCCGACATCCGCCGACGGATCGCGATCGCGTTCACGGCCCGCTCGCCGATCGACACGCTCGTCGCGGCCAAGCGGGCTCGTGGCTGGACGGACCTGCCGATCTTCAGCGACACGAGCGGTGACTACACCCGTGCGTACGTGAGCGCCGTCGACGCCGACGCACCGGCGCTGAACGTGTTCGTCCGACGCGACGGCGTGATCCGCCACTTCTGGAGCGATGAGATCAGCGGTGAGATGGCCGATCCCGGCCAAGATCCGCGCAGCGCGGTCGAGATGGATCCGCTGTGGCTGGTGCTCGACGTCACCCCGGAGGGACGCGGCGAGGACTGGCGCCCGAGCCTCACGTACTGACCGTTGGGGCGGCCGACCGTGCGGCTCGGCCGACCGGGCGCCGCTCCGCGATGATGACGGCGTGGACCTCCAGGGAATCAGTGACCGACTCGAGATCGCCGAACTGCTCGCTCGCTACGCGCGTGGGCTCGACACGAAGGACTGGGACCTGTGGCGTTCGGTGTTCCTCGAGGACGCGTACATCGACTACAAGTCCGCTGGCGGCATCGACGGTCATCGCAACGACATCGGCGCGTGGCTCGAGAAGACGTTCGAGATGTTCCCGATGAGCCAGCACGCGATCAGCAACATCGAGTGCGACATCGACGGTGACACGGCCAAGGTCCGCGCCCTGTTCCACAACCCGATGCAGTTCCCGGGTCATCCGGCGCCGAGCTTCTGCGGCGGCTTCTACCACCATCGCATGGTGCGCACGGCCGACGGCTGGAAGAGCGCCGAGCTGATCGAGGAGAGCACCTGGTTCGCGTTCCCGCCGAACATCGCGCCCGCCTGACCCCACCCGCAACGCTCAGCCGGAGCGTTCGGCTCAGAGGGTCTCGAACAGCTCCAGCGTCCGCGGCGCCGAGCGATGACGAGGTCGCGCACCCAGGCGGGTCTGGGCGGCCTTGCTCTTGCAGTGGTACAGCTCACGGTCGGCGTTGGCGAGGGCGACCGCCGCGGGATGGTGCTCGATCAGCTCGGCCAACCCGGCGGAGAGCCCGGCCCCGAGCGGAGCCAGGATCGCGGTGCAGCTGCGCAGCAGGCGGGCCACCGTGCGTCGCGCGGTGACATCGTCCATGTCGGTCAGCATCACGGCGAACTCGTCGCCGCCGAGGCGGAACACGTGGTCGTCGTTGCGCACGCTGCTCGCCAGCAGCTGGGCGACGCGGCGCAGCGTCTTGTCGCCGGCGGCGTGACCGAGGCGGTCGTTGATCTGCTTGAACCGGTCGACGTCGAGCAGCGCGAGCCAGTTGGTGGTGATCGCGCCGGCTGCCGGATGGCCGCTGATCGCCTCGCGCCGGCTCACGGGCGGTGCACCGGCCGGGGCCCCGGCGGCGCGCAGATCGTGGGCGGTGAGCACCTCCTCGAAGCGGGTGCGGTTGCCGACGCCGGTGAGCTGATCGCGGTATGCGAGCGTGTGCAGCTGCTCGAGCTGGGCGCGGGCGGCGAGGGTGGTGCCGATGTGCAGGCCGAGCAGCTCGACCGCCTCCACCGCCGTGCCGGGGATGCTGGCCGTGCGACAGCTGGTGGCGATGAGCAGCCCGCGATGGCCGCCCGCCGCGCGCACGGGCACGACCAGCACGGCCTTCACGCCGCGGTCGCGCAGCACGGCCATCGGGCCGAACGCAACGTCGAGCGAGCCGCCGCCGGTGTGCACCGAGGCCAGGCCGTCGACGAGATCGGCGAGTGCGAGCACCTGCTGGCGGACCAGCGCCGTGAGCACGCCGGGATGCTCGCCCGTGACGGCGACGAGCGCGAGGCCGTCATCGCCGTCGAAGAACAGCGCAGCCGTGTCGAGCGTCGACAGCGCCACCGCGCTGGCCACGGTCTGCACGGCGATCGCGGTGATCTGCTGCTCGGTCGAGGCCTGGCGGGCGACGCGGCTCAGCTCCTGCAGGGGCGTCGTGGCATCGAGCCCGGTGCCGATCTGCGCGAGCCGATCACCGAGCAGCTCGGCGCAGCTGCGCATCGCCGACATGTCGGCGTCGCTCAGCGTCGTCAGGCAGTCGGCGTTGAGCACACCGATCACCGCGCCGCGCACGAAGATGGGCAGTGCCATCTCGGCGAGCACGCCGGGCGTGGCGGGCCGGTATGCACGGTGCTTGGTGACGTCGAGGGCGACGACTTCGCCGCGCTGGGCGAAGGCCTCGCCGGTGATCCCGGCGCCTGCCGGCATGCCGTCGAGCACGTGCCACTGCCCGCGCCGGGCGAGGCAGCGGAGGTGGCCGGCGCGCATCACGTAGACGCTGGGCAGCAGCCGCCGGTGCTCGAACAGGTAGCGGCAGACCGCGTCGGCCGCGGGCTGCGGCGCAGTCGCCGTCTCGAGCGAGGCGCGCATCCGCGCGAACGGCTTCGACGGGCTGGCGATCAACGACGACGGTGCACCGCTGCGTGCCGTGTCGGCCGGGAGCGGCCAGCCGGTGGCGGGACGGGCGATCAGGTAGCCCTGAGCCAGATCGACGCCGAGGTCGGCCAGCACGTCGAGCTCGGCGGCGAGCTCGATGCCCTCGGCGATGCAGCTCGCTCCGACCTGGGCGGCGAACGCGGCGAGGGCGGCGACGAGCGCACGCTGGTCGCGGTCGCGGTGCAGGCCGGCGATCAGGCTGCGATCGATCTTGATGAACGCCGGACCGAGACGGACGACGTGCGCCATCGTGGCGTAGCCCGCGCCGACGTCGTCGATGGCCACCAGGGTGCCCGAACCCTGCCACAGCTGCAGCCGCTCGCGCAGTGGGCCGTAGTCGTCGACCGGCTGGTGCTCGGTGATCTCCAGCACGTGCGGCGGCAGGGTCGGCACCATCGCCGCGAAGCGGTCGTCGAGGATCAGACCGGGGCTGGTGTTGAGGAACAGCCGCGCCCCGTCGGGCGCCGGGCCCTCGGCGATGGCAGCGACGATGCACGCCAGTTCGAAGTCGATCCGCCGGCCCTCGGCCTCGGCCAGCTCGAGCGCCTCCAACGGTCCGGCGATGCCGAGCGAGGGATCCGCGATGCGTGACAGCGCCTCCCAGCCGACGATGCTGCCGTCGCGAACCCGCACGATCGGCTGACGGACCGAACGGATGCCGCCGGGTGCCAACAGCGCATCCAGTGCAGCGCATGCGCGCGAAACGGATGGCTGGTCGTGCGGGGTCACGGGTGAGCTATCGGCACCGACACCACGAAACTTTGTTGCCAATCGGTGAATTCGCGCACGCGGGAGGCGCGTGCGGTCAGAACCCGAGGTGGCTCTGGGTCGGCCGGACCCCCTCGGCCGACGGCTCCGGCTCCGCCGCCTCGATGATCGGACCGAGCTCGTTGCCCGAGCGGAGCCGGCGGAGGTCCACCTTCGGCGTGCCCCGTTCGAGGAGCGTGACCTTGTTCGAGGTCAGCATCGCCTTCGCCGCCACGGGTCCGACGACGACGTGGGTGACCTCGCCCGCGACGACGTCGACGATGCTGGAGTCGATCGTGAGGACGACGTCGAGGAGCAGGTGCAGCAATGGCACGGGCACCTTGCCGACGACGAGCTCGATCTTCGGATCGTGACGGAGCACGATCTCGTGCTTGCCGACCGACATCGTCCGCTGCGCGCCGCTCTCCAGGGTGTCGGCCTTGGCCTGCTTGACCTTGTCGAGGTGCCCCCATCCGCTGACGAGCATGTCGGCGACGGGGAGCTGGCCGAGGACGGCCTTGATCTGACCGGCGATCTGCTTCGACAGGTGCTTCGCGGCCCGCTTGTGGATCGCCGGCAGCTCGGGTGACTGCTCGACGGCGTCGGTGGTCTCGAGCGCGTGCTCGATGGTGTCGGTCGCGGTCGCCGGGTCGTCGACGACGAGGTCGAGCGCGCTGAGGGGTGCATCGTCGGCGGTCATCGGGTTCCTCCGGGTTCGGGGACGGTTGCGGGATCCGCCACGGGCTCATGCGCCGTGATGACCGACGTGCCATGCATGCCGCGCACGCTGATCTCGTGGCCGGCATCGCTCGGGCTCACGGTCACGTGCGCGGTGCCGTGCACCGCGCGCACCGTCGCCGGCGGCGGGGCGGGTGGCGCGACGCCACGGCGGCGACGCCGGATGACGACACCGGCTGTGGCAGCCCCGATCACGACGATGACGACGACCACCCACGGCAGCGCCGAACCGGAACCGTCGGACGACGTGGACGGGACGGCCGTCGATGTCGCGGCGGCGGTCGCGGTGGATGTCGCGACGGCGGTCGTCGCGACCGTGGATGCCGCGGCCGCGGCCGCGGGCGTCACCGTGGTCGACGGGACTGTGGTCGCGACGACGACGGGCGTCGGCAACGCGGGGATCAGCTCGGACTGGATCCACGGTCCGGTCGGCGTGCTCTCCGAGCCGTCGTCGGCCAACACCAACGCCGACATCCGGACGATGAACGGACCCGAGGGCCCGACGAGCCCCGCGGGCGGTGTCGCTGTCGCACTCACGGCGGTCAGTGGCCAATCCGCTGCGCCGGCCGTCGGAGCAGGTGCCGACCCCGACGCCGGCACGATCTGCTTGATCCAATCGGCCGGCGACACGGGCGGGGTCGTGTCGACCGCGAAGAACTGCTGATCGAGAGGACCCTTGTAGAACGTGAGACCGGTGAGGATCGGGCCCCCGCTCGCCGCCGCGGCGGCGATGGAGGCGACGTCGTAGTCGGACGTGACGGGGATCGGCGTCGCTCCGGTCGTGGCGCCCGATCCGGCCGCGGCCGTCGCCGTCGAGTCGTAGATCACGGTGTTGCCGTAGTGATCGATCTGCCCGATGTAGTGATCGGTGGCGTTCGACGCGACGAAGTCGCCGTACTGATCGACGAACCCGGTGGCCGTTCCGCCGGTCGATGCCCGGGTGATCGTCATCGCGCCGCTGTCGAGCGCGATGGTGGCGCTGTCGGCCGCCTTGGCCGGCGGCGGAAAGTTCGGTATCTGGGCCTCGGTCGGGGCAACGGTGAAGTTGCTCAGCCCGTCGGCGGAGCTGACCGCCTCGTCGCGGCTGAGCGGCACCACGATCTGGCCGTCGAACCGGTCCATCACCGCCTTGGTCGGATCCGGGTCGACGACGAGCGTCGCTGCGGAGAACTGGCCGAGCGCCAGGCGCAACTCGCTGCCGGCGACGGTGACCGGCACGGTGCCGGCGCGCAGGCCGTCGGTCTCCACGTCGGCGTTGGGTTCCATGGCCCCGCCGTTGAAGTGCACGGTGACATCGACCGCCAGCCGGAGCGGATCGAGGCCGCCTTGGGCGAGCTGGAGATCCACGTTCGGACCGTGGTCGTAGGGCGGGAGTGACGCCAGGGGAGCGGCGGTCGTGACCACGGCGACGAGGTCCGGCCCCGTCCCCTCGAAGCGCAACGACACGGCACGCACGGCATCCGGCACGGGTACGGGCGTCGGGGGCACGGCGAACGAGCCGAGCAGCTCGGTCTTCGCGTCGAGCACGTCATCGGCAGCCGACGATGCGCTCTCGCCCGACAGCGTGCCGACCGGCACCACCGACGTGCCGACCTCGTATCCGGTGGCGAGCACGAGCGAGTTGTCGGGATGCAGCCGCGCGTCCGAGTCGACTCGGACGAGGCCCTGCACCGTCCAGTCCGCCCCGACGCCGACCGAAGCGGGGACGCTCAGCACCGCGACCGTCCCGGCGATCGCCGACGTCGACGGACCGGTCGCCGCGAAAGCGCCGCCCGATCCGGTGCCGACCGCGGTCGTTCCGTCGGGTTGCAGCTCGACGGTGTGCTCGGTGCCGTCCGGGGCGGTCAGCAGCACCGCAATGGTGTGGCGGATGGGGATGCCTCGCCAGCTGTGCAGCTGCACGATGGGGACCGCGAACCGGAACACAGCGGAGTAGCCACCGGCCGGGTCCTGCACGAAGGCGAAGGTCCGCAGCGCCAGCTCGGGTGGTGCCGCGTCGTCGTTGCCGATGTTGCCCGTGATGGCACCGTTGATCAGCTCGAGCGCACCCTTGCCGATGAGGTCGCTGCCGAGGACATCGGGATCGGTGAGGAACCGCCCGCCACCCGGCCAGGTGACGGGATCGCCGACCGCAGCCGCCGGTGACGGGCGTGCGGTCGGCGTGCTCGCGCGAGCGGCTCCGGTCGTCGGCAGCGTCGCCGCGGTGATGAGCGCTGCAGCGGCCAGACCGAGAGTGACGCCGCGCATCGGCCCATGATCGCTGGGCCCGCTGATGACGTCAACGAGGAGTTGTGCGCTCGGGAGCGCGTCCGCGCTGTTTGCGCGGTGCCGGACGTGGGAACCTGGGCGGCATGGCTACACCTGGTGATGGCACGCGCCCCGATTCCGACCCCGATCCGTGGGAGGCCTTCAAAGTGATCCCCGCCACGCCGGACGGGCCGCAGGAGGGTCTGCCGACGCGAGCGACGCCGGCGGCTGGACCGTACGACGCGACGAGCGCGCAGCCGAGGTCGTCCGTGCCGCCGGCCGATCCGTATCAGGGCCGCACGGTGATGCAGCCGCTGCCGGTCGAAGCGGTGCCCGCACGGCGGGTTGCGGCGGCGTACGTCGAGGAGCCGCTCAAGCCGCTGCCGAAGGGCGATCCGCCGAGCAAGGCGCCGTGGGCGGTGCTCGCCGCCGTGATCGCGCTCGTCGTCGGCGGCGTCATCGGGTACGTCATCGGCAACCACAACAAGACGCCCACGTCGACGCTCGGCACGGCCGGTTCGCTCCCCACGGGCGACTCGGTGCCGCTCGACCAGGCCACCGTCGACAAGCGAGCCAACGACATCTTCACCCTCCTCGCCGCGCAGGCCCGCCAGCCCGGCGGCATCCAGACACCCACGCCGTACCCCGCGCTCGACGATCTGCTGAGCGTGCTCGGCGTCGGCGGAACGGCCACGACGGCGACGACCACCGCGTCGAGTGGACCGGCCGACGTCGCCACCCTCACCGCGCAGCGCGATCAGCTGTCCGCGCAGGTGACCACGCTGCAGGGTCAGGTCACCGACCTGCAGAACCAGTTGGCGACCTCGCAGGCGACGGTGGCGTCGTTGCAGCAGACCGTGTCGAGCAACCCGAACACCGGCGACCTGCAGTCCAAGATCGACGACCAGGCCCAGCAGATCACCGACCTGCAGGGCAAGCTCGACGCGGCGAACGCCAAGCTCGACGCAGCCAACACCAGCCTGCAGACCGCGCAGGGCCAGCTCGCCACGGCGAACGCTTCGCTGCAGGCACTCGACGTCCAACAGCTCGACAACTACGTCGGGATGGACATCACCAAGGTCCGCAGCACGGCGAAGGCCAACGGCTGGGTGCTCGTCGAGCAGCCGGCCGACGCCGCGTCGGGCTCGGGCTCGGGCTCCACGTCCACCACGACCACCGTTGCGGGGCAGACGTTCACCGTCTCGGCGCAGATGCCGGCCGTCGGAGCGAACATGGTGAAGGGCTCGGTCCTCTACGTCGAGGTCGGGTCCGGCTCATGACCGTCCGACCGTCTGACCGTCTGATCGGCTTGCCAGGTTCGACCGGGCGCGGCCCGGCGGGCGTCACTCGGCGTCGCGCCGGCTCGCCGCCCATGCCTCGTTGAGCAGTCGCGCGAGATCGGCCGCCGGCACGCCGAACGTGTCGGGGATCGATCGTGAACCGCCCATCAGCCGGCGGTTCTCCCGCGCGAGCTCGGTGTCGCCGTCGGGCGCGTAGTCGAAGACGACGCTCGTGGTGCCCCGACTCGGGTTGCGCCACGTCGTGAACTCGCTGCAGTCGGTGAGTGCGAACGAGGTGTGCCGGCGCATCGTCAACATGTCGACGGATGTGCGGGTCACGACGAGCGATCCGGGCGCGGCGAGCTCGCGGACGGCCACGAACGCGCAGAACGCGAACGTCGCGAAGATGATCCCGCCGATGATCTTGGCGACGGCGCCGGTGTGCACGCTGAACGTCAGCGCCGCGCCGAAGGTGAGGAACACGAGGCTGCCGATCAGGCTCCACACCCACCGCGACGAGCTCGCGCGCAGGACGACGCCTTCCTCGTCGTCCAGCCCATCATCCAGGCCGTCACCCAGCCCGTCATCCAGGCCGTCGTCCAGCTCGTCGGGGTCGTCGCGCGGATCGTGCTCGTCGGTCACCCGTGCAGGCTGCCGCGATCCGACGGCGTCCGCAACACGGGCGCGCCGCGGGCGTGCTCAGCCCGACGCGTCGTCGCGCTGGGCGCGTGCTCGCCGCTTGCCCTCGTGCATTGCAGCCACCCGTGGGATCGGGATCGCGTGGCCCTCGGCGACGAGCTCGGCCGACAGCACCTGCGGTGCCGGCATGGCCTCCGCCCAGCGGTCCCGGCCGCCGAGCAACGACGCCGCGTTGTGGATCGTGAAGTCCGCCGGCGACACGTCGTCGATGTCGTCCCACGCCAACGGGAACGAGACCGGGACGCCCGGCCGGGCGCGTGGGCTGTAGACCGCAGCGACGGTGGCGCCACCGGCGCGGGTGGCATCGATGAACACCTTGCCGCCGCGATCGGCCTTCATGAACGCCGTGGTGGTCGAGTCCGGATCGAGCAGCTCGGCGCGCCGGGCGATGGCGCGCGTCACCGCGGCGGCGTCCTCCATCGACACCGACCGATCGATGGGCACGAACACGTGGAGCCCCTTGGCCCCGCTGGTCTTCAGCGCGCCGGCCAGGCCGAGGTCGCTCAACGCTTGGCGCACCAGCTTGGCCGCCAGCACCGGGGCGGCGAACGGTGCGTCCGGAGGGGGATCGAGGTCGAGCACGATGTGCGTCGCGTGATCCGGGTGATCGATCGTGGCGAGCGCCGGGTGGTACTCGGTGGCCCGCTGGTTGGCGAACCACAGCAGGGTCGGCCGGTCGTTGCAGAGCGCGTACGACACGTCGCGGTGCGACGCCTCGGCCCACACCGATGTGCGCTGCACCCAGTCGGGCGTCGACTTGGGGAGGTTCTTCTGCATGAACGGCGCCTGCCCCCGGGTCACCCGGATGACCGACAACGGTCGATCGTGGAGGGCCGGGATGATTGAGGTGCTGACCGCGTCGAGGTAGTCGACGAGGTCGCGCTTGGTCGCGCCGGCGCCCTCGAACAACGGCTGATCGAGGTTGGTGAGGGGGACCCCGTCGCGGGTCTCGTCGGGCGCGGCACCGGCCATCGACAGAGTGTTGCCGAAACCGGTGCCCCGCCAAACCGCCGAGGTGCGCGGTCCTCCGTGGTCGCTCTATGCTCCGGCTTCCGCCGACCCGCAGAGGAACCACGATGAGCGCGCTGCAGCAGATCCCGATCTCCACCATCACCGGCGAGGACACGTCGCTCGCCGATCACGCGGGCAAGGTGCTGCTCGTGGTCAACGTCGCCTCCCAGTGCGGCCTCACCCCGCAGTACGAGGCGCTCGAGCACCTGTTCGAGGGGCGCAAGGACCAGGGCTTCGAGGTCCTCGGCTTCCCGGCGAACAACTTCGGCGCACAGGAGCCCGGAACGAACGAGGAGATCGCCGAGTTCTGCTCCACCACGTTCGCGGTCGGGTTCCCGATGTTCTCCAAGATCAGCGTCGTCGGCGAGGACCAGCATCCGCTGTACGCCGAGCTGACGTCGACGATCCCCACGGCCGAGGGCGGGGCGGGCGAGTTCCGCGAGCGCCTGCGCGGCTTCGGCATGACCCCGAACGAGGATCCCGACATCCTCTGGAACTTCGAGAAGTTCCTCGTCGCCCGCGATGGCACCGTGGTGCGGCGGTTCGCGCCGACGATGACGCCCGACGATCCGGCGATCGTCGCCGCGATCGACGAGGAGCTCGCCCGCTGACAGGGCCGATCGGCCCCGTTCTGGCCTGACCTGTCCCGGCAACCTGTCCCGGTGCTTGACAGTCAAGAGCATTGACCATAGGCTCTCGGCGATGAGCGAATCGACCGACCCGCAGCCCTGGTACCTCGATGTCGTGATGCCGGCGTTGCTCGAATCGGCGCGCACGACCTATGGGATGGCGATGCGCCGCGCCCTGCTCGACGCCGGGTTCGACGACGTCCCGGCGCGCGGGATCGGCCTCATCGGCGGCATCGCCCGCAACGGCCCGGCTGCGCAACAGGACCTCACCGAGCACCTCAGCATCACCAAGCAGGCGGCGAGCCAGCTCGTCGATCAGCTCGTGCTGCGTGGCTACCTCGAACGGTCCGCCGACCCCGTCGACCGGCGGCGGATGCTGCTCACCCTCACCCCGCGCGGCAACGACGCCGCCGCCGAGTCTGCCAAGGCCGTCGCCACGATCGATGCCGCGCTGGATCAGCGCTTCAGTGCCGACGAGGTGGCGACGTGCCGACGAATGCTCGGCACGTTGAGCGCGATCGGTGCACGGGCGCGCGAACGCAAGCGCGCTGCGGCGAGCTGACGCCCGGTCGCGCCCGCCGGACCGAGGCGCGACCCACGCATTATGATGCCCGTCATGGCCAACAACGTGCGGGCGACGATGATCGCCGGCGCGGCGCGGCTGCTCGCCGAGCGCGGGCTGGAGGGCACATCGTTCACCGAGGTGATCGAGCTCACCGGCGCGCCGCGCGGGTCGCTGTACCACCACTTCCCGGGGGGCAAGTCCGAGCTCGTCACCGAGGCGATCCGCTTCGCGGGCGCGAACGTGGTGGCGATGCTCGATGCGCAGCCGGCGATCACGCCGTTGGAGGCGCTCGAGGGCTTCATCGGCCTGTGGCGGCGCCTCCTCGTCGGGACCGACTTCCGGATCGGCTGCTCGTTGGCCGCCGTCACGATCGGGGCCGGTGGTGACGACGGGCTGATCGACGCCGCCGCGCTCGTGTTCCGCGACTGGATCCATTCCCTCGCCGGTCTGCTCGGCCGGGCCGGCATGACCAAGGCCGCCGCCCGCCGCCTGGCGACGATGGCGATCGCTTCGATGGAGGGCGCGGTCGTGGTCAGCCGGGCGACGCGGAGCATCGAGCCCTTCGACGACGTGGCCACCGAACTGCGTGGCCTGGCGAGGGCCGCTGCTCGGGCGCGTTGACTATGACGGACATCATAGATAGGGTCCGAGACCGCAGAGTATGACGACCGTGATACTCGCCGGAACGGAGCCCCTCATGCCCATGATCGACGTCTACGCCACGACTGGAACGTTCGCCGACACGCACGCCCTCGCCCAGGACATCGCGGCAGCGGTGATGCGCTGGGAGCAGGTCCCGCCGATCTCGACGTTCCTCGACAACACCGCGGCGTTCATCCACGAGATGCGGGCCGACTGCATCTCCAACGCCGCGGGAAACAGCAACTACGCGCGGGTGCAGGTGCTCACGCCGATCGGCGTGCTCGACCGCGACAAGCAGCTCGGCGTCGTGCGCGAGCTGACCGACATCGTCGCCTCGGCCGCCGGTGACCCCACCCTGGCCAACCGTACGTGGGTGCTGATCTCCGAGTCGCCCGACGGCGGCTGGGGCATCAACGGTCACGCCAACACCGGCGCCGACATCGTCACCCTGGCCCGCACCGAGCTGGCCGCGATCGCCGCGGCGAAGGTCGGCTCGGAGCTCGGCGACGCCTGAGCCCGGCCGCGACGCCTGTGCTCAGCGCTGCGCGGCGTACAGGTCGCGCAGCAGGCACACCTCGGCGAGGTGGTGGATCGCCTCACGGTGGATGTGCAGCACGAGGTCGAGGTACGGTGCCTCGGCGAACGGACCCTCCGCCGGGCCGACCGGCCGGGCGAGTGCTTCGACGTCGAGCCCCGACACGCCGCGCACCCACCAGGCGTATGCCGCGTCGAGCTGGGCGAGCGCGGTGTCGGCATCGGCGGCGTACTCCGCAGTGGCGTACGTGGTCGGCGGCCCGTCGAAGTGTGAGTGGTTGCGCTCGCCGAACACCCCGATGGTCACGTGCGCCAGCCGCCAGGCGATGGTGGTGAACGGCGCCGGATCGGGCTCGCCGCGCGCGTGGTCGAGCACGAAGGCGCCCCGGCCGAGCGCGTCACGGGTGACGGCTTCGGCGCGGGGACGCACGCTCCATGCACCGGCCACCGGCTCCCAGCGGTACTCCTCGTCCGTGAGGCCGACGAGCCGGGGCCGCACGCCGTGCTCCCAGTGGAACGTCAGCTGATCGAGGAGGTGGGCGGTCCAGTCCAGGGTCATGACGCCGTTCTAGCTGCCGTTGCGGACAGTTCGCGTCCGCAACGGCGCCGAGGGGTCGTAGAGTTCGCCGATGGTGCGCGCGTGGACGGCGGCCGCGGCTGGGCTCGTCGCGCTCGCGATGACCGGTTGCTCGGGCAGCGCCGCGCCGCCGATCCGGGATCCGCCGAAGCTGCCGCCCAGGCAACTGCTGCCCACAGTGGTCGTCACCAGCACCACGGTGGTCCCACCGGCCGTTCCGCCCGACCGAGTGCTGTTGATCGGCGATTCGACGCTGGAAGGCGTGCTCACCTATCAGGCCTTCGGCGCGCTGCGCGGCTTCGAGAGCACGTTCGACGCCCAGTCGTGCCGCACCCTCGGCGTCCCGTCGTGCGGGGAGGAGCCACGTCCGCCGAACGCGGTCGAGACGATCGGCGCCGCCGACGGCACCTTCGACACGGTGGTGATCATGGCCGGCTACGACGAGTGGTGGACCTCGTTCCCGACGAGCTTCGACGCTGTGGTGGCCGCGGCGCGGGCCAAGGGTGCGTCGCGCATCGTCTGGCTGACCTATCGCGAGGGCGTCGGCTACACGGTGCCCAACGGGGCGACCGCCAACGAGGCGTTCGTCAAGAACAACGTGACCCTGCGCGCCAAGGTGGCGAGCGGCGCGTTCGGTGACGTGGTGCTCGCCGACTGGTTCGCCTACACGGAGCCGACATCGGGATGGTTGGCCAACGACGGCATCCACCTCACCAAGTCGGGCGCCTTCGGCGTGGCCGACTACATCTCGCGCGAGATCGCCCACCTCGACGGTCGGGCCTGCCCGGCACCGTGGGTGGCCGGCGGTGCGATCGACGAGCCGTGCCCGGATCCCGACACGCACGCCGCGGTCGACGACATCCGCTCCCTGTATCCGTGACGCCCGGGAGCGCTACGGACGCCGGCGGCGGAAGTCGACCGGGCACGCCCGATCGGCGCGGGCCACGCCACCGATCTGGCGGGTGAGCGGCCCCGGCATCGTGTAGCGGGGTGCGAGGTCGAACTGTTCGACGAGCGCGGTCACCGCGGTGCTGATCGCAGAGATCGAGAACCGCTGCGCGGGACAGGTGTGGATGCCGTGGCCGAACGTGCTGACCAGCTCCTTGGCCGGCAGCGTCGCCGCCATCGTCAGGCGGCGACCGGCGTAGTGATCGGGGTCGAAGGAGGCGAGCTCCGGCGCGACCGTGGTGTTCGTGACCGACAGCATCGTGGTGATCAGCACGCCCGGCTGCAGCCGGTAAGTGCGCTCACCCGTGTCGAAGTCGGTGGGGCGGAGCACCTGGCGCATCGTGATCGAGCGCTGCGCGAACCGGATCGACTCGTAGGCGTAGCGCTCGAGCAGCGCGCGATCGCCGTCGCGCACCCGCTCGAGGTCGGCCGGGTCGTCGAGCAGGCGGACGAGCGTCCACGCCAGCGCGGCGAACAGGTTCGACTGCGAGCCGAGGTGGAGCACGATCACGTCGCGAGCGACGAGCTGATCGTGCAGTGGCAGCGGCACGTCGGCGAACGACTCGTCGATGCGGTCGAGGAAGTCGCCGGGATGGTGGTCGGTGCGCCGCCGCTCGTCGAGGATCTCGCCGATGATGATCTCGATCTCCTGCATCGCCACCCGCTCGCGCCGCTGATGCGTCGCGACGGTGACGAGTGTCCGGATCGGGTGGACGAACGAGTCGGCGGTGTCGAGCCGATCGAGCGCGCCGACGAGGCGCTCGAAGTACCGGGGCGACGCAGCCTCGTGCCCGGCCCACGAGGCGAGCCCGAGCCGATGGCCGATGCGGCGTGCCTCGGCGAAGATCTCGAACGTGCCGTCGTGGCCGAGGCGGGCGAGCTCGTCGGCCATCGCCGTGTCGAGGTTGGCGAGGTAACCCTCGACCTGTTGGTTGCCGAACAGCTTGTGCGGCGGGTTGCGGATGTCGCCGAACAGCTCACCGGGCACCTTGGTGCGGATCATCGTGTACGTGGCCAGCCCGAAGGACGCCTTGTGCTCGGGGACGGCATACAACGACTGCACGCCGGCCGCACCGAAGACGCAGAAGAAGCGGTGCGCGAGCGCGTCGACCACGAAGGTGTCACCGTGCCTGGCTCGCTGCCGGCTGAACCAGCCGGTCGGGTTGGCGAGCATGCCCGCCGCGGCGCCCACCCACGGCAGGTGCGAGCCGATGACGGCCGGCATCGGGTCGATGGCCGGGAGCGCCGGCGGGCGGAGCCGCATCGGCTCACCCTACGGTCGGGCGCGCCACCGCTGGATCATCGGGACCTGGCTCATCGGGACCTGGATCATCGGGACCTGGATCAACGGGGCTGGATCAACGGGGCTGGCCTCAGGGCAGCTGGTGGACGACGAGCGGGAGCACCGACGTCGCGCCGGCGCGGCGCAGCATGGCCGCCGCCACCGTCATCGTCCAGCCACTGCGATAGGTGTCGTCGACCAGCAGCAGCGGGCCGTCGGGCAGCTCCACACCCTCGACGACGGACAACCGGTCGAGCAGGGCCCGCACGCGCGCGCCGGACGCCGTGTCGGCGGCCGGCGGGGGACCGTGCTGGGTGAGCGCGCTGATGATGGGCAGCTTGCCCACAGCTGCGATGTGCTCGGCGATGGACGCGACGCGTTGGGGATGGCGGGCCGATGGCATCGGCACGATGGCCACCGGTCGCTGCACCCAGGTGTTGCGCCAGCGACCCAGCACCGCGACGAGGCCATCGGCGATGGCCTGCTCGATGGGCGCGTCGCCGCGCTCGAAGCGGAGCAGCTCGGTGGCCCAGCCCGGATCGTCGGCGAACGCGAGCGCGCGACCGTCGACGCAGCCGACGATGCGTCCCGTCCACCACTCGATGCCGGACGGCCACAGCTTGCGCGGCTCGATGAGCGCGTCGGCGCCGCGGGCGAAGGTGCGCACCGAAGCCGTGAGCTCGGCCGATGGGTGCAGGCCCGGCTCGGGCAGCACACCCGTGCACACCGAGCAACGGCCGCAGGGTTGGGGATCCGGGTCGTCGAGCGCCTGCTGGAGGAACTGCATCAGGCAGCCGTCGCCGGCGGCGTAGTGGCGCATCAGGTCGGCCTCGGCGCGGCGGGTGGCGGCCAGGGCCTCCCACTTCGCGGTGTCGTGCACGTACGCCTCGCCGGTGGACCGCCAGCCGGTGCCCTCCTTGGCCACGACGCCTTCGGCCGCGAGCAGCTTGAGCATGCCCTCGAGACGGTTGCGGCGGATGCCGGTGACCGACTCGAGCGTGGGCAGCGAGGCCGGCCCGTCGGCCAGCACCGCGAGGCTCTGCTCGACGAGCGCCGGATCGGGCACCGACGCGCCGGCGAAGTACTCCCAGATCCGCTCGTCGTTCTCGGCAGGCAGCAGCACCGCGAGCGCGGTGTCGAGTGCACGGCCGGCGCGACCGACCTGCTGGTAGTAGGCCACGGGCGAAGCGGGCGAGCCGACGTGGATGCAGAACGCGAGGTCGGGCTTGTCGTAGCCCATGCCGAGCGCCGAGGTGGCCACGACCGCCTTCAACTCGTTGCGGCGGAGACGATCCTCGATGTCGATGCGCGAGGCCGCGTCGAGCCGGCCGGAGTACGCCGCGACCTCGAAGCCGGCCGACGTCAGGAAGTTGGCCACCCGGTCGGCCTCGGCCACGGTGAGCGTGTAGACGATGCCCGAGCCCTCGAGCCGGCCGAGCGCATCGGCCACCCAGGCCCAGCGATCGAGCGCGGTGAGGCCGGGGACGACAGCGAGGCGCAGCGAGGTGCGGGCCAGGCTGCCGCGGAACGTGACGGTGTCGGCCCCGAGCTGATCGGCGACATCGGCGGTGACCCGGGCGTTCGCCGTGGCCGTGGTGGCCAGCACCGGGGTGCCCGGAGCCAGCGACAGCAGGTGGCGGGTGAGCCGCTGGTAGTCGGGGCGGAAGTCGAAGCCCCAGTCGGAGATGCAGTGCGCCTCGTCGATGACCACCATGCCGGTGTTGGCGAGCAGGCGGGGCAGCCGGGCCTCGAACCGCGGGTTGCCGAGCCGCTCGGGCGACACGAGGAGGACGTCGAGCGTGCCGGCCTCGACCCGGGCGAGCACGTCGTCCCACTCGTCGAAGTTGGTGGAGTTGATGGTGGCGGCCACCAGCCCGGCCCGTTCGGCCGCGCTGGCCTGATCGCGCATCAGCGCGAGAAGCGGCGACACCACCAGGGTGAGGCCCCCGCCGGAGGCCCGCAACGCCGAGGTGGCCGCCCAGTAGACGGCCGACTTGCCCCATCCCGTGGCCTGGACCACGAGCACTCGCTTGCGATCGGTGACGAGGGCGCGCACGGCCTGGCGTTGGTCCTCGCGCGCCACCGCGTCGGGCCCGGCGAGCGCGGCCAGCACGGCATCGAGGTGTTCGTCAGCGACGTCAGTGGCGATGTGGGTCGCGATGTGCACCGCTTCGGTGTTCATCCCGTCGACACTAGGCCGGGGGTGTGACGCGATGCCTCGGGAGCCCGGCTCCCACGTTTCCGACCGATGAAAAGTGCGCTGGTCCGACGTGGATCAGAGGACGACGACTTCGGTGCCGATGTCGGCGAAAGCCCACACGAAGTCGGCGTCGGCGTTGGCCTGCCGGGTGCAGCCGCCGCTGAGGCGGGTGCCGAGCTGATCCTCGGTCTGGTACGGCGTGCCGTCGGCGATGTGGATCGGGATGCCGTGGAAGCCGATGTTGCCGATGTGCGTCTTCTGGTAGCGCACCATGTGCGGCAGCAGCGCCTTGCCGTTCCAGGCCGTCGACGTGACCGACTTGCTGTACACGTGGTCGATGCCCGGGACTTCGTTGTTGTACTGGCTGCCGGACACGAGCCACGAACGGATCAGGTGGCCGTCCTTGGCGACCGCCCACACCCGCTGCTGGGCACGGTCGTAGACGAGGCGCTTGCCGGAGCCCGGATCGGTGGGCTTCGGCGGGATGTCGGAGCCGATGCTCGACACGGTGGACAGCGGGAAGCCGAGCTCGTCCTTGGTGCCCGGTGCCGGCTTCGGGGTGTGGACCACGAGCGACTGCTCGTCGGGCCAGATGCCGAGCGAGATCGCGGTCTCGCGGCCGGCCACGCCGTCGACGAACAGGTTGCGGGTGGTCTGCAGCTTGCGGACAGCGGCGGTGGTGGCCGGGTCGAAGGTGCCGGACGCAGTCCCGGTGAGGAAGCCAGCCGCGATGAGGGCGTTCTGCAGGCACGTCACCGCGGGTCCGGTGACGCCCTCACGGACCGACTGCTCGGTGAGCTTGCAGTCGGTGCCCGAGGCGGCCGTTGGCTCGTCGAGGTCGACGGCCGAGGCGGCGTTGGCCGTGACGTCGGCGCCGGCAGCGGCGATGCCCTGGGCGATGGTGCTGGCCGTGGTGCCACCGTCGTCGGTGCCGACCGAGGAATCGGGGGTGACCACGCCGGCGACCGAACCCGAGGCATCGGCGACGGTGGTGGCGCTCGCGTCGGCGCCGGCCGACGTGGTGAGGGTCTTCTTGCCGTCGCTGCCATTGGCGAACGCGATCAGGCCGCCGAGCACGACGGAGGCCACGAGCACGGCGACGAGGGTGCTGTGCCGGGTCTGCCGGATGGTGCTGCTCGGTTGAGCGCGGAGTGGATCGCGAGAGTTCATGAGAGAGGCATCGTCCAAGGGGTGTGAGCTGGGCTGCTGAGCTGGGGCGCTGTGATCGGTCTGGGGTGACGGGTCGCCAGGCCGGTCGTGCACGGAGGGGTTCCGAGGAGCCATCCTACCCCAGTCCTCGCGCGAGTCAGGGTTCACGGTCCGACGTAGGAGGCCCGCGGGCGGAAGCGCAGCGGGGTCTCGCCGTACTCCTCGATCGTGTGCGCCAGCCAGCCGGCCATCCGAGCAACGGACATCACCACCTCGCCACCCTCGGCCGGCATCTCGCCGACCATCGTCATCGCCGCGAGCGCGAAGTCGACGTTGGCCGCCTGGTCGATGCGCCGACCGACGGCCTCGTGCACGTCGTCGACGACGGTCACCACGCGGCTGCGCCCACCGACCTCACGCAGCAACCGGAGCAGCACCACGGCCCGCGGATCCGCCTCGACGTACACGCTGTGCCCGAAACCGGGGATGCGGCGGCCGGCGTCGAGGATCTCGGCGACGGCTCGCACGGCGCCGACCTCGCCGGCCCGCATCAGCATCGACCGGGCGGCGATGCTGGCCCCGCCGTGGAGCGGACCGCTCAGCACGCCGAGTCCGGTGGTGACGGCAGCCGCCGGATCGGCCCGGGTGGAGGCCGCGACGCGCACGGCGAGCGTCGAGGCGGCCAGCTCGTGGTCGGCCATCAGCACGAGCGCGGCGTTGAGCACGGCCAGCATCCCCGGTTGTGGACGCCTGGGTGACAGCCGGGTCCACAGCCGGCCGGCGATGGAACCGGCGATCGGTCGCGCGGGTGCGGGCAGCACGAGCCGGGGCACCCGCCCGTCGCCGGCCACCGGGAGGGCGTCGGTGATCGAGGCGATCAGCCGCCGTCCGGCGACGGCGACGGACGCCGCGTCGAGCCCGCCGGCCGGCGGGAGGTGCGCCGACGCCACCGCCGCGGCGATGCGCAGCTGCCCGACCAGATCCGCTCCCTCGGCTGCCGCGGGGAGTCCGAGTGGTTCGCCGATCCACCGCTCGTGCGGTGGTCGCGCGGTCGTGACGCCGGTCCCGAGCCACAGCAGCTCGGCCACCTCCTCGAACGAGTGCGTCACCGCCAGCTCGCTGCTCCACCGGCCGCGGTAGCGCACCCCCTGCGGCGAGAGCGCGGTGATGCCCGTCTCGATCAGCATGTTGAGCGAGGTGCTGCGGCTGCTCTGCCGTGGCCGGCCGCGTCGGGCGAGGGCCTCGATGGCGCGCGGGTCGTACGAACTCGTCCTGCCATCGGCCGAACGCTCGCGCACCACCAGCCCGCGGCTGACGTAGGCGTAGAGCGTCTCGACCTTCACCCCGAGCCGGCGGGCGGCCTCTTGCGTCGTCAGACCCTGCACGAGGGTGGATCATAATCAACGTTGACTTCGCCGGCGAGCGGTCGCACCGTGGTCGGCATGACACTGGTTGATCGAGACGTGCCTGGTGGCGCGGAGGTGGAGCCTGCGGAGATCGTCGTTCCCAGAGGGCTCAAGGGCGTGGTGGTGGCCGACACGACCGTCGGCGACGTGCGCGGCGAGGAGGGCTTCTACCACTACCGCCAGTACTCGGCCGTCGAGCTCGCCGAGCAGCGTCCGCTGGAGGACGTGTGGCGGCTGATGATCGACGGTGCGCTGCCGGCCACGCTGGCCGAGCGCGACGCGTTCGTCGACGAGGTGGCGCCGCTCGGCGAGGTGCCCAACGCGGTCGCCGCCGTCCTGCCGGCCATCGCCGCAGCGAGCGAGCCGCTCGACGGGTTGCGCACCGCGCTGTCGCTGGCGGCGGCGCAGCGTGGCCTGCGGCCGAACATCGACATCGACCACGCGACTCGACGCGCGGACTCGCTGTTCCTGTGCGCGATCACCCCGACGTTGCTCTGCGCGCTGCACCGCCTCCGTCACGGTGAGCAGCCGGTGGCGCCGCGCCGCGATCTCGGCTACGCCGCGAACTACCTGTGGATGATGACCGGCTCAGAGCCGGCGCCGGAGCACGCGAGCGCGGTCGAGCACTACCTGATCTCGACGATCGACCACGGCTTCAACGCATCGACGTTCACGGCCCGCGTCGTGGCGTCGACCGGGGCCGACCTCGGTGCCTGCGTCACCGCCGGGATCGGTGCGCTGAGCGGACCGCTGCACGGTGGTGCGCCGAGCCGGGCGCTCGCGCTGCTCGACGAGATCGGATCGCCGGACCGCATCGATGCCGTCGTGCGGCCGATGATCGTCGGTGGCGACAAGATCATGGGGTTCGGCCACGCGGTCTACCGCACCGACGATCCCCGGTCGGTCATGCTGCGCGGCGTCGCCCGGTCGCTCGCGGTGGACGAGCGCTCGACAGCGTTCGTGCGGTTCGCGCTCGACGTCGAGCGATCGGTGATCGCGCTGCTGGCCGAGCTGAAGCCGGGCCGCCGGTTGTACACGAACGTCGAGTTCTACGCCGGCGTGGTCATGGAGCTGTGCGGCGTGCCACGGTCGATGTTCACGCCGACGTTCGCCTCGAGCCGGGTGATCGGCTGGTGCGCGAACATCCTCGAGCAGGCCGACGACAACAAGATCATCCGCCCGAGCGCCCGCTACATCGGGTCTCCGCCCCCGCAGCCGGTGCCGCCGTTACATTGACCTGATGTCAGACGGCGAGTCCGGATCCGCCACACGGATCGGTCTCGTCCTCGGTGCCGGCGGGGTCGCCGGCGGCGCGTTCCACGCCGGCGTGCTCGCCGCGCTCGAGCAGGCGATGCACTGGGATCCGCGCACGGCGTCGGTCATCGTCGGCACGTCCGCCGGATCGATCACCGCGACATCGCTGCGCGCCGGGTTGTCCGCGTCCGACGGGCTCGCCCACGCCCAGGGCCACGCGATGTCACCCGAGGGCGAGGCGTTGCTCCGCTCCATCGGCCCGGTGCGCCGTCAGCCGCTTCGGCCGGCCGCACACGCCCGGCGCCCGAAGGACATCGCCGCATCGCTCGCCAAGGCCGCGGCTCGCCCGTTCACGGCGGCGCCGTGGACCTTGCTCGCCGGGCTGCTGCCGGAGGGTTCGGTGAGCACCGAGTTCATCTCCTCGGGCATCGCCGGCATCCACCCCGGTCCGTGGCCGGACGAGCCGCTGTGGATCTGCACCGTCCGCCAGGGCGACGGTCGCCGGGTTGTGTTCGGGCGGCACGACCGCACCGGTCCCCTCGCCGACGTCGTCGCCGCGTCGTGCGCGATCCCCGGGTTCTTCAGCCCGGTCACCGTGGACGGTGACGCCTACGTCGACGGTGGCCTGCACTCGCCGACGAACGCCGACCTGCTCGCCGACAAGGCGCTCGGGCTCGACCTGGTGCTCGTCAGCTCGCCGATGTCGGCGAGCGGCAGCCGGCTGCGGATGGGCCGCGGCCATCCCGTGCGCCGTTGGTCGGGTGCGCTGCTCGACGCCGAGGTGCTGCGCCTGCGCCGTCGCGGCATCCCGGCTGTCGCGTTCCAACCGACGGAGGCCGACGTCGCGATGATGGGGTCGAACGCGATGGATCCCACCCGGCGCGCCGCCATCGCTGCCCAGGCCAAGGCGTCGACCCTGCGCCGCCTGGCCCGCTCCGACACCCAGGCCCGGCTCACCGCCCTCCGCCCCTGACCGCCAGCGTCGGCTACTCGCCGACGAGAAGGGCGGCGAGGCGGGAGAGGCCGTCGAGATCGTGGACGTCGACCTCGAGCAGCGGGATGTGCGTGGTCTCCACCCCGCTGACCACATCGGTCAGCGCGCCCATCTCGCCTCGCTCCGACGACGCCAGCGCGAACAGCTCGCGGTGGTACGCGACGTGCTCGGCGAGCGGGCCGTCGGCGAGGTCGTCGAGTCCGTCGAGCGGCGGCGGCAGCGGGTGGACGAGGTTGATGACGACGGCGTCGAGGTCGAAGCCGCCGTCGATGATCGCGTTGGCGAGGTGCGTCGATTCGTCGATGGCTTCCGAGCGCGGGCTGGACACGAGCACGAACGACGTCGAATCGGCGCGCAGCAGTTCGGCCACCTCGCCGGCCCGCGTGCGCAACCCCTGCTCCATGCCCGACAGCGAACGGAAGAACTCGATCGTGTCCTCGACCAGGCGTGGTCCGGCGAGCCGGCGGACGACCCACAAGAACGCGTTGGTGCCGGCGTTGGCCACCTTCGCGAACGATCGCGACGGCATCGTCAGGGCGCGGTAGATCGGATGGCCGAGGAAGCGCATCAACCGCTCCGGCGCCTCCAGCAGATCGATCGCATCGCGCGACGGTGGCGTGTCGATGATGACGAGGTCGTAGTCGCCACTGCCCTGCAGTTGGTGCAGCCGCTCGATCGCCATGTAGTCCTGGGCCCCGGCGAGCGAGCCGGCGATGCTGCGGTACACCGGGTTGGCGAGGATCTTCTCAGCCTTGGCCTCGTCCCCCGTGCGCTCGATGATCATCCGGTCGAACGTCGTCTCGGCATCGAGCATC
Organism: Ilumatobacteraceae bacterium; assembly: GCA_025463305.1. The sequence continues at coordinate 24,393 of JAOBWK010000020.1, forward strand.
AAGGCCCACAGCGCGCCGCCGTCGGCGCCGATGCCGGCCACCTCGTGCGGCTCGAACATCTTCGCGTCGACGTCGATGCCGAGCGCGTCGGCGAGCCGTCGCGCGGGATCGACGGTGACCACCACGACGCGCCGGCCGCGGTTGGCCGCGGCGATGCCGAGCGCGGCCGCGCTGGTGGTCTTGCCGACGCCGCCGGGCCCGCACGTGACGAGCAGGGTCGCCGAGTCGACGATCGCGCCGAGGTGGGTGGGTGTGCCGTCGCTCACGCGCGGCCCTCGACCGGTGCACCGAGCGCGTCGGCGAGCACGTCGAGCTCGGCGATGCCGAGGTGCGCAGTGGGCAGTCGCGGCAGCACGACGCGGGGGAGTGGCAGCAGCTCGTCGAGCCGGGCGAGCTGGCGGCGTTGGCCCTCGAGCCGCATCCGCCCGAACTCGGCCGATGCCTCGAGCGCGGCCTTGTTCACCGCCGACAGCTTGACGCCCTGAGCCTTTGCCGCGGCGGTCACGGAGAGGTCGAGCCCGGGCCGGTCGGTCCAGCATCCGTTGACGACGAGCGGCGCGAGGTCGAGGCCGAGCGTCTCCTCGAGGTCGTACGCCAGCTCGATGGTCTCGTTCACGGGGGTCTCCTCGGGCAGCGTCACCAGCAGGCCCTGGCAGCGCTTGCTGTCGGACAGCATCGCCGCCACCTCGTCGGCCTGGACCCGCACCGGACCGTTGGCCACCACCTTCTGCAGCGCCGACGCGGAGTGCAAGAACGCGGCGGCGTGCCCGGCCGGCGGCGCGTCGATGACGATCAGGTCAGCGGCGCGCTCGCGCTCGAGCTCCTTGATCTTGCCGAGCACGAGGAGGTGCTCGAGGCCCGGCGTCGCCGCGGCGATCGAGTCGAGCTGTGCCGCGGATGCCGCCTTGCGGAGCACACCGTTGATGCCCTTCAGCTCGAGGTAGTCGGCGAAGGCCTGCTGCGGCGGGATCGTGCGGCCGCGCACCCGGCCTGTGCGGCCGACCTTGCGGAGCACGCGGTCCTCGGCGTCGAGCGGCGGACCGCCGAGCAGCGACCCGACGCCCTCGCGCCCGTCGACGGAGATGAGCAGCACGTCGGCGCCCTCGCGGGCAGCCAGCAGCGCCACGGCTGCGGCGACCGTCGTGGACCCGACTCCACCCTTGCCGGCCACCACGAGCACGGTCGCGTCGGTGACCCAGGTCGGTTGCACGCCATGAGGGTATGCCATCGGCGCACGACGGCGGGTGAGGAGCCCCGACGATCCGCAGATGGCCGTCAGGGCTTGAAGACCGTCGTCCCCCCGAGCTGCGACAGCGCGGTGATCACCGTGTCGCCCGACATCGTCATCCCCGGATCGATCGGACCGACCTGCGGCGGTGCGCTCGGATCGGCGGTGGGTGCGGGCGCACCACCGACCACCGTGGGGCCGGGGCCGTCGGGGATCGTCGTGGTGGTCGTGGTGGTGGTGGTGGTGGTGGTGGTCGATGACGGCAACGGCGAGGCAGCCACGGTCGATGCCGCCGTCACGACGGCGACGGTGGTGGGCGACGGCGAGGCGTCGCTCGCGCACGCGCCCAGTGCGATCGTGATGGCGAAGCAGACTGCCGGAACGGTGGAACGTCGGACGAACACGGGACTCAGCGTAAACCGCGGCTGCCACGGCCGCGTCTGGGAACATGGGTGGCCCCCCTTCGACCGAACTGTGAGCAGAGTGTTGTGAGCGATCAACTCGATACCAAGACCGGCTGGCTGAGCCCCGATCAGTTGGAGAACATCCGCGCCAACGTCCCACTCGTCTACATCGACGCCGTGCCGGTGCGCGTCAACTCGCTCGGCCGGGTCACCCACATCGGTCTGCTGCTGCGCGTCGCGGCCGACGGCACCATCAGCCGGATGGCCGTCAGTGGTCGAGTGCTGTTCGGCGAGCGCATCCGCGACGCGCTGATCCGCCACCTCGAGAAGGACCTCGGCCCCGTTGCGCTGCCGAAGGTGCCCACCAACCCGGCGCCGTTCACGGTCGTCGAGTACTTCCCGGATCCTGATCAGAGCGGCTTCCACGATCCGCGCCACCACGCGGTCAGCCTGGCCTACGTCGTGCCGGTGGAGGGCGACTGCACGCCGACGCAGGAGGCACTCGACCTCGCCTGGTTCACGCCGGAGGAGGTCGTCAGTGACGCGGTGCGGAAGCAGATGACCGGTGGGCACGATCGCCTGATCCGGTTCGCGCTCGCTCACGTCGGCGAGCTGCCCTGATGGTCTGGGCCTGATCATCCGGATCTGATGCGCTGGGCCTGAGCCGGCCCGGCTGTGGAACAGGTCAGCGGCGCTTCGACTTCTTGTTGACGCCGATCGGCGGGCGTCGCTCGAGCGCGGGTGCATCGACGGACCGGGCCTCGTCGATGGCGAGGTGGAAGCCGTCCTTGTCGAGGTCGACGGGCTGGCTCGACGACTCCTGGATCTCGGCGAACTCGGGCTTCTGCTTGCCCGTCAGCGCCTGGTCGACACCGAACATGCCGGCCGCGAGGATGGCCCCGCCGGCGCCGAACTTGCGGCGCGCCGTGGCCACGGGATCCGGGTTGTCGATCGAGATCGGATCGAGATCGTCCGGCGCATCCTCGTCGTCGAGTTCGTCGTCGAGTTCGTCGTCGATCCCGTCAGCGTTCTCGTCAGCGGGTGCGGTGTCGATCTCGTCGTCGATCTCGTGTGCTTCGTCGTCGGCCACGAGGGCACCCTAACGCCTGCACCATCACGCGCACCGGGCCCGACCTGGTGTTCCCCGCGGGGTATACCGCAACCGGCATCATGACTGCAACTACACTGGTTCGCGTGCCAGACGGGGATGCGATCCACCGAGCTGCGACGGCGCTCCGGACGAGCCTCGTCGGCAAGCCGATGCGGGGTTTTCGTGCTCCCCGCCTCGTCGGCCCCGCCCCCAGCGTCGGCCGCACGATCGAGACGGTGAACTGCCACGGCAAGCACCTCGACATCATCTGGGACGACGGCCTGACGCTGCACACGTACCTGCGGATGACCGGCGTGTGGCACCTGTACCGCGCCGACGAGCGTTGGCGGAAGCGCTACGACCAGATGCGTGTCACGGTCGAGGTCGACGACTGGGTGGCCGTCTGCTTCAACGCTCCGGTCATCGACACGTACCGGCAGTTCGATCGGTACCGCCATCCCGGCTTCGGTCGGCTCGGCCCCGATCTGTGCAAGGCGAACGCCGACCTCGACGAGTGCGTCAACCGCGTCATCGACTACTACGACCCCGACATCACGATCGCCGAGGTGCTGCTCGATCAGCAGGTGGCCTGCGGCGTGGGCAACGTCTACCGCAGCGAGGTCCTGTGGGCCGTGGAGCTGAGCCCGTTCGCGGCCGTCGGCACGCTCGACATCGAAGATGTTCGCGACATCATCCGCTCGTGCGCGATCCTGCTCCAGGCCAACCTGCCCGACGGCACCACACGAACCGTCACGGTCCCCGGCGTCGCGCCCGGTCTGTCGGTCTACGGGCGCAACGGCCAGCCGTGCGCGCGCTGCGGCGACACGATCCAGGTCAAGCGGTTCGGCGAGATGAACCGGCTGCTCTACTGGTGCCCGAGCTGCCAGGCGCGCGGCGACTCGCGCATCGCGCCCACCCCACCGGTCGGCCTCGAGCGTCCGATGGATCCGCATCCGGCCGCGTCGATGTACCTGTCCGACCTCCCGTGGAACCGCCACGACGACGTCGAGCCGCACGCAGACACCGCCTGAGGCCGGCCCATCCGAGATCGACGCGACGCTGGTTCAGCTCGCCGGTGAGGCCCTGAACGCGGCGAGCACGTTGGTGAGCAGCTGCTGGTGCACGGCCGCCCAATCCGTGTCGGGTGGCCCGACCGCCTTCATCTCCAGGCTGACCGGCCCGTGGCACGCTGACCACAACACGGTGGCGGTCATCAACGCATCGCCGCGCCGCATCGCGCCGGCGTCCATCGCCGCCTGCACCCGGTCGGCGAACGTGATGAGCGCCGCCGCCGCGGTGAGGTGCGCGACCTCCGACATCTCATAGCCCGGCACGACGCGGTCGAACATCAGCTCATAGTGCGAGCGATGGCTGAGTGCGAACGTGCGGTACGAGTGGGCGCACGCCTCGAGATCGGCCATCGGGTCGGCGGTGACGGCCACATCGCGCACGGCTTCGGCGAGCTGCTCGAAGCCCTCGATCAGCAGCGCATCGACGACACCGTCCTTGCCGCCGAAGCGCGAGTACACGTTCATCGTGCTCCCACCGGCGGCCGATGCGATCCGCCGCACGGTCAACGCGGCCTGGCCCTCGTTGGCGAGCAGGTCGCGCGCAGCCCCGAGGATCGCCGTCGATGCGTCGTCGATCGTGCGCGGGGACATCGGCGAGACCGTATCCCGCCCGGACGCGGCGGCCGATCCATTCGACCGCCCACTCGCTCCGTGGCGGATGTCACCTGGACAAGTCATGGCGAAACTATAACACTGTTATCACGACGTTCCATCGAGACGCCCGTCCGGGCCGATGGCGACAGGGGAGGCAGACCATGAGCAGCACGACACCACGAGACACATCACCACGCAGCACATCGCCACGGATCAAGGCCGCGGCACTCGACGAGCAGCAGATCCACGATCGGCGATGGCTGATCCTCGGCGTGCTGTGCCTGTCGGTGTTCGTGATCGTCATCGATGGCACGATCATCAACGTCGCCCTGCCGACGCTGGTCCGCGAGCTCGGTGCCACCACCAGCCAGCTGCAGTGGGTCGTCGATGCCTACACCCTCGTGTTCGCCGGCCTGCTGCTGGCGGCGGGAAGCCTCGGCGACCGCTTCGGCCGCAAGGGCTTCCTGATGACCGGCATGGCGTTGTTCGGGCTGTTCTCCGGGCTCGGTGCGCTGGCCACGTCGCCCGGTCAGCTGATCGCTGCCCGCGGCGCGATGGGCATCGGCGCCGCGCTGATCTTCCCGGCGACGCTCGCGATCCTCGTCAACGTCTTCACCGACACCCGCGAGCGCCCGAAGGCAATCGCGCTGTGGGCCGCGACGAGCGGTCTGTCGGTGGCCCTCGGACCAGTGACCGGTGGCTTCCTGCTCGAGCACTTCTTCTGGGGATCGGTCCTGCTGGTCAACGTGCCGATCGTCGTGATCGCCATCGTGCTGATCGCGCGCTACGTGCCGACGTCGCGTGACACCACCATCCAGCGCTTCGACCCGGTCGGCATGGTGCTGTCGATCGTCGGGGTGTCGCTGCTCGTGTGGGCCGTCATCGAAGGCCCGAGCAACGGCTGGCTGTCGCCGACGAGTCTCGGCGCGTTCGCCGTCGCCATCGCCCTGCTGGTCGCGTTCATCCGGGTCGAGCAGCGCAGCTCGCATCCCATGCTCGACGTGAGCGTGTTCAGCAACGCCCGCTTCAGCGCCGGCAGCGCCTCGGTCACCATCGCGTTCTTCGCCCTCTTCGGGTTCATCTTCATGGTCACCCAGTACTTCCAGTTCGTCCGCGGCTACGGCACGCTCTCGGCCGGCGTGCACACCGTGCCCTTCGCGGTCTTCACCGGGATCGCCGCTCCGTCGTCGGCCAAGCTCGCCGCCCGCTTCGGTGCCAAGCGGATCGTGGCGGCCGGGCTGACGTCGATGGCGATCGGCCTCTTCGGCGCCGGCGCACTCGGCGCCGATTCGCCCTACGTGTTCGTGGTCGTGGTGATGCTGTTCCTCGGTGCGGGGCTCGGCCTGGTCAACGCGCCGGCCACAGAGGCGATCATGGGCTCGCTGTCGCCGGAGAAGGCCGGCGTCGGCTCCGCGGTCAACGACACCACCCGCGAGCTCGGTGGCACGCTCGGCGTCGCCATCGTCGGCAGCCTGTTCTCGTCGGTGTACGCGGCCTCGCTGGTCGACGGCTTGAAGGGGATGCCCATCCCCGCTGCAGCGCTCGCCGCGGCCAAGGACAGCGTCGGTGCCGCCGTGCAGGTCGCGGCGCAGGCCGGCCAGACGATCAGCCCGGCCGCCGGTGCTGCCGTCAAGCAGGCCGTCGACCACGCGTTCATGGACGGCTTCCGGGTCGCCTCGTGGGTGGCCGCCGCCGTCGCCCTCGGTGGCGCGCTGCTGGCCTACCGGTTCCTGCCGGCCCACGCCGACGAGCACTCGTTCGAGACGGCGGCCGACGGCTCTCACGTCGACGAGCGCCCACTCGTGCAGACTGTGTGAGTGGGCATCTTCGGACGATCGTCAGCCGCCGCTGAGCACGAGTGGCAGGGTCGCTCGCTGGAGCTGCCCGATGCCGGTGCCGTCACGTGGAAGGTCGTCTGGGACGCCCTCGCCGTCGACGATCCGCCGGGCCCGACCGGCATGGGGCCGATCGGGTTGCGCAGCGTGCGGGTGGCCACCAAGGACGATCCGACCAGCGTGTACCACGGCGAGCGGCACGGGCACTGGGTGCAGATCCGCCAGATGCGTTCGGGCCGGGAGCTGGTGATGATGGTGTGGGTCGGCGTGGCGGCGGCCGACTTCACCATCGTCGGGGCCGACGGCCGGCTGGTGGCGCTGCCCGACGAGGGTGAGGTGCCGCCGCTGCCCGACGAGCTCGTCGACGCACGCGTCTGGAACGGGCTGCGGTGCACCGGCGACGCCCTCGGCATCGTCACGCGACGGGTCGTGTCGAACCGGTTCCCCCAGGGATGGATGTACGACCTGTGGCTGGCCGAGGCACTGGCCGTCGAGACCGGCGCCGTGCCACTCCCGGCGCCGGGCGCCGGCGACGATCCCGCGACCTGGCTCGTCCCCCACGCCGCCCCGTAGACAACCCCCCATCCCCGTGGCTCCGCGAAGGGCGTTGCCCGGCAGGGCGCACGTTTTCCTGCGAACTCTTGCAAGCGCACGCAACAGCGAGCGACGTGCTTGCTGTTGTGTGCGCTCGAAAGAGCGGTCTGCAGGGCAGACGCTTGCGCGGAACTGATCAGTCGGCGTAGCGGTTCGGGTCGACGACCATCAGGCCGGCGTCGATGACCATCCGCGACAGCTTCTTGCCGGTGCCGCGAAGGGTGAGCGCAGCGTCGTCACCGAGCGCGACGTAGGGCGCCATCGCGGCCCGGTCGGTGGCGTCCTCGACGACCTGGCGTTGGGCCCGGCCGGCGTCGGTGAACGAGCCGTCGGCGTTGACGAGGCCGCGTGCGGCGAGGCCCTCGACGCCGGCCGCCCACTCGTCGTCGCTGTAGGCGCGGGTGGCCTGCAGCACGGCGGCAGGCACATCGCCCGCGGCGGCGTGGGTGATCAACGCCTCGAGCCCGGTCAGGCCCTCGAGCGTGAGCGCGGCGACGTGGCCATCGCCGCGGTACTCGCGCAGCAGCGTCTGGGCGTGCCACAGCGCGAGGTGCGGCTCCTCCGGCCAGGGCAGCGAGGCGTGGCCGGCGAACAACGGCCGGCCCTCGGGATGCTCGCAGGCCACCCTGGCGGCGCGCTCGGTGAGGCCTGCCGCCTCGGCCAACTCCACCGAGCCGATCACCTCGTCGCCGAACGCGCGCCGCAGTGACGAGTCGACCGCGTTCAGACGCGCGGTGAGGATGGCGGTCGGCGATGTGAGCGTCCAGCCGTTCGCCATGCTGTGGCGCACCAGACCCGGATGGAAGTTGTAGAACGACGCGATCACGACCTCGGCCGGCACCGCGCCCATCGCCGCCGAGCGCGACAGGAAGTAGCCCGGACGCGGCTTGGTGATGCCGATCGCGGCATAGGCCGCCGGTGCATCGGGCGTGAAGTAGATCATCCCGTGCACGACTTCCATGCTCCGCCAGGTCTTGCGTGCGGTGATTGCGTCCATGGACGAACGGTACGGCATCGCCGCGTATGGTGGCGTGTTCGACCCGGTCCCGATCGCGGACCGGCAGAGACCGAAGAGGGGAACAGCCGTGGAGCATCTGCGGGGCAAGGTCGCGGTCGTCACCGGCGCGGGGAGTGGCATCGGCCGGGCGCTCGCCGAGCGGTTCGTCGCCGAGGGGATGAGGGTCGTGCTGGCAGACATCGACGAGGTGCGGCTGCGCACCGTCGAGTCCGAGCTGGCCGAGCGCGGCGGCGATGTGCTGCCCGTCGTCTGCGACACAGCGTTGGAGGAGTCCGTGCAGTCGCTGGCCCAGAAGGCGCTCGACCGCTACGGCGCAGCGCACGTGCTGTGCAACAACGCCGGCGTCGTCGGCACCGGCGATCCGTGGACCGGGCCGATCTCGGTGTGGGACTGGGTGATCGGCATCAACCTCTACGGCGTCATCCACGGCGTGCGCGCGTTCCTGCCGATCATGCAGGACCAGGGCGAGGGGCACATCGTCAACACGGCGTCGATGGCCGGTCTGCTGGCGATGTCGGGCGCTGCGCCCTACAACGTCACCAAGCACGGCGTCGTCGCGCTCAGTGAGGGGCTGTACGGCGAGCTGCGCGGGCTCGACTCGCCGGTGGGTGTGTCGGTCCTGTGCCCGGGCTTCGTGAAGACCGAGCTGATGAAGCAGATGACGTGGGCCGACCGCCTCGGTGCGCAACCGGCGGCCACCACGAACCCGGTCGGCCAGTTCATGGACCAGATGCTGAACGACGGCGTGGAGGGCGGCATCTCGCCGGCCGACGTCGCGGGCATGGTGGTCGACGCGATCACCCACGACCGGTTCTGGATCCTCACCCATCCGGACTTCGGCCCGGGCGTCACCGAGCGCTACCGGCGGGCCGTGGCGATGGAGAACCCGGGCTGACGACGGCGTCGTCGCCGTCGGGCGGCGACGCATCTCCGGCGCGAGAAATAGTCTGGCCCGATGGCCGACGCTGGAACCCACGACACCCCCTCCCTCGAGATGACGGTCGACGAGCGCGAGGCGTTCCTCGCCGACGTGCACGTCGGCATCCTCGCCGTCGCCCGCCAGGACAAGGGTCCGCTCGCGCTGCCGATCTGGTACCAGTACGAGGACGGCGTCGTCGTGATCGGCATGGGCGGCAACTCGTTGAAGGCCAGGCTGCTCCGCGCCGCGGGCCGGGCGACGATGACGGTGCAGACCGAGACCCCGCCGTACACCTACGTCTCGGTCGAGGGACCCGTCGAGATCGCCGCCGAGCAGCGCGACGACTTCGTGATGGCGTCTCGCTACCTCGGCCCGGAGTTCGGCCGCTGGTACGCCGACAACAACCCGAGCACGCCCGAGTCCGTGGTGGTGAAGCTGACGCCGGAGCGTTGGATCACGAGCGACTTCGGCAAGGCGATGGGTTGACCACGACGCCCGACACGCCCGCCGCTTCGAGCAGCTGGGCGGTCCCCGCGTGGCTCGACGACCTCCGGCTCGAGCCCGGGCCGCCCTACTCGGCGATGGGCACCCGTTCGCTCGACCTCGATCGGTGGCTGATCATCGACGACGAGCGCGACGCCGACCTCGCCTACAAGGCCGAGCTGTTGCGCGATGCGCGCCCGGTGGTGTTCGCCGCCGATGACACGCGGGTCGACACCCGGCTGCCGGGGAAGGAGACGCTCGGTCTGATCCGCGCCTGGCTCGAGGCTCACGGCATCCAGCCGGCCGGCACCGTCGGCGACCAGCATCCGTTGATCGAGGCGGCGCGGTTGGTGCAGGAGGACCTCGCGATCCTGCAGCGCGTCGACCACGAGTGGATCCTCACCTCCGGCGTGGTGTGCTTCCCGAGCCACTGGACGGTGGGCGACAAGGTCGGCCTGCCGATGGAGGGCGTGCACGCACCCGTTGCTCACTACAGCCACGAGCTGCGCGACAAGGTGGACCGCTTCCACGAGCGGCTCCAGGCGGATCGCCCCGCGTGGCGGAGGAACTGGTTCGTCAACCCGACGAGCGAGCTGCACCTGCCGGCGTACGGGCACCAGATGCACATCGGCTCGACCATCGAGGCCGACGGCTCGCCGATGTGGATCCGCAGCGAGTACCAGACGTTGCGCCGGCTGCCCGAGGCCGGCGCGATCCTGTTCACGATCCGGGTGCAGCGCGCCCCGCTCGGCGTGCTGCGCGCCCGGCCCGACCTGGCCGAGCGGATGCTCGCCACGGTGCGCTCCTGGGACCGGGAGAAGCGGATGTACACGTCCACCGGCGGCGCGCTCGACGCGCTCATCGAGTGGCTGTCCGAGGTGGCGGCGACAGCGTCTCGATAACGCAGTTACAGTCGGGCGCATGCGAGTCCTCCTCGACCTCGATCGGTGCCAGGGTCACAACCGCTGCTACGCGCTGGCGCCGGAGATCTTCGACGTCGACGACTACGGCATCGCAGTGCTGCTGAACGACGGTGTCGTGCCACCGGGCCTCGAGGACAAGGCGATGCTGGCGATCGCCAACTGCCCCGAGTTCGCGATCTCGCTCGCCGACGACGACACCGTGACGACGGACACCCCCACCCCATCGAGCGAAGGCGCATCATGACATCGATCTACGGACCCGTCACCGATTGGGCCACCGACTTCGACCACGCCGAGCCCGAGTACAACGAGAACGCCCCGGCGCTCTGGGCGCAGCTGCGCGAGACCTGCCCCGTGGCCCACACCGATCGCTACAACGGCACCTGGCTGCCCGTCACCCACGAGCTCGTCACCCAGATCGCCTACGACACCGAGCACTTCACGTCGCGTTCGGTCATCGTCTCGCCGTTCGAGCAGCTGGCGCCGGCGCCGATCGGTGGAGCGCCGCCGATCACCAGCGACCCGCCGTTCCACCACGATGCTCGCCGGCTGCTGTTGCCCGCGTTCGCCCCGAAGAAGATCGAGCTCTGGGAAGCCGATGTGCGCGCCCTGTGCCAGAAGCTGCTCGCCGCGTTGGGCGACGCCGATGTCATCGATGCGGCGGCGCAGTACGCGCAGCACATCCCCGTCAACGTGATCGCGCTGATGCTCGGGTTCCCGGTCGAGGACGCCGACCTCTTCTTCGGCTTCGTCCACGACGTGATCGAGGGCATCAACGTCGCACCGGAGGAGCGCTTCGCGGCCTTCGTGCGCCTCGACGAGTACGTCGAGCGCCAGGTCCAGGAGCACGTCGACAACCCGCGCGACGACCTCACCAGCTTCCTGCTCAACGCCACCATCGACGGCCAGCCGCTCACCCTCGAACACGTCGGCGGTTCGATCGTGCTGCTGCTGATCGCCGGCATCGACACGACGTGGAGCGCGATCAGTTCGAGCCTGCTCCACCTCGCCACGCATGCCGAGGACCGCGAGCGGCTGGTGGCCGATCCGTCGCTGATCCCGACGGCGATCGAGGAGTTCCTCCGCGCGTACGCGCCGGTGACGATGGCACGCATGGTGAAGCAGGACGTCGAGATCGCCGGCTGCCCGATGAAGGTCGACGAGTGGGTGCTGCTGCCGTTCCCGGCCGCGAACGTCGATCCGGCCGCGTTCGACCGTGCCGACGAGGTGCTCATCGATCGCGCCGAGAACCGCCACCTGGCCTTCGGCCTGGGCATCCACCGGTGCATCGGATCGAACCTGGCCCGGCTCGAGTTGAAGGTGGCGGTGGAGGAGTTCCTGCTCCGTTACCCGGCTTTCGAGCTCGACACGGCCGACGTCACCTGGAGCGTCGGCCAGATCCGCGGCCCCCGCACCGTCCCGGTGCGCGTCAACGCCTGACGCCCGGGCGCCACTCAGCGTCGTCGACATCACGCTGCCCGCTTTTGGGTGGTGGGTCCGCGTGCGGGGAGTGGGACGGTGCGTCCGTCGGGGAGGGTGATGGAGAGGTTGTTGGCGTCGCCGTGGAGGGTGACGTCGGGTCGGTGGCGGAAGTGGTGGTGGTAGCAGCACCACAGGACCAGCAGGTGGAGGTCGGTGGGGCCGTTTTGTGCGTCCCATTCGTGGATGTGGTCGACTTCGCACCATTCGGGTGGCATCGGGCAGTCGGTCATCCGGCACCCGCCATCGCGAGCCAACAGGGCGGTGAACTGTGCGTCGGTGGCGAACCGTTTCGATCTGCCGAGGTCCAAAGGCATCGAGTCGGATGTGAGCAGGCGGACGAGGTTGGCGTTGGTGGTCATGCGGCGGACGATCTCGGCGGGGATGATGGTGCCGTCGCTGGATCGTCCGGCTCCGGGGGTGCGGCCTTCGAGGACGTCGATGTCGATCACGACGACGACGG
>JAOBWK010000085.1 GCA_025463305.1 Ilumatobacteraceae bacterium
CGACGAGGTCGACGAAGAGGCCGTGGCCGAGGTGCTCAGCATCTGGACCGGCATCCCCGTCTACAAGCTCACCGAAGAGGAGACCGCCAAGCTCCTCGACATGGAAGCCGAGCTGCACAAGCGGATCCTCGGCCAGGAGATGGCCATCAAGGCCGTCAGCCAGTCGATCCGGCGCACACGCGCCGGCCTGAAGGACCCCCGCCGCCCGTCGGGCACGTTCATCTTCCTGGGCCCCTCGGGCGTGGGCAAGACCGAGCTGGCCAAGACGCTCACCGAGTTCCTGTTCGGCGACGACACCGCGCTGATCTCGCTCGACATGTCGGAGTACATGGAGAAGCACACGGTCAGCCGCCTCGTCGGTGCACCTCCCGGCTACGTCGGTTACGAAGAGGGCGGCCAGCTCACCGAGGCCGTGCGGCGCAAGCCGTTCAGCGTGGTCCTGTTCGACGAGATCGAGAAGGCCCACCCCGACGTGTTCAACACGCTCCTCCAGATCCTGGAAGAGGGTCGTCTCACCGACAGCCAGGGTCGCACGGTCGACTTCCGCAACACGGTGCTGATCATGACCTCGAACCTCGGCACCGCCGATCTCCGCAAGGCCAACGTCGGCTTCACCCGCAACGACGAAGCCGTGAGCTACGAGCGGATGAAGGACAAGGTCATGGAGGCCCTGAAGGGCCACTTCCGTCCCGAGTTCCTCAACCGCATCGATGACGTGGTCGTCTTCCACGAGCTCGCCCAGAGCGAGGTCATGCAGATGGTCGACCTGATGACCAAGCGCCTGATCGGTCAGCTGGAGAGCCAGGGCCTCGGCATCGAGCTCACCCAGTCGGCCAAGGAGCACATCGCCGTCAAGGGCTACGACCCGCAGCTCGGCGCTCGTCCGCTGCGTCGTGCGCTGCAGCGCCTCATCGAGGATCCACTCTCGGAGAAGATCCTCTACAAGGAGTTCCGTGCCGGCGAGATCATCGTCGTCGACACCGAGGACGATCCCGATCGCCCCGGCGAGCTGCGCATCGCCTTCCGTGCCGTCGAGGGCCTCATCCCGCCGCCGGACATCGAGTTGGCCGGCGCCGGCGACGGTGGCCCGGTTGCCGGAGGCAACGACTGAGCACGGTTGCCGGAGGCAACGACTGATCACGGTCGGCTTCGGCTGGCACGTTCGCGACGATGCCCGGTCCCACCTCGGTGGGACCGGGCATCGTGCGTTTTCGGCCGGACGCGCGCAGCGAACGTCCGCGTGTCGCGGACGTTCGCTGCCGAGGTCAGCCGGCGAGGGTGCCGTCGTACGTCGCGGTGATGTTGGTGAGCGGGCACGACGCACCGGAACCCGCGATGGTCACGGCGTAGTCGCCGTGCACCGAACCGCCGCCCACCGTGATCGTGAGGTTGCCCGTGGCGGATCCACACGAGTCGATGGGGATCTGGAACGTGCTGGTGTACCCACCGTTGCCGGCCGGCACGAGCGCCACCGTGGATCCCGGTCCCGAGAAGATCGAGCCGGCTGCGCCCGTGGACAGCACCGCGTCGCCGCCGGCCGCGCTGATGCTGCAGTCGCCGACGCCGTCGCACGCGCCGGTGAACATCCAGGTCTGACTGACGTCCGAGGGAGCCGACGTGGTGAAGCCGTCACCACTGATCGTGATGTTGCTCGTCGTGATGTTGTAGTTGCCGGCACCCGAGGGCAGCGCGGCGACCGTCGTGGTGGTGTCGGCGATGGTGGTCGGCGGCTCGGTGGTGGCAGGATCGGTGGTGGCCGGCTCGGTGGCGACGGGGGCGATCGTCACCGGCACCGTGACGGGCGCGGCCGTGATGACGACCACCGGCGCGCTCGTCGGTACCGGCGCGGCCAGCGTGGTGGTGGTGGCGACGGCGATCTGGCGCGGGGGATCATCGCTCTGTGCCTTGGCCACCGCGAGCGCGCCGGCGGTGATCACGACGGCGCCGGTTCCGCCGACGAGCAGCATGTGCATCCGCGGGCGTGCGTGGCGGAGGTGGCGGAGACGGGTCCACGGTCCGCGGCCGGAGGACGCGCCGCCGTGTCCGGGCGCGACGTGCTGGACCGTGTTCGCGTGCGGCCCTTCGAGCGGAGCGCCATGCTGGGCGGCACCGGTGGTGGCGTGACCCACGTGCTGGGGGGCCTGCAGCGCCGAGTCGGCGTGCGGTGGCTGCAGCGGGCTGCCGGCGTGCTGCGGCGCGGGCGGCTGGTGCCCGGGCGCGGCGTGCTGCTCCGGCGCCGGGAACTGGTGCGCCGGCGCGCCGTGCTGCGGACCCTGCACCTGCCCCTGGCCGGCGACGTGCTGCGGCGCCGGGCCGTCGGCGGGGTGCAGTGAGTGCTGCAGCGGCTGCTCGGTGGCCTGCACGTGCTGGGGACCCGGGGCGGCCGGCGCGGCACCGGGCCGTGGCGCACCGCCTTCGGTTCCATGGGACGGCGGGAGCAGTCCTCCGACGCCCGGGTTGTCATTGCTCACGATGCACCTCTCTCGCGGGGTCGTCTCGACCTCCACCGGGAACAGTCATCTTGGCTGACGGCCGGCGTTACAGCGAGGCGTACGCGATTCCGGCGGCCGAGTGGCCGACTCAGGACGTGCGGCGGTCCGACTCGGTCTCGTCGCGGGCGACGGCGCGCAGGCGTGGCAGCGGGCGGCCACGCTTGCCGACGGACGACGCGCCCGACGGCATCCGCTTCGGCATCGCGAGGACCCACACGAGGATCAACCCGACGATCTCAGGGAGGTGATGGATCTCGGTGACGGCCGGGACGCGGCCCTCGATGACGTCGATCACGGCGGTGATCGCGAGGCAGCCGGCGAGCGCGGCGGCCAACGGCAGCATGCCGCGCGCCTTGGCCGGCCGCAGCGCCACCACGAGCAGCCCGATCGCGTAGGCGACGGCGAACGAGCCGAGGTGACGCGCTGCGTGGGCGTCGCTGCCGGACGAGTGCCCGAGGAACAGTGCGGGGGCCGAGAGCACGAACACCTGGACCGCGACGACACCGAGACCGAGGCGCAGCACCCACCACACCGAGTTGCGGTCCTCGAGCCGCACGGCCTTCACGATGCGCCCGGCGAGGTCGGGCATGGGAACCGCGACATCCACCGCGGCGCGACGCAGACGATGGACGTTCTCGGCGAACGCGCGGCACGACGCGCACGTCGCGAGGTGGTTGTCGAGGAGCCGGTCGTCGATGCCGGCAGCCTCGCCATCGGCTCGCGCCGAGATCGCTTCGAGCCACGGGTCGCAGGTCATGCGTTGGCAGTGCCTCGCAACGGGCGTTCAGTTCCCATTAGCCTGGCGATTCGTGAGCGCGCACCCCGACAACGACACGCTCCTGCAGTACGCACGCGCCGCCCAGCACGGCGACGACGTGGCGCTCGGCCGGCTCGTCGCCGCCACGCAGGGCGTCGTCTGGCGGTTCTGCTGCAACCTGTCCAGCCGCCAGGAAGCCGACGACCTCAGCCAAGAGGTCTACATCCGGGCCACCCGCAACCTCGCCCAGTACCGCGGCGAGGCGCCCGTGGTGTCATGGCTGCTCTCCATCGCCCGCCACGTCTGCGCCGATCAGGTCCGCAAGAACCAGCGCCGCACCCGGCTCGCGACTCGCCTGCGCGGCGAGCGGGTGCCCGTCTCGATGACGCCGGGCAACCTCGAGCTCGATCAGCTCGTCGACGCGCTCGATCCGGATCGCCGGGTCGCCTTCGTGCTCACCCAGGTGCTCGGGTTGAGCTACGACGAGGCGTCGATCGTCTGCGAGTGCCCCATCGGCACGATCAGGTCGCGTGTCGCTCGTGCCCGCAACGACCTCGTCACCGCCGTCCGCCAGGCCGAAGCGCGGTAACGAACCACTCCATGCGCCGATTCGTCCGAACGATCCTGGGCATCTTCGCGATGGCCGTGCTGTGCGCGGCCTGCAACGTGGACATGAGCATCGACGTGATGATGCGCGCCGACGGCTCGGGCACGGTCACGGTGACGGCCACGGCTGATGCCGACATCGTCAAGCAGGCGCCGAACCTGATAACCGATCTGCGCTTCGACGACGTGAAGGCCGCCGGTTGGACGGTGCAGGGCCCGGTCGCGACACCCACCGGTGGGCTGCAGGTCGTGCTCACCCATACGTTCGCGACGCCCACCGAGGCCAACGCGATCCTGGCCGGGATCAACGGCCCGAGTGGTCCGTTGAACGGCGTGACGCTCGCCCTGGCGAAGGCGAAGGACACCACCACCTACACCCTCACGGGCAAGCTGCAGGTGGCCGGCAACCTCGACGCGTTCAGCGATGCGGACCTCTTCTCCACCATCGGCGCGACCCCGTACGCCGCTCAGGTCGCGGCCGCCAACCTGCAGCCGGCACAGGCGGTCACCCTCCACTTCCAGGCCAAGCTGCCCGGTTCGGTCAAGTCGTCCACCGCCACCGAGGGCTCGGCCAGCTCCCCCACCGGGCTCAGCTGGGCGGTGCCGATCGATGGCACGCTCGTCGATGTCGCGACGATCTCGACGCACAAGGACTCGAAGGGGAACATCTGGGCCAGCC
Source organism: Ilumatobacteraceae bacterium (assembly GCA_025463305.1). The sequence goes on from JAOBWK010000085.1 coordinate 4,535, forward strand.
CGCTGGCCAAGACGGCGATGATCGCGATGTTCGCCTGGATCGTCCTGGCGGTCGGGTTCATCGTCTACGTCGTCCTCGCCCGCCGCCGCCGGGCCGCCATCCGCGCCCTGCGCTGACGAGCGATCGCGGGCCGCGTGCCCGGGCCTCCCGATGACTGTCACACCCTCCGCGTAGGTTGTCGGCATGGCCAAGCTGCGACTCGTCCACCGGTGCACCGAATGCGGTGCCACCCACCCGAAGTGGGGCGGTCGCTGTCCGGCGTGCGGTGCGTGGAACACCCTGGTCGAAGAGTTCGAGGGTCCGTCGGAGACCACCACGCTCGCGGCCGGGATGGCGCTGTTCCCGGCCGGCGTCGCCCAGCCCATCGGCGATGTCGACGCGCAGAACGCCCAGCCAAGGTCCACCGGCATCAGCGAACTGGATCGCGTCCTCGGCGGCGGCTTCGTGCCCGGTTCGGTCGCGCTGCTCGGTGGCGAGCCCGGCATCGGCAAGAGCACGCTGCTGCTCCAGCTGCTCGCCGGTTGGACGGGCCGCACCCTGTACGTGTCGGCCGAGGAGAGCGCGCAGCAGGTCCGCCTGCGCGCTGAACGGCTCGATGCGCTGCGCCCCGACCTGTGGCTGCTCGCCGAGACGTCGGTCACCAACATCGTCGCGTCCATCGACCAGCTCCAACCCCAACTGGTCATCATCGACAGCATCCAGACGGTGGCCGATCCCGATCTCGCCTCGGCGCCCGGGTCCGTCGTCCAGGTCCGCGGCTGCGCCCACCGGCTGGTGCAGGAGGCCAAGCGGCGCGGCATCACGATGGTGCTCGTCGGCCACGTCACCAAGGACGGCGGCCTCGCCGGACCGCGGGTGCTCGAGCACCTGGTCGACACCGTGCTGTCGTTCGAGGGCGAGCGCCACCACGCGCTGCGCCTGCTCCGGGCCACCAAGCACCGCTTCGGTCCCACCAACGAGCTCGGGCTGTTCGAGATGGCCGATGCCGGCCTGGTGCCCGTGCCGGATCCGAGCCAGCTGTTCCTCGCCGACCGGCGCACCGGGGTGCCCGGCTCGGCGGTGGTGTCCACCATCGAAGGCCAGCGCCCGCTGCTGGTCGAGGTCCAGGCGCTCACCAACCCGTTCAACGGTGGCGGCCCGCCACGACGCTCTGTGCAGGGCATCGATCCCGCTCGCCTGGCGATGCTGCTCGCCGTCATCGAGCGACGGGCGCGCCTGCCCACGGGCACCCACGAGGTCTACGCCTCGGTGGTCGGTGGCGTGAAGCTCACCGAGCCGGGGGTCGACCTCGCCCTGTGCCTCGCCGTCGTGTCCGCCATCCTCAACCGGCCGCTGGCCGCCGACATGGTCGTGTGTGGCGAGATAGGTCTCGCCGGCGAGCTCCGCCAGGTCTCCCAGACCCAGCGCCGGCTCAGCGAGGCCGCACGGCTCGGCTTCGGCAAGGCCATCGTCCCCGCCTCGGCGCCCGACGGTCCCGCCGGCATGCGGTTGCGCCGGGTCTCGACGCTGCCCGAGGCGCTCAGCGCGGCCGGGTTGCTCGGCGAAACCTCGTCGGGCCTGCATGCCGTAACATAGGCGGATGTCGATCGTGCCCCGCGAGGACGACGCGCTGCTCGCAGCGCTGGCCCAGGTCGCCCCGGGCGGCCCGCTGCGCGACGGCCTCGAGCGCATCGTGCGGGCCAAGATGGGCGCTCTGCTCGTGCTCTCCGACAGCCCCGACGTGCTGGCGATCTGCTCGGGCGGGTTCCTGCTCGACGCACCGTTCTCGCCGCAGAAGCTCAGCGAGCTGGCCAAGATGGACGGCGCGATCATCCTCCGCAGCGACATCGGGCGCATCGCCCGGGCCAACGTGCACCTCCTCCCCGATCGCTCCATGCAGACCTCCGAGACCGGCACCCGCCACCGCACCGCCGAGCGCGTGGCGCGCAGCATCGATGCGCCGGTGATCAGCGTCAGCGAGGAGATGAGCGTCATCAACCTCTACGTCGGCGATCGCAAGCACCAGCTGCAGGCCGTCAGCCTGCTGCTCGATCGCGGCAACCAGGCCCTGCAGACGCTCGAGCGCTACAAGGTGCGCCTCGACGACGCGATGGCGAACCTCACCGCGCTCGAGGTCGAAGACGTCGTCACCTTGCGCGATGTCGCCGCGGTCGTGCAGCGCGGCGAGATGGTGCACCGCATCGCCACCGAGATCGAGACGATGATCGTCGAGCTCGGCACCGATGCCCGCCTGCTGCGGATGCAGCTCGATGAGCTGTACACCGAGATCGACGACGAGATCGGCCTCGTCATCGATGACTACCTCCCCAACGGCTGCAGTGCGGCCGACACCCATCGATTGATGGCGTCGCTCGACGACGAAGGGGTGCTCGACCTGCGCAAGTGCGCCGTCGCGCTCTCGCCGTGTGGCGCGCCCGAGGACCTCGATCAGTCGATGTCGCCACGCGGTCTGCGCCTGCTTGCCCGGGTGCCGCGCCTCGGCGACGAGACAGCGATCGCGATCAGCAACTACTTCGGCGAGCTCACCAAGCTGCAGCGCGCCACGGTCAGCGACCTGCTCGTGGTCCCTGGTGTCACGACGGTGCAGGCCCAGGCCATCAAGGACACCCTCGCCCGGGTGGTCGAAGCCACCATCATGGATCAGTACAACTGAGCCAGTCGCTCAGGCGGTGAGCTGCCGGACCGTGCCATCGGCATCGAGCCGGCGGGCGATGGGCGCGAGGTCCACGACGGCGCGATCGGTGGCGGGCCGCTCGGCCGGGATCCGCCCGAGGTTGACCCAACCGAGGAACTGATCGTCCGGGCCCATGTCGAGCGCGCGGCGCAACGCCGCACCCTCCTGGAACGGGCTGCTCTTCCAGATCGCGCCGATGCCCAGCTGATGGGCGGCGAGCGTGATCGCGTAGCCGGCACACGACGCCGAGGCGACCTGCTCCCAGACGGCGATCTTGGCCGCCGGGTCGATGCGCGCGACGACGGCGATCAGCGCCGGCGCGGCGAAGGCCTTGCCGCGCAGGCGGCCGGCAATCTCGTCGGGCAGGGCCGGGTTGGCCTCGCGTCCGGCCGCAGCGAGAGCATCGCCGAAGGCGGCGCGGGCGTCGCCCTCCACCACCACGAGCCGCCAGGGACGGAGGTTGCCGTGATCGGGCACGGTAACGCTGGCCTGCAGGATCGCGTCGATCTCGGCCGCCGACGGCGCCACATCGGAGAGGACGCTGACGCTCTGGCGGGTCAGCAACGGGGCGAGGGCGACCTCGTGTTCGCGGAGCATGGTGTGAGGCTACCCTTACAACGCCGCACCCGCGCTCGGCCGGCGACCCTCAGCTGCTGATCGGGGCGAGCGACGACGTCAGCAGCTCCCGCCGCAGGGCCACCAGCTTCGGCGCGGGCTCGCCATCGGAGAAGGCCTCCGAGTGCAGCACCCGCTCGTAGTTGGCCCACTCGGTGCGGACACCGGCCAGATCACCCTCGCGACCGTGGGCGCGCATCCGAAGCGCGATCAGCTCTTCGTGCCCGGGCAGGGCCTTCAACCCCTGACCGGTGGCCCAGAACACACCCTCGACGTCGCCGAGCGCGAGGGAGTGGCCGGCCAGCACCGTCGCCGCCGAGGTCACGAGGAGGATGAGCTCGGTGGTGGTGCCCTCGGTGTCGGGCCACAGGTAGGCCGCGCCGGCGAAGGGCATGTCGCGCACCAGTGCGAGCGCCGGGCGGAGCGCGAGCACCGCGTCGGCCGACGGGAGGGCACGAGCGGTGCTCAGCGTGTCGGCCAGCACCTGTGCGTCGGTCACGACCGCAGGATGCAGTGGCAGGTCGTCGGTGAGCGTGCGGCCGATCCACTCCTCACCCTCGACAGGCGGGACGAGCCGGGCCAACGACCGGCGGGCGTCGCTGACCACGTTGGCGAACGTGGTGTCGCGGACGTCGGACTCCCACAGCGCGGTGCGCGCGCCTGATCGGCTCGAACGGTCGCGGTGCTGGCTCATCCACACCACCAGCTCGAGCGCCTTGGAGCGTTCGAACGGTGCCTTGTGCTGGCTCCGGTCGACCACAGCGGGGCGACCGAGCACGCGGACCATCAGCGACCACGACGGCTCGGCCGCCGACAGACGTTCGACAGCGTCAGGGTGCGCGGCATCGAGGACCTCGGCAGCGGACACCGGCTCGGCGTCGAGCAGGGGCGCATCCGCGTCGTCGAGCAGCTGCTGGATCTGATCGACGTCGTCGCGGCTCAGACCGATCGGCACGACCTCGAGCTGCAGTGGGTCGAGCGTCCAGCGCGTCCCGTCGCCGCGCAGCGTCCACGCTGCGCCGTCGACGGCTCCAGCCGACACCACGGCCAGGGCGCGGCCCCCTCCACCGACGCGTTGCAGCAGCGATGCCGTCGCGGCGGGCGCCCCGGCGCGCACCTGATCGGCGATGAAGACGATCGCCGGCTCCCAGGCGTCGCCGAGCGCAGGCCGGCTGCGCAGTGCGAACGTCGACAGGCCGCCGGCCGTGAGCCGCGACGTCGCGCCGACCGACGTGGTGGCCATCTCGATCGCATGGTCGAGCGTGAGCGCCTCGTGGGTCGACGGATGCCCGAGGTGTGGATCGCCGAAGCCGGTGGTGATGATGTGTGCCACCTCGGCGAGCGGCGACACCGCCACGCCGGCGGCGATCGCGCGAACGATCGAGTCGGCGACGCCCGGCGCGGCATCGATCGACAGCATCCCGACAGCTTCGAGGTCGACGAACAGATCGGAGACACCGCCACCGTCGCGTGGTGTCGTCCCGAGGTGCGCGAGCGCCGGACACGGCTGCTGCGCGCGCCGCGCCGATCCGGCGAGGTCGACGAGCGCGACGCGGGTGGGCAGCCGCCAGCAGTGATCGCTGACCGACACCCAGGGCGCCGGGGGCACGTCCGCGACAGCGCTGAGCAGCAGGTCGAGCTGGCCATCGGGTGACGCGATCACGGCCAGGACCGTGGCACCACTGCCGACGCCGAGCAGGTCGTGGCCCGCAGCGCGCAGGGCGATGTCGAGCCGGGCGATGCGCTCGCCGTCGTCGAGGCTGCGCAGGGTGCGGTCGACGGCCACCACGGCCGGCGACGACTCCGCCAGGCGGGCGTGGACTGCTGAGCTGCGCAGACGCCGACGACGGCGCATCGCGACCGCGCCCATGACCCCGCTCGCCACGAGCACGGCGCCGCCGATGGTGCCGATCGGCGCCGAGTCATGACGCTCGAACGCGGGAACGGTGGGCGCGATGGAGGACGGTGGCGCGACGGTGGTGGTCGGAGTGCTGCTGGTGGTGGTGGCAGCGGTCGTGGCCGTGCTCGTTGCCGGCGTCGTCGTGACGACCGGGACCGCCGTCGTGGTCGTGGCCGGTTCCTCGGTGATCGCCGGTTGCCCAGTCGTGGATGGCTCGGAGGCGACGGGTGCCGGCGGGGCGACGCTCGTCGTCGGCGCCGCGATCTCGGCGTCGGCGTCGACCGGAGTGGTGCCCGGTGCAGCACCATCGGTCGATGGCAGCACGAGGTCCCAGCCCGGCAGGATCAGATCCGGATCGTCGAAGGTGCGCTCGCCGAATGCCCGGCCGTGGTTGACGTCCCAGATCGCCGGCCAGTCGGCGGCGTCACCGAGCTCGCGCGCGGCGATGCCGCTCAACGTGTCGCCCCGCTCGACGACCACGTCGCGTCCGATCGGCGCCGCCGATGATGTCGATGCCACCACGGCGACCTCGCCGCCCGGCACCATCAACTCCCATCCCGGCTGAAGCCGATCGGGTGTGCCGTCGAACACGATGCCGGGTGCCACCTCGCGACCGGCGTTGAGCTCGACGATCTCCCGCCATCGCGCCCCGTCGCCGAGGGAGTCGGCAGCGATCGACCAGAACGACTCGTGGCGCTCCACCACGTGCACGTGCCCGCCTGCGTCCGCTGCAGGTGTGGCGGCAGCATCGCCCTGCTCGACCGGACCGGCAGCCGACACGGTCGACGTCTCGTCGGCCACGAGGTGGGTCCACGTCATCGGCGATCCGCTCAACAGCATGATGGGGATGGGGCGCGGCATCGCCGACGCCGCGCTCGCCAACGCGAGGCGAGAGCTGCTCGCGACGAGCAGGAGTGCTGAGGCGACGAGTGCGGCGGCCCAACGTTGCGCCGAGCCGAGCCCGGAGATGCGCGGTACGTGGTGGCCCGAGCAGCGCGCAGCGATGTCGATCACGATGCTCACGGTGAGCCGGACCCAGGCGAGCCAGACGATGACGGCGAGGAACTTGATGACGGTGGTGTCGCTGAAGTCGCCGCTCTTGACGGACCGCCAGATCACATCGAGCGGCGGGAACGGGGCGGGCCACACCCGCCCGACGAAGCGGATGAGGGCGAACGGCACGGCGGCAACGAGACCGACGAGGACGATGACGGCGGCGAGGCCGCGGGCGCGCTGCATCATGCTGCTCCTACTGCGAGATGGGTGTGGACGAGCGGGTGGCCGACAGCGACTTGGTGTCGATGCCGACGAGGCGCAGGAGCGTCATCGAGACGACGACCCGCACCGTGACGGTGATCCGCTGCGGCGTCACCGTGACGTCGCCGTCGAGCCCGTGCGCCGCCAGGTAGCTCTCGGCAGCGGCGCGAGCGCGCACCGGGTCGAGTGACAGGTTCCCGTCGTGCACCGACACGAGCTCCTGCGCGCCGGCCCGGGCAGCGTTCGACGCATGATCGGCGGCGGACACCTTGCCGCCGACGATCCGTGCACCATCGACAGCGAGGCCCGCGCAGACGAGCACGGTCATCGTGATCACGACGACGAAGCCGGAGATCGAACCGCGATCGCGCGGTGGGGTGGGTCGGTGATCGCGCATCAGCCGGCCCGGTACCGGTCGATGACCTCGGTCGAGCTGGCCGACACGGTGCGCGAGCCCACGTGCAACAGCCCGGTTCCGTCCGTGTTCACCCGGCACGTGACGGTGACGGTCACCGAGTTGGCCCGACCACCGCTGACGTACGCGACGGACACCGTCGTGTCCGCGCAGCTCACCCCGTTGGCGCGCAGATCCGCGTTCACGGCGCTGGCAGCGGCACCTTGCATCGACGAGCGGGCGACGAGGGACGCCGCCCGGGCCCCGGCGTCGGCGGCGTGGCGGGTCTGCTCCACGGCACCACCGGCACGACCGACGAAGACGACGAACAGCATCAGGACCATCAGCACCGGGGCGAGGATGACGAGCTCGACGCTGGCGCTGCCGCGGTCGTTCGGATCGTGGACGGAGCGATGCATCGCGCCTCAGCGGTCCGACTCGGGGACGAACCGTTCCTTGGGCTCGACTGCGGTCCGCTCCACGGAGTCCGGGAAGAACGGCACGATCCGTGGCACCGAGACGCGCACGACGACCGTCACGAGCTCTGCGGTCGCGGTGGCCGACGGTGAGCCGGTGGACCCGAGGTCGTGCAGCGTCTGGCTGGCGGCGTCCTGGGCCGCGGCGGCCCCAGCGCCGAGCGGCGCACCCGCTGCGGCGCCCTGGGACGCGGCAGCGGACGCGACGTTCGCGGCGTGGAACCAGATCGCAGACTGCACGCCCAGCAGGACGAGCAGGATCAGCAGCGGCGTCAGGACGACGATCTGGGCCGATGCCTCGCCGCGGTCGGGTCGGCGGGTCATCCGAGGTTGATCGTGTTGGCCTTGTCGGTCACCCGCTGGGTGATCAGCACGCCGACCGCGATGGCCAACGCGATCAGCGCCGCGGCGAGCACGACGGTGGTGGCGCTCACCTCACCGCGGTCGCGGTCGTCGGCTCGCGACGCCTGGAGGCGAACGACGTAGTAGGTCCAGATGGATGAGATGGCTGACATGTCAGCTCCTGTTCTGTCGGTGTGCTGGTGTGGGGATCAGGGGTCGAGGACGCCGGCACTACAGCGCCGTGACGATCTGTTGCATCGCGGGGTAGCCGAGCAGGACGATGAAGCCGATGAACATCAAGACGGTGGGGATGCCCATCCGCTCGGTGGCGGACTGCGCGTCGGCCTCGATGCGCGCCATCTGGTGGGCGCGCAGCGCTGATGCCTTCGCGGCGAGCGAGAGCTTCACTCGAGCGCCCTGCTCGCCGGCGAGCTGCACGCTGGCGGCGATCTCGACGAGCTCGATCACCTCGATCCGTTGACCGAGCTCGGTGAAGCACATCCACGGCGACTGGCGCATCGTGCGTGATCGGACGAGCGCGTTGCGGAGCTGCACGAACGCCCAGCCGTCGCCGGCCTGCGCCGCCGCTTCGAGCGAGGTCTCGATGCCGGCGCCGCCGGCGAGCAGCACGTTCACCAGATCGAGGTAGCTCGACAGGGCGTGGCGGAACCCGTCGCGCCGGTTCTTCGCCTGCGACCTGAGCGTGAGGTCGGGCGTGACGAAGCCCCCACCCAACGCGCCGACGGCGAGCACGAAGGTCAGCCCGGTCGGCAGTGGGGTGCCGGCCAGGCCGAGCGCCACGGCGAGCGCGACCACGATCCCCGCGAGCGACAGCGCGGTGACGAGCTTCTCCGCTGCGAACGATTGCGGTGTGCGGTCGACCACGACGAGGTCCGACTCGATCCGAGAGCCGAGCCGGCCGCTGATCAGCGCTGCGGCGCGATCGGACAGACCGGACGGGCGTACGGCCTCCGCGGCGGTGCGCACGTCGTCGACGGTGTGACCGGAGCGGTCGAGGCGGCGCAACGCCGTCGACAGGGGAAGCGGCGCCGGCGTGAAGCCGCGGACGACGAGGAACAGCCCGGCGCCGGCAACCGGGCCGACGAGCACGATCGGGCTCACGAAGCCTCCAGCGGCGCGGTCCGCCGGACGATGAAGCGCTGCGGCATCTGGATCCGCCCGATGCGCTCCATCGCGACGAACGACGCGCCGAACACGCCGATGATCGCAGTCAGCACCAGCTGACCGCTGGGCGAGTCGTACGGACGCAGGTAGGCGCGGTTGAACACGAGCAGCCCGACGACGAAGAGCACGACCACGGCGACGATGATCCGGATCGCAGACCGGCTCCTGGCCCGCCCGACCCAAACCCGGGTTCGCATCCGCGCCTCGTCGCGTGCGGCGTCGGCGAGGGTGCCGAGCAGTGCGCCGAGGTCCCGCGCCTCCCTCTCGGCGGCGATGACGAGGGCCGCCACCACGAAGTCGGCCATCGGGTGACCCACCTCTTCGGCGAAGCGGCGGAGCGCGTCGGGCAGCGGCTCGTAGTCGGTGCGGGCGGCCAGGCGCCCCACCGCCTCGGCGATCGGCGCCGGCGCAAGCGGTGCGGTCGCGCCGATCGCGTGCTCGAGGCCATTGGCCGCGGCGAGCGTGTCGCGGATGTGCTCGGTCCACGACGCGATGGCCTCGACGAGCCCGAGCTCGCGCTCGAAACCGCCACGACTGCGCCACCACGTCGGTGACCACCACGCAACCCCGAACGCGACCACCGCGAGCACCATCCAATGGGTGAGCGCCGCCGCAGCGAGCGCGGCCACGATCGCCAACGTCGCGCGCAGCACGAGCTGATCGAGGAGCGTTCCGAGTCGACCGGCGCGCAGACCGCCGGCCGACACCACCGCCCGACCCTGCAACCCGGCCATCACGGTGAGGACGCCGACGCCGACGAAGCCACCGAGCACGGCGATCACGAGCGCGTTCACAGCGACCACCACCCGTCCGGTTGGTCGAGCAGCGAGACGTCGAACTCGTGCGCCTCGAGCAGCGCGAGCGTGGCGTCCCGGATGGGGTAGCCGGGCACGGCGCAGCCATCCCGCCCCGGACGGAAGACCTCGTTCGAGACGATGCGCGAGCCGTCGGCATCGACCACTTCGCGGACGCTCGCGATGCGCCGCACGCCGTCGATCACCTCGATGTGCACGACGAAGTGCAACGCCGTCGCGAGGAGCAGGTTGACAGTGTCCACCGGCAGGCCGGTCTCGGCCATCGACACGTACGCGGCGAGCTTCGGAAAGACGGTCCTCGTGCTGTCTGCGTGCATCGTGCACATCGAGCCGTTGTTGCCCTGCGACATGGCGAGCAGCATCGGGAACGCCTCACCACCGCGGACTTCGCCGACGATCACGCGATCGGGGTCCATGCGCAGCGCCATCTTGGTGAGGTCGAGCATCGTGACCGCGCCGCGGCCTTCGATGTTCGCCGGTCGGCTCTGCAACATGTCGTGGTCCGGATGGCGATCCTCGAACCGATCGAGGCCGAGCTCGTATGCGTCCTCGATGGTGACGATGCGCTCGTCGGCGGGCACCTCGTTGAGCAGCGCGCGCAGCATCGTCGTCTTGCCCGTACCGGTGCCGCCGCAGATCACGATGTTCCGGCGAGCGCGCACCGCCGCCGCGAGGAACCCGTGCAGGGCGCGGTCCATCAGCCCGCGGTCCTCGAGCTCGGCGAGCGAGCTCAGTTCGAACCGGTGCTTGCGGATGATGACGCTCGGCCGCGCCGAGACCTCCATCGTCGCGAACAACCGCGAGCCGTCGGGCAGCTGCAGGTTGAGCTCGGGGTTGGCGGCGTCGAAGCGGCGCTCGCTGCGGCCGAGACGGGTGGCGACGATGCGAACGAGGTCGACGAGCTCGTCGTCGGAGTCCACCACCGGTTCGGCGTCGATGCGGCGGCCGTCGATGAGCTTCAACCGCGTCGATGCGCTGCCGCGGATGTGGATGTCGTTGACCATCGGGTTGTCGAGCAGCGGCTGGATCCTCCCCAGCCCGAGGACCTTGGCGAGCACGGCTTCGAGGAGATCGGTCTCCTCCCTGGCGTCGAGCGGTTCGACCCCGTTGGCGAGGTGCTCGGCCGCCAGCGCGTCGAGGTGGCGCACCACGACGCTGCGGGCGAGCTCGCGCTCGTCCTCGACACCGAGCGGCAGGCGGCCCGCCGCGTTGCGGCTGATCCGCTCGTCGGCGAGCGTCTCGCCGACGAGGCGCGACACCCTCCCGACGGAAGCGACCGGCGCAGGGCTCACGCGTCCACCGCCGCTCGATCCTCTGGCTGCTGCTCGGTCGGGCCGGGCATCGCCAGATCCGCGATCGGAAGGATCTCATCCGCAGCGACAGCATCGCTCTCGAGGTTGGGGTCGACGGGCGCGACCGCCGCCCACTGGGCGACCAGCTGTGCGAGCGAACGAACGCGACGTCGGGTGGCTCGGCTGCCGGCGCGTGCACCGGTGCGCTCGACGACGCCCCAGACCGTCTGGCCACACGAGTCGGCGACGTCGCCCATCGAGTACGGCTTGGAGGAGGTCAGCACGATGCAGGGCGACGCGACCCGAGCCAGCAGTGGCGCGCGGTGGTTGACTGCGACGACGGTCTCGATGGTGTTGTCGGCGACGACCAACGTGACGTCTGCGTCGGCGGCGAGCGCGAGGGCCGGCGAACCCGCGCGGAGGCGGCCGATGTCGACGACGACGTTGGTGCCGGCGCCGCTCGCCGCCGTCGCGATGTGATGGGCAGCCGCACGCAACGCGACGCTGACCTGTTCGGCGGCGGGATGGGCGACGATCACACCGAGCTCACCGACGGGTTGCGCGAACCGCGAGAGATCGTCGGCGGCGATGCCGACCCGGGCGGCACCCGCGAGCTCGGTGAGCCCCGGCCGCACCCCGAGATCGAGCCGTGCGGCGAGACGCCCACCGTCGGGATCCGCCTCGAGGAGCAGCGCGCCCGGACCGCAGAGGCGGGCGAGGTCGAGCGCCAACGTCGTGACCCCGGGTGATCCGTGCACGCTGCACACCACGATGACCGCCATCTCAGGACCCCACGACCCGCACGACACGAACCGCCGACGCCGACGCGATCTGGGTGGCCAGCGAGATCGGGCCGCGGATGGTGACCACCGTCGCGACGCCATCGGGCGCGGGATCGACCGACCAGACGACGGCCGACTCGTCCACCAACGACGAGACCGGCTCCTCGGCGACACCCGCCGGCACGGAGACGACGAGCCGCACGTGGTCTCCCGGTGCGAGGTCGGGCGGCAAGCGGCCGGGCTCGAGCGCCATGCTCGTGAGCGCCTCGTCCGCGCCGAGCGGTGGCGTGTCGCTGACCAGTGTCGGCGTCAGCGGCACGCCGGCATCGATGTCGACGACCGCCGCCTGGCCGAGGAGGAGGTGCGCATCCTCGCCGGCGATCAGTGCTTCGGTCTCGCCGCTGACCTCCGCGCCGCGCAGATCGTCGGCCGTGATGATGGCGCCGCGATGGATGGCCCGCTTGGCGACGACGATGGTGGTCGTCGACGTCGCACTGTGCTGCCACAGGACAGCCGCCAGCGCGCAACCGGCGACGAGGAGCGCGCCCAGCACGACCTCGGGCAGCCGGAACGACCGCTTGCGCTGAGACACCATCGCTCGGGTGCTCTGCCGGGCCGGCCGCCGCGCCGCGGGCTCACCGCGCTGACCCGTCTTCTTCGTCGGGCCCGAGCGCGAGCGAGGTGCGAGCTCACGCCGTGCAGTCGGGGCTGCAACACCAACACCATCCGCCACGATTTCCTCCACGATCGTCGCGGGTCCGCCGACCCGCTCACCTCGGTCACATCCGTGCTTTCACCTGTCCCGAAGTGGAAAACAATCTCGATCGCTCACGAGGTTCGTTGCAACGTAGTTCATGTGTTTTCCGGTCGCAAGGGTGAGGTCCGGGTGAGGCCCCAGTCCTCGGATCATCGATGAGCCGCTCACGATTCCGTAGGATCGGTTGGCCCCGGGACCTCGCCGGGCGAAGGATGGGTGTGTGATGGGGATCTCACGGATTGGCCTGGCGGCCGCCTTGCTCGGCGCGTCGTGCGCCCTCACGATCGGCGTCGCAGCACCGGCGTCGGCCGACCCGACGTCGGTCGCGCACCTGTTTCTGCCCCCGAGCAGCCATGCGTTCGGCGATCAGACGCTCGTGCTGTCCAACGGCAACATCGTGGTGACCGATCCGCACTCCGACTTCGCCGCCAACGATGCCGGCGCCGTGTACGTGTACAACGGGCATGCATCTCCGAACAGTTTCCCGATCACCATCGTCATCGGGCTCAACCCCGGTGACGAGATCGGGTTGGATGGTGTGTACGAGGTTGGCAGCGGGGGCGGCGACTTCGTGATCGCCAGCAGCCAGGCGAGCCTCGGCGGCATCAACGGTGGTGCGGTCACGTGGGTCAACGGTTCCAACCCACAGGGAGCGGTCCCCGTTACCGCTCTCAACAGCCTCTACGGCCCCACACAGGACGATCACGTCGGCATTGACGGCGTCGTCACGCTGACGAACGGCAACTACGTCGTGCAGAGCGGCGACTGGAACTACGACACTGCCTCGCACACCGGGATGGGTGCGGTGACGTGGCTGCCGGGCGGTGTGCCGATCCCCGGCATCGCAGTCGACGCATCGACCAGCCTCGTCGGCTCGACGATCGGCGACTCCGTCGGCATCGAACCAGTCACCGGGGGGAACGCGGTCGTGGCGCTGTCCGACGGCAACTTCGCGTTCGGCACACCGGGTTTCGACCACGGCGTCGACGTGGACGCCGGCGCAGTCACGTGGGGCGACGGCAACACCGGACCGACCGTCGGCCTCCTCGACGCGACGAACAGCACGTTCGGCGCCGCGGGCGACGCGATCGGTGACACGCTGACAGCGCTCACTGGCGGCAAGTACGTCATCAACTCTCCAGACTGGAACAATGGCGTCGGTGCCGTGACGCTCGATGCGGGCGGCGGATCACCCGCGGCGCTCGTCATCGACGCATCGAACAGCATCACCGGCAGCAGTCCGGGAGACCTGGCCGATGTGGAGTCCGTTGCGCTGACGAACGGTAACTACGCCGTCGTCACACCGCTCTGGGACACCGGGACCGGCGCCGTCACGCTTGGTCTGGGAGCCGGTGGCCAAGCGTTTTCCATCGACAACACCACCAGCCTCGTCGGCGACCGCAGCGGCGATCTGGTCGGCGGCGACGTGATCGGTTTCAGCTTCGCGGTCCGCCCGATCGTCATCCCCTTGGCGAACGGCAACTTCGTCGTCGGCAGCCCGAACTGGAACAGCATCGGCGCGGCCACGCTGGTCGACGGCGCCACCGGCCGGGTCGGATCGATCACGTCGTCGAACAGCCTCGTCGGCACGTACCCAGGCGACGGGCTGGGATCGAGCATCGTCGCGACGACGTTCGGCTACGCAGTCGCCAGCCCGGGATGGTCGACCCCGTTCGCGCCCGGCGCCGGCGCCGTCGTGTTCGCCAACGGCACGACAGGGGAGACGGGCAAGATCACCGCTGCGAGGAGCGTCCACGGGACGAGCTACCTCGACAACGTGGGCGACTCGCTCGTCGGTCTTGCTGACGGCAACGTGCTGATCGTGTCGCCCGACTGGGACTCACCGACCACCCCCGATGCCGGCGCGGTGACCTGGCTCGACGGCAGCATCGGCCACACCGGCACCGTCACCGCGCAGAACAGCCTGATCGGCGCTGCGGCGGGCGACAAGGTCGGGTCCGGCGCGGCGGTCGCGCTCTCCAATGGCGGGGCACTCGTCTACAGCCCGGTGCTCGCCCCCGGCGGTGCCGCGACGTATGTGTCGCCGATCGGCACCTTCGGCAACCCGTCGCCCGACAACAGCGCGGTCGGTACCTCGGTGGCCCCCATCATCTCGCCGTGTGGCTGCTTCCCGCTGCCGAGCCGACCGACCTCCAACGGCTCGATCCCGATCAAGCAGACCAACGACGTGATCCTGTTGACGCCGGATCAGACCCCGCCAGTCCTCACCGTGCCGGCCAACGCCGTCGTCATGGTCGCCCCGGGCACGACGTCGAAGGTCGTCACGTTCACACCACCGTCCGCCAGCGATCCCGACAGCAGCACGCCGCCGACCTTGGTCTGTGACCACGCATCGGGCGACACGTTCACGGCGGGCCCGCCGACCACGGTGCACTGCACGGCCACGAACGAGGTCGGGCTGACGGCGACTGCGACCTTCACAGTGTCGGTGAACGTGCTCGCCGCGCCGGTGATCGTCGGGACGCCGGCGAACATCACCGTTCCCGCCGTGCTCGGCACGAACCTCGCCCAGGTCGGATACACGTCGCCGACGGCGAGCGACGCGAACGGGCCACTGCCCGTGACCTGCACGCCACCTCCGTTCAGCAACTTCGCGGTCGGCACCACGACGGTGACGTGCACCGCCACCAACCTGTCGACGGCGACGACGAGCTTCACGGTGACGGTCACCGACAACCCAGTGCCCACGCCCGTGTTCACCACGACGCAGCCGGACATCAGCGTGCCGACTGCGCCGGGCGCGACGTCGGCGACGGTGACGTTCGCGACGCCGTCCGTCACCGATGCGAGCAACACCGCGCAGGTCGTGTGCGTCCCCGGGTCCGGGTCCGCCTTCCCGGTCGGCACGACGCCCGTGACGTGCACGGCGATCAACGCCTACGCACAGCGGGCGACGCAGTCGTTCTCGGTGACCGTGACCCCCACGCCGTTGACCGCCGACCTCATCCCGCTCGCGCCCGCACGCCTGGCCGACACGCGCCCGGCGAGCACCACCGTCGACGGGTTGTTCGCGGGCGTTGGCGCACTCGGCGCCGGCACGACCTTCGAGCTCCAGGTCGCCGGCCGGGGCGGCGTGATGCCGGATGCCAGCGCTGTCGCGTTGAACGTCACGGCCACCGAGCCGGTGGCCGCCGGGTACATCACCGTGTACCCGTGCGGTGCCGACCGGCCGACGGCCTCGAGCCTGAACTACACCCTCGGCCAGACGGTGGCCAACGCGGTGATCTCCAAGGTGGGCACGAACGGCTCGGTCTGCATCTACACGTCACAGTCGACGCACCTCGTCGTCGACGTCAATGCCACGATTCCTGCGACGTCGGCGTTCGTCGCACTCACGCCGGTGCGCGTCCTCGACACGCGATTGGCCGGCGTGCCTCTTGCCGATCTCGTTCCCGACGACTCGAACACGACGGTGCCGCTCGACAAGGTGCCCGGGATGCCGAGCGACGCGAGCGCCGTCGTGCTGAACGTGACCGTCACCCAGGCGACGGCCGCCGGCTACGCAACGGTGTACCCGTGCGACGACGAGACCGGGGCATCGACGCTCAACTACACGAAGGGCGCGACGGTGGCAAACCTCGTCGTCGCCAACCTCGACCTGTCCGGCAAGGTCTGCATCTACACGCAGTCGTCGACGCACATCGTCGTCGACGTCGCCGGTTACTTCCCGGCCGTCTCGTCGTATCGATCGCTCTCACCGGCCCGTCTGCTCGACACGCGCACAGGGTTCGACACCGTCGATCATGCGTCGGCAGGCATCGGACAGCGCACGCGTGGAGCGATCACCACGCTGCTCGTGGCCGGGCGTGGTGGTGTGCCGACGAACGCCTCGACAGTCGTGCTCAACGTGACGATCACGGCGCCGACCGGCAGCGGCTACGTCACGGTGTATCCATGTGGCATCGCCCCACCGACCGCTTCCAACCTGAACTTCGTGGCAGGTCAGACCGTCGCCAATGCGGTCATCACCAAGGTCGGCACGAGCGGCAACGTCTGCATCCTCAACAGCCAACCGGCCGACGTCGTCGTCGACGTGAACGGGTACGCGCCCTGAGGGGCGAACATCGCCGTTTCACCAACCGCCGTACAATGGTCCCATGACGACGGTGGCCCCACCCCAGACGCTTCCCCAGGCCAACGATCAGTGCTGGTGCGGCAGCGGTCGCAAGTACAAGCGCTGCCACAAGCCGCTCGAGGGCCGGATCATCCAGGGCGAGATCAGCCCGTACCGTCCGGTGCCCGAGCACATCGCCCGGCCGTCGTACGCGGACACCGGCAAGGTCGTCCGTTGGGACGAGCCGCGCGTGAAGTCGCCCGAGATCATCGAGCGCATGCGCCACGCCGGCGCCGTGGGTGCCGAGATCCTCCGCCTCGCCGGCGAGATGGTGGCACCGGGCGTGACCACCGACGAGATCGACGTGTACGTGCACGATCTGACGATCGAGCGCAACGCCTACCCGAGTCCGCTGAACTACCACGGCTACCGCAAGAGCGTGTGCACCAGCGTCAACGAGGTCATCTGCCACGGCATCCCCGACAGCCGTCCACTGCGCGACGGCGACATCATCAACATCGACGTCACCGCGTTCGTCGGTGGCGTGCACGGCGACACCAACGCCACGTTCTTCGTCGGCGACGTGGACCCGGCGAGCCGCCAGCTCGTCGCCGTCACGGAGGAGTGCATGTGGAAGGGCATCGAGGCCGTGCGCCCCGACCGTCCCGTCAGCGACATCGGCCGAGCCATCGAGGATCACGCCAAGAAGCACCACTACGGCGTGGTCAAGGCGTTCGTCGGCCACGGCATCGGCGAGCAGTTCCACACCGATGTCCAGATCCTGCACTACTACGACAGCCGCAGCAACGGCCTCATCATGCGCCCGGGGATGACGTTCACCATCGAGCCGATGATCACCCTCGGCACCTGGCAGCACCGGATGTGGGACGACGACTGGACAGCTGTCACCGCCGACGGCAAGCGCACCGCGCAGTTCGAGCACATGATCCTCGTCACCGACGACGGATTCGACGTGCTCACCGGTGGCGAGGGCGCCGTGTCGCCGTTCGCACCCTGGAACCGCTGACGCTCGGGAAACAGCTGACGCACCCGGGGAACCGCTGAGGGGCTGAACGGTTCAGCCGACGAGGACCGGCCGTTGGGCCGTGCGCTGTCCGCCGCCGAGCGAGAACGTGAACCGGTCGACGTCGGAGTCGGGCGCGAACACGATGTACTCGAGACCGGCGACCTCGACGAGATCATGCGAGACCGATGTGACGCCCAACGTCCCGGCCGGCGGCGTGTTGCTCCCGATGTACAGGACGAACCAGCGGTCGCCGAGCAGGAAGTCGAACTGCCCGTTCGGGGTCTGGTCGCTGTGCGCGCTCGGATCGACGGGGGCCGTGCCGACGCAGTCCTCGGCGCCCGACTCGTCACCGCTTGGCTGGAGGCAGAGCCCTGAGATCGTCGGCCCGACGTGCTGCACGATCGAGCCGAAGCCCGTCGCCACGGTCGAGATCACCGGTTGCGCAGCGACGGCCGTCGACAGCTCGTCCGCCTGTCGCACCCATGCGGTCTTCGACACCGGGGCGAGCGCGTTCATGAACGCGATGATCGAGTCGGTCGTGCTGTACGCCCCGTTCGCTCCAGCCTCGGCTGTGAGGCTCACGACGACACCGCCGATTTCGCGCGACGCCGTCGCACTCTGGGCGTTCGGGTTCTCGCTGACGAACAGGTGGCCCGCCGGTTGCTCGGGATGCAGCAGCGCGTCGATCGAGGCCAGGCCCGTCGAGAGCTGCACCGCCACGTCGCCACCATGGTCATCGCTGTAACGCAGCTCACCACCAGCGGCATCGGTGGTTGGGGGTCGGTTCGCCTCGTCGACGTAGCCGGCGCCGGCCGTTCTCGAGTAGGCGCTGTCGCCTGCCGGAACGAGCGTGGCGGCGAACGACCGGGCTTGCGCCTCGTCGAACCCGACCACGATCATCTTCGTGTCCGCACGCATCGCCGACGACGGCCAACTGAGCACCGAGCGACCGTCCGAGCGTTGGTCGGCCGGGCTCCATTCGGCGTCGGCCACGGACGCGAATCCCGGATGATCGCGAGACGCCGGATACGACGACCAGGGGATGACCTCGACGAGGGCGCGCCGGCTGCCGTCTGCGCTGGCGTAGACCTGCATCCCGGGATACGGGAGCGCCGGGTCGGATGCATGCTCCGACATGCCGTCCAGGTGCCAGCCGGCCGGCAGCACGGTCGGGAGGACGAACGCGGCCAGGCCATGATGATCGGTCGCAGGGGTCGCGGTGTTGCGATCGCGAACCGCGAGCCATGTCAGGCCGCCGACGATCAGTGCGACGGCCGCTGCGAGGGCGAGCCAGCGGCGAGACCGCGGTTCCAGCGGGGCCGGGCCCGCTGTCGCCACCGGACCGGTGAGGACCTCGGCGAAGGTCGGAGGCATCGCCGGCTGCGACGTCACCAGGGTGTGGATCGCGAGCCGGACCGACGTCTCGAAGGTGTCGTCGCGTGGTGTCTCACTGCTCATCGCAGCACCTCCCGGAGTCGATCCTTGGCTCTCGCCAACTGGCGACGAACCGTCCCTTCGGTGACCTCGAGCCGGCTCGCCACGTCGGCGATGCTGAGGTCCTCCCAGTACGTGAAGTACGCCACCGCGCGCTGCTGCGGGCTCAGCCGTTGCAACGCACGCTGGACGTCGATGGCGCTCGCCGGGTCGGCCGAACCCACGGCTGTCAACCGGCCAGCACGGTCTTCACGCGCCCGACGGCGATGATCGGCTCGATGGAGCGAGTGCGCAGCGTTGACGAGCACGCGGGCCAGGTACGCGCCCGGCTCGGCGATCTTCTCGAAGTCGGCCCGTCCGACCACACGATGCACCGCGTCGACGACGAGATCGTGCGCCCCGTCGGGTCCGATCAGCACGGTGGCCAGACGCATCAGGCGCGGCGCCTCGTCGCGGTAGACGGTCGCCCAGCGCTGGTTGGCTGCGTCGATCGACGGGTCGGACGTGGACATCACACAGCAGAGATGCCGCGGCGCGTGCTCTGGTGTGACAGACCCTCGCGCCACCAGTCCAGCAGCGCTTCGTCGTCGATGCCGTAGGCAGCATCGACGAGCCGCCCGCACCCGACGATGTCGCCGGCGCGCAACGCGTCGACGGCGTCGACCAGCGGTCCGCTCGGCCACGGCAGCGCCCCGAGGGTGCGTTGGCTGACCCGCACCGTGGTGGCGGACAGGCCGCTGCCGACGGACTGCGCGGCGATGAGCGCCGACGCCACCGGCGAGGTCAGCACTGCAGCGACGTCCCACAACTGCGTTGTGGCGGGGTCCGGCACGACGCGGATCACCGGGACCGCCGGCAACCACTCCCCTTGTTCGTCGACGACGGCCTCGAGCACTCGCGTCTGCGTGGCCACGAGCACCTTCGGCACGAGGCATCGCTCGGCCCAGCGCTGCATGAACGGTGCCAGCGCGCTGCGGTCGACGCGCGGCGCGGTGAACGTCTGCTTCGCGAACCGTGTCTGGCGGCTGCCCCAGTGGCATTCGGCGACGTCGATGAGGCCGGTCGTGATCAGCGGCGGCCCGTCGGCTGCGTCGCTCACGGCACCCACCAACCCGTAGTACTGATCGCGGAAGTTGGCGGTGACGAGCGCGAAGGCGCCGAGTGTCCCATCGCTCCGAACGGCACCGACCTCGGGGACGCCGTGCACGTCGGCGATCAGCCATCCCCAGTGGCCGTTGGTCGTGGATGGGGGTGTCGAGACCGAAGCGATGGCGTCGAACGTGTCGCCGGTGGTGCGCTCGACTGGGCCCGATCGAGTGCTTCGACGGAGCCCGATCGCACATGTCCGCACGCTCGCATCGAAGACCTGCTCGGCGGACCACCAGAACCAGTCGAGCGATCCACCGTCGAGCGCTGCAGCGCGGATCGGGCCGGCGTCGCGGGCGGTGAGCAACGACAGCGGCAGCACGAGTCCGACGCGCCCGCCGTCGGGGCGGGCGAGGTGCATCGCCAGGCCGACGAAGTCGGCGGCCGCATCGGCGTACGGCCCACCGCCGAACCTCGAGCCGCCGTCGCGCGACGTGGCGGTGGCGAGCTGGGAGAGGAACGGCGGGTTGCCGATCACGATGTCGAAGCGACGGTCGCCCCATTCGTGGTGGAGCGCATCCGCCTCGATCGCCTCGATCTCGACATGGTCGGCTGGCGCCGTGCTGCGCAGACCGCCGAGGTCGATGTCGACGCCGGTGAGCACCGGCACGCCGCCGGCCGACCGGATCGCGGCCGCGGTGGTGACGAGGAACCGGCCGTCGCCACACGCCGGATCGAGGACGCTCACGACCTGCCCCGGCTCGACGTCGACGACGGTGTTGGTGACGATGTGCTCGACGAGTGGTCCGGGCGTGTACCAGGCCCCGGTTCGCTTGCGATCCTGGCTCGACAGCTGGGTGTCGTAGCCGTTCGCCGGGGGCCGTCGATGATCGATGATCCGCTCAGGGTAGAGCGCCGCAGTCGTCCACTGCGGTGTGCTCCCTCCGAACTGCAATTGCCGGGCGATCCCAGATGGGACCTACTGTTCATCCGTGGCCCTGGGAACCGAAGCCGGTCGGTATCTGTCGTTCACCCGGGACGACTGGGCGATGCTCCGGGCGGCGACGCCGCTGACGTTGCGCCAGGACGACCTCGACGAGCTGCGCGGCATCAACGAGCGGATCGATCTCGACGAGGTGGCGACGATCTACCTCTCGTTGACCCGGTTGCTCAACCTGTACGTCGCGGCGACGCAGAACCTGCAGAAGGTGACCTCGACGTTCCTCGGCAAGATGGCGCCGAAGGTGCCGTACGTGATCGGGGTGGCGGGCAGCGTCGCCGTCGGCAAGAGCACGTTCGCCCGCATCCTCCAGGCGCTGCTCGCCCGTTGGCCGGACCACCCCAAGGTCGGGCTGATCACCACCGACGGGTTCCTCTACCCGAACCGGATCCTCGAAGAGCGCGAGATCATGAACCGCAAGGGCTTCCCGGAGAGCTACGACACGAAGCTCCTCCTCGAGTTCCTCCGCGAGATCAAGAGCGGGGCGCGCGAGGTGTCGGCGCCGATCTACAGCCACGTCATCTACGACATCATCGAGGGCGAGAGGGCGACGGTGCAGCAGCCCGACATCTTGATCGTCGAAGGCCTGAACGTGCTCCAGGTGGGCAGCGAGTCGAACGAGTTCGTCAGCGACTACTTCGACTTCAGCATCTACATCGATGCCGACGAGAACGACATCGAGCAGTGGTACATCGATCGCTTCCTGGCCCTCCGCGAGACCGTGTTCCAGGATCCGAACAGCTTCTTCCAGCACTACGCCGGCCTCACCCACGAGGAGGCGGTGGCCACAGCGCGGTTCATCTGGAGCGAGATCAACGGTCGCAACCTGCGCGAGAACATCGCCCCCACCAAGCCCCGAGCCTCGCTGATCCTTCGCAAGGGTCCGGACCACCACGTCACGGACGTCCAGCTCAGACGGTTGTGAACCCCGGTTCTGGGGGGCGGTTGTCTAGAGTCGCGGCCATGTCCGTCCGTTTCAAGCACCTCGGCGCCGCCGTCTGCTCCATCGCGCTGCTCGCCAGCTGCGGGAGTGACAGCAAGTCGTCACCCGCCGTCACCACCCCGGCCACGGCCACCACCAGCACGGCGGCGCCGGTGGCCACCACGACGCCGGCCTCCAGCGCTGCCACCGTCACGATCGCCACCGTCGCGCCCGAGACCGTGCCCGCCACCGAAGCGCCGATCACCGTCGCGACGGTCGTCACCAGCACCGAGACGGCCGGTTCCACCGCCACGTCGGACTCCACGGTCTCCACCGGCTCGACAGCCGACGGCGGCCCGGACTACACCCCGGTCAGCCCGCCGACGGTGCCGACCACCTCGGCCGCCGTGGTGGCCAGCGGCACCGAGCCCGACGGCGTCTACTACGGCACGGTCACCGAGGGCAGCGACGCCACCCCGTCCGACGACAACACCGTCGCCTTCCAGCTCGTCCAGCTGTTCCGCGGCGACGACTGCACCGCGCACTTCGGCGCCGAGGACCAGGACTCGTGCGTCAACGACTACGGCGTCGAGACCGAGCCCAGCGCGACGCTCGAGGTGCCGCTCACCGATCAGTACATCACCGTCTCCGACGCGGCGACCCAGAAGAGCTACCAGATCTCTGGCGACGAGCTCTACGGCCTGATCCACGGCGACGATCCGTCGGGTGGCCCCGACGACTACCTCTACAGCGGCTTCGGGTTCGTCATCACCATCAAGGGTGGTGCCGTCACCCGGCTCGAGCAGTGGTGGACGCCCTGAGCCACGCCGGCACCTGCGTGATCGATTCGAGCTCCGCGAACGAGTGACCGTGGTCGTCGGGCGCCTGCTCGAGGTCCCACAGCAGCGGATACGGGATGTGCACGGCGCTCGCGCCCAATGACAGCACGGGCAGGATGTCGCTGCGCACCGAGTTGCCCACCATGCAGAACCGGGACGGCGGCACGCCGAGCCGGGTGATGATCCGCGAGTAGGTCGCGGCGTCCTTCTCCATCACGATCTCGATGTCGGAGAAGTGGTGGGCCAGCCCGCTGGTCTCGATCTTCGCGCTCTGGTGGACGAGGTCGCCCTTGGTGATCAGCACGATCCGGTGCGTGCCACCGACGGCCTCGAGCACCTCGGGCACGCCGGCGAGCAGGTGCACCGGCTCGGTCAGCATCGCCCGAGCGGTCTCGACCAGCTGGGCGATGATCGGCGCCGGGATCCGGCCGTCGGACAGGCTGATCGCCGCCTCCACCATCGACAGCCCGAACGCCTTCACGCCGTAGCCGAGCACGTGGAGGTTCTTGCGCTCGACAGCCGTCAACGCGGCCTTCACATCGATGCCCGGGGCCACGAACGGTGCGACGAGCTCGACGAAGTGCAGCTCGGCCGCGCGGAAGCCGTCCTCGCTCTGCCACAGCGTGTCGTCCGCGTCGAACGCGATGATGTCGAAGTCGTGGACCGGTCGCGACCAATCGGTGCGGGTGAGGCCGAACAGGACCTCGTCGATGAGCCGGCCGTGCACACCGTACGAATCGCGCAGGAAGCCCTCGCGACGGAAGCCGAGCCGGTCGAACAAGCGCAGGCTCGCGGCGTTGCCGGCGGCGACGAAGGCGACCAGCTTCTCGATCGATGCGTCGGCGAACAGCGCGTCGGCGACGGTGCGGATCGCCTCCGATGCGTAGCCGTGGCCCTGCGAGGCCGCGGCGATGGTGATGCCGAGCTCGACCGCGTGACGGCCGCCCGGTGATGGAGCCACCATCAGGTCGCCGATCAGCGTGCCGTCGGTGAGCCGCACGGCGAGCTGGGCCGCGCCATCGCCTGGTGCGGGCGGCACGGGCCCGGCGCACGACTGGATCAACGCGAGCGCATCATCGGCTGTGTAGGGCAGCGGCCATCCCTGGAACCGCGCGGTCCGCTCGTCGTCGCGGTACGCGGCCATCGCCTCGGCATCGGACGGACCGAGCCGATCGATGACGAGTCGGTCGGACCGGAGCGGTGTCATCGGTGGATGGCGTTCAGGTAGTTGTAGACGGTGATGCGCGAGACGCCCATCGAGTCGCTCACGTCCTCGACCGCGCGGCGCAGCGTGAACGCACCACGCTCGTCGAGCTTGCGGATGGCCCGTTGCTTGTTCTCGCGGCTGAGGTCGGCGAGGCGATCGCCGAACTCGCGCTCGACGGATTCGATCAGACGATCCAGCGCACCGTGCAGCGGTGCCGGGCGGACGACGGCGATGACCGTGCCCTCCCACATCAGCGGGATGTCGCTGGGCTCGCGCTCGCTGACCGGCATCACCGTCGCACCCAACGCCTCGGCGATCGGGCGGATGGCCAGGACCAGCGGATGACGGGGCAGGCTCATGAGCCGCTCGACGCGACGTGCATCGTGACGTGGGTTGCGCCGTTCGAGAACGCCGCCCGCACGAGGGCGGCCACGACGTCGGGCATCGATTCGTCGGAGATGCTGCAGGTCGTGCCGAAGGGTCCGAACTCGACCACCGCGCCGACGGCCTCGACGGCTCCGACGGCGGCGGTCACGTGGGGGCCGGGCTGGCCCTCCACGAACGGCTCGACCGTGAACTCGAGTTGCAGCATTCCCCGAATCTAGGCCGGATTCGCCGGGGCCGTCACTGTGCTCGTGTCACGTTCAGCGGGCACCCATGACCATCGCCAGATCGGTCGAGCGACGGATGCAGTCGGCGCCGGCGGCATCGAACGCCTGCTTCAGCCGATCGAGCGTGGTGCGGAACGTGGAGTTCCAGTCCCCCTCGAACTGGACTCGCGCCGGACCGGTCCACGACGTGCCGCCGAGCACGGACGTGACCGTGCTCATGACGGAGTCGATCGGGTTGATCTGCTGCTTCAAGGTGTTGCCGAGTGCGGTGAGCTCCTCGGGGTTGGCTCCGTGGGTGACGGCCATGTGCATCTCCTCGTCTCGATGGATGATGCAGTGGGTGCTCCGGGATCGCTCGCGTGGAAAAGGCCGCGTCGAGGACGTGCCCGATCAGTCGGCGACGACGAGCCGGTCGAGCAGCAACGCGACGCTGTCCTCGGCGACCTCGTCGTCGCGGATCAGCGCCTGCAGCTCGACCCGGTTCACCCAGCGGTACCCGATCACCTCGCCGTCGTTGAACGTGAAGGGACCGTCGTGGACGACGTGGTAGCAGCGTCCGACCAACTCGTAATGCTCGTCGCCGAACAGGCCGCCGCCCCACGGCTGTGGCGTCACTCCGGTGATGCCGATCTCCTCCTCGAGCTCGCGCACGGCGGCATGGTCGTACGATTCCCCCGCGCCGACCACGCCACCGACCGCGATGTCCCACGCGCCGGGTCGGACGTCCTTGTCGAAGCTGCGCTGGTGCACGAACAGCCGCCCGTCGGTGCCCTGCACGGCGATGAAGACCGCACGATGGCGGAGGTTTCCGGCGCGCATCTCGCGCCGGGTGACGGTGTCGACCACCTGATCGTGCTCGTCGACGATGTCGACCATCTCGTCGCCCGACCGGTCACCTGAGTCATGGCCACCTGCCGTCATCCCCTCATTGTCCCACAGCCCTAGCATGCGACCATGACGAACTCGATCTCCACGCTCGGTGACGAAGCACGCGACCACCTGAGTGGAGCCGTCGCGCTGCGGCGCAGGCTGCACCAGTGGCCGGAGGTCGGCAACCACCTGCCCATCACCCGCGATGCCGTGCTGGAGGAGCTGGAGGGATTGCCGCTCGACATCACCAAGCACACGTCGACCTCGGGGATCGGCGCGATGCTGACGGGCGACAAGCCCGGCCCCACGATCCTGCTGCGCGGCGACATGGACGCACTGGCGATGCCCGAGGACACCGGCGTCGACTTCACGTCGAAGGTCGACGGCACGATGCACGCCTGCGGGCACGACACCCACGTCGCGATGCTGGTCGGCGCGGCACGGATGCTCGCCTCGCGGCGCGACGAGCTGGCCGGCCGGGTGCTGTTCATGTTCCAGCCCGGCGAGGAGGGACACCACGGGGCGCGCTACATGCTCGACGAGGGTCTGCTCGACGTACCGGCGCTCGCCGACGGCACACCGTCGCCGGTGACCGGCGCGTTCGCGCTGCACATCACGTCGTCACTGCCGGCCGGGATGGTGAGCGTGAAGGGTGGCTCGATCATGGCCTCCAGCGACCACCTCCTGATCACCGTGCACGGGCGCGGCGGTCACGCCAGCGAGCCGTACCGGGCCCTCGATCCCATCCCGATCGCCTGCGAGATCGTCACCGCGATGCAGATGATGGTGACCCGCAGCATCGACGTCTTCGACCCGACGATCATCACCGTCGGCCGCATCACCGCGGGCACCACCAACAACGTGATCCCCGAGAACGCACAGATCGAAGGGACCATCCGCGCCGTCAGCAAGGAGACGCGCAGCAAGGTGCACGCGGCGATCCAGCGCGTCGCCGAGGGCGTGGCCAGTGCACACGATGCGTCCGTGACGGTGGAGATCACGCTCGGCTACCCGGTCACGTCGAACCACAACGGCTTCGCCGCGTTCGCCACCGACGTCGCCGGCGAGGTGATCGGCACCGATCACGTCTTCCAGATGCCACACCCGATCATGGGCGCGGAGGACTTCAGCTACGTGCTCGAGGCCGTGCCCGGTTCGATGATGTTCCTCGGGGGCACCCACCTCGATCGCAGCCCGGCCACCGCCGCGCCGAACCACAGCAACCGGGTGATGTTCGACGAGAACGCGATGGTCAACGGCATGGCCATCTACACCGCCGTCGCCATCGAACACCTCGAGCGGGCCGCCGCAGAGGCCGGTTGACCGCTACTCCACAGCGAGGGACTTGAGGGTCAGCTCCGGCTCGTCGGTGAGCAGGCGCTGCAGGCGGTAGATGTTCTCGAACAGCGCCACCATCGAGCCGTCGGCGCGCTGGAGGATGCGGATCCCGCCGATCTGGCGGAGGCGGTCGGCGCTCTTCTCGTCGGTGCCGCGGATCGCGTTGTAGGGCGAACCGGTGAGCTCGACGGGCGCGTTGAACTCGGTGTCGAGCCGATGCGCGAAGACCTCGAACTGCAGCTGACCGACGGCCGCGAGCACCAGTGCGGCATCGCCCATCTCGGGGTCGCGCAGCACCTGCACGACACCCTCCTCCTCGAGCACCTCGATGCCGCGGCGGAACTGCTTCACCCGGCTCGTGTCGCGGGGCCGGGCGTTGGTGAACAGCTCGGGCGCGAAGCGGGGGATGCCCGGGAACGTGACCGGCACGTCCTCGTACAGGGTGTCCCCGAGCTGGAGCCCGTTGGCGTTGACGAGGCCGACGACGTCGCCGGGGTACGCCTCTTCCACCGTGCTGCGCTCGGCGCCGAACACCGTCGACGCATACTTGGTGGCGAACGGCTTGCCGGTGCGGGCGATGGTCATCGTCATCCCGCGTTCGAAGCGGCCGCTGCAGATGCGCACGAACGCGATGCGGTCGCGGTGCGAGCGGTCCATGTTCGCCTGCACCTTGAACACGAACGCCGAGCACGGCGCGCCGAGCGGACGGTACGCACCGTCGACGTCGGCGCGCGGCGGGGCCGCGGGGATCAGGTCGACGATGGCGTCGAGCAGGGCGCGGATGCCGAAGTCGGTGAGGGCCGAGCCTACGAACACCGGTGTCGACTCGCCGGCGAGGAACGACTCGAGGTCGAAGTCGGCGCCGACCGCGTCGAGCAGGCCGACGCTGTCGATGGCGGTCTGCCAGAGCTTGCCCTCCTGGGCGGCGGCCTCGTCGAAGCTCATCTCCTCCTCGGGCGCGATCGTGCTGCCACGGGCGGTGCGGGTGAAGCGCACGAAGATGTCGCGCTGGCGATCGATCACGCCGCGGAAGTCGCCGGCGTCGCCCACCGGCCAGGTGACCGGCGTGGGGCGGAGGTTGATCTTGGTCTCGATCTCGTCGAGCAGCTCGAGCGGGTCGAGCACCGGACGGTCGAACTTGTTGAGGAACGTGATCACCGGGAGGTTGCGGGCCCGGCAGACCTCGAACAGCTTGAGGGTCTGCGGCTCGATGCCCTTCGCCGAGTCGAGCACCATCACCACGGCATCGACGGCGGCGAGCACGCGGTAGGTGTCCTCGGAGAAGTCGCGGTGACCGGGCGTGTCGAGCAGGTTGATCTCGCAGCCCCGGTACTCGAACTGCATCACCGCGGAGGTGATCGAGATGCCGCGCTTCTGCTCGAGGTCCATCCAGTCGCTCGTGGCGGCGCGTTGGCCGCCCTTGCCCTTCACGGAGCCGGCCTCGACGACGGCGCCCGCGTACAGCAGGAACTTCTCGGTGAGGGTGGTCTTGCCGGCGTCGGGATGGCTGATGATGGCGAAGGTGCGGCGGCGGGCGGCTTCCTTCTCCGGATCGAGGCTCACGAACCGACCGTGCCGGTGACGATCGGGACGATCTCGGCCGGCGAGTCGATGATCCACCGCGCGCCGTACTGCTCGAGCTCGCCCGGGTTGGCGTAGCCCCAGCGCACGCCGATGCAGTCGATGCCGTGCTCGGCCGCACCCTCGACATCGTGGTGGCGATCGCCGACCATCACCGGACGGCACGTCCCGAGCTGAGCGAGCGTGTGATCGAGCACAGCGCTCTTGGTGGATCGGCTGGCGTCGAACGTGGCCCCGCCGATGACCTCGAACCGCTTCACGTAGTCGAAGTGCTCGAGGATCCGCAGCGCGGTCTCCTCCGGCTTCGACGTCGCGATGGCGAGTCGGTAGCCGAGCGCACTCAGCTGGTCGAGCACGTCGTCGATGCCGGGGTAGATCGTGTTCTCGAACGCACCGGTCTCCCAGTAGCGCTCACGGTAGACACCGAGCAGGTCGACGATCTGCGCCTCGGTGAAGCCCTCGCGCCGGAACGTGGCCTCGAACGGCGGCCCGATGAACGGCACGAAGTCGCCCGGCTTGTCGTGGCCGAGCTCGTCGTAGGCGTGGTGGAGCGAAGCGATGATGCCGGGCGCCGAGTCGGAGAGGGTGCCGTCGAGATCGAAGATCACGGTGTCGAAGGAAGAGGTCGTCACGGGCACGTCACAGCGGGGTTCACGGTCATTTCAGCAGGAGGAACTGCAGCCTGCGGGACACGACCCACAAACCGGCGAACGCCATCGTAAGGAGGAATCCGACGTGTCCGACAATTCCCCACGACGCGACCCCGGCGTTGGCCGCGCGCACCAGGGCGACGCCGTGGTACAGCGGCGACAGCTGCACGACCCATCCCCAGCCGCCGTAGGAGGCGAGCGGGTAGAAGGTGGCCGAGAACAGGAACAGCGGCATCGTCACCGTCGCCACCCACTCGAAGTCGGTCCAGCCGCGCATGTACGTGGTACACGCCATGCCGACCGCGGCGAACGCGAAGCCGATCAGCACGCAGATCGGCAGCGCCGCGAGCACCCACCACGAGCTCGTCAACCCGAGCACGGCCATCGTCGCGAGGAACGCCGTGGAGTACAGCAGACCGCGGATCAGCGCCCACGTGATCTCGCCGAGGGCGACGTCGCCGATGGTCATCGGGGTGGCCAGCACCGCGTCGTAGACGCGGGCGTACTTGAGCTTGTGGAACACGTTCATCGTGCTGTCGTAGACGGCACCGTTCATCGCGCTCGCGGCCATCATCGCCGGGGCGACGAACTCGGCGTAGGACAGCACGTGCCCGCCAACCGACACGGTACCGACGAGCTTGCCGAGCCCGACGCGGATCGACAGCAGGTAGAACAGCGGCTCGAAGAACCCGGACAGCAGGATCGGCCAGGTGTTGCGGTAGCACATGACCTGCCGTTCGACCATCCGGTGGGGGCGCCTGGCAGCGCGCACGACCGGCGGGACGATGCGCAGGAGCGGGAACACCGGGCGGCTTCGCTCGGCGGCGATCCGGGCGGCGGCGACGGTCATGCGAACAGCCGCTTGCGGGCGAGGTGGCGCATCGCGACGGAGCCGGCCACGACGAACACGAGCAGGTACGCAGTGTGGCCGAGCGCGGCGAGTGCCGACATGTGCGTACCGCTGACCCACGATCGACACATCTCGACCGCGTGCCACAGGGGTGTCGCATAGCCGACGACTCGCACGCCGACGGGCAGCTGGGAGAGCGGGAAGAACGCGCCGCCGAACAGGAACAGCGGCACGATGATGAAGCGTTGGATGACCGGGAACGACTGGTCCGAGTCGCGGGTGACGGCCCAAGCGGAGAACGGCATCCCGATGGCGACGCCACCGAGCGTCGCAGCCGGCACCGCAGAGATCAGGCCCCACGAGCGCACGTCGGGGAAGAACGCCATCACCACCGCGACCGCACCGGCGGCACTGGCCGCGCGGAACACGAGCCAGAGCAGGTGCGCCGCGACGATGTCGCCGGGCTGCAGCGGCGTCGCCGACATCGCCTCATACTGGCGACCCCACTTCATCGCGTCGTGCACCGGCCACAGGCTCTCGATCGCGCACACCATCATCGCCGTGGTGGCAAGCAGGCCCGGCGCGACGAACGCGATGTACGGGATGCCGTCGAGGATGTGCGCGCTGCCCCCGTTCTTGTTGACGAGCGCGCCGACGCCGAGGCCCATCGCGAGCAGGTAGAGGATCGGCTGCAGGAGCGAGGTCATCAGGTTCGCCCGCCAGACGCGGCGGTAGACCATCAGCTTCCACTCGAACACGTGCAGGGTCGACGGCGCGGTCATCACTCGATCAATCTCACTCGACCCCTCTCACTCGACCAGGGTGCGGCCGGTGAGGCGGAGGAAGACGTCTTCGAGCGTGCTGCGCCGCACGAGCGCGCTCTCCGGCCGCGCGCCGTCGGCAACTGCCTTGGCCAGCGCCTCGTCGCCGTTGTCCGCGTAGACGAGGATGCGGTCCGGGAGCACCTCGTGACGCTCGCCGATGCCGGCCGCGAACGGTTCGTTGTCGGCGTTCGTGCCGGCCCGGAAGCGCAGCTCGAGCACCTCCCGCGTCGCGTGCTCCTCGATCAGCTGACGCGGCGATCCACGGGCCACGATGTGCCCGCCGTCCATCACCACGAGGCGGTCGCAGAGCTGCTCGGCCTCGTCCATGTAGTGGGTGGTGAGCACGAGGGTGACGCCCTGCTGCTTCAGCCGATAGAGGCGGTCCCAGAGGATGTGCCGGGCCTGCGGATCCAGCCCGGTGGTGGGCTCGTCGAGCAGCAGCAGATCGGGCTGGTTGATGAGCGAGCGGGCGATCGTGACCCGCCGCTTCATCCCGCCGCTCAGCGGTTCGACCCGGCTGGAGGCACGATCGGCGAGCTGGACGAACTCGAGCAGCTCCTTGGCCCGCCGTCGTGCCTCGGCGCGGCTGAGGTCGAAGTATCGCCCGTAGATGACGAGGTTCTCCTCCACGGTCAGCTCGTTGTCGAGCGAGTCGAGCTGGGGCACCACGCCGAGCCGGCGGCGGATCGCCGGACCGTCGGTGGTGGGGTCGAGCCCGAACAGGCGGAGGGTCCCGCCGGAGATCGGCGACGTGCAGCCGATCATCCGCATCGTGCTCGACTTGCCGGCACCGTTCGGGCCGAGGAACCCGAACGCCTCCCCGGGCTGCACCGCGAAGTCGATGCCATCGACCGCCACGAACTCGCCGAACGACTTGCGCAGCCCGACGGCCTGGATCAACGGCACCGCCGCTCCATCGGCCATGGCATCGCCGGCCGCGGCGTCGCCGGCCATCAGCGGGTCATCCATCTGCACGTCTCCCCCAAGCCGTCATAGCCCTTCGACCATACCCAGCGGCCCGTAGTGTCGGACCATGGAAATCCGCCCGCTCCGACCCGACGACCTGCCGGCCTGCGTGGCGATGAACAACGACGCGATCCCCGCCGTGAGCGAGGCGGACCTCGCCAAGATGACCCGCCTCGTCGACGAATCGCTGCTGTCCCTCGTGGCCGAGCACGACAGCGGGGTCGTCGGCTTCTGTGTCAACTTCGGCCCCGGCGCCGACTACGACAGCGTCAACTACCGTTGGTTCTGCGAGCGCTACGAGGACTTTGCCTACCTCGATCGCATCGTCGTGTCACCCGCGGCGCGCAACCTGGGGGTCGGCACGGCGTTCTACGCGGCCGTCGAGCAGGCCATCGCAGGCACGCCGTGGCTGTTCTGCGAGGTCAACCTGCGGCCACGCAACGACGGCTCGCTGCGCTTCCACGCCCGGCTCGGCTTCGTCGAGGTCGGCCAGCAGGAGACCCCGTACGGATCGCTGGTGAGCATGCTCGCCAAGCCGCTCGGGTCCACCGCATCGGTGCTCACGGGCGGCGGCGACTGAGGTGCTGGAGGGGGCCCGCGATCTGTATGCGTTGGCGCCGGAAGCGTTCACCGCGGCTCGAAACACGCTCGCCAAGCAGCTGAAGTCCGACGGACGCACCGACGAAGCGGCGATCGTCGCGAAGTTGCGCAAGCCGCGGTTGGCCGAGTGGGCGCTCAACCGGCTCGAACGTGTCGAGCGCGACATCGTCGAGCGGCTGGCCCGGGCCATCGTGGCGGCCCAGCGCGCCCAGTCCGCGGCGATCGGCGGCGATGCCGGCGACCTCCGCGAGGCCACGACCGAGCTCCGCCAGGCCGTTGCGGCGGCCTCGGACGCAGCCGTCGCGCTCGTGACGGCCGAAGGTGGCAACGGCGAGGGACAACGCACGGACCTCACCGCCATCATCCGCCAACTGGTGGCCGCCGCCGACCCCGCACCGCTGCTGGCCGGTGTCATCGGGTCCGAAGCGCTCGTCGCACCGGGCGAGTTCTTTCCCGGCGCGCCGGACCCGGGTCCGCGCCGGGCGGGGCCGAAGACTGCGGCGAAGCAGACGCTGACGCTCGTGCCGCCCGCTGCTGCGGATGCGCCACCCGCGCCGGTCAAGCCCGAGAAGGGCGCTGCGGCGGCGCGGCGGGCGATGGCCAGGGCCGAGCGGCTGCGCCTGCAGCAGGAGCTGAAGACCGCGCAGGCCGCCGAGCGGTCGGCCACCAACGCCGTCGACGACGCGGCGGCCGCGCTCGCCACCGCCAAGGCGGCCCTGAAGACTGCCATCGCCAACACCCGCTCGGCCACGGCCGCGCTCGACGCCTTCGACCCCGACGCCTGACGCACTCGCCGCAGCACCCGTGCGGGCTGACACTGATGACTTCGCCACACCGCATGTGGCACGTCGCGCGCTGTCCCGCTGGCAGCCGCAAACACTGATGACTTCGCCACACCGCATGTGGCACATCGCGCGCGGTCCCGCGTCGGCGGCGCGGACACCGGCCGCAGGCGCGGCGGATGTCAGCGGACCAGGTAGAGGCGGGGGCGGGCGATGCCGACGGGGGTGGGGTCGGGCTCGGTGATGCCGGCGTCGGGGGACGCCGTGCCGGTGGGGCGGAGGTGCGCGGGACGGGCGGGGTGGTTGGCCGTGGCGTCTTCGCGCCGGAGGCGGCGACGCTGGGACTCGGTCATCCCGCCCCAGATGCCGAACTTCTGCTTGGTCTCCAGCGCATAGTCGAGGCACTGCCGGCGCACCGGGCAGGCCTTGCACATCGACCGCGCATACGTGGTGTCGGTGCCTGGCTGGGGGAAGAACAGATCGGGGTCGGCCGTCTCGCAGATGGCGGACCGGGACCATGCCAACGACGGGGCCGACGACGGGGCCAATGTCGGGGCCATCCGGCCACGCTCGAGGGTGTGTTCGCTCATGTCGTCACCATCGCAGAGGGGTGTGACACAGATGATCGGCCCACAAGGGCTACAGCTCGATCGAGCGGCTCCAGAACGACGAGGCGGCGGTCGACACCATCTGGACGACGGTGTCGATCGGGAAGACCGTGGCGTCGAGCACCAGGTGGTAGAGCGAGGCGTCGGCCGGATCGCGGTCGAACAGCCGCTGGACGAACTTCGACCAGGCCTTGTCGGTGTCGACCTGGCGGGTGCGGGCCTCGGCTTCCGGCACGGCCTCGATGGCCATCGCCCTCGCCAGGCAGCGATCGGCCGGGCCGTTGAGCCGCACGTGGAACGCGCTCGGCTTGCCCGCGAGCACGACAGCGGCGGCGCGACCGAGGATCACCCCACCGGTCGTGGAGGCGATCTCGTTCACGCTGGTTTCGACCTGGCGGCGCAGCTGGCGGCGCGGATCGGCATCGGCGCCCGACACGGGGAGGCCGAGCACGGAGGTGAGGTTGGCGAGGCTGGCGAGGATGCCGGCGGGCGGCGCCTGGTCGCGCTCGGCCTGGGTGACCCGCTCGACGATGGTCGAGGCATCGGGGCCCTGCTTGCCCGACAGCAGGCGATCGTAGAACGGGATGCCGAGCTGCTCGGCGAGCCGAGGGGCGATGACGCTGCCGCCGGCGCCGTACGTCGCGGAGACGGTGACGGTGCCATGAGCCGGACCCGAGGCGGGGCGGTCGTTGGATTCACTCTGTGCTGACATGACGCCCCTCGTGGTGCAACTCGTCGACCGATCGTCGACTCGACGATCCGGTTCCCCGCAGAGACCATAGGCGAGCTGCGCCGGAACGCGAAGCGGTCAGTGCGTGCGGCGATCGCGAAGGAACTGGAACCGCTCGCGCGTCGCGGCGACATGTGCCGCGCTGATGTCGGCGAGCAGGATCGACTCGGTGCGCGCTGCGGTGACGAGCAACTCGCCCAGTGGGTCGACGATGCGGCTGTCGCCGCTGTACGCCAGTCCGCCGCCCTCACCGACACGGTTGCAACCGACGACGTACGCCTGGTTCTCGATGGCCCGCGCCTGGAGCAGCGCCTGCCAGTGCAGCCGTCGCGCCTCCGGCCAGTTGGCCGGCACGAGGTACACATCGGTCGTCTTCGCCAGCTGCCAGAACTCGTCGGCGAAGCGGAGGTAGTAGCAGATGAGCGGGCTGACCCGCAGCCCCACGATCTCGATCGTGATCAACGTGTCGCCGCCGCGGAAGTGCTGATCCTCACCGCCGTAGGTGAACGGATGGATCTTGCGGTAGCGGTGCACGGTGCCGTCGGGTCCGGCGAGCACGAAGCTGTTGAACGGGCGCTGGTCGGAGGGATCCGCATCGGCGGGGATCTCGGGGCAGGTACCGCCGACCCACAGACCGTTCGCAGCGGCCTGCTCCACGATGAACTGCGACGACGGACCACCCTCGGGCTCGCCGATGGCGCGGTCGGTGACGAAGCCCGTGCTGAACGTCTCGGTCAGCAACGCCAGCCGTGCGCCCGATCCGGCGGCGGAGCGGATCATCGGCGCGAGGTGGGCGAAGTTGGCGTCGCGGTCGCCCCACTCGATGTCGTGCTGCAAGGCAGCGATGCGCACGGTGTCGGCCCCTGGGTCGCTCACGCGGTCAGGGCCTTGAGGCGCGACACGGCCTCGTCGAGCACCTCGAACCGCTTGCAGAACGCAAAGCGGACGAGGTGCTTGCCGCGCCGCTGATCGAGGTAGAAGACCTGGTTCGGGATGGCTACGACGCCGCACAGGTGAGGCAGTTCGCGGCAGAACGCATACCCGTCGCCGTCGGCGCGCAGCGGGCGGATGTCGACGGTCACGAAGTACGTGCCACTCGGGCGGAAGACCTCGAAGCCGGTCTCGACGAGGCCGGCGCAGAGCCGGTCACGCTTGGCCTGGAGGTCGGCGGCGATCTCGTCGTAGTACGCATCGGGCAGGCGGAGGCCGACGGCGATCGCCGGCTGGAACGGGCCGCTGTGCACGTAGGTGAGGTACTGCTTGGCGGTGCGGACGGCGGCCACGAGCGGCGCGGGCCCGACGATCCAGCCGACCTTCCAACCGGTGGTGTTGAACGTCTTGCCGCCCGACGAGATCGTCAGCGTGCGCTCGCGCATGCCCGGCAGGCCGGCGATCGGCACGTGCTCCAGCCGGTCGAAGATGAGGTGCTCGTAGACCTCGTCGGTGACGACGAGCAGATCGTGCTCGATCGCGAGGTCGGCGATCGCCTGGATCTCGTCGCGCGTGAACACCTTGCCCGTCGGGTTGTGCGGCGTGTTGAGCAGGATCAGCTTGGTGCGCGGCGTGATGGCGGCGCGCACCTCGTCGATGTCGGCGTGGTAGTCGGGCGCGTGCAGCGTCACCGGCTTCACGGTCGCGCCGGACATCGCCGCGCACGCCGAGTACATGTCGTACATCGGCTCGAACGTGACGATCTCGTCGCCCGTGTCGAGCAGCGCGATCAGCGTCGCGGCGAGCGCCTCGCTCGCGCCGGCGGTGGACAGCACCTCGGTGGCCGGGTCGAATGTGAGCCCGTAGAAGCGCTGCTGGTGGTCGGCGACGGCGTCGCGCAACGCCGGCACACCGATGAGCGGCGGATACTGGTTCTGCCCGCCGTTGATCGCGGCGATCGCCGCGTCGAGCACCTCACGCGGACCGTCGGTGTCGGGGAAGCCCTGGCCGAGGTTGACCGAGTTGGTGGCCACGGCGAGCGCGGACATCTCGCCGAAGATGGTGGTGCCCAGCCCTTGCAGCTTGGCGGAGAGGTACGGCAGTCGATCGGACATCACGCGAAGCGTAGATCAGCCCGCCGAAACGACGTCGAACGGGTCAGGACAGGTGCTCGGGGCCGAACGAGTGCGGCAGCAACTGGTCGAGCGTGAAGGTCGCGCGCACGCCGTTCGCGTCGGCCGCGTACACCGGCGTGTCGAGCGCGGCGAACTCGCGGATGCGCTGCCGACAGCCACCGCAGCACGTGCCGAGGTCGTCGCCGTCGCACACCGTGAGCACCGCCACGATCTCGCGCTCGCCGGCCGCGACCATCGCCGAGATCGCACCGGCCTCGGCGCACGAGCCCTGCGGATAGGCCGCGTTCTCGACGTTGCAGCCGGCGAAGATCCGCCCGCTCGGGGTCAGCATCGCCGCGCCGACGCGATAGTGCGAGTACGGCGCGTGGGCGTGCTGCTGCACGGCCAGCGCGGCAGCGAACATCTCGTCGACAACGTGCTGATCCAGCTCCATCGCACCGACGATACCGGCCGTGCGTCACCCGGTCCGGGTGGCCTCGGCAATCAGCTCGGGGCCCATGAAGCGAGACGCCAGGTCGAGGGCGGTCGCCGTGGTCTCGTGGATCCCGTCCGGCCGGTACGACAGATCCGTCTCCGCGCCGACCTGCTCCATCCACGCGCGCAGGTCGATCACCGCGGCGCGCGCGGGATGCACGGCGGCGACGGTGGTCATGACGTGATCGATGACCCAGTGCGCACCTGGGTCGCGCGCCGGCATCGTGTGATCCACCCAGTACGGATCGATCGTCGGCGGGCGCACCCATGCGACGTGCGCGGTCGACGTGTCGAGGATCATCTCCTCGATCGCGAGGTAGTCGGGAATCGCGTGGGTCAGGAACTCGTGATCGGTTGGCGCGAGGTAGGTCCCGCCTGCGGCGAACTGGCGCGGGAGGACGTCGTTGATGGTGGTCATCAGCATGACCACGTCGGGATGCAAGGTCTCGAGGGCATGCGGCAGATCCACGTCGAGCTGCCGCGCGCAGTCGGTGGCGAACGTGCCGACCGCCTCCGCCATGCCGGGATCCGGGAGCACCGTACCTTCGCGCACGAACCCGCAGCCCGGCTCGGCGAGCACGTCGACCTGTGCCACCGTCGGGTTCGCCACGGCCCACTGCACGAGCCCGGTGCCGACGGCCTGCGCCGTGGAGTCGCCCACGACGACGATCCGCACGGGCCGGCTGAGCGCCGGGAGCGGCGGCACGATGATCTCGCTGGGATCCAGCACCGACGAGTTCGTCACCGACGAGTTGGTCACCGACGAGCCCGCTGCGATCGTGGCCGGGGTCGTGGTCAGCGGCGTCGCCGCTGATGTCGTCGCCGGTGTCGGTGTGGTCTCGGCCGCGGCCGCTGTCGTGGTCGCGGTCGCGGGCACGATCGACGGTGGGACCGTGGTCGCCGGCGCGGTCGTCGGCGGTGTGGCCAGCGGGGCAACCGAGCCGTCGGTGGGGATCTCGGCCGCAGCGACAGCCGACGCGCTCGCCGTCCAGTAGGTGGCGGTGCGGGTGGGCACGAAGGCGATGCCGATGACCAGCAGCCCGACGGCACAGGTCGCGTACATCAGGGTGCGCGCACCATCCCACGTCGAGCGGCGGATCGGACGCTCGATCGCGAAGTACGAGACGACCGCGATGCCGAGCGTTGCCGACAGGCGGAGCGCCAGCAGCTGCCATCCGCCGCGACCGACCCGCTGCGCGGAGATCAGCACGAAGATCGGGAAGTGGTACAGGTACACCCCGTAGCTGATCGCGCCGAGGCCCACCATCGGCCGCCACGACAGCGCGGTCACCACCGGACCCGGACGTTGCAGACCGAGGAGCAGGCCCGCGCTCGCGACCGCGAGCAGCGGGAAGGCACCGTGGTACGCAGGGCCGCCCGCCGCAGGCAGCACGACCGCGAGCGCCACGATGACGGCGACGAAGACCGGCGCCATCCAGGCACGTGGCTCCGGCGCCCGACCGTCGCGGATCGCGACGGCGAGGAGCGCGCCGATCAGGATCTCCGCGGCACGCGCGGGCGTCGCCCAGTACGCCGCGTCGCGGCCCCACACGAGGGCGATCACAGGCGCCGCGACGGCGAACGCCAGGACCACGCCGAGCATCAGCCGGGTCAGGCTCCAGCCCCGACGACGAGCGAGGCGGGCGAGCCCCCAGAAGCACAGCGGCCACAGCCAGTAGAACTGCTCCTCGACGGCGAGCGACCAGTAGTGGTCGAGGGGCGACACGAGCCCGGCCGACTTGCTCTGCAGATCGGTGTAGCTGCCACCGCCGGCGAGCTGCACCCAGTTCGCCACCTGGAACAGCGCGCCGAGTGCGTCGCGTCGGATGTGATCAGCCCCGCGCCAGACGTCGTGGCCGGCGAGGATCGCCACGATCGCGAGGCACAGCGTGCTCGCGGGCAGCAGACGCTTGGCCCGACGTGCGTAGAACCGAGCGGGCGCGATGCGCTGGGTCGAGTCGAACTCGCGCACGAGCAGCGAGGTGATCAGGAAGCCGGACAGGGTGAAGAAGACCGACACGCCGAAGTAGCCACCGCGCATCCAGGACACGCCGCCGTGGAACATCAGCACCATCAGCACGGCGAGCGCGCGCAGCCCATCCAACGCCGGCTGATGCTCCAGCCTCGAAGACCCCCCGGTCCGCCGCACTCGCGACGGACGCTACCTCACTCCGGATCGGTGCCCAAGATGCTGATGAAGCTCACCATCTCGCCCGGGTAGCCGCCGAGGTTGTGGGTGAGCGCGAGGTTGCGCTTGCCGTACGTGCTGATCCGCCGCTCCTCGGGCGCCTCGCCGCGCAGCTGCAGCCAAGCCTCGTACATCATCCGCAGACCGCTCGCACCCGTGGGGTGGCCGAAGCTCTTCAGGCCGCCGTCGGGGTTGACGGGGAGGTCGCCGTCGAGGTCGAACGCGCCCGACTCGATCTCCTTCCACGCCGTGCCGCGCTCGGAGAACCCGAGGTCCTCCATGAGCACGAGCTCGGTGGGCGTGAAGCAGTCGTGCACCTCGGCCATCGCCAGCTCGGTGCGCGGATCGGTGATGCCGGCCTGCTGGTAGGCGTCCTGCGCACACGCGACGATCTCCGGGAACGTGGTGTAGTCGTACGACGGATCCATCAACCCGCCGCCGTTGCCGGCCACCATGCTCAGGGCCTTGATGTACAACGGCTTGTCGGTGTACTTGTGGGCATCTTCGGCACGCACGACGATGGCCGCAGCGGCACCGTCGGCGACGCCAGCGCAGTCGAACACGGACAGGTCGCCGGCGACGGCCGGCATCGCCAGCAGCTGCTCGACGCTCATCTCCTTGCGGAACTGGGCGAGCGGGTTCTTGGCACCGTTCTTGTGGTTCTTCGAGGCGATGCGGGCGAGCACCCGCTTCAGCTCGGCGCGGTCCACGCCGTACTTCTGCGCGTACGCGGGGGCCACCATCGAGAACATCGCGGCCGCGGTGAGCGTGCGCGAGGTGCCGTCGTTGGGGACGGGGAAGGCGTTGAGCCCCTGCATCCCGCTGTCCTTGACCTTCTCCGCGCCGATGGCCATCGCGCTGTCGTACGCGCCGCTGGCCACGGCGTAGGCGGCCTGGCGAAGCGCCTCGGAGCCGGTGGCGCAGTAGTTCTCGACGCGGGTGACGGGCTTGCCCTCGAGCTTGAGCGGGCGAGCGAGCGCGATGCCGCTCATCGCCGACTGGGCGGTGCCGAACCAGTAGGCGTCGACGTCCTGCTTGGTGACGCCGGCCGACTGGAACGCCGAGTCGCTCGCCTGGATGAGCAGATCGTCGAGGCCCTTGTCCCAGTGCTCGGTGAAGCGCGTGCACCCCATCCCGATGATCGCGACCCGGTTCTTGATGCCGTGTGATGCCATGTCAGCCAGCCTCTTCGCTCGTCGGTGCCTGCTCGCCCCGGATCGGACGGGCCTTCCAGAAGTAGTTATGCACCCCATCGGCAGTGAACAGCTTGCGGAACGTCATTTCTACCCGTCCGCCGATCTCCACCTCGGCGGCATCGACGTCGGTGAGCTCGATCGGCAACCGGCCGCCACCGTCGAAGTCGACGACGGCGAACACCACCGGCGGGTTGAGCGAGTACGACAGCTTGTCGATCGTGTAGGTGACGATGGTGCCGATGACCTCGGCCATCGCCCGCCGCTCGTGATCGATCTGCGCCGGTGGTAGGTGGATCTCGCCTGCGTCGTCGACGGAGCCGACGAAGCCGAACTTCCAATCACGCGACCGGCTCGAGGCGGTGGCCGACGGGCGCACCGGCTCGGGGCGGCGCGGCGGATCGATGCTGAGGTGACCGCGCCAGCCGAGGTACTTGCCGTACGTGATGGATCCGCCTGCCGCGACCTGCTCGGCGACGGTGCGACGCGGCGCGTAGCCGGCGATGGCGGCGGTGGTGCGGAACAGGAACACCTCCACACCGTCGGCGAGGACGACGAGGGCGATCACCTGATCGGGTGCCGACTGCTCGAGTGCCGACGCGAGCAGCAGCGCCGGTGATGCCGCACCGGTGTTGCCGATGCTGGCAGCCAGCGAGTCGACGACGGCCGCCGATGGCGCACCGAGCGAGCGGGCGACGCTGGCGTTGGCGCGGTCGTGGGTGCCGGTGACGACGAGGTGGTCGATGTTCTGCGCCTCGAGCCCGGCGTCGCCGAGCGCCGCCTTCCACGCGAGCGTGGCGAGTGCCGCGTAACGGGTCTCGCCGGGGCGCTCCTCCCAGAGCTTGGACCGGTTGTCGCCGGGTGTGCGCCAGCGATCGAGGAACTCCTCGGTGGCGACGCCACGGCCGATCAGCTCGGCGAGCAGCGTGCCGTCTGCCGCGGAGCCGAGCACGAGCGCCGCGGCACCGTCGCCGCCGTTCGATTCGTCGCCCGAGCCGGGCAGGCCGCCGCGCAGGTCGCTGGTGACGACGAGCGCCGGGCCGTTGCCGGACAGGCCGACGCGGATCGCGCCGACGGCCGACTTCACGGAGCCGAGCACGTCGTACGCGCCGACCTCGGTGTCGAGCCGCAACGCGGCGTGCAGCGTGGTGGCGTTCGTCTTGTCGAGGTACGGGATCGCGACGGTGCTGAACCACACCGTGGAGGGCGAGATGCCCGAGGTGGCCAGTGCGCCGCGTGCGGCCTCGACGCCCATGGTCGTGGCGTCCTCGTCGAACGACGCCACCGAGCGCGTGCCCTTGCCGCCACCCGTTCCGGCGATGGCGGCGATGGTGCTGCGGTCCAGCCGTCGGTAGGGCAGGTGGGTGCCCCAACCGAGGATGCCGCTCGTGGTTCCCGTCATGCGCGTGTGCCTCTCTCGATGCGATCGTCGTGCGTCACCGTGCCGAGCCGTCTGACATGGCGTCCCGGCGATTCTGACGCCGCGTCAGAATACGTGGGCGATGGGCCCGACCGGTATTCCTGGCGGGGTCGATGGATAGAGTCACGCACTCATGGAGACAGTTGACGGACCGTCAGAAACCAGCTCCGACGCCTTCGAGGCGACGCTTGCGTCCACCACCATCCCTGCCGCGATCGATCGTGCGGTGCGCCTGTTCGGCGACCGTGAGGGCCTCGTCGACGGCACCGGTCCCGATGCCATACGGCTCACCTTCGCCGAGCTGGCCGAGCAGATCGACGTCGCCGCCCAGGCGTTCGTCGCCGCCGGCATCCAGCCCGGCGACCGGATCTGTATCTGGGGTCCGAACGGACTGCGCTGGCTGCTCGCCGCACTCGGGGGCTACCGCGCCGGCGCCGTGCTGGTGCCGCTGAACACCCGGTTCAAGGGCGCCGAGGCGGCGTACGTGCTGCGCACCGCCGGCGTGCGGATGCTGTTCACCGTCACCGACTTCCTCGACACCGACTACACGTCGCTGCTCACCGGCGACAACGCGGTCGAGACGCTGGAGCAGATCGTCGTCATCTCCGGCGACGTGCCCGATGGCCGGGTCTCGTGGGACGAGTTCATCGCCGCCGGCAGCGGCGTCGACCGCGCCGAGGTCATCGCCCGCAGCGCCGCGATCCAGCCCGACGACATCAGCGACATCATGTTCACGAGCGGCACCACCGGCAAGCCGAAGGGCGCGATGATCCGCCACGGCGCGAGCGTCCGCGGCTTCGACGCGTGGGCCACCGTCGTCGGCCTGCGCGCCGGCGATCGCTACCTGATCGTCAACCCGTTCTTCCACACGTTCGGGCTCAAGGCCGGCATCATCGCCTGCCTCGTCAAGGGCGCCACCATCGTGCCCCAACCGGTGTTCGACGTGCCGGCCGTGATGCGGCGCATCCCCGAGGAGCGGATCTCGATGATCCCCGGGCCACCGTCGATCTACCAGACCATCCTCGACCACCCCGACCGTGCCCAGTACGACCTGTCGTCGCTGCGCCTCGCGGTGACGGGCGCTGCGCCGGTGTCGGTCGAGCTCGTGCGGCGGATGCGCGAGGAGCTCGGGTTCGAGACCGTCGTGACCGGCTACGGCCTCACCGAGACCACGGGCATCGTCACGATGTGCCGCCACGACGATCCCGACGAGATCATCGCGAACACCTCCGGCCGGGCGATCCCCGATGTCGAGGTGCGCCTCGTCGACGACAACGGGGTCGACGTCGAGGTCGGCCAGCCGGGTGAGATCTGGGCCCGCGGCTACAACGTGATGGCCGGCTACTTCGGCAACCCCGACGCGACTGCCGAGGTGCTGAACGCCGACGGCTGGCTGGCCACCGGCGACGTCGCGGTGCAGGACGCGCAGGGCAACGTGCAGATCACGGACCGCAAGAAGGACATGTTCATCATGGGCGGCTTCAACGCCTACCCGGCCGAGATCGAGAACGCCCTCGCCGGCTACCCCGGCGTCAGCCAGGTGGCCGTCATCGGCGTGCCCGACCACCGGATGGGCGAGGTCGGCAAGGCGTACATCGTCCCCCGTCCCGGTGCGACGGTGGTGCCCGACGAGGTCATCGCCTGGAGCCGCGCCAACATGGCCAACTACAAGGTGCCCCGCTTCGTCGAGGTCGTCGAGTCCCTCCCGATGAACGCCAGCGGCAAGGTCCTCAAGGGCGATCTCCGCGCCCGCAACGCCTAACGCCCCAGGGACTCGGCTTCGGCGCCGATGGTGGTGCTGTCGCCGTGGCCGGTGTGCACGATGGTGCTCGCGGGGAGGGCGAACAGGCGGGTGCGGATGCTCTCGACGATGGTGTCGTAGTCGCTGTAGCTGCGGCCCGTCGCGCCGGGACCACCGCAGAACAGGGTGTCGCCGCTGAACAGCACGTCGCTGCCGTCGGCGCCCGCGCCGATGATGTGGAAGCAGCAGCAACCGGGCGCGTGGCCGGGGGTGTGCAGCACGCCGAGCTCGTTGCCGCCGGCGCTGAGCAGCTGGCCGGCCGACAACGGCGCGTCGGGCTCGATGTCGGGGTAGACGACGTGCCACAACATCGTGTCGGCGGGATGGAGCAGGATCGGCGCGTCGACCGCGTCCTGGAGCGCCACCGCGGCGTTGATGTGGTCGTTGTGGCCGTGGGTGAGGGCGATCGCCGTGACCCGCCGGCCGTTGACGGCCTGCACGATGGGCGCCGCGTCGTGGGCGGCATCGATGATGATCACCTCGCGGTCGTCACCCACCAACCAGATGTTGTTGGTCACTTCCCACTCGCCGCCGTCGAGGGCGAAGATCCCGGTGGTGTTGACCAGTTCGATGGTCACAGGACAACTCTCACAGGACCACGACGCTGCGGAGGACCTCGCCGCGCTCCATCTTGTGGAACGCCTCCTCGATGTCGCCGAGGCCGATGGTCTCACTGACGAAGTCCTCGAGCGGCAGGCGGCCCTGGAGGTGGAGGTCGACCAGCATCGGGAAGTCGCGGCTCGGCAGGCAGTCGCCGTACCAGCTCGGCTTGAGCGCACCGCCGCGACCGAAGAACTCGATCATCGGGATGTCGGGCATCGTCATCGACGGCGTCGGCACGCCGACCTGCACGACGGTGCCGGCGAGGTCGCGGGCGAAGAACGCCTGGCGGAGCACCTCCGGATGTCCGACG
Organism: Ilumatobacteraceae bacterium; assembly: GCA_025463305.1. Next base: position 49,079 of record JAOBWK010000085.1, read on the forward strand.
GCCTCGATGCACACGTCGGCGCCGAGCCCGCCCGTCGCGGCCTGCACACCGGCGACGGCGTCTTCCTTCGAACCGTTGACCGTGTGGGTGGCGCCGAACTGCTTGGCCCACTCGAGCTTGCGATCGTCGAGGTCCACCGCGACGATCGTGGTGGCGCCAGCGAGCTTGGCGCCGGCGATCGCGGCGTTGCCGACACCACCGCAGCCGAAGACGGCGACGCTGTACCCGCGCTGCACCTCACCCGTGAGCATCGCCGCACCGATGCCGGCCATCACGCCGCAGCCGAGCAGACCGGCGACTTCGGGCTTGGCCGCTGGATCGACGGGCGTGCACTGGCCGGCGGCGACGAGCGTCTTCTCGGCGAAGGCGCCGATGCCGAGCGCGGCGGACAGCGGCGTGCCGTCTTCGAGCGTCATCTTCTGGGTGGCGTTGAAGGTGCTGAAGCAGAGGTTCGGCTTGCCGCGCAGGCACGAGCGGCACGTGCCGCAGACGGCCCGCCAGTTGAGCACGACGAAGTCGCCCGCCTTGACGTTGACCACGTCGGGACCGACGGCTTCGACGATGCCGGCCGCCTCGTGACCGAGCAGGAACGGGAAGTCGTCGTTGATGCCACCTTCGCGGTAGTGCAGGTCGGTGTGGCAGACGCCGCACGCCTGGACCTTCACCAACGCCTCACCGGGACCGGGATCCGGCACCAGAATGGTGGTCAACTCGACCGGCAGGCCCTTGCCCTTCGCGACGACGCCCTTGACTGCATGTGCCATGTGGATCGAACTCCCCGTTGAGTGCCTTCGTTGGTGTTGGGACGGCGCGAGCGACACTACTGGTCGAACGCGATGACCCGCTCGACGAACCGGCCCGGGTCCACGCGGTGCCCGTAGTGACCCAGCTGGCCGACCGGGTCGCCCAGCTCGGAGCCCTCGCCCACCCACTGCTCGACGACGGCCTGCGGGATCAGGCCGCGCAGCCACTCGGCGTAGCCCACCCCGGGATCGATGAACTGCAACGACAGGTAGGGCGCGCTGATGCCCGCCGCGACCTGTGCCATCAGCCCGTCGAGCTCGGCGACCGGCGTGTGGAACACCTGGTCCCACACCCCGAGCACGACCTCCTGGCGTTGCCGGCGGTGCGACGCGATGTCGGCCCTGAGGTCGTCGGAGAGCATGTCGCCGTCCATGCCGTCGAACACCGCCTGGACCACCGACGGAAACGTCGCCGGGTCGCGCAGCAATCCCTCGACCTGTTGCAGCGCGGCCTGGAAGTCGCTGAGCCGCAGCGGCTGATCCACGTTGATCACGCCACGCACGTCGGCCCCCGACGCGTATCCCGTGACGACGATGCCGCCCAGCGAGTGGCCGATCACCAGTGGCCGTGACACGTCGGCGGCCTCGACGACGGCGGCCAGGTCGTTCACCATCGCGAACGAGCCGTAGTCGCCGGCATCCCCGGACGCACCCATCCCGCGCAGGTCGAGCGTGGTGACCCGGAAGTGCTCGGCCAGCATCTGCGGGATCGGGCCCCATGTCAGCGAGCTGTCGGTGATGCCGTGCACGAGCACCACATCGGGTCCGGCTCCGACCGTGACGTACTCGATGCGGACACCGTCGGCAGTGGTTGTCGTTGGCATGGCGGACCCCTTTGGCGCGTTCGCGAACCATACTGTCGGTCCTATGCACCCGCTCGACGCCGTCCCGGCCCCTTCGCCGAAGCGGCTCGCGGTGCGGGTCACCAACGACGCGATCCGTCAGATCCGCGGCGGTCACCCGTGGCTGTTCGACGGCTCCATCGTCGCGGTGTCGGGAACCGGCGCTGCCGGTGACCTCGCCGTCGTGTTCGACCACGATCGCCAGTTCGTGGCCATCGGGCTCTACGACCCGGCCTCGCCGATCCGCGTCCGCATCCTCCACCAGGGCAAGCCGATCACGATCGACGACGCGTTCTGGACCGGCCTCGTCCGCGCCTCCATCGAGCGGCGCAAGGCCGTGCTCGCCGCGGGCGACACCACTGGTTACCGGGTCATCCACGGTGAGAACGACGGCCTGTCGGGGCTCGTGCTCGATCGCTACGGCGACACGTTCGTGCTCAAGCTCTACACCGCGGCCTGGCTGCCCCACCTCGCCACGCTGCTGCCGATCCTCGAGGCCGAGCTGCATCCGACAGCGCTGGTGGTGCGGTTCAGCCGCGACGTCGCTGGACAGGAGCTGTTCGGCCTGCGCGAGGGCACGATGCTGCTCGGCGAGGCGCCCGACGGCCCCGTGCTGTTCCGCGAGCACGGGCTGACGTTCGAGGCCGACGTGCTGCACGGCCAGAAGACCGGACACTTCCTCGACCAGCGCGACAACCGCGCCAAGGTCCGCCCGCTCGCCAAGGGCGGCCGGGTGCTCGACCTGTTCTCGTGCACCGGCGGGTTCAGCGTCTCGGCCGCAGCCGGTGGCGCGCAGTCGGTGCACAGCGTCGACCTCTCCTCGGCCGCGCTCGAGACGGCGAAGCGCAACATGCAGCACAACGCGTTCATCAAGAACGTCGCCGCCTGCAAGCACACCACCCAAGCGGCCGATGTGTTCGAGGTGCTCGAGACGTACCGCAGCCAGAAGCGGCTGTTCGACATGATCATCGTCGATCCGCCGTCGTTCGCCCGCAAGAACGCCGATCACGACCGTGCCCTGCACGCCTACCGGCGGCTGACCCGCCTCGCGCTCGACCTCGTCGAGAACGGCGGCATCCTCGTGCAGTCGTCGTGCTCCAGCCGGGTCACGGCCGACGAGTTCTTCGACGGCGTGCACTCCGCAGCGGCGAGCACGAACCACCGGCTCAGCGAGATGCTGCGCACCACCCACGCAGCCGACCACCCGATCGGTTTCCCCGAGGGTGCGTACCTGAAGACGATCTTCGCCCGGGTCCACGACAAGCCGGTCAACCGGCACGTCTGAGCCGGCCCCGTCGGTCCGCCGAACGCGGGCTCGCCGAACTTCCGGGAACCGAACGCGGTCGACGGACCGTCGAACCCGCACACGACATCGCTCAGGGTGAGGCGACGTCGATGGGAGGATCGGGTTCATGAGCACACGCGGGCAGGCAACCGAACGCGCCGGATCGACGCGCACCGGCCGACGGCGGCGGCTGGTCGCGCTGGTGATCGCCGGCTCGCTCGCCGCAGCCGCGTGCAGCTCGGGCAGCAGCAGCGGGTCCAGCACGACGACGCCGGGTTCGAATGGCCCGAGCACGGGCAGCTCGGTGCCGACCACCGCCGGCACGTCGCCCACGACACCGACGACCGACGGCGGCGGCTCGACGGGCAACAGAGCGCCCCTCGCCACCGGTGTGCGCCTCGCTGCAGGCCACGCCGTCGCTCCGGCTGCGAAGCCGACGCCGATCGTCGCAGGCGCTCCCATCGACGACGCGGGTGTGGCGGCCGTCGTCGCCCGCCTCCCCGAGTGGACCACGGGGACCGCCGTCACCGCGACGTTCAACTGGCCGACCGAGAGCAAGCCCGAGCCCCAGGTCGGCGCGACGGTGGACGCACCGTTCCCCGCGGCCGACCCCGCGGTGGCGCCGCCCGCCACGACGAGTGGTCCGCTGCACGTCGTGCGATCGCAGCCCAACGGCGACGTCGCGATCGCGCCGTTCGTCAGCATCACGTTCGACCAGCCGATGGTTCCGGTTGCAACCATCAGCCAGCTCGCCGACGCCGACGTGCCGGCCACCATCACCCCGGCCGTGCCAGGTCACTGGCAGTGGATCGGCACCCAGACGCTGCGCTTCGACGCCACGTCGGACCTCGTCGACCGGCTGCCGATGGCCACCGACTACACCGTCACCGTTCCGGCCGGGACCACCTCGGCCACCGGTGGCGTGCTGGCCGACGCGGCCACCTTCACGTTCTCGACGCCGACGGCCGACGTGCAGACGCTCGCGCCGACCGGGCCGAGCCTGCCCCTGACGCCGGTCTTCGTCGCCGTGTTCGATCAGCGGATCGATCCCCGATCCGTGCTCGACACCACGGTGGTGACGGCCGGCGACGCCCCTGCGCCGATGCGCCTGGCGACGAGCGACGAGATCGCCGCGGACGCCAACGCCAGCCAGTTGATCAGCGGCCTGCCGGACGGCCGGTGGATGGCGTTCCGGCCGGTGGCACCATTCGCGCCGAACACCTCGATCAGCATCGCGGTCGGCCCGGGAACGCCGTCGGCCGAGGGCCCGAAGACGTCGACTCAGGCGACGTCGTTCAGCGGCTCCACGTACGCACCGCTCGCGGTCACCGACACCGACTGCGGCGGCGGTGACTGCACCCCGGGCTCGTACTTCGGCGTCACGTTCGACAACGTGCTCGACCTCCACCACTTCGACCCGTCGACGGTGACGATCGATCCGGCATTGCCCGGCGCGTCGGTCAGCGCCTACGCCGACTCGATGACGATCAGCGGCGCCACCGTGGCCCACACCACGTACCACGTGACGCTGCCGGCCGGCCTCACCGACATCTACGGGCAGCAGCTCGGCAAGGACACCACCGTCGACTTCTCGGTGGGTGCCGCTGCTCCCTCGCTTCGCCCGTTCACGCTGCCGTTGACGACGCTCGATCCGCTCGTGCCGAACCATGCCGTGTCCGTCGTGACGGTGAGCCACACGGACTTCCGGGTGCGCACGTTCCAGGTGACGCCGGCGGACTGGGCGAGCTACGTGCAGTACTTCACCAACACGGTGCAGAGCGGTGACGACTCGAGCCTCACGCCGCCGTGGAAGACGCTGAGCGACGCGGTCGTCTCCGTGGACGGCGCGGGCGACCAGCAGAGCGAGACGTCCGTCGACCTCAGTGGCGTCCTCGCGGGTCACGGCCAGGTCGTGGTGCTCGTCGAGCCCACCGAGCACTACGGCACCGACGATCCCGACTACTGGAGCAACCGCCCGACGATCACGTGGGTGCAGTCGACCTCGATCGGCGTCGACGCGATCAACGACACCGACGACGTGCGCGCCTGGACCACCGACCTGCGCGACGGATCGCCGCTCGCCGGCGTCTCGGTCACCCTGCTCGGCGACGCCAACACCGACGACCAGACGCCCGACGACTCGTCTGCCACCGACGCCGTCACCACCGATGCCGATGGACTCGCGACGATCCCGCTGACGGCACAGCCCCACGACGTGATGGTGGCGACGAAGGGCGACGACACGGCGATCCTGCCCTCGAACCTCTACGGCGGCGCGTGGCAGCGCAACGATCGCCAGGACGACGCGACCTGGTACGTGTTCGACGATCGCCAGATCTACCGCCCGTCGGAGACCGTGTCGATGAAGGGCTGGGTCCGCCGGCTGACCTCGAGCGGTGACTCCCAGCTGCAGCTGCTCGATCCCGGCGCCACCGTGAACTACACCGTCACCGACGCGCAGGGCAGCCAGGTCACCACCGGCACGGTCGACGTCGGCGCGCTCGGAGGGTTCGACTTCACGTTCGACGTGCCGGCCGACGCTGCGCTCGGCACCGCGAGCGTGCAGCTCGACCTGGTCGGCGCATCCGGTCTCTCCTACGCCTCGTTCCAGCACACCGTGCAGTTCGCGGAGTTCCGTCGCCCCGAGTTCGAGGTGGACGCCCGCTCCGAGAGCGAGGGCCCGTACATCCAGGGCACCCCGCTCACCGTTGCGGCCGACGCCAACTACTACGCGGGCGGTCCGCTGGGCGCGGCACCCGTCAGCTGGACGGTCACCACGGCGGCCGCCGAGTACTCGCCACCCGGCTGGGACGACTACGACTTCGGCGTCTGGACGCCGTGGTGGTACGCCACGGACACGTACGACTCCGGTGCTCGCGGCGGCGATGTCATCGTCGACGGGCCGTGCTGCGGCGGGCCCACCAACGACTCGACGACGGCGACGTACAGCGGCGTGACCGACGCGAGCGGCACCGAGTACCTGCAGATCGACGCCGGCAGCCTCGACGACGATCACGCCGGCCTCCCCGTCACCGTGACAGCGCAGGCATCGGTCACCGACGTCAACCGCCAGGCCTTGGCCTCGACCACGAGCGTGCTCGTCCACCCGGCCGACGACTACGTCGGCCTGCACGGCACGGATACATACGTGCGCCGCGGCGATCCGCTCGTGGTCGACGCTGTGGTCACCGACGTCGACGGCAAGGCGACAGCAGGCCGCGCCGTCCACGTCACAGCCGGCCGGACCGAGTCCGTGCTCACCAACGGCACCTACGTCGACACGCCGGTCGGGGTCCAGACGTGCGACCTCACCTCGACCACCGAGCCGCAGCCGTGCACGTTCGACACGACCACCGGCGGCACGTACACCATCACCGCGACGGTGACCGACGGGGCCGGTCGCACCAGCCGCACCGAGATCACCCGCTGGGTGAGCGGCGCGGACGTCACGCCCAGCCGCACCGTGGACCAGCAGCAGCTGACCCTCGTGCCCGACAAGCAGACGTATGCACCCGGCGACAGCGCCCAGCTGCTCGTCCAGGTGCCGTTCGCGACGGGCGACGGGCTGCTCACCGTCAGCCGCAGTGACAGCACCCTCTCCACGATCCGCTTCACGGTCGCCGACGGTTCCGCCGTCGTCCCGGTGCCGATCGCCGACGCGGACATCCCCGGGGTCGACGTCTCGATCGAGGTCGTCGGCACGTCGCCACGCGCCGACGACAGCGGCACCGTGCTCGCGGACGCGCCGCAGCGACCAGCGTTCGCCACCGGATCGATCTCGCTCGCGGTGTCCACCGCGTCGCGCACGCTCACCGTCACGGCCGTCCCGAAGGCGACGACCGTCGAGCCCGGCACCGACACCTCCGTGGCGGTCACGGTGACGGATCACGCCGGCAAGCCGGTCGAGGGCAGCGAGCTCGCCGTCGTCGTCGTCGACGAAGCCGTGCTCGCGCTCACCGACGATCAGCTGCAGGATCCGCTGGCGACGTTCTACGCGCAGCTGCCGTCGTACGTCAGCCAGCAGTACGGCCGCAGCACGATCGTGCTCGCCGATCCTGCGACGGTGACGCCGCCCGCCGGCAACACCGAGACCGCGGCCACCACCGCAGCGGCGACCGCCGACACCGCCGCGTCACCCGCGACCACGGCGGTGCCGGCATCGGCGGCCGGCGGCGCAGCCGATGCCGACGGCACCTTCGCGACCTCGACGAACAAGAGCATCGCTCCGGGCGGCGACACGGGCGCGATCTCGGTGCGCACCGACTTCGACGCGCTCGCCGTGTTCGAACCCTCCGTGCTCACCGACGCCAACGGCACCGCCACCGTCGACGTGCCGCTGCCCGACAACCTCACCCGCTACCGGGTGATGGTCGTCGCGGTCGACGGTGCCGACACGTTCGGCTCGGCGCAGGCGAACATCACCGCTCGGCTGCCGCTGATGGTCCGCCCCTCGGCGCCGCGCTTCTTGAACTTCGGCGACACGTTCGAACTGCCGGTCGTGGTGCAGAACCAGACCGATTCGGCGATGGACGTCGACGTCGTGCTGCAGGCCGACAACCTCACCGTGACGGGCGCGGACGGCGCCGCCGGCGACGGTGTGAAGGGCATCGGCCAGCGGGTCACCGTGCCGGCCAACGACCGCGTCGAGGTCCGCTTCCCCGTGTCGGCGGCGTCCGCCGGCACCGCCCGGTTCCGCGTCGCCGCGGCCAGCGGCGACGCATCCGACGCCGCCACCGTCGAGCTGCCCGTCTACACACCCGCCACCGCCGAGGCGTTCGCGACGTACGGCGTGATCGACGACGGCACGACGGAGCAGCCGATCGCCACGCCGACCGGCGTCATCCCCGAGTTCGGTGGGCTCGACGTCACCACGTCGAGCACATCGCTGCAGGCGCTCACCGACGCGGTGCTGTACATCGACGACTACCCCTACGAATCGTCCGATGCCCTCGCCTCGCGGATCCTGGCGATCTCGTCGCTGCGCGACGTCCTCGCCGCGTTCGATGCTCCGGGTCTGCCGACGGCGGACGAGCTGAACCAGACCGTGCGCGACGACATCGAATCGCTCGTCGCGCTGCAGTCCGGTAGCGACGGTGGCTTCCCGTACTGGTCCGGCGACGACACGTCGGATCCGTTCAACACCGTCGAGGTCGTGCACGCGCTCCTCGTCGCCAAGGCCGGCGGGTTCGACGTGCCGCAGGCCACGATCGACTCGGGCATGGCGTACCTCGGCGACGTCGAGAGCCACTTCCCGAGCTGGTACGACCAGGACTCGCGCGACAGCCTGAGCGCAGACGCGCTCGACGTGCGGATGATCGGTGGCGACCGAGACGCGGACAAGGCCCAGGCGCTGTTCGACAGCCGCAGCGATCTGCCGCTCGACGCGGTCGCGTGGATCTGGCCGGTCGTCGATCGGAAGTCCACCATCGAGGCGATCTCGACCATCATCCAGAACCGTGCGGTCGACACCGCCGGCGCGGCGACGTTCACGACCGCCGTCAGCGACAACGATTACGTCACGCTGCGGTCCGATCGGCGCACCGACGGCATCATCCTCGACTCGCTGATCACCGTGCAGTCGAAGAGCGACCTCATCCCGAAGGTCGTCGCCGGTCTGCTCGCCAGCCAGACCAACGGTCGGTGGGACAACATCCAGGAGAACTCGTTCATCCTGCTCGCGATGAAGCACTACTTCGACGCCTTCGAGAGCCAGACGCCCGACTTCGTCGCCCGGGTCTGGCTCGGCGATCGCTACGCGGGCGATCACACCTTCGCCGGCCGCTCGACCGACCGGGTCAGCTTCGACATCCCCACCGGCGATCTGATCACCGCCACGACCGCCGACGGCGGCACGGCCCCGCTCGTCATCCAGAAGGACGGCACGGGTCGGCTGTACTACCGCATCGGCCTGCGCACCGCACCCACCAGCCTCGACCTCGATCCGGTCGATCGCGGCTTCGTCGTGCAGCGCACCTACGAAGCCGTCGACGATCCGGCCGACGTCACCCGCGACGCCGACGGCACCTGGCACATCAAGGCCGGCGCGCACGTGCGGGTGCGCTTGACGATGGTCGCCGAGAGCCAGCGCACGCACGTCGCCCTGATCGATCCCTTGCCGGCCGGCCTGGAGATCCTCGACGCGGACCTGGCCACCTCGCCGACGGTGCCGGACGCGACGACGCCGGCGACGGGCGGCGGCGTCACGCCGCTCCCGGGCAACGGGGCGATCATCGACTACGCCCCCTGGACACCGACGTGGTTCGACCACCAGAACCAGCGCGACGACCGCGCCGAGGCGTTCTCCACCGTGCTCGCCGCGGGCACGTACGACTACTCGTACGTGGCCACGGCCACCACGCCGGGCACGTTCGTGGTGCCACCCACCCGCGCCGAGGAGATGTACTCGCCCGAGACGTTTGGCCGCGCCGCCACCGACACGGTCGTCGTCGCCGGCTGACCGTGAGCTCGGTGTGGGTCCGGCGCACGTACGCATCGCCTGGCCGGATCCACACCGGGAACGGGTGGGAACCGGCGGGTGCGCATGGCAGCATGGGTGGGTGACCGAGCCGACCACTCCCTCATCTGACCCGGCACCTGATCCCTCATCCGACCCGGCGCCTGAAACGGGCATCGCGGCGCCGGTCCGGACCGGCCGGCGATCGCTGCGCGAGCGGATGGTCGGCGGGGAGGTCGCCCGCACGGTGCTTTCCGTGTGGTGGTGGCTCACGTTCGGCCTCGGCGTCGCGCTCTGGGTGCCGATGGTGGCGGTCGTCTGGCTCGTCACCGCGCCGTTCGACAAGGGCCACTACTGGGCCGGCTACCTGTTCCGCAAGCTGCCGGTGGTGCACCAGCACATCAACCCGCTGTGGACCTTCCGAGTCAGCGGCACGATGCCCGACGACCCGCGCCGGCCGTACATCATCGTCTCCAACCACGAGTCGTTCGTCGACATCCTCCTCATCAGCCACCTCCCGTTCGAGATGAAGTGGCTGAGCAAGGTCGAGATGTTCCGCATCCCCGCCGTCGGCTGGCTGATGTCGATGGCCGACGACATCCGCCTCACCCGCGGCGAGATCAGCAGCGCCACCGATGCGATGAACGAGTGCAAGGACCGGCTGTCGAAGAAGGTCAGCGTGCTGATCTTCGCCGAGGGGACGCGGAGCACGACGGGCGAGCTCGGCAAGTTCAAGAACGGCGCGTTCCGCCTGGCGATCGAGACCGGGTGCCCGATCCTGCCCGTCGCGGTCAGCGGCTGCCACACCGCGCTGCGCCCCAAGGACTGGCGGCTCGGCTACAGCACCGCCGAGGTGCGCGTGCTGCCGCCGATCGAGGTCGAGGGCCTGACCTCGCGCGACACCTACATGCTGCGCGACAAGACCCGTGCGGCGATCGCCGCCGAGATCGACGTGCTGCGCGTCGAGCTCGCCGAACGACGCGTCCGCTGACCAGCGCTGCACCCGCGGACATTGGGCTAGCGTGCCCGTTCGTATCCGAGAGGGGGCAGGACACATGGCAATGCTCGAGGTCCAAGACGTGTCGGTCCGGTTCGGCGGCATCATTGCGCTCGACGGCCTGTCGTTCACCATCGAGGAAGGCCAGATCTGCGGCCTGATCGGCCCGAACGGTGCCGGCAAGACCACGATGTTCAACGTCATCAGCCGGATCTACGACGCCACCAGCGGCCGGGTCCTGTTCCGTGGCACCGATCTGCTGAGCGTGCAGGCCCACGGCATCGCCGAGCTCGGGATCGCGCGCACCTTCCAGAACCTGGCGCTGTTCCCGACGATGACGCTGCTCGAGAACGTGATGGTCGGCGGCCACAGCCAGGGCAGCGCCGGCTTCTGGCGCTCGACGCTGCGCATCGGCACGGCCAAGGCCGAGCGGGCGCTGCGCGACGAGGCCGGCGATCTGCTGCGCAGCCTCAACCTCGACCAGTACGCGTTCCGCCCCGCGGCCGGGTTGCCGTTCGGCACGCTGAAGCGGCTGGAGATCGCCCGTGCGCTCGCCGCGCGGCCCACCTTCTTGCTGATGGACGAGCCGGCATCCGGCCTCACCCACAGCGAGGTCGACGAGCTGAGCGAGACCATCAAGCGGGTCCGCGACGAGTTCAAGCTGTCGGTGCTCCTCGTCGAGCACCACATGGCGATGGTGATGGGCATCTCCGACAAGGTCGTGGCGATGGAGTTCGGGCGCAAGATCGCCGAGGGCCTGCCGAACGACGTCCGCAACGACGAGAAGGTCATCGCCGCCTACCTGGGGACCTCCGCGTGACCGACGCCGCGAGCGACCCAGCACCCGACACCGCCGGCAAGCGCGTGCTGCTCGACGTCAAGGACCTCACCGCCGGCTACGGCGCGGTGCAGGTGCTGCAGGGTCTCGATCTCCACGTGAACGAGGGCGAGGTCGCGGTCATCCTCGGTGCCAACGGTGCCGGCAAGACGACGACGATGCGGGCCATCTCGGGGATGATCCACCGGCGCGGCACGATCACCTTCGACGGCCACGACATCGCCCACACCGCGCCGAACGAGATCGTCAAGCTCGGCGTCGCCCAGGTGCCCCAGGGCCGCGGCACGTTCACCGATCTGTCCGTCGCCGACAACATGCGCGCCGGGGCCTACAGCCGCAAGGGCGGGGCATCGCAGTCCGACCTCGACGAGTGGTACGACATCTTCCCGCGGCTGAAGGAACGCCGCGACCAGAAGGCGGGCAGCCTCTCCGGTGGCGAGCAGCAGAGGCTGGCCATCGCCCGGGCGATGATGAGCAACCCTCGCCTGCTGCTCTGCGACGAGCCGAGCCTCGGCCTGGCGCCGATCATCACCCAGGAGCTGTTCAGCATCCTCGGCCGGCTCAACGCCGAGCGGGGTCTCTCGATCCTCGTGGTCGAACAGAACGCGAACCTCGCGGTGAAGATCGCCCAGAGCGTGTTCGTGCTCGAGACCGGGTCCATCGTCGCCTCGGGAACTGCCGAAGACATCGCCAAGGACGACACCGTCCGCAAGGCCTACCTCGGGTACTGAGCAGGAGACACCAATGGCCCATCTGCTGCAATACATCCTCAACGGTCTCGCCAACGGTTCGATGTACGCGCTCGTCGCGCTGGGCATCGTCGTCATCTACCGCGGCACCAACCACCTCAACTTCGCGCAGGGGGAAATGGCCCTGCTGGCCACCGCCGGGGCATGGTGGATCAACGACCGCGGCGTCCCGTTGGCGGCGGCGATCGTCCTCGCCGCGGCGATCGCGTTCGTCGGCGGAGGCGTGATCGAGTTCGGCCTGATCCGTCCGGCTGGAAAGAAGTCGCCGTTCGCGGTCGTGGTCGTCACGATCGGGTTGTTCCAGGGTCTCAACTCGTTCACGTCACTGCTGTTCCCGAAGGTCGGCAACGGCGTGAAGTTCGGGACGCTGTTCCCGAACAAGCCGGCCGACTTCTTCCGCCTGCCGGGCGGGGCGATCTGGCGCTACGAACGGATCGGGGTCCTCGTGACCGTCCTGGTCATCACCGGCCTGCTCTTCGCGCTCTTCCAGAAGACCAAGGTCGGGCTGGCGATGCGCATGGTCGCCAACAACCCGGAGTCGGCCAAGCTCGCCGGTGTCCCGACCAACCGCATCCTGATGATGAGCTGGGGCCTCTCCGCCGCGATCGGCGCGATCGGTGGTGCGCTGATCGGCGGGATCAACGCGAACATCAACGTGTCGACGATGTTCGGCGTGTTCCTGCTCGCGTCCGCTGCGGCGACGTTGGGTGGCCTGGACAGTCCCCTCGGCGCCGTGGTGGGTGGCCTGTCCCTCGGCGTGATCGAGAGCCTCGTCTCGAACTACCCGAAGAACTGGGTGGCCAGCACCTACATCGGCGCGGACACGGCCATCGCAGTCGCGTTCTTGATCATCCTGGTGGTGCTGCTCGTGCGACCCTCCGGCCTGTTCGGCAGCTCACGAGTGGAACGGGTGTAGGCCATGACGACCACCATGCAGAGCACCTCGGCGACCGCACCGAAGGCGTGGCCACGGCCGATCGTCGAGTCCAGTCCGCTCCACTGGGTGTTCCGCGTCATCGGCGTCGCCGTGATCGCGGCGGTCGCGATCTACGTCGGTCTGAACGCGACACCCTCCACGCTCGGCAACGTCACCGAGGCGTGCATCCTCGCGATCGCCGCCGTCGCGCTGAACCTGCTGCTCGGGTTCAACGGGCAGATCTCGATCGGACACTCCACGTTCGTCGGCCTTGCCGCGTTCGCGGCGGGCTACACCGTCAACTTCTGGCACTGGAACGCGTATTGGTCGCTCGTCCTGGGCGTCGTGCTGTGCTTCGCGCTCGGCTTCGCGTTGGGGATGCCGGCTCTGCGCCTGAAGGGTCCGTACCTCGCCCTGGTCACCCTCGCCGTGGCGTTCGTCTGGCCGACGGTGGCCAAGAAGTTCCTCGCGCAGAAGGTCAAGAAGAACTCGCTGAAGGGCACCCACCTCTCGCCGCCGACGTGGACCGGGCTCGTGTCGAAGGGCAAGGACGCTCGCCTCGACAAGGCGATCTTCCTGTACTGGTGCGGCATCATCCTGCTCCTCGTCGCCTACGTCGTGGTCCGGAACCTCCGCAAGAGCCGCATCGGACGATCACTGGTCGCCGTGCGCGACAACGAGACTGCCGCGGCCGTGATGGGTGTCAACCTGAAGTTCACCAAGACGATCACGTTCGGTGTGTCAGCGGCGATCGCCGGCACGGCCGGATGGCTGTCCGCAGCTCGCCTCGATGTCTTCAACGACACGTCGTTCACGATCCTCAACTCGATCAAGTACCTGCTCGCGCTGTTCCTCGGCGGTGCAGCCACCCTCGTCGGCCCGATCGTCGGCGCGTTCGCCTACTTCTTCCTCGACGACTACCTCCGTTCACATGCGCCGCACTGGACCTGGCTGCCCGGCCAGTTGAGCAAGGGACCGATCGCCTCGTTCCTGCTCGGAGCGATCGTCATCGCCTTCGTGTTCATCGCCCCGTTCGGGTTGGTGGGGTTCGTCAAGGACCAGGCGCGTAGAGTGTTCATCGTCACACCGCGCCCACTCCGGCCGGCGCTGACACCATCGGTGCTCGACGATGAGCGCCCAGAGGAATCCAAAGGGGAGTAGACATGGTTCGAACGACCAAGCACCTGACCGCGCTTGCGGCTGTCGGGGTGCTCGCGCTGGCTGCGTGCAGCAGCGACAGCAAGAGCGCCACCTCGACCACCGCCGGAGCCGCCACCACGGCCGCGTCGACGGCAGGTTCCACCGCCGACACGACAGCGGTCACGACCGCTGGGTCCACCGCAGACACAACGGCGGACACCACGACCGATTCGTCGACGGCCGACACCACCGCCGACACGACGGGGGACACCACCGCCGACACGTCCAGCGACACCAGCACGCCCGCCACCGACGGTGCAGCTGCGCCGTGGGCCGTCGACACCTCCAACTGCTCGGACCCCGCTGCGGTCAGCGCGCCCATCACCGGCACGCTCACGGTCGGTTCGGCGATGCCGTTGTCCGTCAGCCCCGCAGCCGCAGCGTTCGCGCCGGTCAAGGACGGCTTCGAGCTGTACTTCAAGTACGCCAACGACAACAACCTCCTGCCGGGCGTCATCCTGAAGCCCGACGTGCAGGACGACCAGTACGACGCAACGCTCACCCCCGGCGTCGTGTCGGGTCTGATCGACAGCGGCGCCAACATCTTCTCGGGCATCATCGGCACGGCGGACAACGAAGCCGTCCGCGACACGTTGAACAGCGAGTGCATCCCGCAACTGCTCAACCTGTCCGGTGCACCGGAGTGGGGCGACGTCGCCAACTATCCGTGGACCTCCGGCGCGCTGGTGCCCTACGACATCGAGGCCACGATCTACTCGCACGCACTGCTGAAGCAGATCGGTGCCGGCGGCACGGTCGGCATGTTCACGGTGAACAGCGAGTTCGGCAAGACGTTCGCCGACGGCTTCAAGGCCGCCGCTGCGAAGGACGGACTGACGATCGTCGACGAGCAGACCATCGAGGAGACGGACTCCAACCCGCCCACCAACCAGGTCGGTGCGCTCGCGGCGAAGAAGCCCGCAGCAGTCGTCGCGGTCCCGCTCGGCGCCCAGTGCCCGACGTTCCTCAAGGAGATGCAGAACGCCGAGGCCGCAACGCCGGACTGGAAGCCGATCGTCTACCAGACCAACACGTGCGCCTCGCGCCTGCTGATCAGCCTCCTGGCCGGTGACGCCGGTACCGGCATCTACACCTCGGGCAACATCCTCGATCCGCAGGATCCCGCCAACGCGGCCAACCCCGGCGTGAAGACCTTCACCGATGCCTACAACGCAGCCGGCCTCAAGGGCGACATCGGCACGACGGCCGTCGGCTGGACGATCGCAGAAGTCACCACCGACATCTTGATCAAGGCCCAGGCCTCGGGCACGCTCAGCCGGGAGAGCATCATCAACGCCTCCCGCAACCTGACCGTCACCCCGTCGCTGGCTCGCCCCGGCGCCGACTACAAGATGAACGGCGAGGCCGACCCGTTCCCGTTCCAGACCCTCCAGGTCGAGCAGTGGGACAACGCCAAGAACGCGTTCACGCTCATCGGCGACCCGGACACCTCCGCCGAGAGCTGATCTCGGTCGACGACTGAACCTGTGCGATGCCGGCCCCCAGGGCCGGCATCGTCCGTTAGGGGGACGGCCGGGTCAGGACGTGACGGTGAGCAGGGGTGCGCCGAGGGTGGTCTCGTCGACGTCCAGGCCGAGCCCAGGGCCGGTCGGGGCGCTGCCGAAGCCGTTGACGCTGCGCGGCTGGTAGCCGGCGACATGCTCGTTGGTCCAGTCGTTCATGAACGACACGGTGAGGAGGGACTCGCTGCGCGTGCTGGCTGCGAGGTGGGCCGAGCACGCCGAGACGAGGTCGCCGCCCCACGTGTCCTCGATCGTCACCTGGATGCCGAGGTCCTGGGCGAGGTCGCGCATCAGCTTGGCCTTGGTCAGCCCACCGACCTTGCTGACCTTCAGGTTGAACGCTCCGGCACCGCCTTCGCGAACGGCACGGAGCATGGTGGGCACGTCGTGGACGACCTCGTCGTA